>CAZIKT010000003.1:61056-71631 GCA_964539885.1 uncultured Ardenticatenaceae bacterium | reverse complement strand
TACAGCCCAACAAAGCCATCGTCGGGGCCAACGCCTTCGCCCACGAAGCCGGCATCCACCAGGATGGCATGCTCAAGCATAGCGCCACTTATGAGATCATGCGCCCGGAGACGGTCGGCCTGCAGCAATCGGCGCTGGTGCTCGGCAAACACTCCGGCCGGCATGCGCTGCGCGTCCGGCTGGCCGAACTTGGCTACGAGCTGGATGACGAGGAGTTGCGCCGCATCTTCGCCCGCTTCAAAGAGGTGGCCGACAAGAAGAAGAGCGTGGGCGACGCCGACCTGGAAGCGCTGATGACCGACGAGCGCTACCAGCCGCGAGAGGTATTTCGCCTGGAAGGTCTACAAGTGGCCTGCGGCACAATGGGTATGCCCACAGCGACCGTGCGCATTAGCGGGCCGGACGGCCGCAGCCATGTGCGGGCGGCGGTTGGCACCGGGCCGGTGGACGCCGCCTATAAGGCCATTGACAGCATCGTCCAGGCCCCGAACACGCTACTGGAGTTCAGCGTCCGGGCGGTAACGGAAGGCATTGATGCTATCGGCGAGGTCTCTGTGCGCCTACTGGCGGCCAACGGCTACACCCACACGCGCACCTCCCCACAGAGCGGCCGCGACCGGCCGGTGACCTTCGGCGGGCACGCCGCTGACACGGACATCATCGTCGCCAGCGCTAACGCCTACCTGGCGGCGCTGAACAAGCTGTTGGTCGCCGAGGGCAGATTCGAGGAGACCGTGGTCGCAGCTCCGATCGCTGTACCGGCATAGTCACATTATGAACGACATAACCCCACAGCAATCAGCGCGAACGCTATTTGACAAGATATGGGACAGCCATGTCGTCGTGCATGAGCTGGACGCGCCGGCAGTGCTCTACGTCGACCTGCACCTAGTCCACGAGGTGACCTCGCCGCAGGCGTTCGACGGCCTGCGCCGGCGTGGTCTGCGCGTGCGCCGGCCGGAACGCACCCTGGCCACGATGGATCACTCCACTCCCACCACCGGCCTGGAATTGCCAATGGCCGACCATATGGCGGCGTGGCAATTGCAGCAACTGGCCGACAATTGCGCGGAGTTCAGTATCCCGCTCTACAGTATGGACAGCCCGGAGCGGGGTATCGTACACGTGATCGGGCCGGAATTGGGCGCGACCCGACCCGGCATGACCATCGTCTGCGGCGACAGCCACACTTCCACCCACGGCGCGTTCGGCAGCCTGGCCTTCGGGATCGGCACCAGCGAGGTGGAGCATGTCCTGGCTACCCAGAGCCTGCTGCAATACCGACCCAAGAGCTTCCGGGTGAACTTCGGGGGCCGCTTGGGGCCTGGCGTCACCGCCAAGGACATGATCCTGGCCCTGATCGCCGCCATCGGCATCGGCGGCGGCAACGGCCACGTCATCGAGTACGGCGGCCCGGCGGTGCGCGCGCTCTCCATGGAAGCGCGGATGACCCTCTGCAACATGAGCATCGAAGGCGGAGCGCGGGCGGGTATGGTCGCGCCGGACGAGACCACCTATGAGTACATCGCCGGCCGGCCGATGGCCCCCAAAGACGCTGCCTGGGACCGGGCGCTGGCCCACTGGTGTACGCTACCCAGCGACCCCGAGGCCCGCTTTGACAGGGAGCTGACCATTGACGCCGGCAGCCTGGGGCCGATGATTACCTACGGCACCAACCCCGGCATGGGCGTTGCCATCGATCAACCCATTCCCGATCCCGGCTCGTTGACGCAGGCCAACCAGCGCGCCTCCCACGAGAAGGCGCTACGCTACATGGCCCTTGCGCCGGGCAAACCACTCCTTGGACACAAAGTGGATGTGGTCTTCATCGGCAGTTGCACCAATTCCCGTATCTCCGATTTGCGCGCGGCGGCGCACATGATCGACGGGCGCAAGGTCGCCGACGGCGTGCGCATGCTGGTCGTCCCCGGCTCGGAAAACGTGCGCCGGCAGGCGGAAGCGGAAGGCCTGGACCGGACTTTCAAGAACGCCGGCGCTGAATGGCGGCATGCCGGTTGTTCGATGTGCATCGCCATGAACGGCGACCAGTTGCAGCCCGGCCAATACGCGGTCAGCACCAGCAATCGCAACTTCGAAGGGCGGCAGGGGGCCGGTGGACGAACTTTCCTGGCCAGCCCGCTGACCGCCGTCGCCAGCGCGGTCAGCGGTTATGTCGCCGATCCCAGAACGTTCCTGGAGTAGTGTCCCATGCAACCGTTTACCACCCTGACTTCTCGCCTGGCGCTGCTGCCTTACAACGACGTCGATACCGACCAGATAATCCCTGCCGGCTACTTGAAGGTGACCACCAAGAGTGGATTGGCGGAAGGGCTATTCTCGCGCTGGCGCTATCTGCCGGACGGCCGGCCGGATCCGGCATTTCCGCTCAATCAGCCGGAATGCCGGACGGCGGAAATCCTATTGGCCGGCGACAATTTCGGCTGCGGCTCTTCTCGCGAGCACGCTCCCTGGGCGCTGATCGGGTACGGCTTTCGGGCGGTGATCAGCACTTCCTTTGCCGACATCTTTCGTAGCAATGCGCTGAAGAACGGCCTGCTGCCGGCGGCGATTGACGCCGCCGCCCATCAGCAACTTCTCGACCTGGTTGCGGCGGACCCGACGGCTGAGGTGACTATTGACCTGGCTTCGCAAACGGTGACCATGCCTGACAGCCGGCAGGCGACCTTCCCCATTGATAGTTTCAGCAAGCTGTGCCTGTTGCAGGGCGTTGACCAGCTTGGCTATCTCCTGCAGCAGACTGAACACATCGCCGCTTATGAGGAATCCAGAACGGCAATGGGACGTTGACAGCGTTCCGTCCGAGGCGCGCATATGAACGAACAGATCGCCATCTACGATACGACCTTGCGAGACGGCACGCAGCGCGAAGGTATGTCGCTGTCCCTGAACGACAAGCTGAAGATCGCCCGCCGGCTGGATGCCTTCGGCGTGCACTACATTGAGGGCGGCTGGCCCGGCTCCAACCCCAAGGATGTGGAGTTCTTCCGCGCCGCGCGCAACATGACCTTTCAGCAAGCCAGGATCGCCGCCTTCGGCTCCACCCGGCGCAAGCACAGCCGGCCGGAAAGCGATCCCAATATTCAGGCGCTGCTGGAAGCGGAGACGCCGGTAGTGACGCTGGTGGGCAAGAGCTGGGACCTGCACGTGCTAGACGTCTTGGAGACCGACCTGGAAGAGAACCTGGCCATGATCGCTGACAGCATCGCCCACCTGAAGGCCCAGGGCAAAGAAGTCATCTATGACGCCGAGCATTTCTTTGACGGCTACAGGGCCCGGCCCGACTACGCGCTGCTGACCGTGCAGGTGGCCGCGGAACATGGCGCGGATTGCGTGGTGCTCTGCGACACCAACGGCGGCAGCCTGCCCTGGGAAGTGCGCGCGATTATCACGAAGGTAGCCGAGAACGTCGCCGCTCCGCTCGGCATCCACACGCATGATGACGGCGGCTGCGGGGTCGCCAATACCCTGGCGGCGGTGCGCGCCGGCGCAGTTCACGTGCAAGGCACAATCAACGGCTATGGCGAGCGGGTGGGCAATGCCAACCTGTGCACCATCATCCCGGACCTGCAGCTGAAGATGGGAAAACGCTGTGTGCCGCCGGATTCGTTGCCACACCTGACCGAGCTATCCCGTTTTGTGGCCGAGACCGCCAATTTGCCGCCGGACAGCCATTCCCCTTACGTGGGCAGCAGCGCCTTCGCCCACAAGGGCGGTATTCACGTGGCGGCGATGCGCAAGAACGGAAATAGCTACCAGCATATCGACCCAACCCTGGTGGGCAACCACAAGAAGACTGTCATCTCCGAGCTGTCGGGCCGGGGCAACGTGCTGGACAAGGCGGCGGAATTCGGCATGCAGGTGGATGGCGCGCAGGCGCAGACTGTGTTGCAGCAGGTCAAGGAGCTGGAGGCGCAGGGTTTCGCCTTTGAGAGCGCCGAAGCCTCGCTGAGCCTGATGCTACGCCGGCTGCAGCCCGGCTACCGGCCCCCATTTGAGCTGGTGGACTTCATGGTGGTTGTCCGGCACCGGCCGGAGCGTGGCTCGGTGGCCGACGCGACGGTCAAGGTGCGGGTGGGTGAGCAATTGCTGCATACTGCCGCCGAGGGTAACGGGCCGGTGAACGCGCTCGATGCGGCCCTGCGTAAAGCCTTGCGGGGCGTCTATCCGCAACTCGACGGGGTGCGCCTAACCGACTACAAGGTGCGCATCCTGGACAGCGAAAAGGCCACCGGCGCGACTGTGCGGGTGCTGGTGGACACGGAGAACGGTCGGCGCAGTTGGAGCACGGTCGGCTCGAGCAGCAACATTATTGAAGCAAGCTGGCAGGCGCTGGCGGACAGTGTGGAATATGCGCTGGAGGCGTGACGAGATCCGGACGGGCGGCGTGACATGGAAGCGAGGATTGTAGTCTTACCCGGAGATGGGATTGGGCCGGAGGTGGTGTCGGCGGCGTTGGCCGTGTTGGACGCGGTCGGCAGCCGCAATGGCCACGCAATTGAGGTGACGGCCTATCCGTTTGGCGGCGACGCCATCGAGCGCACCGGCAGTCCATTGCCGGACGAGACCCTGGTCGCCTGCCTCTCCGCCGACGCAGTCTTGTTGGGCGCGGTCGGCGGCCCGAAGTGGGACGATCCGGCGGCCAAAGTCCGGCCTGAACAGGGATTGCTGGGTCTGCGCAAGGCGCTAGGGCTGTACGCCAATCTGCGCCCGGTCACGCCCATCCCAGCCCTGTTGGATGCGTCCCCCCTGAAGCCGGAGCGGCTGGCCGGCGTGAACCTGCTGGTAATTCGTGAGCTGACCGGCGGCATTTACTTCGGCAAGCCGCGCGAGCGCCGGCAAGAAAGCGGGGTCTGGTCGGCTGTGGATACGATGGTCTATGATGAAAACGAGATCCGCCGTATTGCCCACCTGGCCTTTCAAACTGCCCGCGAGCGCCGGCGGCGCGTCACCTCGGTCGATAAGGCCAATATCCTGGAGACCAGCCGGCTGTGGCGACAGACCGTGCAGGCCGTGGCGGCCGACTATCCCGATGTTGCCCTGGAGCACATCCTGGTGGATGCGATGGCCATGCACCTGATCAACCGGCCGGCCGCCTTTGACGTGGTGGTGACGGAGAATCTCTTCGGGGACATCCTGACGGATGAGGCCGCGATGCTCACCGGCTCGTTGGGCAACCTGCCATCAGCCTCCCTGGGTGATGCGCGCAACCGGCACGACTACCCGCGCGGTCTGTATGAGCCAATCCACGGCTCTGCCCCGGACATCGCCGGGCGAGGGATAGCCAACCCGATCGGTACGATCCTCTCCCTAGCGTTGTTATTGCGGCACTCCCTGGGGCTGATGAGGGAGGCGGCGGCGGTGGAAAAGGCGGTTGAGGCTGCTCTCGCAGCCGGCGCGCGCACCGCCGACCTGGCTGCGCCGGGGCAGGCGACGGTCAACACAGCCGGCATGCAGGACGCGATAATCGCCGCGCTGCCGGAGTTCCTGAACAACCAGTAGTAGGCGCACGGCTGGTGCGCAGGCACATAGCGCATGCCGACAAGCATGTCGAGGAGAAGAAGTCATGGAGCAGGATACGCAAGTTGCCGCAGCGAAGTTGAACGGCAGCGCCAATGGGGCGGGCAGGCAGACGATATTTCAACGAAAGCCGGCGGTGGACCCCTTGCGCTCGGATTGCGTGTGGGTCAACGGCGATCTGGTCGCCTATGACGACGCTGTCGTCCACGTGCTCAACCCCACGATGCACTACGGGCCGGGCGTTTTCGAAGGGATTCGTTGCTACGCCACGGCGCGCGGGCCGGCAGTCTTCCGGCTGCACGCTCACCTGAAGCGTTTCCTGGAATCGGCGAAGGTGCTGGGGCTGACTCACCTACCCTACACGCTGGAAGAATTGCGCGTAGGCGTGCACCGCACCATCCACGCCAACGGCTTCAGCGAGTGCTACATCCGGCCGGTGCTCTTTTTCACCGGCTCGCTGGGCCTGAACCTGGATGCCTACGAGCCGGTGGTGGCCATTGGGGCCTGGAAGTGGGGCGCGTTGTTGGGCGCGGAAAAACACGAGACCGGCGTGCGCATGATGGTCTCCTCTTTCACGCGCATGCACCCCAACGCGGGCATGACCAAGGGCAAGATTAACGGGCAGTATGTCAACTCCATCCTGGCCAAATCGGTGGCGGTGCGCGCCGGCTTTGACGAGGCGATCATGCTCGATCCGGAAGGGTACGTGGCGGAATGCACCGGCGAGAATCTCTTCCTGGTGCGCGACGGCGCCATCTACACTCCACCCCGGGCCAGTGTGCTGGAAGGTATCACTCGCGACACAGTGATCACCCTGGCCCACGACCTGGGCTATCGCGTTGTCGAGGAGCGCCTCTCGCGCGACCAGTTGTACCTGGCGGACGAGGTCTTTGTCTGCGGCACGGCGGCGGAGGTTGTGCCGGTGCGGGAAGTTGACTTCCGGCCGGTGGGAAGCGGACGCCGCGGGCCGGTAGCGCACGCCCTGCAGAGCGCCTACTTCGAGACGGTCCGCGGCCGCGGCGAGCGCTCTCGCGGCTGGTTGGAGTACACCATGCTGGAGCCGATGTTTTAGGTCAGCGGCCGGCCATCCACGACCAGAGAGATGCGCTGGTCCTTCCCCGGCTTGACAACACGTCGACTTGCCCTACAATGTTAGACATTTATCTAATCTGTTTCGCGGAGGTAGATGATGTTGACACGCACACTCGGCAAGAGCGGCCTGGAGGTCAGCGCGGTGGGGATGGGTTGCTGGGCCGTTGGCGGGCCGTGGACCTGGGCGCAGCCTGGATATGACCCCTACCCGGCCGGCTGGGGCCAGACAGATGACGAGCAATCAATTCGCGCGATTCATGTGGCCCTGGATGCCGGGGTCAACTTCTTCGACACGGCGGCCAACTATGGGGCCGGCCACAGCGAGGTGGTGCTCGGCCGGGCGCTGAAGGGCCGCCGGGAACAGGTGGTCATCGCCACCAAGTTCGGTCATATTGTGAACGAGGCCGCCAAAGTCGTCTATGGCGATCGCGACCTGATCCTGGCCAACGTGCGCTCCGACGTCGAGAATAGCCTGCGCCGGCTACAAACGGATTACATCGACATCTACCAATTGCACGAGGGCGATTACGACATCGAACGGGCGAAGCAGTTGCGGGAGATCCTGGAAGAACTGGTGCAAGAAGGAAAGATTTGCTGGTACGGCTGGAGCACCGATCTGGTCGATCGCGCGCAGGCCTTTGCCGGCGGCGATCACTGTACCTCGATCCAGTTTCGCCTGAACGCCGTCTTTGACCACCCCGAGATGAGGCAGCTGTGCGCCGATTTCAACCTGGCCGGCATCAACAAGGACCCCCTGAACAAGGGCATCCTCACCGGCAAGTTCACCACCGAGTCTACCTTTCCGGCGGACGACATCCGCTCCGGCGCCAACTTCAAGGATGGGATGATCGCCCGCCGGCTGCAGACAGTTGAGGCGCTGCGCGACGTGTTCACTGCTGGCGGGCGCAGCATGGCGCAGGGGGCTATCGCCTACATCTGGGCGCTCGACGAACGCATGATCCCCATCCCCGGCTTCAAGAGCGAGGAACAGGTGCGGGATAATGCCGGGGCGATGAAGTTCGGACCGCTCAGCCCGACAGAATTGGCACAGGTGCAGGAGATTGTGGCCGCACATTCGGCAGAGGCAGGGTAAGCGCATGTTTCGCAACGCCATTGTGCGCCTGCCGGGCGCGAACTTCGCGGACGGCCTGACCACGGTTGATCTTGGCAGGCCGGACTATGCGCTGGCCATTCAACAGCACGCGCAGTATTGCCGGGCGCTGGAGCGGTGTGGGCTTACCATTGAACGTCTGGAGGCCGACCCGGCATATCCGGATGGAACCTTCGTGGAGGACGTGGCTGTACTGGCTGCCGGCTGCGCCGTCTTGGCTCGCCCCGGCGCCCCGGCGCGTCGCGGAGAGGTCGCCGCTATGCGGCCGATCCTGACCCGCCATTTCGCTACGCTGTCCGAGATCACGGCCCCCGGCACACTGGACGGCGGCGACATTTGCCAGGCCGGCGATCACTTCTTCATCGGCCTTTCTGAGCGGACCAACGACGAGGGCGCCCGGCAATTGGCCGGCTTCCTGGAATCCGCCGGCTACACGATCACTTGCGTGGACATTCGCGGGATGCCGGGTCTGCTGCACCTGAAAAGCGGCCTCGCTTATCTGGGGGACAATCAGTTGGCGCTGGTTCCCGCCTTGTGGGATCAGCCGGCGTTCGGCGGTTTTGACATTGTGCGGACGCCGCCTGACGAGCAATACGCCGCCAATTGCGTGCGGGTCAATGACCACCTCCTGATCGCTGCCGGCTATCCCCGCTTCCAATCCATCCTCGCCGACCTTGGCTATCACGTGCTGACCGTCGATGTGTCCGAGTATCGCAAAATGGACGGCGGATTGAGCTGCCTGTCGCTGCGATTTTAGGGGAGAGCCGGACGCCGACTGGTACTCGTGCCGCCGGCAACCTCGGGACGGGGAGCGCTTTACAGGCAGCCCAACGCGAGGCCGAACTCTCCCCTTCCGTTCGCGTGAGCGTCACACTGTTTTCAGGTAGAATTGCCGCAATCGGTCATGCGAAGTGGCCTCGCCTTTGAAGCACTGTGGGCGAATGTCGGCATGGGAACACCACCGCTGCCAGTGGTCAGGAACAGCACGCAAGGAGTCTGCAAACAATGGCTAAGCCAATCATCATCACCGTTGACGATGAGCCGCAAGTGTTGAGCGCCGTCAATCGGGACCTCCGCCGGCACTATCGGGATGAATACCGCTATGTGCGGGCGGCCTCTGGAGTTGAGGCGCTGGAATCGGTGCAGACGCTCAAGCAGCGCAATGAGCCGGTGGCTCTCTTCCTGGTGGATCAGCGCATGCCGCAGATGAGCGGAACTGAATTCCTTAACGAGGCCCGCAAACTGTACCCGGACGCGCGCAAGGTGCTGTTGACCGCCTATGCGGATACCGAAGCGGCCATCGCCAGC
This sequence comes from uncultured Ardenticatenaceae bacterium, assembly GCA_964539885.1. Classification (GTDB taxonomy): domain Bacteria; phylum Chloroflexota; class Anaerolineae; order Promineifilales; family Promineifilaceae; genus JACKCB01. The sequence goes on along the minus strand of CAZIKT010000003.1, from coordinate 62,582 downwards.
ATCAATGAGATTGGCCTGGATTACTACCTGCTCAAACCCTGGCATCCGCCGGAAGAGCATCTTTATCCCATTCTCGACGACCTGCTGAGCGACTGGCTGGCGAGCGTGCCGGTGCCATATGACGGTATTCGCGTGGCCGGCACCCTCTGGTCCCCCAGTAGCCACGACACCAAGGATTTCCTGGCTCGGAATCGTATCCCGTATCTGTGGCTGGATATCGAGAAGGATACGGAGGCGCGGGCGCTGGTGGAGGCTGTCGAGGGCGGGAAACATGAGCTGCCGGTAGTCTTCTTTCCGGATGGGTCGGTGCTGGTCAAGCCCGATTATCGTGGCCTCGCCAACAAGGTCGGCTTGCAGACCCAGGCGACGGGTAATTTCTACGATCTGATCATCGTCGGAGCCGGCCCGGCCGGTCTGGGCGCCGCCGTATACGGCGCGTCGGAGGGGCTGAGCACCTTGATGATTGACAAGGAGGCCACCGGAGGCCAGGCCGGGACCAGCTCCCGCATCGAGAATTACCTGGGCTTTCCGAAAGGGCTGAGCGGTACCGAGCTGGCCCGACGCGCCACCGACCAGGCCCGCCGACTGGGGGCTGAAATCCTGATCCCGCAAGAGGTAGTCAAGGTGCGGGTGGAGGATCCATATCGCATCGTGGTCCTGGGTGACGGCACGGAACTGACCTGTCGGGCGCTCATTCTCGCCAGCGGCGTGACCGTGCGCAAGCTGGAGGCGCCGGGGGCGGAGGCGTTAACGGGAGCCGGCGTTTACTACGGTGCGGCGCTGACAGAGGCGGCCTATTACCGCGGCGAGCCGGTCTTCGTGGTTGGCGGCGCTAACTCCGCCGGGCAGGGGGCCATGTTCTTCGCCCGCTACGCCGGCAAAGTGACCATGCTGGTGCGCGGCTCTTCGCTCGCCCGTGGGATGTCGCACTATCTGGTTGACCAGATAGAGGGCAATGAGAATATCCAGGTCCTGGTGCGGACCGTTGTTGAGGAAGTGCACGGCACGGATCGCCTGCAGGCCATTACCTACCGAAACATTGACACCGGCAAATCGCAGACCGTGCCGGCGGCGGCCATGTTCGTCTTTATCGGCGCGGTGCCGCACACCGAGATGGTAAGAGACCTGGTGGCGTGTAATACCGCCGGCTTTATCCTCACCGGGCCGGACCTGTTCGAGGACGGCAAGCGACCACGTAACTGGACGCTTAAGCGCGATCCCTATTTGCTGGAGACCAGTGTGCCGGGCATTTTCGCTGCCGGCGATGTGCGCCATGGAGCGGTGCGCCGGGTGGCCTCCGCCGTCGGCCAGGGGGCGATCGCCGTCAGCTTTGTGCATCAGTATCTTAAGACCGTGTAGTTGGTGGGGATCGCTGGTGGTTTGGAAGCGGTCCTCAGAGCGGTCAGCGGGCCGGGAGCACAGGTGGAGGACAACTATGGCCGAACGCTATGACGCAATCGTGATCGGGGCAGGGATTATGGGCTGCAGCACTGCCTTTGAGCTGGCCCGGCGCGGACTGAAAGTCA
>CAZIKT010000003.1:41950-60956 GCA_964539885.1 uncultured Ardenticatenaceae bacterium | reverse complement strand
GGGATTATGGGCTGCAGCACTGCCTTTGAGCTGGCCCGGCGCGGACTGAAAGTCATCGTGCTGGAGAAGGCCTACATCGGCTCCGGCTCCACCGGTGAATCTTCGGCCATCATCCGCCAGCATTACTCGAATGAACTGACGGCGCGCATGGCGAAGTACAGCCTTGGCGTATTCCAGAATTTCGCTGACGTGGTCGGTGGGGAGAGCGGCTTTACCCGTACCGGCTTTGTGGCCCTGGTCAACGCGAAGGATCATGCCGGCCTGGAGCGGAATGTTGCCTTTCAACAGGAACTGGGTATCCGCACCGAGTTGTTGGCGCCGGAGGCGCTGGCCGAAATCATGCCCGGCTTGCAGTTGACCGACTTGCTGGCCGCCGCCTATGAGCCTGAGAGCGGCTACGCCGACCCCAACCTGACGGTGAACAGCTACGCCGAGGCGGCCCGCCGGCTCGGCGTGCGGATCTTGGTGCAGTCGACTGTTACCGGCATCCGCTTCGCCGCCGGCAAGGTGCAGGCCGTCACGACCGATAAAGGTGATTTTCAGGCTCCGCTGGTGTTGAACGCCGCCGGCCCCTGGGGAGCGCGGGTGGCCCGCATGGCCGGCATTGATGCGCCGATCAATCCCTGCCGCGTTCAGGTGGCCTTCTTCCGCCGTCCGGCCGGTCATGAGGACGCTCATCCCGTTGTGGCCGATTTCGTTAACGCCACCTACTTTCGCTCGGAAACCGGCGGGCTGACCCTGGTCGGCCTAATCGATCCCTCTGAGGCAGAAGCCATCGTCGATCCCGAAGCCTATCCGAAGGGCCTGGATGATGACTTTGTGCTGGCTGCCGGCGAACGACTGATCCGCCGCTACCCGGCCCTGGAGCAGAGCCGGGTGACCGGCGGCTACGCCAGCCTGTATGCCATCACCCCGGACTGGCACCCGCTGGTTGATGAGTTAATTCCCGGCAGCGGCTGTTACATCTGCGCCGGCTTCAGCGGGCACGGCTTCAAGTTGGGGCCGGCGGTGGGTGTGATGATGGCGGAGATGATGACCGGGGCCGCCCAACCGCTCTTTGACCCGCACCTGTTTCGCATCAACCGTTATGAGCAGGGAGAGCCGGTGCGCGGCTTATACGATTACAGCATCGTCGGCTGATCGCGACCAGGGGAGCGGGGAGTTACTCAGCGTTAGTCCAGCTTCAACCCAGTGTCCGCTCGCGTGCAACGAGCGGCTTTCGGCCTCATTTCGTGACATTCGTCATGTGAATTCCGGCAACCCGTTACTTGTCCAGGCTTGCCAATCGTCGAATCATTTACACAGGGGTTGTGTCAACCAATTCTGCGCGGCTCGTTTGTGCCGGCGGACCAACAAAGCAGGTGGATGTCATTATGAAGACAGTTGTGTTTGAAGTTCCCGCGATGTATGGAGATCACCACGTGTTGGAAGTCCGCAGACTGTTGTTGCAGATGGAAGGCGTGACTGACGTGTATGCCAGCAGCGGCTTCCAGATCGTTGAGGTGACTTTCGATGAGAATCGGCAATCGCCGGCGGCGCTCGAAGCCAGTCTCGGCGCGGCGGGCTATTTGGGGGAGATGCAGTTGCCGGTGGAGTTTGGAGTGGGCTTGGGGCCGGCCAATGGCAAACCGTTTTTCAGACGCTCAATTGCGTTGGAAACCGCTAGAGCAGTCGGCTTCTTACAGGAAGTACCCCGGCCCGGCCGCGAGCTGTGGCCCTGCCCCGGCCTAACCACGGTGCGTTTCCCGGATGAGGAGGTAGAGAATGGCTAAGCAAAAACGTACGCCTGCCGAACACAGCGCCGATCCCGCTGCCCAGCAGATGTTGATTCGCGCGGAGTCGCTGGGCATCGGCACCGCCTTCACCCGGGCGGATGATATGACGCCCTGTCCCATTGGCGCGGACGGCATGTGCTGTCGCCTCTGCGGCATGGGTCCCTGCCGGCTAACCAAGGATGGTCAAACCGGGGTTTGCGGCGCCACGATTGACACCATTCAGGCGCGCAACCTGATCCGCTCTATCGCCGCCGGCTCAGCCGCCCACTCCGATCACGGCCGCGACATGGCCTTCACTCTGAAGGCTGTGGCCAACGGCGAGACCGAGGGATATGTGATCCGCGATGTCGCCAAGTTGCGCAAGGTGGCGGGCTACTACAACATCCCTATCGAGGGCCGCAGCCCGAACGAGATCGCCAACGATCTTGCCGATCTCTATATCAACCAGTTTGGACAACAGCGCGGCGAAGTGATCCCCACCATTCGCGCGCCGGAGAAGCGTAAACAACTCTGGCGCGAGCAGGGCGTCATCCCGCGCGGTATCGATAGGGAAGTGGTGGAGTCGCTGCATCGCACTCACATTGGGGATGATCAGGACCCGGCCCATATCCTGCACCACGCGGTGCGCACCTCCCTGGCTGACGGCTGGGGCGGTAGCATGATCGCCACCGATATTTCGGACATCCTCTTCGGCACGCCGGCCCCGATCCTGGGACAGGCCAACCTGGGCGTGCTCAAGGACGATATGGTCAACGTGGTCGTGCACGGCCACGAGCCGACCCTGAGCGAGATGATCGTTGCCGCCTCGCAGGACCCGGAGATCATCGCTTACGCCAGGGCGGCCGGGGCCAATGGGGTGAATCTGGCCGGCATTTGCTGCACCGCCAACGAAATCCTGATGCGCCAGGGCATACCCGCCGCCGGCAACTTCCTGCACCAGGAGCTGTCTATCCTCACCGGCGCGGTCGAGGCCATGGTCGTGGACGTGCAATGCGTGATGCAGGCGCTGGTTGGCCTGGCCCAGAACTTCCACACCAAAGTCATCACCACTTCGCCCAAAGTGCGGATCAAGGGCGCCCTGCACATGGAATTCAACGAACACCGGGCGCTGACAATCGCCAAGGAGATCCTCAAGGTCGCCATTGATAACTACCAGAATCGCGGCGTGACGGAGATCCCGGACGTACGGGAGAGTCTGGTACCCGGCTTCTCGCATGAGTACATCAACTACATGCTCGGCGGCAGCTATCGGTCCTCTTTCCGTCCGCTGAACGACGCCATCATGAGCGGGCGGGTGCGGGGTGTGGCGGCCATCGTGGGCTGCAACAACCCGCGCAGCAAGCAGGATTACCTGCACACTTACGTGACCCGCGAGCTGCTGCAGCAGGACGTACTGGTCGTGGAGACCGGCTGCGGCGCGATTGCGGCGGCCAAGCTGGGTCTGCTGCTGGGCGAAGCCGGCCTGGACCAGGTGGGCCCCGGCCTGCGCGAAGTGTGCGAGACGGTCGGCATCCCGCCGGTGCTGCACATGGGCTCCTGCGTGGACAACACCCGCATCCTTACTGTCCTAACTCAAATGGTCGAAGAGGGCGGCCTGGGCGATGACATTGACCAGGTGCCGGCTGTCGGCCTGGCCCCGGAATGGATGAGCGAGAAGGCGCTGGCTATCGGCACCTACTGCGTCGCCTCCGGCGCGTACGTCATCTTCGGCGGCGCATCGCCGGTGAGCGGCATGCCGGGCAAGGTGACGGACAGCGATCTCGTCGCCCATTATCTCAGCGAAGAATGGGAGAAGCTGTACGGCGGGAAGATGGAGTTTATCGGCGACCCGGACGAGATGGTGCGCCGGACTCTGGACCATATCGATAAGAAACGGGCAGCGCTCGGTCTGCCGGCCTACGATCCCGCGCGCTTCGGGCGCAGCGGTGATGCGCGTATGCTGGAGCTGGAGATGCTGCCGATGGCTACCCGGCGCGAAGCCATCTACGGCGTACCGGCGGATTAAGCAAATGACTGGGTCTTACGCAGGAGGTTACTGATGTCTCGATACATTGCAACGCGAGCCATGCGTGGCGCGAATGGCCTGGTCATGGAAGCGGAACTGATGCTGGACAAGGCATTGGCGGAGAAAGGGCCGGACACGCCGGTGGCCTTTCCCAACACGGCCTACTACTTGCCGCTGATCTTCGGCATGACCGGCGAAAAAGTGGAGAAGCTGGGCCAGCTCCAGCCGATCCTCAAGCACGCCCGCTCACTACTCCACCCGATACCTGCAAAAACACACTGGACACCCTATCTCGGTGAGACGTTGGACGGCGGTATGGCCACGCTGCTGGCTGCCGAGACCATCGAAGCGGTGCGCTTTTCCTATGGCCAGCAGCCGGAGCCGCTCACTGACTTTCACGTGGCCGGCGGCGCCTCCTTCACCAGCCCAGATATGGGCGACGGAGCCGGCGGGAACGGGACCGGCAAGAACGGCAAGATTGGATATCTCAACGGCCCAATTGATGACATCCAGTTGCGCACCTGGGGCATTCAGCTGGTTGATGGCCGGATGCCCGGCTTTGCCGCCATCGTCGGCGCTGCCAGATCCAATGAAGTGGCGGTGAAGATCGTCCGCGAGCTGCAACGGCGCAATATCCTCACCTTCCTCTCCGGCAACGTCAACGGCCGCTCCATCATCCACCAACTAAATGAAGAAGGAGTCGAGCTGGGCTACGACACCTACACCGTCCCCTTCGGCACCGACACAATCAGCGCTATCTACGCCCTGGGCTTTGCCGTGCGCTCGGCGCTTACGTTTGGCGGTCTAAAGGGCGGGCAGGCCAGGGACATCTTGCTCTATAACAAGGATCGCGTCTTTGCCTTCGTGCTCGCCCTCGGCGAAGTGGACGACCTGAAGTACGCGGCGGCTGCCGGGGCGATTAACTTCGGCTTCCCGGTCATTGCCGACACCGTCATCCCGGAGATCCTGCCCACCGGCGTCGCCACCTACGAGCACGTGGTCAGCCTGCCCTTCAACGAGATTGACGGCGCGGATGACCTGGAGCGCGCCGAACGCCTGGTGCAGAAGTGCATCGAGGTGCGCGGCGTGAAGGTCAAGATTGTGGACGTGCCGGTGCCGGTACCCTACGGCTCGGCTTTCGAAGGCGAAGTGGTCCGCAAGTCGGACATGCGCATCGAGTTCGGCGGCAAGTATTCGCGCGCCTTTGAGTATCTGCGCATGGCTCCCCTTGACGAAGTGGTTGATGGGCGCATTGAGGTCGTCGGCCCTGACTTTTCCAATATCCCGCCGCAAGGGCACATGGATATGGGGATCGTGGTGGATGTCGCCGGCCGGCAGATGCAGGAAGACTTTGAGCCGGTGCTGGAGCGTCAGATTCATTACTTCATTAACGGCGCGTCCGGCATCCAGCATATCGGCCAACGCGACATCGCCTGGCTGCGCATCTCCAGCGCCGCCGTGGATAAGGGCTTCTCGCTGGCGGATTTCGGCAAGATCCTGCACGCTCGCTTCCATGCCGACTTCGGCGCCATCGTGGACAAGGTGCAGGTGACGATATACACCGAGCCGGCGGCGATTGCCGAAAAGCTGGCTCAGGCGCGGGTGGCCTTCGACAAACGCAACAAGCGCCTCGCCGACCTAACCGATGGGGCAGTGGACACCTTCTATTCCTGTACGCTGTGCCAATCCTTCGCTCCCAACCATGTCTGCATCGTCAGCCCGGAGCGACTAGGGCTGTGCGGCGCATACAACTGGCTGGACTGCAAAGCCTCCTTCAGCATCAACCCCACCGGCCCGAACCAGCCGATCAAGCTGGGCAAGATGGTCAATTGGGAAAAAGGCTACTGGGAAGGCACCAACAACTACGCCAAGATGGGTTCGCATGGCGTAGTTGAGGAAGTCGCGATGTACTCGATCATGGAGAATCCGATGACCGCCTGCGGCTGCTTTGAGTCCATTGTCATGTTGATCCCGGAAGCGAACGGGGTGATGGTCGTCAGCCGGGAGGACACCAGCATGACCCCCGCCGGCATGACGTTTAGCACCCTGGCCGGTATCGCCGGCGGCGGCCTGCAGACGCCGGGTGTGATGGGCGTGGGCAAGTTCTACCTGGTCAGCCCCAAGTTCATCTCCGCCGACGGCGGCTTTAAGCGCGTGGTCTGGATGAGCAGCTTCCTCAAAGAGTCGATGGCCGAGGAATTGCGTGCCGTGGCCGAGCGCGAGGGCGACCCCGATCTGATCGAGCGCATCGCCGATGAGCGCAACGTGTCAACGGTGGATGAATTGCTGGCCTGGCTGGAAGAACACAACCACCCGGCGCTGGTGATGGATCCCATCTTCTGAGCGCAGACGGAGCAACGACTGGATGAGCGGGGAAAAAGGCTCTCGGAAACTGGTGCGCGACCTGATGAGTGTGGGCGTGCTGACCTGCGCGCTGGACACGCCCCTCATCCAATTGACCCAGGTGTTGTTGGACAAAGACCAGGAAGCGGCGGTCGTGTTGGACGATACCGGCAACGCCGTCGGCGTGGTCACCAGGACGGAGCTGGTGCGCAGCTATGCGCGCGCCGTCTCCGGCGCTGGCGATTACGAGACGCTTACCGCCGAAAGTGCGATGCGCGAAGATGTACCCCAAGTGCCGCCCGACATCCCGCTCTCGGTTGCTGCTCAAATAATGCAGGACCAGGGTGTGCGAGTGCTGTTTATGATGCACCACGCCGGCGGCATTGAGTACCCGGCCGCCTTTCTCTCATACACCCATTTCTTGCGTCACCTGGCGACCGGCGACGATGCTGATTTAAGCGATCTCGGAATCCGGGCGGAGCGCCAGACGCCGATGGAGGCTTTTTTGCGCCGGCGGGAAGAAGCGCGCCGGCGCGCCGGGCTTACTTAGAGAAAAACCCCGCAGGTCTCTCCTGGGTGCGTCGCGGTGCGAGCAGAGTCGACAAGACCTGCGGGGTTTCCAGAGAGAGTTTGACAGTAAGACAGGAGCATGACTCATGCCGATTGACATTCCCAAGACGAGCTGGCCAGGCGGCGTGCGCACGATCACGATCGGCGCCACCGCTGCCGAGGGCGGCACACGCAAACACACCGTCACGGTGGGCGGCGAGAAGACGTTGCCCTTCCTGCACTTCGAAGCCGAGACGCCGCACCGGCCCGTGGTGGCCATCGAGATTCGCGATCGTTCGCCGGACGATTGGTCCCCGCTGCTGTTGGAAACGTGGAAGGACGTGGTAAAGGACACCGCCGGCTGGGCCATGGCTGCCGAAGTAGCCGGAGCTGACCTGCTGCAATTAACCCTTAGCCTGACCGATGCGGATGGTAATGAGAATACGCCTACAAACGCGGTCCGGGTGGTTGAGAAGGTCCTGGCGGCCAGCGGCCTGCCCCTGATGGTTTTCGGCCCCGGCCAGGCGGAGGTTGACAATGCCCTGCTGGTGCCGGTGGCGGAAGCGACCCAGGGCGAACGGCTGGTGCTGGGCATCTGCGAGGACAAGAATTATCGCACGATCGTGGCGGCGGCGATGGCCAACGGTCATCTCGTTTCAGCGCGCACGCCGATGGACGTCAACCTGGCCAAGCAACTGAACATCCTGATCAGCGACATGGGCCTGCCCCTGGATCGCATCCTGATGGACCCAACCACCGGCGCCCTCGGCTACGGCATCGAATACGGTTTCTCAGTCATGGAACGCCTTCGCCTGGCGGCGCTGCAGGGCGACGCGATGACCCAACTGCCCATGATTGTCACCCCCGGCTTCGAAGCCTGGAAGACCAAGGAAGCCAAGGTAGGCATGGATGTGCCTCTTGAATGGGGCGACTGGCTGAACCGGGCTATCAACTGGGAGACATTGACCGCGGTCACGCTGCTGGAGTCCGGCGCCGACATCATCGTTCTGCGCCATCCGGAGAGCGTGAAGCGCGTCAAGCTGGCTATCGCCGACCTGGTCACCGTGCCGGAATATGCCTGAACGCTGCCGGGCCGGTTCTAAATGGCTCACCGCGTAAGTAATGTAACGGAGAATTGAAATGGCACTTAGCGGGATTCAAATCTACAAGTTGCTCCCCAAGACCAACTGTAAAGATTGCGGCTTCCCCACTTGCCTGGCCTTTGCGATGAAGCTGGCCGCCAAGCAAGTGGAATTGGCCGCCTGTCCGCACGTTAGCGAAGAAGCCAAGAGTGAATTGGCCGAGTCGTCTGCCCCGCCCATCCGGCTGATCAGCGTGCGCGCGAACGGCCATGAAATTCGCGCCGGCAACGAAGTCGTGCTCTTCCGGCATGAGAAGACCTTCTACAACAAGCCCGGCTTCTTTGTGCGCGTGCGCGACCGCGAAACGCCGGAGGAGGTTGCCGTCAAGATTGCCGCGGTGGAACGCTTCCGGGTGAATTACGTCGGCCTGGAATTGAAGGTGGACGGTTACGCGATCGAGGCGGTTACCGGCGATCCCGCCCGGTTTGCGGCGGCTGTCAAAGCGGTGCGCGCTGCCGGCACTCGTCCGCTCATACTCATCAGTCGGGACCCGGCTGTGATTGCCGCCGGGTTGGAGATCCTGGAAGGCGAGACCCCGCTGATCTATGCGGCGGACGCTGACAACTGGCAGGAGATGGCAAGACTTGCCAAACAGAGCAAAGCCGCTCTGGCGGTTGCTTCAGCGTCGCTGGACGGCCTGGCGACGTTGACCGAGCAGGCGAAGGAGGTAGGGATAGAAGACCTAGTCCTGGACCCGGCGACCCGTCGCTTTAGCGACGGGGTGACGCAGAACACCCTGCTGCGCCGGCTGGCGTTGAAGAACGTCCGTTCGCTTGGCTACCCTATCATCTCTTTCCCCGGCGATGCCAAAGCAAAAGACGGCGATGTGGCCTGCGAGTCCATGTTGGCTGTACAAGCCATTACCAAGTATGCCGGCTTCGTCGTGTTGGACAGCTATGCGCCGGAGCTGCTTTACCCCCTGTTGGTGCTGCGCGAGAACATCTATACCGATCCACAGAAACCGATCCAGGTGCAGCCCGGCCTGTACGAGATCAACGAGCCGGGGCCGAATGACCCCTTGCTGGTCACCACCAACTTCAGCATCACCTACTTCAGTGTCGCCAACGAGGTGGAAGGCTCCGGCATCCCCGCCTGGCTGCTGGTCACCGACGCCGAGGGGATGAGCGTGCTCACCGCCTGGGCAGCCGGCAAGTTCGACGCCGAGCGCATCGCCAAGGACATGAAGCGCTTTGAAGTAGCCCAGAAGGTGAACCGGCGTCGCCTCGTGCTTCCCGGCCACGTGGCGGTCATCTCCGGCGAACTGGAGGAGGAATTGCCCGGCTGGGAGGTTCGCGTCGGCCCGCGGGAGGCAGTTGACATACCCGCTTTCCTGAAAAAGGCATTGTAAACAAATGAGTGAGTTCAAGATTGACGCAAAGGATTTTCTGGCCCAGGAGCGCATCGCCGTCGCCGGCGTTTCGCGTACGACCCAGAATTCAGCCAACGCCATCTATCGCAGGCTGCGCCAGGACGGCCACAAGGTCTTTCCGATCAACCCCAACACCGATATGGTCGAGGGCGACCCCTGCTACCCGACCGTCAAGGCCATCCCCGGCGGCGTGGACGGCGTGCTGATCGTCACCCGCCCGGACCTGAGCGAGCAAATCGCTCACGATTGCGTGGAGGCCGGCGTCCCGCGCATCTGGATGCACAACAACACCTTTATGGGTTCCAGTGTCTCCGATGCCGGCGCGCAATACGCCCGCGAGCATGGCGTGACCGTTATCGCCGGCGGCTGCCCGATGATGTTTCTCGACTTCGGCCACAAGTGTATGCGCGCGGTGTTGGGCATGATGGGGAGACTGCCCGAGTAAGGCGATGGCCGCGCACGTAGTCAGGTTCGGCGTTGACGGCTTGCAGGCGACGGTCCAGACCGGCGCGCTGCTCGTCGAAGCCGCTCGCCTGGCCGGGGTGGAGATCGCCCAACCATGCGGCGGACAAGGCCGCTGCGGCCGCTGCGCGGTTCAGGTGGATGCCGGCGATCTGCGCCGGAGAAGTACGCTGCGCCTGTCCGCCGAGGATGTGGCCCGGGGAGTGGCCCTCGCCTGTCAATCGGTGGTGGAGAGCGATGTCGCGGTCACCGTTCTGCCGCAAGAGCAAATTGAGCGCCGGTTGACCACAGACCGCACTGCGGTGGAGGTAGGGTCGCCGCCCGACTACGACCCGCGTGAGCAGCAGACGATCCAGCGAATCACGCTCGCTTTGCCGCCCCCCAGCCTGGATGACCAGCGCGACGACTGGAGCCGGCTGCAAACCGCGCTGCGCCGGCAGGCCGGGGTGCTCGCAGCACAGGTCTCTCTGCCGCTGTTGCGCCGCCTGGCCAACCTTCTGCGCGAGAAGGACTGGCAGATCACGATTGTCCTCGACAAGCAAACGGACGATGACCAGGCCCGCATCGTGGAGTTGCTTCCCGGCCTGGTTGATCCGCAAACTCCTCTGTGGGGCGCTGCCGTCGATATCGGCACCACCACCGTCACCGTCTGGCTGGTGGACCTGTTTACCGGGAAGGTAGCCGCGCAAGCGGCCGAATATAACCGCCAGATCAGTCGCGGCGAGGACGTCATCTCGCGCATTATCTACGCCGGCAAGAATAGTGGCGGCGCAGAGGAGATGCGCGCCCTGGTGTTGGAGACGATCAATGAGTTGCTGGCCCGCGTCTGCCGGAAAGCCGCTGTTGATCCAGCGCTAATCGTGAAGGCCACAGTTGTCGGCAACAGCACCATGATGCACCTGCTACTCGGCTTGCCGGCGACCAGCATCCGCCTGCTGCCGTTCGTAACCACGGCGAACCATATCCCGTTCCTGACCGCTCGCGACGTGGGCCTGGAGATAAACCAGGAGGCGACGGTGGATTGCCTGCCCGGCGTGGCCAGTTACGTGGGCGCGGACATCAGCGCAGGCGTGCTGGCTTCCGGCATGTCCCAGTCAGACGCGGTCACGCTCTTCATGGACATCGGTACGAACGGCGAGATTGTCCTCGGCTCCAGCGACTGGCTGGTCACCTGCGCTTGCTCCGCCGGCCCGGCATTTGAAGGGGCGGGCGTGCTGCACGGGATGCGCGCTACCCGCGGCGCTATCGAGGAAGTCTGGATCGACGCCCACACCTGCGAGCCAACCATTCGCGTCATCGGCAATACACCTCCCAGAGGCCTGTGCGGCAGCGGTCTGCTCTCCCTGCTGGCGGAGCTGTTCCTGGCCGGCATAGTGGACAAAGGGGGGCAATTTGACATGACCCTGCCCACCGCTCGGGTGCGCCGGGGGGAGCATGGCGCTGAATACGTCGTGGCCTGGGCCGACCAGACGCAGACCGGGCGGGACATTGTCATCACCGCCGTGGACATTGACAATTTGCTGCGCGCCAAAGCTGCCATTTACGCCGGCTTCACCGTGCTGGCTGACGCTGTCGGCGTGCCGCTGGAGGCGGTGGAGCGGGTGCTCATCGGCGGCGCGTTCGGCAAGTACATCAACGTCGAAAAGGCAGTGGAGATCGGACTTCTGCCGGATATGCCCTGGGAGGAGTTTCAGTTCCTGGGCAACACCGCTGTGAAAGGGGCGTATCTCGCCCTGCTGGACAAGCGCCGGCGGGCAACCGTCAGCGAGATTGCCGGGCACATGACCTACATTGAGCTTTCGGCCGACAACTCGTTTTACGATGCCTTCACGTCGGCCCTGTTTCTGCCGCACACTGACATGAGCCGTTTCCCGTCAGTGGTGCAGGCGTTGGTGACAGGTCGCCAGCCGGTTCAGCTGTAGCTCTGACCAGGCGGAAGCCGGCCAAAAGGAGTGCCATATGTACATTATCGGAGAGAACATCCATATCATCTCACAGAAGGTCAAGGAGGCCTTGCAGGCTAAGGACGCACGCTTCTTCCAGGACCTGGCCGTTCGCCAGGTGGCTGCCGGCGCGCGGGCGCTGGATCTGAACCTGGGGCCGCGTAAGAAGGACTGGGCGGAGGTCTTCCCCTGGATGGTGGAGACTGTCGAGGCGGTTGTGGACGTGCCGCTCAGCTTTGACAGCACCAACATCCTGGGCATCGAAGCCGGCCTGCAAAAGGTCACCAAGGCCCAACCGATCATCAATTCCACCTCCGCCGAGCCGGAACGGCTCGAGCAAGTGCCGCTGTTGGCCAAGAAGTACGGCGCGCGCCTGATCGCACTGACCATGGGCAAGAGCGGCATCCCGGTCGCGGCGGACGAGCGGGTGAACATCGCCCTGGAAGCACTCATCCCGCGCATGCTGGAGATCGATTACCCGATTGAGGATCTGATCATCGATCCCCTGGTCCTGACCGTCTCCGGCTGCCAGGAGTATTGCCCGGAGCTGATTGAGGCCGTGCGCACGCTGCAGTATGCCTGGGACCCGCCGCCAGCCATCTCGGTCGGGCTGTCCAACGTATCGAACGCGGTGCCGGCGGAAAATCGGCCGCTCATCAACCGCGTCTACTGCGTCATGCTGATGGGCGCGGGGCTGCAGATGATGATCGCCGATCCCTTTGACGCCGGGTTACGTGAGGCGGTACGCATCGTGGAAACCCGCGATAATGCCACGCCGCTTGGCCGGCTCTATCTCAAGCTCCATGATCGCATTGCCGATATGGAAGAGCTGTCCTGGGACGACGTAGACCACGCCGATCTCGAGCAAGTTGCTGTTTGGAAGACCGTGCAGATTCTGCAGAACAAGGTCATATACGCTGATTCATTTCTGCAACAGGAGGCAGTAGCGTCGGTGAATTAGGGCGCGGCGCAGGAATTGTGCCCGGCAGCATCGGCTGTACAAAGACTGCTGACCGGCCATCTGGAGACACCGACGAAGGCTACGAGAGGAACCATGATTAGCAAAACTGTTAACGTAGAGGAGCTTCTAGCCAAAGCGAACAAGCCTTCGGCTGACGCCATGAAGCTGCATCCCTTTTACCACGGAAAGGTTGAGACGGCGCTGAAATGCGTCGTGCGTGACTTCAACGACTTCGCAATCTGGTATACCCCGGGCGTGGCTGCGCCCTGCCGGGCCATCGCCCAGGACCCGGAGAAGGTATACGACTACACCAACAAGTGGAACACCGTCGCCATCGTCAGCGACGGCACCCGCGTGTTGGGCCTGGGCGACATCGGTCCGAAGGCCGGCTTGCCGGTGATGGAAGGCAAGGCGCTGCTCTACAAGTATCTGGGCGGCGTCGACGCCGTGCCGCTGATGCTCGACACCAAGGACCCGGCCAAGATCATAGACACCGTCCTGATGCTGCAGCCGTCGTTTGGCGGCGTCAACCTGGAGGATATCTCGCAGCCGAAATGCTTCCGCGTGCTGGACACATTGCGCGAAAAAGCCGAGATACCCGTCTGGCACGACGATCAGCAGGGGACGGCCACAGTGACCCTGGCGGCGCTGATGAACGCCCTGAAGGTGGTGGGCAAGCGCAAGGAAGACGTCAGCATTGCCTTCGTCGGCTGCGGCGCGTCCAATGTGGCCTGCGCACGCCTGATCTACGCCTGGGGCGTTGACTCCACGAAGTGCATCATGGTGGACAGCAAGGGTACATTGGGCACCTTCCGCAAGGACCTGCGCCTACGTCGAGCGGAATACGTGGACAAGTGGCACTATTGCCAGACAACCAATGTGCACGATCGCCAGGGCAACATACCCGAAGCCATGGAAGGGGTAGACGTCGTCATCGCTCTCTCCAAATCCGGCCCGGGCACGATCCTGCCGGAGTGGGTAGAGCGGATGAACAGCAACGGCATTATCTTCGCCTGCGCCAACCCGGTGCCGGAGATCTGGCCCTGGGAGGCGTTGGATGCCGGCGCGAAGGTCGTCGCCACCGGCCGTTCAGACTTCGCCAACCAGGTGAACAACTCGCTCGGCTTCCCCGGCATCTTCCGTGGCACACTCGACGTCCGTGCTTATACCATCACAGACGAGATGTGCTTTGCCGCGGCAGACGCGCTGGCTGCCCAGATCGGCGAAGACCTGGATGAGGAGCATATCCTACCCACCATGGACGACTGGGAAGTCTTCCCGCGTGAGGCGGCGGCTGTGGGCATGAAGGCGCAGGAGCAGGGCGTGGCTCGGATTGAAAAGAGCTACGACGAGCTCTTCGACCACGCCACAACGATTATCGGCCGTTCGCGCGACCTGACCCAGATGATGATGGACGAAGCGTTCATTCCCCCGGCGCCGGAGGACTGAGCCGGGCTGTCCCGTTAGCGGCGCGGCCCGATTGAGATGCTGATACAAACGGCTGGTAAGCCGCGGCAACCGGCAGGCGAGCGAGCCCGACGATGAAGAATCGCCCGCTGCCGGCCTGACAAGAGAGGAAAATTATGTACGACCTGATCGTAATTGGCGGAGGGCCGGCCGGCCTGACCGCCGCCATCTATGCGATTCGCAAGCGACTGAACGTGCTGCTCGTTTCTAAAGACCTCGGTGGGAAGACCAACTACCACCTCGACCTGCCGGATGTGGAAGAGTACCAGGTAATTCGCGGCATCGAGGTTGTCAATCGCTTCAAGAGTGAGCTGGAGTACCTGAAGTTCGCCCGCCATATGGAGCCGGTGGAGAAGATTACCCGCGAGAACGGCAACTTCATCGTCCATACCAGAGGCGGCGGGGAATTGCTGGCCCGGGCCGTGGTCATTGCCACCGGCGCCCGCCAGCAATGGCTCAACGTCCCCGGCGAGCGCGAATTCCTGTCCCGTGGGCTGTGCTACTCCGCGCTCAGCTACGCGCCGCTGTTCATTGACAAGAGCGCGGTCGTCATCGGCGACGGTGAGCTGGCCCTGCGCTCCGCCAGCGAGCTGGCCACGGTGGCCGAACATGTGCATCTGGTTGGCCCGGATAAGGCTATCCTCGCCACCGCTCTTGGCGAGAAACTGGTGAAGTCGCCCAATGTCACCATCCTGGAGAACCACAAAGTGACCGCCGTGGCCGGCAACGGCTACTGCAACGAAGTGGTCGTCAAAGCGCCGAATGGGCACGAACGCGCCATTCCAACGGACGGCGCCTTTGTGGAGCTGGGGCTGACGGCAAACACCGAAATGGTCGCCGGTTTGGTCGAACTGGATGAGCGCGGCTTCGTCAAGGTGGACAGTTACTGCCGCACCAGCGTGCCGGGCATCTTCGCCGCCGGCGATGTGACCAACATCTATGCGGAGCAGGTGCTCGTGGCGGTCGGCGAGGGCGCTAAGGCCGCGCTGAGCGCTTACGATTACCTGCTGCCTTACCTGTAACAACACTGGCCATCCAGCGAAGGCGCCGGATGAACAGGAGGACAAACTCGCTGATCATCCGGCCCTTCGCCTTTTTGCTGAAGGGAAACGCGCATGGCGATAGCGGTTGATGCTTCTGCGACCGGCGGGGCCGCGCTTGTCATTGGCGGCGGCATTGGCGGGATGCGGGCAGCCCTCGACATGGCGGACGCCGGCCTGAAGGTTTACCTGGTCGAGCAGACGCCCTGCCTGGGCGGTCGCGTCGCCCAGCTCGGCTACATGTTCCCGCAGCACGACTGCGTGCTCTGTCGCGGTACGCCGGATCATGGATATGGCTGCACCCGCCCCTCTATCTCACCGGCTTACCTCCAGCACAATCGCCACCCCAATCTTGAGATTCTTACCCAGACCCAGGTGCTGGATGTGGCCGGGCAGGCCGGTGAATTCACCGTCTTGCTGAAGCAGGAACCGCGCTACGTCAACCCCGAGCGCTGCATCAACTGCGGCTACTGCGCCCAGGTCTGCCCGGTGGATTTGCCGGATGAGCAGCAGCTGGGCATCAGCCGGCGCAAGGCGGCTTACAAAGTCTCCGCTCGGGCCGTGCCGGACGCCTACCTGATCGATCGCGGCCCTTACTGTGACGATTGCGGGCGCTGCGTAGCCGTCTGCCCCACGCAGGCCATTGACCTGGCCCAACAACCTGCATTGCGCTCTATCGAAGTGGGGGCCGTCATCCTGGCCCTCGGCTTCAAGCGCTATGATCCCGGCCCCCTGCAAGAGCTGGGTTACGGGCGTTTCCCCAATGTCATCGACGCCATGAAGTACGAGCGCCTCGCCAGCCGCTCCGGCCCCACTGAAGGCGTCATCCAGCGACCGTCCGACGGCCGGCTGCCGCGCTCCATCGCCTGGCTGCAATGCATCGGCTCGCGTGACCAGCAACACGCCTACTGCTCCTCAATCTGTTGCATGTACGGCACGAAAGAGGCCATCCTGGCCAAGCAACGACTGGGCGAGGAAGTGGACTGTTGCGTATTCATGATGGAGGAGCGCGCCTTCAACAAGGAGTATGGCGCTTACTTCGCCGGCGCAAAGCGCGATCACAGCGTGCGCTATGTTCATTGTCGCGTCTCGGCGATCAGCGAAGACCCTGCCACCGGCGACCTGCTATTGCGCTACGCCGGCCCCGGCGGTGAGATCGCCCAGGAGCGCTTCGAGATGGTCGTACTCTCCACCGGCCTGGAGCCGCCTGATTCCGCGCAGTACTTCACCCAAATGCTCGACCTGAAGCTCAACGAGTACGGCTTCTGTGAGACGCAGAAGTTCACGCCGCTGCAAACCACCCATTCCGGCGTCTTCGTCTGCGGCGCTTTTTCGTCGCCCAAGGAGATCTCGGAGACGATCATTGACGCCAGCGGGGCTGCCGCCGAAGTGATGCGCTTGCTGAATACACGGCTGAACGGACATGGCTACACTCGCGCCCAACCCTTCATCGCCAGGGAGGAGTTTCCACCGGAGCGGGATGTCTCCGGCGAGGAACCCCGCGTCGGCGTCTTCCTGTGCACCTGCGCCGGCACGATCTCCTCCTCGTTGGACCTGCGCCGGTTGGCGGCCGAGGCGCGCCGGTGGGACGAGGTCGTCCTCTCGGAACTGGTGGACGTCGGCTGTTTCCCGGAAGGCATCGCACAGATCAAGCAGCGCATCCAGGCAGAGCACCTGAACCGGGTGGTCATCGCCGCCTGCAGCAACCGCACGCACGAATCCTTGTTCCAGCGGGTCGTGCGCGAAGTCGGATTAAATGCCTATTTGCTGGAGCTGGTCAATCTGCGCGATCAATGCGGCGTAGTCCACCAACGGCAGCCGGGGCTGGCCAATCGCAAGGCCGCCGAGATGCTGCGTGTGGCCGTTGGCCGGGTGCGCTTCGCCCAGCCGGTCTACCGGCAGGCCTTCAACACCCAGCCGGCGGCCCTGATCATCGGCGGCGGCGTCGCCGGCATGACCGCCGCCCTGGCGATTGCCGACAGCGGATTCGAGGTGCACCTGGTCGAGCGCGGCGACGTGCTCGGCGGGCACCTGCAGCGCATGTACTACGTCGCGGAAGGCGACAATCCCCGCCTGCTCGGTCGCGACCTGGTCAATCGCGTGCGCGCCCACCAGGCTATCGCCGTCTACACCAACACAGAGATCGTCGAGCATGGCGGGCATGTAGGCCGTTTCTGGGCGCGACTGCGCCGGAGAAAGGTTGACGGCTCGGTCGAGACCATCCGCGTCGAGCACGGCGTGACCATCGTCGCCACCGGCGGCAGGGAAGCTACCGAACATCCTTACCTATCTCTGCCCGGCGTGATCACCCAGGAAGCCCTGGAGGAAAAGGTCGTCCTTCGGCCGGAGGAGATCGCCGCCCTGCGCGACGTGGTCATGATCCAGTGCGTGCGGCCGGCCGGCGTGCCTGATTACTGCTCGCGGGTCTGCTGCACGAACACGATGAAGAACGCCATCCGGCTGAAGCTTTTCAATCCGAAGTGTCGCGTGACCGTGCTGTACAAGAACATCGTCACCTATGGCTTTCGCGAGAAATATTACACGGAGGCGCGCCGGCTGGGCGTGGTCTTCGTGCGTTATGCTGACGAGGCGCCGCCGGAGATCGTTTTGAAAGACGGTCGCCTGCAGGTGCATGCGCAGGACCTGACCCTGAACCGCCCGCTCGTCCTGCCGGCCGACCTGGTCCCGCTGAGCATGTCCATTGCCCCGGCGGAGGGAACGTTGGACCTGGCCCGCATGTTGCGCCTGCCCCTCTCCACCGAGGGCTTCTTCATGGAGGCGCAATTGAAGCTGCGCCCGATGGATTTCGCCCGCGAAGGCATCTTCCTGGCCGGCATGGCCCATTATCCCAAGTTCATCGAGGATACCATCAGCCATGCCCTGGCGGCTGCCGGTCGGGCCATTACCCTGCTCGCCCAGGGGACGCTTCACCTCGGCGGCGTCGTCGCCCAGGTGGACCCGGAGAAATGCGTTGGCTGTCTGACCTGCACCCGCACCTGTCCATTTGCGATTCCCCAGGTCATGCCGCGCCCCGGCATCGTCGGCGTCGGCGGCCTGGGCGATACGGCTTACATAGATCCCACTCAATGTCACGGCTGCGGCACCTGCACCAGCGAGTGTCCCGCCTGTGCTATCCAGTTAGTGGCCTACAGCGACGCCCAGGTGATGCTGCCCGATATCGGCGGTCTGGGAAGCTGGCAAACGAGCCTGCCGGCTGATGTGGGGTCGGCTTTCGTGATTACCCTGACCGAGAAAGGGCATGCGGCATGAGCGACGAGCAATTTCAGCCGGAGATTACCGCCTTTTATTGCATTTACTGCGGCTTCATGGCTGCCGATACCGCCGGCGCGATGGGCGTGCAATACCCGCCTAACGTCAAGTTCGTCCGCCTGCCGTGCACCGGCAAGACCGACGTGCGCTACATCCTGGAGGCGTTTGAGCAGGGCGCGGACGGCGTCTATGTGGTGGCCTGCCCCATCGGCAACTGCCACCACGTGCGCGGAAACGAACGCGGGCAGGCGCGAGTGCGCCGGACCGCTGACCTGCTGCAGGAAATCGGGTTGGAGAAAGAACGCCTGGGCATGTTCTTCATGTCCGGCAGCCAGGCGCAGGCATTTGCCGCCGCCGCCCACACGATGACCGAGCGAGTGCGCCGGCTTGGCCCCAGCCCCTTGAAGCAGCGCGCCGCGAGCGCGGCGGTGGAAGAAGCGCAATCTGAAGACGAGGTTGACTTTCGCGGGCGGAAAGCGGTTCGCTGAATAGCGTTCCCCCGGGAGGCGCATGATGGGATACACGCCGAGTGACACAATTGCAGAGCAGCCGGTGGGCGCTGTGCTGGTTGTCGGCGGCGGCATTGCCGGCATGCAGGCCTCGCTCGATCTCGCCGATCAGGGTTTCAAGGTCTACCTGGTTGAGAAGCAATCGGCCATCGGCGGCAAGATGGCCCAACT
>CAZIKT010000003.1:34631-41850 GCA_964539885.1 uncultured Ardenticatenaceae bacterium | reverse complement strand
CTGCGCCTGAACCATCGCATTGACAACCTCGACGATCTCTTTGAACAGGGCTTTGAGGCGGTGCTGATCGCCGTCGGCGCGCATGAGGGTATTCGCCTGCCGTTGCCCGGCGCGGACCTGCAGGGTGTGTTGATCAACACCCACTTCCTGCGCGACCTGCGGCTGGGCAAATACCAGACGCCGGGGTTCGGCAACGGCCAGTTGGGCCGAGACGTGCTCGTCCTCGGCGGCGGCAACGTCGCCCTGGATTGCGCCCGTAGCGCCCTCCGGCTTGGCTGCCATGTCCATCTGGCCTGCCTGGAGCAGCGCCACGAGATGCCGGCCCATGATTGGGAGATCGCCGCTGCCGAGGAAGAAGGCGTGGTCATCCATGCCGGGCGCAGCTTCGAGTACATCAAGGACGACGGGACCGGCAGGGCGTCCGCGGTCGGTTGCATGCGCGTTGCCTCCTTCAACTTTGACGAGAGCGGCCGGCTGCATGTGGAGAAGGAGCCGGGCAACACTCACGAGATCCTTTGCGACACGGTGATCTTCTCCGTGGGTCAGCGCGCCGGCCTGGCCTTTATCCCACCCAGCGCCGGTGTGGATATGACCGCCAGACAAACCATCGCCATTGACCCGCAGACGCTGGCGGCAAGCCGGCCGGGCCTGTTTGCCGCCGGCGATAGCGTTTCCGGCACGGCATTCGTCATCGAGGCGGTCGCCAGCGGCCACAAGGCAGCGGAGTCGATGCGCCGGTACCTGGAGGGCGAATCCCTGGCCCCGCCGGCGAAACCCAGCCTTCCGGTGGTGAAATTGAGCCGGGCTGAGATCGCCGCCCGCATGGCGGTAGGTGAGATCGTCGCCCAGCCACGCGTGCCTATGCTTTGGCTGCCGGTGGCCGACCGGATCAGGAACTTCGCTGAGGTGGAGCAGGGCTATGATGACGCCTCCGCCCAACAGGAGGCGGCCCGCTGCCTGGCCTGCGGCATTTGCTCTGAATGCATGAGCTGCGTCTTTGCCTGCGGCGTCAACGCTATTAACCACGACATGGTCGCCCGCGAAGAAGATTTGCAGGTGGGGGCGGTCATCCTGGCCCCCGGCTACCAGGTCTATCGCTCCGAGCTGTCCAGCGAATATGGTTACGGCCGTTACCCCAATGTGGTTACCTCGCTCCAATTCGAGCGGCTGCTCTCCGCCTCCGGCCCCACCTTCGGCCATGTGCAGCGCCCGTCAGACGGCAAGAAGCCGGCGCGCATCGCCTTTCTGCAATGCGTCGGCAGCCGTGACCAGAGCCATGATTACTGCTCGGCCGTCTGCTGCATGTATGCTACCAAAGAGGCCGTCATCGCCAAGGAGCATGACTCGACCCTGGAAATCCGTGTCTTCTTCATGGACATGCGCGCATTCTCCAAGGGCTATTGGAGCTATTTCGAGCGCTCACGCGAGCGTTACGGCATCCAATATACCCGCTGCCGGGTCAGCTCCCTGCGCCAGGAGCCGGACAGTCACGATCTGCGGCTCCTTTACCAGGATGAGGATGGGGAGCTGTGCGATGAGCGCTTTGACCTGGTGGTGCTGTCGGTCGGCATGGAGATCGCCGAATCGGTGCGGGCATTGGGCCGCCGGCTGAACGTCGAACTGGACGATTACGGCTTCTGCCACACGGTGCAGTTCAACCCGGTGCAGACCAGCCGGCCCGGCATCTTCGTCGCCGGCCCCTTCCGCGAGCCGAAAGACATCCCGGACTCGGTCATCGAGGCCAGTGGGGCCGCCGCCGCGGCAGCAGCGCAGATCAGCGCCGCCCGCTTCTCGCGCACGACGGTAATAGAGTATCCGCCGGAACGAGATGTCGCCGGCGAAGAGGCCCGGGTAGGCGTCTTTGTCTGCCACTGCGGCTCCAACATCGCCGGCTTTGTGGATGTTGCTCAGGTCACCGCGCACGCCGCCGGTCTGCCCTCGGTCGCCCACACGGAGGCGAACCTGTATACCTGCTCGCAGGATAGCATCCGGCGTATCACCGAAGTGGTGCGCGAGAGAGGGCTCAACCGGGTGGTGGTGGCAAGCTGCACCCCGCGTACGCACGAGCCGCTCTTTCAAGACAGCCTGCGCGCTGCCGGCCTGAACCCCTATTTGTTTGAGATGGCCAACATCCGCAACCATTGTTCCTGGGTGCATTCGGCCGACCGGCAGGCGGCGACGGCCAAGGCGAAAGAGCTGGTGCAGATGTCCGTGGCCCGGGCGGCGCTATTGGAGCCGCAACAGGTGCTGTCAGTGCCGGTGCAGCAATCCGCCCTGATAGTCGGCGGCGGGGCAGCCGGCATGACCGCCGCGCTCTCTCTGGGCGACCAGGGCTTTGACGTGGACCTGGTCGAGAAAGAGCCGGAACTGGGCGGCAACCTGCGCCGTGTTTTCACTGCCGCCAATGGGACAGACCCGCAGCGGACATTGCGCCGGCTGGTGGGCCAAGTAAGCGCTCACCCCCGGATCGCCGTGCATTTGAACAGCCGGGTGATTTCCTCCAGCGGCTTCACCGGCAATTTCAAAACAATCCTGGCCGGGCCGGACAACCAGCGCTTTGAGCTGGCGCACGGGGTCACGATTCTGGCTACCGGCGGGCAGGAATACCGCGGGCCGGAGTACGGCTATGGCAGCGACCCGCGCATCCTCACCCAACAGCAACTAGAGGCGCTGCTAGCCAACCCGGACGCCGACCCGGCGCGGACAGAGCCGCGGCAGATCCGCTCAGTGGTGATGATCCTCTGTGTGGGACCGGCGGAGAAGTATTGCAGCCGCATCTGCTGCACGGTGGCGTTGAAGAACGCCCTGGCCATCAAAGAACGGTGGCCGGGGGCGCAGGTCACCATCCTCTACCGCGACATCCGCACCTATGGTTTCGGCGAGCGCTTATATACCAGGGCGCGCGAGCACGGTGTGCTCTTCGTCCGCTACACGGACGACAGCCGGCCCCAGGTGTTCGTCGCGGACGATGGCCAGCTGCAGGTTACCACCATAGAACCCATTTTGAAACGGCGGATGGTGTTGCGGCCTGACCTGCTGGTGCTGAGCATGCCGGTTGTCCCGCAGCAGGATGCCGCGGAGACGGCGACCCGATTCAAGGCGTCGCTGGACGCGGACGGCTTCTTCCTGGAGGCGCACATCAAGCTGCGCCCGGTTGACTTCAGCACGGACGGCGTCTTCATGGCCGGCATGGCCCACTATCCGAAGCTGCTCAGCGAGACGATGGTGCAGGGGCAGGCGGCGGCGGCGCGAGCGGCGCGGGTGCTCAGCCGGGAAACCCTCACCGCCGGCGGGCGCGTGGCCCATGTCGACCAGAGCCGCTGCACCGGCTGCCTGACCTGCGTGCGCATCTGTCCCTTCGGCGTGCCGGTAATTATGGCGGAGCAGGCCGGCGTCGGCGGCATCCTGGGCGTGGCCCATATTGAGGCGGCCGTCTGCCAGGGCTGCGGCATTTGCGCGGCCGAGTGCCCGGCGCAGGCGATTCAATTGGCGCACTACACCGATGCGCAACTGGCCGCGGAGGTGCGGGCGTTGCTAGCGCCGCAGATGGCGGCGGAGGTAGCAGGCTAGATGGATAGAGAAGAATTGCAGATCGTTGCCTTCTGTTGCGACCACTGCGCCTATGCCGCCGCTGATCTGGCAGGCGGTTTGCGCATGCAATATCAGCCGGCGGTCAAGGTCGTGCGCTTACCGTGCACCGGCAAACTGGACGTGCTGTTGGTCTTGCGGGCTTTTGAGACCGGCATCGACGGCGTAATGGTGGCCGGCTGACTGCCGGGAGACTGCCATTACCTGGAAGGTAATACGAACGCCAAAAGACGAGTAGAGCGCTGCCAGCAATTGCTGCAGGATATTGGATTGGAAACGGAGCGCGTGCGGATGTTCAACATATCATCAGCCATGGCGGCGGCATTCGTGGACGCGACTGAGGAAATGACCAGGCAAATCGCGGCCATTGGGCCGAACCCGTTACGGCAGGTAAAGAAGATCAATCATGATGCCCCAACGCCGGCGGCAGGAGAGTGAACCATGATCGTTGCCCAGCAGAAATCACTGGCGGAAGTAAAGAACCTGATCGGAGATGCCGAGAAGGTGCTGGTAGTGGGGTGCGGCACCTGCGTGACCGTCTGCTTTGCCGGCGGCGCGCGCGAGGCCGCCATCCTCAGCAGCTCCCTGCGCATGGCCTCGAAACTGGACGGCGCGCCCAAAGAGGTGAGCGACGTGACCGTGCAGCGGCAGTGCGAATGGGAATACCTGGACCAGATTGAGGACCAGGTCGCCGAAGCGGACATTGTACTCTCCCTCGGTTGCGGCATCGGCGTGCAGGCGCTGGTCGAGCATTACCCGAACGCCTGGGTCGTGCCCGGCCTGAACACCAGCTTTCTCGGCCTGCCCACTGAGCAGGGCGTCTGGGCTGAGCGCTGCGCCGCCTGCGGAGATTGTATTCTCGGCCTTACCGGCGGCATTTGCCCCATCGCCCGCTGCTCCAAATCCCTGCTCAACGGCCCATGCGGCGGATCGGAAGACGGCCATTGCGAGATCGACCCCGAGGTTCCCTGCGCCTGGCAACTGATCTACGACCGGCTGAAGAGCCAGAACAAGGTCCACCTGCTGCTCGATTTGCAGCCTCCCAAGAACTGGCAGACGTCCCGTGACGGGGGACCGCGCCGGATCATTCGCGAAGATCTACGCCTGGCGTCAGAGGAGGAGTGAACCATGACGACGAGTAATGGACAAAACGGTCACCTGTTGGTTGGTTCTCGCCTGGAGAAGGTGCTGCGCGCCGGCCACTTTGCCGTCACTGCCGAATTAGGCCCGCCCCAGAGCGCCGACGGCGCCGTGATCCGCAAGAAAGCTGCCCTGTTGCGCGGCTACTGCGATGCGGTCAACATCACCGACAACCAGACCGCCATCGTGCGCATGTCCAGCATCGGCGCCGCCGCGATTGCGCTCTCCGAAGGGTTGGAGCCGGTAATCCAGATGACCTGCCGGGACAGAAACCGGCTGGCTATCCAGAGCGACCTGCTTGGCGCTTATGCGTTGGGTATGCGCAACATCCTCTGCCTGACCGGCGATCACCAGCGATTCGGCAACCATCCCACTGCCAAGAATGTCTTCGATATCGACTCCCTGCAGTTGGTGCAGATGACCACCGCCATGCGCGACCGGGGCGTCTTCCAATGCGGCGAGAAGATGAAGGGTCAAGAGCCGCGCTTCTTTGTCGGCGCGGCGGCGGCCCCCTTTGCCGATCCCATCGACTTCCGGCCCTACCGCCTGGCCAAGAAAGCGCAGGCCGGGGCGAATTTCGTCCAGACGCAACTGATTTATGATGTGCCGGCCTTCGAACGCTTTATGGACAAGGTGCGGGAGCTGGGCGTGCACGAGCGAACCTTCATCCTGGCCGGCGTCGGCCCGCTGAAAAGCCCCAGCATGGCCCGCTACATGCAGAAGAACGTGCCCGGCATCCTGGTCCCCGACGAATTGATCAACCGCATGACTGCCGCCGGTAAGCCCTGGGCCGGCAAGGGGCAGGACGAGCTGACGCCGGAGGACAAGAAGGCGCGCTCGGCTGCCTGGCAGGCGGAAGGGATTCGAATCTGCGTCGAATTGATCCAGCAGTTGCGCGAGATAGAGGGTGTCGCCGGCGTGCACATCATGGCTATCGAGTGGGAGAGCGCCGTCAAGCCCATCGTCGAAGGGGCCGGTCTGGTTGAGCGTCTGCAGACCGCCGAGTTGGAGCCGGTAGCCTGAGCCGGGGGTCAATGAGCGGAACGAAGAGGCGTTTGATTGCAGAATCGGCGCGGGAAAGGGTCTTTGACCATGGATGAGAAATACGCTGACGTGCAAGAGGCGATGAAGATCAGCTCGGCGCTGGCTGAGCGGGTGCTCGAAGAGCTGGGGCAGAATGTCTTCCTCTGTTATCAATGTGTGAAGTGCACCAGCGGCTGTCCGGTGGGGGCTTACTTTGACTGGCAGCCGAACCAGATCATGCGCGCCGTCCAGTTGGGGCAAGAGGATATCGCCCTCGAATCCAACACCCCCTGGCTCTGCGCCTCCTGTCAGACGTGCGCCACACGTTGCCCGCAGGGGCTGGACATTCCGGCGATCATGGAATTCCTCACCCGCGAAGCAAAAGCGCGCGGCTTCGAACCGGCTGAGGCGGATGTCGACCGCTTTAACCAGGCCTTTCTGCGCCAACTGCGTATCTGGGGCCGCGCCTATGAGCTGGGCCTGATGGCCGAGATGAATGTGCGCAGCGGCCACCTGACCAGCAACATGGACCTGGGCCTGAAAATGCTGGGCAAGCGTAAGGTCTCCTTCCTGCCCAGCCCGGCCCACCCGCATCGCCGGCCCGATCCCCTCCCCGGCGCGAGCAAGGCCATCGCCTACTACCCGGGCTGTTCGCTGCACTCGACAGCTCGCGAGTTCAACGAATCCGCCCAGGCTGTCTGCGAGGCGCTGGACATCGCCCTGATTGAGCCGCCGGACTGGATCTGTTGCGGCAGCACCGCCGCCCACCGGGTAGACCCCGAGCTGGCCCTGCGGTTGCCGGCTGAGAACCTGGCCCTCATCGAGCAATACGGCTTCTCCGAAGTCACCATGCCCTGCGCGTCCTGTTTCAACCGGCATAAGGCCGCCCAATATGAGATGCGCCATGATCCGGAGGCGAAAGAGCGCGTCGGCGAGACGCTCAGCAACCCGTATCAGGACAGCGTGCGGGTGACCAGCCTGATCACCGCCATTCACGAACATGCCGGCCTGGACAATGTGGCCGAGCGCGTCCGTAAACCGCTGACTGACTTGCGCCTGGTCTGCTACTATGGCTGTCTGCTCACCCGCCCGCCGAAGGTGACGGAGGCGAAGCAGCCGGAAAACCCCACCGATATGGACGAGCTGCTGGCGGCAACCGGTGCGGAAATACTCGACTGGTCCTACAAAACCACCTGCTGCGGCGCGGCCCACTCACTGACCCGGCCGGAGATAGTCCTGGACCTCAGTCGTAACCTGATCGAACAGGCGCGGGCAGCCGGCGCGGACGCCATTGCGGTGGCCTGCCCGCTTTGCCACACCAATCTCGATGCCCGGCAATTTCAGATGGGCCTGGATGAGCCCATGCCTGTGCTATACTTTACCCAACTACTGGCGCTGGCCCTGGACCTGCCGGATAAGCAGGCCGCGCTGCACAAGAACCTGGTTGACCCCCGACCCCTGCTGCGGG
>CAZIKT010000003.1:28950-34531 GCA_964539885.1 uncultured Ardenticatenaceae bacterium | reverse complement strand
CTGGCGGCCTTGCTGGCGCAGACGTTGGCCGACGCCGGCCGGCAGGTACTGGCGGTTGACGCCGATCCCGCTCCATGCCTCGCCGGCGCGCTGGGCTTCCCGCCCGATCTGCGATCCAGACTACAACCTATCTCTGAGATGGATGCCCTGATTGAGGAGCGCACCGGCGCAAAGCCGGGCACGGTCGGCGGCTTCTTTACCCTCAACCCCCGAGTGGATGATATTCCCGAGCAGTTCAGCGTGCTGCATCGCGGCGTGCGCCTGCTGGAGATGGGCAGCGTGGACGTGGGCGGCCGGGGCTGCATTTGCCCGGAGAGCGCCATGTTGAAGACCCTGTTCACCCATTTGCTCTTCCGGCGGGACGATGTGCTTATCCTGGATATGTATGCCGGCGTGGAGCACCTCGGCCGGGCCACCGTCGACTTTGTAGATGCCATGTTGGTCGTCGTCGAGCCGACGCGGCGCAGCCTGGGCACGGCGGCGCAGATAAAGCGGCTGGCGCACGACATCGGCCTGGACCGGCTCTGGCTCGTCGGCAACAAGGTGCGCGATGAGGGGGAGCAGGCTTTCCTGGAACGCGAATCGCCCGATATTCCGTTGTTGGGCGTGTTGCCGGCAAGCGCTGCTGTGCTTGAGGCGGACCGGCTGGGACTATCAGTGTACGACCATGTGCCGGCGCTGCGCCTGGCTGCGGAAGCGATCGCCGCCGGATTGGAGAGACAATTCGCATGACCACCACAATCGCCCTGGCCGGCAAAGGGGGCGTCGGCAAAACCACCATCGCCGCGATGGTCATTCGCTACCTGGTGCAGGAGCAGTCAGGAGCGATCCTGGCCATTGACGCCGATCCCAGCAGCAACCTCAACATGGTGTTAGGCCTGGAGCTGGACTGGACCGTCGGAGACATCCGCGAAGGGATGTTGGCCCAGGTGAAGCAATCGTTGACCGCCGGTGGGGCGGCAATGGGTAGCCTGCCGGGTGGGGTGAGCAAGCGCGCTTACCTCGATTACGAGATCCGCAACTCTCTGGCAGAGGGAGATCGTTTTGACCTGATCGCCATGGGTCGTTCGGAAGGGCCGGGCTGCTATTGCGCCGTCAATCACAACCTGCGCGAGGTGGTAGACTCGATCAGCAAGAATTATCGCTACGTGGTCATTGACAATGAAGCGGGGATGGAGCATTTGAGCCGGCGCACGACGCGCGGCGTGCAACACTTGCTGGTGGTCAGTGACCCCTCGTATCGTGGGCTGGTCGCTGCTCAGCGCATCGCCGGCTTCCGGCGTGAGCTGGACATAGATATCGAGCACGCCGGCCTGATCCTCAACCGGCTCAGTGGGAACGTTCCTGCTCCCCTGCAGGAACACATTGACCAGATGGACATCCCCTTGCTGGGCACGGTGCCACACGATGAGAAGATGGCGGCGTTCGAGGCCGAAGGCCGACCACTGATTGAGCTTGACGGAGAGTCGCCGGTCTATCAGGCTGTGGCCCGGATTATGACCGGCCTGCTGCACTGACGATTACGGCGAAGCAGCCAGGGCCGTTCAAGGCTGCGTCACCCCAACCAGCGTACCCTGATCACCTACTTCGGCTGCCGGCTCAACCAGCCAGGCGCGCCGCCACTTACGCACGGAGTTAATCAGCCAGATGGCGCTCGCCCGGCTGAGCTCCTCGACCAGCACGGCGCGCTCGCTGATTACCCCCAATTCCAATAATTCAGCGCGCATCGTCCCCGGCAATAGCCCACTGCTAACGGGCGGAGTCACCAGCCGGCCGTCCAGTTCGATGACCACGCTGGCGATCGTGCTCTCCGTCACTTCTCCGCGCTCATTCCATAGCAGCACATCATCCGCCCCAGGGCATTCAGCCAGCGCGCGATCATATGTCTCGCGCCGGGTAGTCTTGTGGAAGAGGAAGCGACTGCTCGACTCGACCGGCTCCCGGGCAATCATCAGTCGTACCGGCTGCTCCGGGTCGCCGGCCGGCAGAGCGGTCGCCTCCAGGTTGATCGTCCCCATTTCATCAAGAAGCAGCCGCACCCTGGAAAGTCCCTGCAACGTGGACGCGAACTCGACCAGCCTGCGCTGGAACTCTATCTCATCCAGCGGGATGTCGAAGTATTCAGCGGACTGGCGCAATCGCGCGCAATGCCGTTCCAACAGGTAATACCCGCTTCCCGGCTGCCAGCGCATCGTCTCGATCAGCGTGATCGGCGGCAGTCGCATGGTCAGCACCCGGCTTTTGGTCTGGCATTCGGCGTACTCGCTGTCCGCTTCCGAGTCCCAGACGATGCCGCTGCCCACCCCGTAAGCGGCCCGCCCGGTCGCCTTATTGATCTGCACCGTGCGAATGGCGACGCTGAACTGCGCCTGCCGGTCCGGCGCGATATAGCCGATGGCCCCGGTGTAAATGCCACGCGGCGCGCTTTCCAGCGCGTGAATGA
Source organism: uncultured Ardenticatenaceae bacterium (assembly GCA_964539885.1). GTDB lineage: Bacteria > Chloroflexota > Anaerolineae > Promineifilales > Promineifilaceae > JACKCB01. The sequence continues at coordinate 32,088 of CAZIKT010000003.1, read as the reverse complement.
TGCGCATGGTGGCCACCTTCGGCGCGCCGGTCACCGACGCGCAAGGGAACATGGCAGAGAAGATGTCGGTCAGGGAGGCGTCTGTCTCGGCGACAACGGTGCTGGTCATCTGCCACAGGGTGGGGTAGCGGGTGAGATCAAACAATGAGGGCACGCGCACGCTGCCGGATTGGGCGATCCGGCCCATGTCATTGCGGATCATGTCCACGATCATCACATTCTCCGCCTGGTTCTTCTCCGAGTTGCGCAGCCACTCCGCCTGCTCCCGATCCGCGTCCAGGGTCGGGCCGCGCTTGACCGTGCCCTTCATCGGCATGGACGTGAGCATTGTGCCGTTCAGGGTGAAGAAACATTCCGGCGAAATGGAGCAGACGATGTGCTCGCCGGTGTCCAGGTAGGCGCCGAAGCGCCCTCGTTGCGAGCCATGCAGGTCGCTGAGCAAAGTCAGCCCGTCGCCGGCAAACGTTGAACGCAGCCGGTAGGTGTAGTTGACCTGGTAGCTTTCCCCCCGGCCGATATGGCCCTTGATGGTCGCTACCGCCCTGGCGAAGCCGGCCTTCGAGACCGATGCGCGCCAGGGCGCCAGCCGATAACCGCTGTCCATTGCCGGCGGCAACTCGTAGGGCGTCGCTTCCTCAAAGAGGCCGAACCAGAGCAGGGGAATATCGCCGGTCGGGTGGCAACGCAATACGGCGTCGAAAGCCGGTGCGGCTTCATAACTCACAAAGCCAACCGCTGTCAGACCCAATTGATTGACCGCCGATTCGAGGTAATGCAACGCCGGCAGCACATCGGCGAGGTCCGAGACGCTGACCACTTCCCGCAACCCCCGCCAGCTTAACCATTGCCCCGTCCGGCTATCCTGGAGTAGATACATACTACGTCTGTCCGAAGATGAAATACCTGTTACCTCGCCAGAATTATCGTCTTCCCCTTTGCCGGCGTCAATCGGAAGCGCGCAGCTGTTGACCCGGCGCGAGTTCGGTCCATAATCATAACCGTGATCAATGGAGGCAACAGTTGAAAGGAATTGAGGCATTTGAAGAGGTGCACCGGCTGATAGTTGTCGCCGCGCATCCGGATGATCTGGAGACGCTCACCGGCGGCACAGTCGCCCTGCTCGTGCAGCGCGGGGTGCAGGTCTACTCGGTCAACTGCACCCTGGGCGACATCGGCGCGCAGGACCCCAACCTGGCTCGCCCGGCACTGGCCAGCACCCGCCTGGCGGAGACCGACGAAGCTGCCCGTCTGCTGGGCGTCAGCCGCACGTTTAACCTGGGGCATCATGACGGCGAGCTGGTGCCGGACCTCAACCTGCGGGCGCAGATCGCCCGCCTCTACCGGCTCACCCAGGCCGATACCCTCTGGACCTTCGATCCCTTCTGGACCGGCCAGATCCACCCCGATCACCGGGCGGCGGGGCAGGCGGCGCTGGATGCCTACATGCCCTCCAAGATGCCGCTGTACCGGCCGGAGCAACTGAACGAGGCGGAAGCGGCCCTGGGCCGCATAGAGCGGGTCTTCCTCTTTGCCACTGACCGCGAGCCGGATGTCCTGGTTGACATCAGCGCCGTCTACCAAGAGAAAGTGGCCGCCTGCCTGGCCCACCGCAGCCAGTTCCCGCAGGGTGAGGAAAACCTGGACTGGATGAAAGAGATGGACGGTGAGCGCGGCCAACCCGCCGGCATCCCCTACGCGGAATCATTCAAACAGATTGCCATATGGTAATGGAGTGAAGCGATGAACGGCGAACAATTCATGCAGCAAATGGCCCATAACGCCGAGAGCATTCGCAGCCTGACTGTGGGCGTCAGCGACGAGCAGGCACGCTGGAAGCCGGAGCCGGAATCCTGGTCTATCCTGGAGGTGATCAATCACCTGTACGACGAAGAGCGGCAGGATTTCCGTGTCCGGCTGGATTACATCTTGCACCGGCCCGGCGAAGAGTGGCCGCCGATCAACCCCGCCGGTTGGGTGGTCGAACGCCAATACAACCAGCGGGAGCTGGGGTCATCGGTGGAGAACTTCCTGCAGGAGCGGCGGCGCTCCCTGGCATGGCTAAATGGGCTTGGCGAGCCGGATTGGCAGAAGGCGGAGCAAGCGCCGTGGGGACCGTTTCACGCCGGCGACATGTTTGCCGCCTGGGTAGCGCACGATCTGCTTCATCTCCGGCAACTGGTCGAGCTGCACTACGCCTGGATTGTACGCGCTGTTGCCCCTTATCGAGTGGACTATGCCGGCGATTGGTGAGACGGTGAACATATGGTGACGATAGAGGCAAACGGCCGGCGCTTTGTGGCCCGGGCGATAGTCTTTGATAAGGATGGTACGCTGGTTGACATCCACCAGCTCTGGGTGAAGCGTACGTGGCAGTGGATCGTTGACATGGCGGCCAAAGCCGGCGGCGATGCCCGGATGCGGCAGCAGTTCTGTGAGGCGCTGGGTGTGGATGTGCCGGCAGGCCGGCTGACCGCTGAAGGTCCTGCCGCGGTCGCCACATCTGAGGTAGTGGGCACGTTGGCCGCGGGCGTGCTCTATCGCTATGGCCGGCCCTGGCATGAGGCCGCCGATATCGCCCGCTCAACGGCGATGCAGACTATCATGGCGCCAATGCAGGATGGCGAATTGCAGCCGTTGGGCGATGTGCTAAACACGATCGAGCGATTTGTAGGGGCCGGCCTGACCCTGGCAGTAGCCACCGGCGACGACCGCTGGATGACCGAGGCGAATCTGACGCAATTGGGTGTGCGCCAGCACATGTCGGCCGTGCTCTGCGGTGACGACCCCGCTCCCCGCAAGCCGGACGCCGGCGCGCTGGCCTGGATCAGCGGACAGATCGCCGTCCCGACGGGTGAGATAGTGATGGTCGGCGATACGGCGACGGACATTCTGGCCGGGCGAAACGCCGGCGCGGCCGGCTGCATCGGCATCCTGGAAGGGGCCGGCGACCCGGCATTGCTCTCCCGGCTGGCCGACGCGGTCGTTGACCGCATTGACCAGATTCAGGTCATCGCCTGACGACGCCCGCAAAGAGCGCTGCCTTCAGCGGCAGAAGTCAATCGCCGTCTGCGCCAGGATATGCGCCAGATCGTACACTGATTGCAGGTCCACCCATTCCTCGGCGCTGTGCAGGCCGCC
>CAZIKT010000003.1:0-28850 GCA_964539885.1 uncultured Ardenticatenaceae bacterium | reverse complement strand
CTCGGCCGTCGCCGATGCCTCACTCTCGCCGGGCGCGGTGCGGCGCTCGATCTGCAGCAGGCAATGGGCGGCGTAGACGCTGATCTCGCTCCCGCCCTGCAATTTGGCCGCGTGCAGCGATGGCGGGCCGGCAAGTGGGTGGGCCGGTCGTTGGCGCAGTTCGCGCTCCAGTCCTTCCAGCCGGGCGAGAAAGCGGCCCATGCGCATATTTGCGTCGATCCCTTCCTGAAAGCGGCTACCGTGGGCGGCTCGCCCGAAGGTCTCCACGTCATACCAGATAAAGCCCCGATGGGCGCGGCAGAGGGTCATCTCCGTCGGCTCGGTGACGATGGCGGCGTCGGCATGCACCCGGCGCACCAGGTCTTCTGTGCCGATGCTGCGATACTCCTCGTCCGCCACCGCCGTGATCAGTAGATCGCCGGCTGGGGTTATGGCGCTGTCGATCAGGGCTTTCGCCGCGCCGATCATGGCCGCCAGGCTGCCCTTCATATCCTGCGCCCCGCGCCCGTATAAGCGCCCGTCGCGGATGTCGCCGGCAAACGGGTCGCCAACCATCCCATCCACCCCCACCGTGTCCATGTGCGCGTTCAGCAGCAGTGAGCGGCCGTCGCCGGTCCCCGGCAATCGCCCGACCACATTCACCCGGCCCGGCTCCAGCGCGTATACCGTAGCCTCCAGGCCCAACCCTTGCAGGCATTCCGCCACGTACATGCCGATTTCAAATTCCCCGTTGCCGCGCGGCGATAGCGACGGGTTGATGGAATTGATCCGCACCAATTCCTGCAGCGTGCGGGTGATGAAGGATTCGTCGACTTGCAGTTGATGTGAAGTATTCATGGTGACCAGGATCTCCCAGGTATAGGGCGAATTCAGCCCGCAGCCGATCGCCGGCGCAGGCGAGGCCTCTCGGCCAGATCGCCCCGCTGCATCCAGAGAAGGATCGCCGATGTGCCCAGCCAGATGGCCAGGAAAGCCGGCTCGCTGCCGAACAGGATCAGCGCGATCAGCAGGCCGACCAGGCCGACCAGTATCGCCCAACCCTCCGGCTTTAACAGAAACAGGCACAGGGCGAACAACAAACCCATGGTCAGCGGGATCAGCCACAAGGTCAGCCCGGTCCACACGCCGAATGTGACCGCCAGCGCCTTGCCCCCCTGAAAGCGCAGGAAAGGGGTGAAGGCGTGCCCGGCGACCGGCGCGATAGCCGTGAACGCCAGTAACCAACCCTCCAGGCCGGCGTAATGATAGGCCAGGCCTACCGGGATGGCTCCCTTAAAACCGTCCAGCAAGATCGCTGTGATGCCCCAGACTGGCCCGCCGGCCCGCCAGACGTTGGCCGCGCCGGGATTGCCGTCGCCGTACTGCCGGATATCCACACCCAGCGCCAGCCGGCCCAACCAGTAAGAAAGCGGCAGCGACCCGCACAGGAAGGTGACTAGTACCCAGGCCAGCCTACACCTTCCTTCCGCGCCAGGTCAGCCCGCGGCCAAGCAACCGCTGGAGCAGGCCCCAGGCGGCGGCAAACTGGATGAAGTTGGCGCTGATGGGAGCGACCAACGCCGAGGAAGGGGAACCGAAGCGCCGCGCCCAGGGAATATAGCCCATAATTGTGGTCAGCCAGGAGAACGCGCCCCACTTCCAACTGACCCGCCCCATGGCGACGTTCACCAGGGCCATTACCGGCGTCGTGGACAGGATTACCATCAGCGGCGCGACAAACGCGCCCGGCCCCGACCAGCGCAACGAGCCTGAGCTTAAGCGCGCCAATCCCTGCCACATCTGTCTCCTGGAGGCGTACATGCGCACACTGGCCGAGCGCTCACCGTTCATGATCGGCGCCACATACCCCTGGACGCGCAGTTGATGGCCGAGGGCCAGGTCCTCCAGTGGTTGCCGGCACACCGCTTCAAAGCCGCCGCTGGCAAAATAGGCATCTCGACGCACCAGGATGTACTGCCCGTTCAAGAAAGGGGCGTCCGGCGACAGTCCCGCAAAGAGGCCGGCGAAGGCGATGGCCAGGGTGGAGCTTTCCAGCGCGCCGGATGTCTGCTGCTTCAGAAAGAGGCTCAGACCGTCCAGCCCATTTTCTACCGCGCAGCGCACGGCGCCGGCAGCGCTTCCCGGCGCGTGTATCGTATCGGCGTCGGTGAATAACAGCCATTCACCCGATGCGGCATGCGCTCCCCGGTGACAGGCGTATGGTTTGCCCAACCAGCCGGCCGGCAGCTCCTGTAGTGAGATAACCCGTGCGCCATGCGAGCAGGCGATGCTGGCGCTCCCGTCGGTCGAGGCGTCGTCCACCACGATGAGCTCGCTGGGTCCGGGATAGTCCAACGCATTCAGCGAGCGCAACAGCCCAGGCAAGTTGCGCGCCTCATCGCGCGCCGGCACGATGATGGAGAGGGCCGGCAGGGGATCGCCGGTCTCGCGTTCCGGCAGCACATCCAGCCGTTCATACTTGCGCGAAGCTCGCAGCGCCAGGGGCCAGACGATGGCGGATAGCATGATCAGCAGTTTGGTCCACAATGTCAGGAAGCTTGCCGTTGTTTTTCTCTGCTGCCTGACCGGAAAGAAAGTTGTCGCCATTAGATTCGCGTGGCTCAATGGTCGCTCTCATGGGTGACAGAAGCGAGTTGCCGCTGCCCACCAGCAGGATTGTACCGTGATTCACCGGCTCAGGCAGGAGATTGGCGGGAGGCTTTTCGACAGGGAAGGGCGTTAGGCCCGGCCTGTCAGGCCAGGCGATCCGGAGCGCCGGCGATACGTCGGGCCGCCGGCCAGAGCGCGGGCCGTGAAAGCTGAACGGATTGCAGGATGTTGGTCGCCACCCGCATGCCGCTCAGGGTGACGCCGGCGGTGGATTGGCCGGGAAAGACGGAATCGCCAACCAGCTTCACGTTAGGGATGCCCGTGCCCGGCCCGCGGGCGGCAAACAGCGAGGTCTGCGGAAAACCGCCTACCATGCCGGCCGGGCGGCGGGTGTAGAACTCGAAGGTCACCGGCGTGCCGGGCAGGCAGAGCCGCGCCGCCTCCCGTAGGCCGGGGATGGCCCGCTCGGCGGCAGTCAGCAACCGCTCCGTGTACAGCTCGCGGCGGGCGTCGTAACTTTCCCCGTCGGCGCTCCGGCGCAGTTTCCACCAGGGCTCGACGGCGGTGTGCGTAGAGAGCGTGGCGGCGATGCGGCCGGGCGGCGCCTGCCGGGGATCGGCGCTCAGCGAGGCAAACACCGAATTGCCCTCTCCGAGAGGTCGCTCGCCGTCCATAATAATCTGGTGGTGAAAGCCGTGGCCGGCCGGCAGCCTGGCGGTGTCCAGGCCGAGATACAGAGTGAACGCGCCCCAGGTCGCCGGCCGCCGGCTGACCTCGCGCTGCAGGTTGGCCGGGGCCTGATCGCCCAGCAATTTGGCCAGCCCCCAGGGGGTAAGGTTGGCGATCAGCCACGGCGTGGGCAGGCGTAGCCCCTTGTCGGTCTGCACCGCCACTGCCCGCCCGGCCCGCACCTCAATTTGGGTGACCGCCTGCCGGAACAGCACCTCGCCGCCGTGATCGCGGATCCATTGCACCAGCGTCTGCGCCAGTCCGCCGATCCCGCCGGCCACATGATAGACGCCGCGCCGGGGCAGGTCGAGCGCGGCGCTGCCATACAGGGCGTTGGCATAGTCGGCTGTGGTCTGCGCCGAGATCAGCAATTGCGCGTCCAGAAAGGTCTTCAGCCGCCGGCTGCCGGGCGGCAGGAGATCAGCGATGGAGCGGTTGAGGTAGGGCAGGGCCGGCAGTGTGGTCGGGCGCAGCGACCGGATCAGGGCGAGCAGATCGCGGGCGTTCTCCGGCGGCCAGGGGAAGTGCCGGCTAGATTGCGCCCAGGCAATCGCTGCCAGCTTTTCCTGCGAGCGCCAAAACGGTTCCGAGCCGGGCAATCGCGCTTCCCGTTCCGCCTGCCACGCTGCCGGGTCGCTGGGCTGGCAGATACGCTCGCCATCCGGCATGTGCACTATCCAGGCGGGATCGACAGGCTCCACCGGCCACTCCAGGTCGAGCAAGTCGCCGAGCCGGGCGTGTGGCTGCGCGGGCCGCAAACCGCCGGCCAGTGTCGCCCCGGCGTCAAAGCGGTAGCCCTGGTGGTAAAAGGTGCCCGCTGACCCGCCCGGGTAGTTCTGACTCTCCAACACTGTCACCGGCAGCCCGGCCCGCAACAACATGGCGGCGGTGGTCAGCCCGCCGATGCCGGCCCCGACCACGACGACTCGTTGGGAACTGTTCAGGGCGACCATCGTCAACTGTGCGCTGCTACAGATATGGTTGAACGGCGCTTCAAGGCGCGGGTGGTGATCAGCCGGCGATAGGCAAAGAGCATGTGCAGCCCTGGGCCGTTAAAGACGATCCTGGAGAGCAGGCCGCGCCAGCCTGACCGATGCCGGTAATCAATGTGTTCGTTGACGCGGGTCTGCCCAGCAGAGATTCGCTCAAAGGAATGCTTGTGTTCCCAGGCGGCAAGTGGACCGGAAAGCTGGACATCCGTGAAGCCGGCAGCGCTCACATTTCGGTGCAGCGCTTTCCAGCGCAAAGGAACTGGACCAAACCACATCGTAAATTCCGAGATAGAGCCTTCCGCCAGCGGTTCGACATGGTGTAGATGGACAAATATCGGTGGTGGGGAAAGCCGGCGCAATATGCTGGTTGAATGGTGAAAAGCGACGACCTCCGGATGAGGCGCGTCCAAGGTGAACTGGTGGTCAAAAGTAGGCATCAGTTTTTCGCCATGATCGACTGTACGGACTACGGTAATATCTATATTGTACAGTAATTGCACATATTTTGTCAATAGTCAGGATGAGTGGCGTCGATAGCCGCTGCGATAGACCAGGGTGCGAAATAGCCCGGGGAAAAAGCGCTGCCCGATGAACGCCAGCCGCAGCATAAACGGGATCACGATCACCTTTGGGCGTCGCGCGGTCGCCCATACGAGAGCGCTCGCCACCTGCTCCGGCGTCAGTGTCGGAAAGAGCACGCTGATTCCGGGCAGGCGCTCCGCGCTGTCGGGGTTGCTGATGAAATACTCCGAGGAGACCAGGCCGGCTACCAGTAGCGTCGCCTGGATGCGCGTGCCGTGCAGATCCGCCCACAACGCTTCCGCGAAGCCGCGCATCGCCCAGCGACCGACGCTGTAAGCGACGGCTCCCGGAAAGGCGACATAGCCGGCCGGCGAGGTGATATTGATGATCTGACCGCTTCCTCGGGCCAACATTCCCGGCAAGAAGGCCCGCGTTACGGTGAAAGCGGCCATATAGGGCACCTGCATCATCTCGACCGCCTCAGCCGAAGAGGTCTCCTCCAGACTGAGGTAGCGCCCGGCCCCCGCGTTATTGACGATCACATCCGGCGTGCCGACTTCCCCTTGTATTCGCCGGGTTGTCGCTATTGTCTGCTCGATGTCCGCCAGGTCAACCGGGTAAGTGTGGACCTCGCCGCCGGCTTCCTGAATCTCCCCTGCCAGTCGTTGCAGCCGCTCTGCCCGGCGAGCCAGCAGAAGGACGTGGGCTCCTTCGCGGGCCATCTTCGCTGCTGCCGCCGCCCCGATTCCGCTGGATGCGCCGGTGATGAGCACAATCTGTCCCTGAAGCTTCACGTCTTACATTCCGGCCGGCTGCCCGATTTGGAGGACCTGATCGACAAGGCAACGTCAGGCGGCGAAGGGATCCGGCTCGCCGGCGTAAATACGATCCAGGATCTTCATTTCGCGTTGTTCGATCATCTCCAGGAACGGCTCAGCGCCCCCCATTTGCTTGAAGGCCCCAAAGCCCCGCTCAAAGAAGCTTTGCAGCTCCGACCAGCCCGCTAATCTGGCCGGGGTGCGCGCCAACCGCAAAGCGCCGCTGATCAATGGCCGGTGCACCAGCCAGTCCACATCCCGGCCAATATCGACGATCAGTTCAATCTGTCGCACCCGGTCAGGGTAATTATCGCAAAGCCGGTAGGCTTCCGCGTACTCGGCCGCCGCAATCTCGTCGCCCAATTGTAGCTGATCAACCAGCACATAAAGCAGCAACTCATCCAATTCAGCGGTCAACTGGTTTAGCTCGAACAGCAATCGCAACGTTTCGTTCACTCGCGGCGGCAGGAAACGGTGCATGGAATCGTAGACATGCTTCATGTCCAGATCGCGCTGGCTGAAATCTCGGGGAGCGTAAATGTCGCTGAGGAAGAAGCGGCAGGCGGGGCCATATTGTGGGCTGGCTAACAGATCCTGATGCGTGCGCTGCAGGCGCCGGCTCTGCCATTCGCGCAATATTCTCATCGGCTTGTCCAATGATTGGCCCGCGTGCTTTTGCCGCTTGCCGGCAAGCAGCGGATTCAGCCGGATGAATGCCCCGGCGATATTATCGCTCTCGGCGTCGCTAGCCATTCGTCGCTTTCACAGCTTCGGGCGCGCGCCGGTCCCGATATACCACACGGCGAAACGCCCAGACCGGCCTGTGCTGCCGGATTGCAGACATCGTGTGCGCACAGAGTGCCTAATGTTACTCGACTACAGAGACGGCGACAATGGAAGATCGCCATCGCCGGTAGCCGCGCCCCACATCTTGCCTGACAGGACGCATTACCGATATACTCTGCTGGTGGGCTGGAAGCGGCCCATTGTGTGGACTGTTTTCGCCGGATGGCTACAGACCGGCAGCGCGGAACAGGGAGTGGCGACTGGAATGGACAGGCAGCGACAAAGCGCCGGCGCATCACTCAGGATTGCGATCCTGATCGTCGCCGGCCTGCTCGTTCTCTGGTTGGCGGCCTGTTCGAGCAGCGACGAGGTAGGAGCGCTGATTACCGGGCCTACGCCGGACGTTTCCACTGTTGAAGCGAACGCCGGTGCGACCGCCCCCGCCGGCCCGCGCTCCGGTCCTGAAGTGGCCACGCCACTATTCCCCGTCTCCTCCGCCTCCTGTGAATACGGTGCGGCGCTGATGGCGGACATATCCACGTTTGCCGGCTCCACTCTGACACCGGGAACCCCGTTCGCCCAGACATGGCGTGTGCAGAATAGCGGCACTTGCGCCTGGAACCCGGGCACGATCATGTTCTTCGCCGCCGGCACGCTACCAGGAATCGTCAACCAGGTCAACGTGCCGGCCACGCCCGCCCAGGGTACAGCCGATGTGACGGTAGGTTTCATCGCGCCCGACACGCCGGGGGAGTACACCAGTTTTTGGCAGCTACGCATGGCGGACGGCCTGGTGCTGGATGATGTCTTCTCTGTGCGGGTCGTGGTCGCCACAGAGGCGTCGACCGCCACCTCGGCGCCGGAGCCTGAGCCGACGTCTGCCCCGGCCCCGACAGCCACCACACCGCCGGAACTGCCTGCAACAGCGCCGCCGATCGCAACGAGCACCGTCCCCCCGTCCTCCACTGCCACTGCCGAGCCGCCAGCAACCGGCGGCTGGCTTGGCGAATACTTCAACAACCCCTGGGTAGAGGGGACTCCCCTGACCACGCGCACGGATCCCGATATCAACTTTGACTGGGGAACCGGCGCGCCCATGCCCCACTTGCCTTCTAATCGCTTTTCCGTCCGCTGGACGCAGCGGCTGAACCTGGAAGAGGGCAACTACACCTTCTTTGCCCGCAGCGATGACGGCATTCGCGTCTGGGTGGACGGCCGGCTGATCATTGACGAGTGGCAAGGGGTTCAGGACAAGACATTCCAGGCTTCACTATCGCTGCTGGCCGGGCAGCATGATTTCCGCGTTGAGTATTACGAAGAGATCCAGTTTGCTCGGGTACAGTTCTGGTGGGAAGCCGGCTCCGCCTTTCTTAACTGGCGAGGCGAGTATTTCAACAACGAGCAATTGAGCGGCAGCCCGGCGATGCTGCGCGATGACCCGGCGGTGGCCTTCAATTGGGGACGCAATTCCCCCAGCGCCAATATCAGCAATGATTCTTTCTCCGTTCGCTGGACCCGTTCACAGCAATTCAGGGCCGGCAACTATCGCTTCCACATCCTAATGGACGACGGCGCGCGGGTGTTTGTGGACAACACGCTGGTCATAGATGCCTGGCAAACCGGCAATCTGCGAGAGGTCACCGGCAACATCAACCTCTCGGCGGGCACCCATTTCCTGCGCGTGGAATATTTCGAGCGTTCTCTGGAGGCAGCGGTCTACTTCTGGTGGGATACCGGCGTCAATTACCCGGATTGGCGCGGCGAGTATTGGTCAAATCAGACCTTATCCGGCCTGCCCGCCGTGACCCGCAACGACGCGCAAGTCAACTTCTATTGGGAGTTTGGTTCGCCGGCTTCGGGCATCCCCGACGACCACTTCTCCGCTCGTTGGGCGCGATTCCAGAACTTTGATTCAGGGACCTATCGTCTTAACGTGGCCTCGGATGACGGCGTGCGGGTGTTTGTGGACGGCAACCTGGTTATCGATCGCTGGTACAACGGCCCGGCCGACCAGACATTTTCCGCCGACCTGGTGCTGGAGGGCACCCACGCCATCATTATTACGTACTACGAGGACAGGGACCTGGCTTCCATTCGCTTCTGGATCGAGCGCATCGGCAACGCGCCGTGATCCATTGACGCCTACAGGCCTGTGGCCCCATCCGCCTGCCTGTAGAAGACGGTCACATCCGACTTCTGCCTGAGATTGGCGGTGTGCCGCGCGTGGCCGGCGGCAGCCTGCGGCGGCTCTTCGCCGGGCGCATAATACGCGTACTCCGCCCCCTCCCCCGGCGCGCCAATCGCTTCCTCGGCGATTTCAGCGGTAAAGAAGAACCCCGCTTCACACTCAACCGGATAGGTGTACACCGCGTTCAGCGCGGTCAGGCGTACCCTTATCCCCGTCTGCAGAGCGGTGGTGCGGACGGCGGTATTCCAGGGCGCTTCGCGCCCCTCGCGCGGGCCGCCGGGTAGGGTCCAGAACTCCTGCTGCCGTTGTTTCACCCACAGCACCTGCCCGGCCTGGTTACGAATCATCGTGTAGGCGAAAGTACGCCAAGCGGGCGGCGGGTCGTACGGGGGCTGGCGCAACAGCCGCCGGCGCGTGTTGCGATAGCCGTAGATCAACGCGCGAGCCAGCCGGACCGACGCGGGGAGCCCGGCCCTGTACCAGTGTGCTGGCCCGCCGGAATGGTTCAGGTCTGACTGTAACATACGCCGGTGAATGTCCAGCATTGGCCGGGGCGGATCAGCGCTGCGAAAGAAGCCGACCCGGGGAGACTCGGCTGACGGAGTTGGCTGTCCGCCGCGAATCAGGCAGCGAAAGACGAAAACAAGCGCATCCTGGGGGGAGTCCGGCCGATATTGCAGCGCCACCAGCCGCACCGGCAATACCTTCACCCCGGTCTCTTCCTCGACCTCCCGCGCTGCTGCCGCTGGGGGCAACTCGTCCAGTTCAATCCCGCCGCCCGGAGGCGCCCATGTGCGCGAATCATCGCGCTTGATGAGCAGGACATCGTTGTACTCGTTCGCCACAAGGCCGCTGGCATAGAATCTCATTGGCGTTGCCTGACCACAACTTTACTCTGTTCGCCGCGCGTCGTCACCTGAACATGATATAATCCGGCAGCGGCCTCCCACGGCTTGCGCGCCTTCGGTGCCGGAGTTCTGCCAGCGATGTCACCATTTGAGCAATTGGCCAGGCTACTGAGCGAATGGCCGGGCAACATCGTCTACCACCTGCTGACGCTATTCGCCGTGCAGGCGACGGTGGCCATCGCGTGGTGGCAATGGCGGCGAACGCGTCTGGCCGGCCATGAGGATGCCTTTGCCCGGCGGTTGCTGATCGCCGGTAGCGGCCTGCTGGCGCTGCAACTGACGGTCGCCCTGATCGCGCTCTATCTCTCCAGCCGGGGCGATCCCGCCCTTTCTTTGCTCGTATTGCCTCCCCTGGAGCAGGGCATGAACGCCTTTTCGCTGGTCCTAATCGTTTGGGCGCTCCTGCGACCTCCGCCCTCCGCCCCGCGCCTCACCAATGTGTTGGCCATCCTCTTCTCTCTGCTGCTTGCTATGTTCTTCATCTCATTCTTTTGGCCGTGGTGGCAACGCGGCGATGGACTCGCCTACCCGAGCGCCACACAGGCCGTCATCTGGAATATGCTGCAACTGGGCATCGCCGGTGGTGGGATCCTCTGGATGCTGTCCATTGATCGCCTGACACATGCGCTGCGCCTCCTGCTGTTGGCCGTCCTCGGTCTGGCCTACCTTTTGCAATTATGGAGCTTTCGGGGCGCACAATCCGCGCTGGAGGCCGCGCCCGATTGGGTTCGGCTTGGCTACCTCGTTGCCCTTCCACTGCTGGCCGTGGTCGCCTACCGTCATGTGCTGGGCAGCCTGCTGGTCGAGGCGCAACCGCCGGCCCCACCTCCGGCTGCCGGCGACGAAGCGCTGCCCCTGGCATTGAAGTTGCTGGAGGCCGACGGGCCGGTTGCCGTTGCGGCCGCGGCTGTCCCGCTTATCGTCCGTGTAACAAGGGCGGAGGCGGCGGCAATTGCCCTCCTGGGAGTGGAGGCCGACGCCGAATTGACGGTCTTTAGCGGTTGGGCCGGGAGCGAGCAACCGCTGAAAGTCGCCGGATGGTCACGCGATCGCTGGCCCATCATCCGGCAGGCGGTTTTGCAGCGTCGGCAGCTCGAATTGGGTAGCGGCGATGGCGACGCCGGACAAATGGCGGAGATCGCTGCGTCTATGGGCTTGCGAGAGCCGGCCGGGCTGGTCGTGACCCCTGTCTGGCAGGGAAAGCTGGTCCTTGGGGTCATCCTGGTCGGCTATCAGTCGGCCGGCAGCGTGCGCGCGGCAGATTGGCAGCGCCGGCTGGACCTCTGCCGGCGACTCCTTGTGCGCGCCCTTGTTCGTGTACCGCCCGCCCGCAGCGCAGGGAGTTCCGCGGGGGAGTTGGGCCGGCTCGCCAATTTGGCCCAGGAGCGGGATAATGCGTTAGAAGAGGTGGCGGTGTTGCGTGCCCGATTGCAGCAAACTGAGGCGCACCCGCCCGCTGAAGGTAGCCGGACAGATGAAACAGTGAATAGCGTAATGGACGCCGGACAAGATCCAGAGATGCGGGAGCAGGTGGATCGCCTTCAGCGCGAGGTGACTGCCTTGCGCCAGCTGTTGGGCAGGAGCGTGGAGCCGCCGGCCGACCTCGCCGCCGCGCCTGCCGGGCGCAGCCCCGACTGGCTGGTGGAGACGATCGACCGCTATTCGAGCCAGCTTGAGGCCGCTTGGGCGCGCGTTCACGAGCTGGAGGAGAACAAAGCCCCTTCCGTGGACAGCGATCTGGCGGAGCCGTTAGCCGCCCTCGCGAGAGGGCTACGTACACCCCTCACATCGCTATTTGGCTGGGCGACTTTGCTGGCGGACAACGCTGCCGTCGGCACTACGCAGGGTCAGACGGCCCTTGTTCAGCGGGTGGCTGATGACGTGGAACGCATGGAGCAGACCGTTCGCCAACTGGTTAACCTCGCCGGCATCCCCGCCCTGCGTCGCGCTGACGGCTCTCTGGATACCACAGCAGAAGTTGATACGGCAATCGAGCGGGTGTTGTCGCAGATTCAGGACAAGCGCCTGCTGCTGCAGTTAGATATTGAACCGGCGCTGCCGCCCGCGGCGCTGCCTGGCAATGAAGTACGCCGCATCCTGGCCCACCTGCTGAGCAATGCCTGCCGGGTGACGCCGGACGGCGGGCGCGTGGCCTTGAGCGTACACACCGACGCGATGGAAGCGTCTGATCGATGGCCGGCGCGGGAAAAGGAGCTGTTCCTGCACCTGGAAGTCGGAGATAGCGGCGACGGCATCCAGCCGGCTGACGTGACCCGCCTGCTCGAAAGTGAGCACGCGTCCGGCGCCGCCCTTGTCGAGCTGGTCGCCGCGCAGAAACTGGTCACCGCCGCCGGTGGCCGATTGTGGGCTGCAAAAGGCAGTGACGCCGGCAACGTCTTCTCCGTTCTCCTGCCGGTCTACCCGGCAGACATGGCAGATGCGCAACCGCAATGGACAGGACGCTAACCGGCTTCCTCAACATTGACAAGCCCGCCGGCCTGACCTCCCATGATGTGGTCAACCGCATACGACGCATAACCGGCACGCGCCGGGTGGGCCATGCCGGCACGCTGGACCCACTGGCGACCGGCGTTTTGGTGGTGGGTGTTGGCCGGGCCACACGCCTCCTGGAGTATGTCGTCGGGCAGACCAAGGAGTATCAGGCTGCCATTCATTTCGGTGTGACAACTACCACCTATGACGCTGAAGGGGAAACGGTGGCCGAGCGCCCGGTCGCGTTCGCGAGGGGTGCGCTGGAATCTGCGCTCGAACAATTCCGTGGGGAAATCTTCCAGGTGCCGCCCATGTACTCGGCGATCAAGAAAGATGGAACGAAGCTGTATGTTCTGGCCCGGCAGGGTAAAGAAGTGGAGAGAGCGCCTCGGCCGGTTACCCTCTATGAATTGGAGCTATCACATTGGGAACCACCCGTCGCCTCCCTACGGGTCGTCTGTTCCTCCGGCACATACATCCGCTCGCTGGCCCATGACCTGGGGGAGCGCCTGGGATGCGGGGCGTATCTGTCCGCCCTGCGGCGCACGGCGGTCGGGCGCTTTTCGCTGGCTTCGGCAATCTCTCTGGAGGCGCTGACTGCTGACAACTGGGGGCAATTCTGCCGCCTGCCGGATGTCGCGGTCGTGCACCTGCCGATGCTGGAGCTTGACTCCGCTGCGGCGAGCCGGCTGGCCATGGGCCAGTCCGTTCCTCGACAGTCAGACGAGCCGGCCGCGGAAAAAGCGCGCGTCTACACCGCCACGGGGGAGTTCATCGGCGTCGCCGCCCTGGAAGAGGGTTTTTGGCGACCGGAAAAGATCTGGGCGCGATAGCCGCCGATCGTCCACGCATCGCACCGGATCAGGGCGCAGATTCGAGCGCGGCCCGCAGCAGCGGTATGGCGTCCGGCTCGCGCAGCAACCAGCGGGCCAACTCATCATGCGTCTGCTCGCGCAACCAGTCACGATAAATGTCGGTGGGGAGATCCCTGTAGAAGAGCGCCACCACAACCGGTTGCGTGCGCCACCACGGTTGGGCGTAATAAGCCGAGGTGAGCACGCCCGGCAATGATCCGCCTTTGTAGCCCAGCCAGGCCATCAGGTTCTGGTTGGCCGGGAAGAAGGTGGGCCACTCCAGGTAGCGGCGGATCAGGACCGATTTCTCCCAGGTCCCGAGGGAGTTGCCGGCGATGCGGGCCATCAAATTCGCATAGTCGAGCGCGCTGCCTTGGGTGTTCAGCTTCTCTGCGAATAGCCGCTGAGCGCTCATGCCGGGTCGCTGTGTGCGCCCTCGCCAGCCGCCGATCGTCTCCCGAAAGTCCGCATCTTCGGCGTATTGGGCAGTCAGGTTCATCACTTCAATGCTGTATCGCCGGGAATCGGCCGCCAGTTCGCGTATCGTCGTTTCGCTACCCATCAGCAGGAATTGCCCGATGAATGGGCAGGGGGCGGCCTGTTGCCGCATGCCAAGCGCGATGATTGTCTCCTCAATGCGTTGCTGGCCGAGCAACACGTGCAAGTAGTCGGTGGCGGCGTTTGAGCTGTACTCAATCATCATCCGCGGCACGTCCTCAAGACGCACCGCCGGCGGGTCGCCTATCACTCGCCCCTCCGCAGCCAATGCCTCCACCGATGTGGGGTGGGCGCTCAGGTCGGAGTTGGGCAGGTAGTACGCTTCCAGGTCCGCTAACGGGACGAGCGTTTGCGGGTTGAGTTCGCCGGCCATCACCGCTTCCACGTAGGCGATCAGATGGATAATCTTGACCACTGAAGCCAGGGGCATGGCCGTCTCCGGATTGAGGTAAATGCCCTCGCTCTCCTCGCCAATCCGATAAGCGACCAGCGCCACATCCCCCGGCGCGCTCAGCATCCGGGCCACGGCCGGCCGCACATCCGCCGGGATTTGCGATAGATCCGCCCCGCTGTTCAATGAGGTAGTCGCAGGCGGGCTGACCGGGGCAATCGCCGGCAACAGCAAGCCGCACATGCCGGCCGGCCCGGGGGTGATCGCCATGGTCGGCGGTGGAGTTGGCGAGGGGGTCGTGGGAGTTGCCGTCCGCGGGATCGCTGTGGCTGTCGATGTGACCGAGTTGCCTTCAATAACCGGCGGCGTGTTGGAGGGCTCCGGCGGGACTGCCTGCGCAACTATGATGGTCGGCGACTCCGGAGCGGTGGTCGGCATCTCCAGCGACTCTGCCGGCGGCGCTCCGCTGCAGGCCGCCAGCAACAGGCAGACAATCGCGCCGGGGACAAAGCGCCGCAGCACACGGCGGAACTCAATCACCCTCTTCTCTTGCGGCGACATGTACCCAATTCTAGGCCCCCAGGTCGAAAACACAACCAGGGTCCGCCAGATGAGGACAATCCTCAGGGGCAACTTATCGCACCTTAACAAGCGAGAGGCCGGCGCACCGCGATCAGTTTCGCAGCGCCGGCCTGCTATCAGCGGTCGCCCGCCTCGTAACCCGCTTGTTTTCCTCGCTGCCGGCCCTTGGAAGGCCGGCGCGATCCGCGCTCGGTCTATCGGTCGCGGATCGCCCTTAGTTCTCGAAATTATCGATCGCCGGGTTGAGCGTATTGAGCGCCTGATTCACGCTCTGGCGGGCGCGGCTCCACTGGTTGAATGGGATACTCCCGCTGCCGCCGGCCAGGAAATCGGCGCAATTCTGTCGCATGTCCCGCGCGCCATTGGTGAAGGTGGTGATTGCCGAACGATAGCTGCTGTGTGCGCTAACAGCTTCGCCGGTCAGGCCATCGTACGATGGGGCGTTGGCGATACGATCGTAGGTATTCACCACATCCCGGCAGTTGACCGAGCCGGTGTTCACCGCGTTGTCAATCATGCCACCCATCCGCTGCAAATCGGTCTGCACGCTTTTCATCGAGGCGAGCAGCGCCTCGTCCTGGTTTGGGGGCGGCGGTGGCGGTGGGGGCGCAACGGTCGTCGCCGAGGCTGTGGTGGGCGCAACGGTGGGCGTAGACGCCACCACCACCGATTCCTCCTCCGTCCAGATGGCAAAATCTGAGTAGCCGGTTTGCTCGCCCTCTACCTCATTGCCCTCATAGAGGCCGATGGCCAGGGCGAAGTCGCCGGGATCGGTGCGCTCCGAGAGGTCCAATTCGCTGATGAACTCATCATTCACAAACAGATAGCCGGTAGCGCCCTGCGTCAACAGCAGGACCTTGTTGGATTCTCCTACGGACGTGTTCAGATTCTCCAGTTGGCCCTCCGCGATGAGGTTGAAGTCTGAACCCGACTGATTGGCGAGACTCCACACGCCGTTCGATTCAATCGCCAGGCGCAACTGGTTGTCGATCCCGGCATCGCGGAACATGAACCCGATATCCCAACTGCCGTCCAGGCGACTGTAAGGCACGGCGAAAGTCGCTTCGGCGGCAAAATCTGCCACATTGACGCCGGCATATTGCGCGTCAATGAATCCGTCCTCTGTGTGCGCCAAAGTGCCTTCCGATGGACCGATCACCGGATCAACCTGCCTCAGCCGCTGCACGGTATCGATGGCGACAGTCAGCATTTCTCCGGCTTCGGCAGTCGCCGCCTCCGCCACGCTCGTGGCCTGAGTAGCCTCGTCGGTGGCCGCGCCGGCTTCGGCGGTAGCCTGCTCTATCTCCTCCGCCGCTTCAGCAGTAGCCTCGGCTACGTCTGCCTCAGCGGCAGCGGTCGCGTCGGCATCGACCACTTCTTCTTCGACGCTCGTCGGCGCTATGACCGACTCGGTGGCAGCGACAACCGGCGTCTCGCCGGGAACCGCCGTCTCATCCTGTTCGGCGATCGCCGCCGTCGGCGTCGCGGTGCTTTCTCCAAAGACGATTTCCGGGCCGCCGAATTGCATGAAGGCCACAACCGCCACACCGCAGCAGAGCAGCACGCCGATGACGGCCAGCACCGGCAACAATATCTTCGATCGGCCTTTCCCTTCACCCTCGTCCGCCTGCGGTGGGGGAGTGATCACCCCCGGTGGAGGCGTTGGAGGATAGGTGGCAGGCGAGACTGAGGCGGCGGTCTGCTGCCCCATCGCGCCGGCAGTGGTGGGCCGGGCAGCTGTGGGCATCGGCTCCACAATGGTCGCCGCGGCGGCTGCCGCCGCGGCCGTGATCGGCGGGCGCTCGTATGTGCCGGTAAGCACCTGCGCCATCTCGCTGGCGCTGTTGTAACGCTCGGCGCGATCCTTGGCCATCGCCTTGGTGATCACCGCATTACACTCCGCCGGCAGGTCCGGTCTGACCTCCAGGATGCGCGGCGTTGGATTGAGCACGTGGGCCATCATCAGCTTGGCCGGCGTGTCGGCCCGGTAAGGCATTTGCCCGGTCAACATCTCGAACAGGATCACGCCCAGCGCGTAGATGTCGCTGCGCCCGTCAATCTCCTGATCGCCGTGCACCTGCTCAGGACTCATATAAGCCGGCGTGCCCACGATGCCTCCGCCGGTCAGAGTGGCGGTCGCCTCGGCTATCTTGACGATGCCGAAGTCGGCCAGGAAGGGGTCTCCGTATTCATCAAAGAGAATGTTCCCCGGCTTCAAGTCACGATGCACAATTCCGCGGTTGTGGGCATGATCCAGCGCTGAGCCGATGCGCTGCAACACGTGGGCCGCATCCTCCACCGATAGTGGACCGCTGCGGATGCGATCAGCCAGCGAACCGCCGCGCATGAAACGCATTACCAGATAAGGCTGTCCATGGTCCTCGCCGAAATCGTATACCGGCACGATGGCGGGATGTTCCAGGGTGGCGATGGTGCGGGCCTCGCGTTCAAACCGACCACGAAACGACGGATCATGTAGAAACTCGCGGGGCAATACCTTCAGGGCTACCTCGCGACCAAACATCGGATCTTGAGCGCGGAAGATGGTTGCCATCCCGCCCTTGCCGATGCGGTCCTGAATGATATAGCGGCCAAATGTTTGTTGTTCCATAGTTGTTGCACTTTGTCCTGCAGAGGGGCGCGAGAAGATTGGGGTCGCGCCTCCCTGCCTTTACTGAACTCCCGGCAGATCGATTGAGCGCCGGTTCCAATGGATATAATACAATAGGACTTCCGTCTTAATCAAATCAGTAGCGGCCACGGCGCTGCTCATGCCACGCCACTCAAACCGGCTGCTACTCCGTGCGATCCAATCTTACGGTGGGCTGGTCAGCGAGGGTAGCGGTTGCTTCAGAGTCCTCGACGTGAACGACGACCACCCCGATATTGTCGGCGCCGCCGCCGGCGTTAGCCGCCGCAATCAGCGCCTCGACTGACTGCGCCGGGTGCCGCGCCGAAGCAACGTAATCGGCGATCACCGCTTCATCTTGCACCATCTCCCACAGGCCGTCGCTACAGAGCAGCAGGCGATCCCCCGGCTGCAGAAAAACTGACCAGAAGTCGGCCAAGACGTCGGGCTGGTAGCCGAGTGAACGGGTGATCACATTTCGCCGTGGGTGAACAAAGACCTCCTCCGGCGCAAGCTGCCCCTCGCGCACCAGGTGCGCTACATAGGAATGATCCTCGGTGATCTGCCTGAGCTGCTGTTCGCGCAGCAGGTAGGTGCGGCTGTCGCCGATATTGGCGATGATCGCCTGATCGTCATCCACTAATACGCAGGTGAGTGTGGTGCCCATATTGCCCGCGGCAGCCGGTTCACTCTGCCCATACTGGCTGATGGCGTCATTAGCCCCGTCAATAGCGATCTGCAGCCGCTTGGTGAACAATTCCTGGCGACCCTGCCCGGACGATTTGTCGCTCCCCGGTGGATAGGAAGGGGTGGTCTCGTCCATGTCGCTTTGCTGCAACAGGAAATCCAGTTCCTGGGAAATGGTTTCCACCGCCAACCGGCTGGCTACTTCTCCGGCCTGATGGCCGCCCATCCCGTCAGCGACGATGAATAGACCGCGCGTCTTGCCCATAGCCGGTTCCCGCACAAAAGCGTAGGCAGAGTCTTGATTGACGCTGTGTACCTGGCCGGGATCCGTTTTCGCTGCGGCGAGAAGTCTGAGTTTCTGTTCCATCGATCAACAACCCTGTCTCGGCGGGTAACGTGGCTGGATCCGGCCCACCGTCAAAGTTTTCGGCGCCGCGCGCAATTATACGATCAATTAGGGCTTGCCCAAATCGTGCGCCGGGCAAGCCGCGACCGCTCCAGAGAAGTTTTCATAACGCGAGATATTTCCCGCGCGCAGAGCTATCGAACGCCCATCACAGACTTCGGAAAAGTCATGGTACTTCGGGTCCATTGGCACGGCACGTGCCGCATGGTAAGATATTTACGGCTCCCCCCCAGAGATGACTCGGCAAACGCCCGTTTGTCAAGTCATCTCATTTTCTTTTTGACCCTGTCTACTTACGCTTCCATTGAGAACACCAGCTTCCCGGCTTCCGCATCAATCCGCACTTTGTGATTGGCGCGGCCAGGCTGCTGCAGCAGGAAATCGGCCAACGGCTCGCGCAAATGCCGACTGATAATACGCCGTAGAGGACGAGCGCCGAATTCCGGCTGGTCGTTCTGACTTAGCAACCAATCGCGCGCCGCCTCCGAAACAATGACTTCCAGTCCCTGTTTGTCGGCCATCTGGAACTCCTTCTTCAGCATCAGGTTCAGAATGAGCCGCAGCTGTTCCGGCGTAAGCTGGTGGAACAGGATTACGTCATCCAGCCGGTTCAGAAACTCCGGCCTGAAGAACGCCTTCACCTGGGCCATAACCAACTCTCGTTCCCGCTCCCCGATCGTGGGTGTGAGCATCTCCCTTGCGCCCAAATTGCTGGTCATGATGATCACCGTCTCGCTGAAGGTTGCCAGGCGGCCCTGCCCGTCCGTCAGCCGGCCCTCATCCAACACTTGCAGCAAGACGTCGAAAACGCGGTCGTGCGCCTTTTCGACTTCGTCCAGCAGAATGACCGCGTAAGGCGTCTGGCGAACGAAATCGGTCAATTGCCCGCCGCCCTCGTAACCCACATAACCGGGAGGCGCGCCAATCAGCCGGTTAACGCTGCCTTCCCCCTGATACTCGCTCATATCCAAGGTCAACATGGCGCTTTCCGCACCAAACATGAATTCGGCCAGCGCCTTGGCCAGCTCCGTCTTGCCCACGCCGCTTGGCCCAAGAAAGAGGAAAGAGCCGATCGGGCGCTTGGGATCGCGTAGGCCCACCCGCGCGGTCTTTACCGCCCGGCTGACCGCCATCACCGCCTCGTTCTGACCGATGATCCGCTCGTGTAAGTGATCGACCATGTTGGCATAGCGGCTCTGTTCGTCCGGGCTGAGCTTGCTGACCGGGATGCGGGTCATCTGGCTGGCGGCAACCATCACATCTTCGCTGTCCACCCGGCCGTCGGTCTGTATGTCCGGCTGGGGTGGATTGTGGCCGGCAGCCACCATGCGCACGATCGCGCAGGCGCGGTCTATGAGCTGTACCGCCGCGGCCGGCAATGCCACCCCCTTGATGTATTGATCGGCCAGCGCGGCCGCGGTCGCCAGCGCGGCCGGCTCCACTTCTACCTGGTACTCCTGTTCAAGCCGCTGGCGATGAAAAGCCAGGATAGTGGTCGTCTCCTCACGGCCGGCGGGGGGGACATCCAACCGCTGCATATGCTCCCGGACCAGGCGATGGGCGCTGATCTGCTCAAACGCCGCGGGCGTGGCCGTACCCATCACCACATGCTCACTCTCCACGATCGCCTTGTGCAGCTCGCGGATTGTCGCTTCCGGATAGGGGGCGCGCAGCCGATCCGCAAAGAAACGCTCGATGCCGGGGACCAGCAAGATGCCGCCGCTGGCCCGGCGCAAACCCACCCGGATCGCCGAGAGCGGGTTCTCCAATAGCGCTGACTCGCTGATCTGTACCACTGAGCGAAGAGCAAGCGGCGCTTTGTCCTCCGCCAACAATTGCGCCAGGCTGTAAGCCAGTGTGCGTTTACCGGCTCCTTCCGGCCCAACCAGGATCAGGTGTCGCTGCCCGGCTAACGAGAGCAGGCTGATCAGGGTGCGCAATAGCTCGCTGCGCTGGTAGACGGGCACGCTGTTTCCCTGACGCGCTTCGTGCACCCAGTCATGGATCACCGGGCTCTTATCCAGGGCCACTTCGTCCAGCGAGGCGATGACCGCCGCTTGCGTGACCCCCAATCGTTGCAGCACCCCATAGGTAGTCACCTTGATGTCACACATCGCTGCCAGAGCGTGTCCGCTGCTGACCTTCAGTTCATCGCGAGCCTGGGCGATGCTCAGCCCCTCATCGAGAACGACCAACAACTCCTCGCTGAGCGGGATATCCGCCCCAAAGTCGTCGGTGAAGTTGAAACGGGCATTGCGTCCCGGCGTGTGCCGGGCCATCGTCTCCACCCGCTCCTGCAGCTCATTTAGCTTGAAGCCCCGCTGCTGCGCCAGCCGGCTGATGATCTGATGGGCGGCGCAGGTCGGATCCAGCAAGAACGTGTGTAGAAGCAGTTGCGGGGTAAGCAGCTCCAGCTTGAACTCTGTCATCTGGCCGGCTGCCCTGGTCATCAGCGCCGACAATTCGGGTGTGGGAATGTTGGGGTTCAGCGTGCTCATTCCGGTCGGTTGCCTCTGCTCGCGAAAAGCAATCGGACTCCGTAAGCGGAGTCCGATAAACTGTCGAAAGGCGGCGTTGCGCTCGCCGTCAGTCGGCCTAACTCTTCATCTTCTCCTGGTCTCGCTTGATCAGCTCACGCTTCAACACCTTGCCCACCGTGGACTTGGGCAACTCATCAATGAACTCGATCATCCGCGGGTACTTGTAAGCGGCCAACTGCTCCTTGCTGTAAGCTTGCAGCTCCTCGGCGGTAAGACTGGCCCCCGGCTTCACGACCACCCACGCTTTGACAGTCTCTCCGCGCTTGGGATCCATGATGCCGCCCACCGCGACTTCCAGGACCGCCGGGTGGCTGGCCAAAACCTCTTCCACTTCGCGCGGATAGATGTTGTAGCCACCGGCGATGATCATATCCTTCTTCCGGTCCTCGATGAAGAAATAGCCATCCTCGTCCATCCGGGCGATGTCGCCGGTGAAAAGCCAACCGTTGCGCAGCGTGTTGGCTGTCTCAGAGGGCAATTGCCAGTAGCCCTGCATGATGGACGGGCTCTTGATGATCAATTCGCCGACCTCATTGATCCCCAGCTCCTTGTCGCCGGTCTCCGCGTCGACGATCTTCGCGTCAACCAGCGGAATGGGCAGTCCGATAGAGCCCGGCTTATTCAGACCGTTGATCGGGTTGACGTGGGTGGCCACCAGGGATTCAGAGAGGCCGAAAGCTTCCACCAACTTGCCGCCGGTGAGCGCCTCAAACTCCCGCTTGGTGTCTTGCATCAGGGGGGCGGCTCCGGAGAGGCAGACCTTGATCGAGCCAAGCTTATACTTGCCGGCAGCCACGTCCGGATTGCTGTTTATGGCAATGTACATCGCCGGCACGCCGGGGAACAGCGTCACCCCGTACTTGGTGATGCTGCTCAAAACATCCTTGCGATCGCGCGGATCCGGGATCATGATCAGCCGGCTGGCCAGCGAAGTAGTCAATATTAGGCCGCCGACCAGCCCGTACACATGAAAGAGCGGCAGCGCCATCAGGGTCGTTTCGGCGCCTTCGCTGACCGTGCCGGTCAGCCAGGCCTGCGCCATGTAGGCGTTAGAGACCACGTTGCGGTGCGTGCCCACCGCTCCTTTGGAGAGGCCGGTGGTGCCGCCCGTGTACTGCAACAGGGCGACGTCATCACCCGATACCTGCACGTTGGGCCTGGGCGTGTTTTTGCCGGAAGCCAGGAAATCCTGGAACCACATGTCGCCCGGCTCCAGTGCGACCCGATGGCCATCCTTGCGCTCCTTGGCCAGTGTAAAGAGCAGGCTGGTGATGGAGGGCAGGTACTCCTTGATGTTCGCGACGATGACACGCTTTACATTCGTCTTGCCCGCTTTTTGCACCTTCTTCAGCTTGTTGTAGTAGAGGCTGAGGACGATCACCGTTTCCGCCCCGCAATCGGCAAGCTGGTGCTCCAACTCGCGCTCGGTGTACAGCGGGTTGGTGGCGATGACAATGCCGCCGGCCTTCAAGATGCCGAAGAAACTGATCACAAATTGCGGAGCGTTGGGCATGTAAATGACCGCTCGATCTCCCTTGTGGAAGCCGTTCGCCGCTAACGCCGCCGCCATCGCATCGGTCAGTTGATCGAGCGTGCGATAGCTAATCTCTTTGCCCTTGAAGACCATCGCGGTCGCATCCGGATGCTTCTGTGCAGAGCGGGTCAGGAATTCGTGAATGGTGTGATCCGGCACCTCGATATGGCGCGGCACCGCTTTATCATAGCTCTTGTACCAGGGTCTATCGCCGACTAATGCGTCAACTGAACTCATGGACGTCTCCTCCTCTACTTTACTGAACTCGCTCTTGCCGGGGAGGGCAAGGCATGGTGGTCGAAAGTGGCGCGTATGATGCACGCATGATGCAATGCGTCAGGACTCAGTATATCATCAGGTGAGCAGGAGTGTCAATTCAGTAACGCCCCTCCAATTGCCGCTCCAACGCGGCGACCGAATTGGCCCAATCCGGCGGCTGTATCCGTCGCAGCGCCGCGATCTCGGCCCTGAGGTCATAGGGCACGTGAACGTGTTGCGCCTGCCAGCGCTCGCCGGCCCACTCTAGGATGCCGTACTTGGCCCGGGCATCGTCATCGCCCGGCAGGCTGACCGAGCTGATGTTAGCCAGCAGCGTGCGGCCGCTCATGCGTAGGTTGGGGAAATGGAGATGACCATACGCCACCGCCCCGGCCGTTGTCCCCGCCAGCAACTGCGCCAGTTCCCCGTCTGTTTGGTGCACTTTGCCCATCCTGGCTTCCTGCGTCTCCACCGGCGGATAGATCACCTGCATCGTGTCATGTGGGTTCGCGTGCACCAGCAACAATTCATCTTCTGCCCTTGCCGTGGGCGAGATGGTGTGCCCAAACGGCAGCCGGCTCAACCACTCCAGACTGGACGCGCTTAACTGGTCTCGGGTCCACTTGGCCACTGTCTGGATGAGCTGCCAGCGTTCCCGATTGGGCGCATTCTGCGGCACAGCCGGCGGATTGCACGTCCACTGGTCGGTATTCCCCACCAGGCAGACATCCGCTGCGGACCGAATTTGCTGCGCGCACTCTTCCGGCCGCGGGCCGAACAGGCAGGCATCCCCGGCAAAGGCCAGCAAGTCAACAGCCGGCTGCGCCGCGATATCCGCCAGTACCGCTTCCAGGGCGGTGAGGTTGCCATGTACATCGGAAAAGACTACGACTCGCATGTTGCACCTGCTATGCCGACGCCGGCCGTCTTCGAGCTTGAGTGATCAGGCCGCAGCCTCAACTCCCTGCCCCGTGCGGGCATTATAGTCATAGCCTTTCGTTCCGTCTACGAAATTCGCTGCCGCTCCTCTAGCAATATCCGGCGCAGTTCTCCCCTCCGGCGGGCCCCCGACAGCGTCTCCAATTTGCGCACACCCAACGGGTCGATCTGCTCCCGCAGCAGGCGCAATTCCTCCTCCGCCGGCGGCGCGGTTGTGGGGATCTCCTCCGGCAAAATCAGCGGGAAACCGGTCTTTGCCTCCACTCGGCGTAACGGCACGCCGGGATGCAACGTAAGCAGCCGCATGCGCCCGCTGCCGGCTTCAAAGTCGAACTGCCCCAGGTCCGATATCAGGTAACCCGGCCCGCAGCCCGCTCGACGTTTCGCATCATGGCCCAGGCCGCTGCGGAAATCCAGCGCCTCGACGAATGTGTGCCGGCCATGACGCGGCACATATAGGTAGATCTGCTCTTCGAAAACCGTCACATCCGGGATGCCGCCCGATCCCGGCAGGCGCAACGTGGGCCGTTCGTACGTTCCCCCGATAAACACATTGTTGAAATTGCCGCGGGCGTCCACCTGTCCCGGCCGGAAGAACTCCTTTGGTCCGAAGCGCGGCAGTAGCTCACAGGCTGCCGAGACAAAGCCGACGCTCATCACCCCCCGGCGAATCCACAACTGCTCAATCGTCGCCAGGCCCAGCGGCGCCCAATCTCTACAAAGAGCCTGTCCGATGGCCGAGATGAAGCTGAGGTTGGGCGCGTGGGTCAGCTTGGCCAGCAGATAGCCGGCGGTGACCAGTGGCGTGGCGATGCCCTGGGCTACTGTTTCGCCGTCCTGGATTTGCCGGCTGATGCAGGCGCAAATGAGCTCGTCAATCGAGTATTCCATTACGCGTCATCCGTTCCGGCTTCGGGAGCCGCCGGCGTTGCGAGATACTCACGGAATCGGCCGTCACGGCAGGCGTCCACATAGTCCAGTATGGCCTCCCCGGCCAGTGGATATAGCGGATAGCAGGAGGTCGGCCACGCGCCGTATGGCGCGTGCACCACCATCGTGGTCGTCTGCCCCGGCAAATCATAGGGCGCTTCTAAGCGCTCAACGATCTGCTCGGCAGTCAATACCACCTGTCCGGCTGCCAGCGCCAGCTCGAAGTCGATGGTGGGATTGCCGCCTAATTGGGCGTTGCCGCTGGGGTCGGCCCGCAACACATGGATGACCGCGATATCCGGCTTGATCGCCGGGAATGCCGTTAACGGTTGTCCGGTATACGGATCAGTGATCGTCTGCACGTCGGGGCGCACCAGCAGCAGGTCGGTGCCCTGCCAGGCGCGACTGGGCATGAAGCCCACGCCAGCCAGCGCCGCGCGCAGCCCGCAGGCGATGCTGGCTTCGCTCTCCTCGATGACGGTTAGCGCGCCGGCCTGCACCGCGCTGGTGAACATCGGCGCCAGCCCAAACGATTCCAGCCCGAAGTAGCAAGTGCGCGTATGCGATACCAGCCCGGCCCCCACCAGGATGTCGCTGGCCAACCCGCCGGTCAAGGCCAGCAGAGTCAACCTGCGCGGTGGATTTGCCAGGCCGGCCAACGCGCGGGCGAAGGCCACGGGACGCCGATAAATCGTCATCCCGCCTAACGCGATCATATCGCCGTCCCGCACCAATGAGACGGCTTCCTGCATCGTCTTCAGCTTGTTCCGCATCTGGAGTAGATTGTATCTTGCCTGGGCGCGGCGGCACACAGCCGGCGACCCCCGCCTCTACAAAGCCGTTGAGCGGATTGCGCGTCCGGCCCTGCGCGATTAATATCGTTCCGGTTGTAAACCCGCTATTGAACCCGCCTGTTGTGATCGGAGGTAATCGTGCGAACTAAGCTCAAGAATCCCGGTTTGCTCATTATTGCCGGCTGCCTGTTCTGCCTGATGATGGCGGGCTGCGGGGCCGGTGAACCGCCGGAACCAACGCTCACGCCGCTGCAACTGGAACTCCAAGAGAGCATACAGGCCTGGGACGGGCACGGCGTTGACAGCTACACCATGCAGGTCACCTATCGGAAAGATGGTTGGAATCCCCAGATATTGCGTGTGCGGGTGGAAGCCGGCGTCGCGGAAATTGAGGACCAGGCGTGCATGCCGGAGCGGACTTGCTACGAGCGCCCGCTCGAAGCGGCGGACTACTCTATTGATGCGATCCTGGCGGTTGTGGCGGAACAGATAGCCGTCAACGGGGTGACCCAGGCCGTCTTTCACGAGGAGTATTCTTTTCCGCGTATAGTCAAAACGACGGAAGGAGAATACGAGATCTCTGATTTCCAACCGCTCAGCGAGTAATCAGAGCGGTGTGGGCGTCAAATCGCCCGCGGAGATAGCCCGGCTACTGCTCCCGGCGCAGCACCAGCGTGACCTGATCGCGGAGTTCCCGGCGCGCCGGTGAAGGGGGCAAGGCGTCCAGGGCGGCCTCCGCGCGCCGGGCCACTTCCACTGCCTGCATGCGCGCCACTTCCACCGCGCCAGACTCACGCAAGCGTAGCAGCATCTCCTGAATCGGATCCGCCTCCACGGTCGCCTGCAGCTGGTCGCCCGCGACCGCCGCCTTGCGCCCGTTATGCGTCATGATCGCGCCCATGCCGTGCGCCACATCCAGGCCGGTGGGCTTACCCAACGCTTCCGGGTCCCCGACAATGTCCAGAATATCGTCTACGATCTGAAAGGCCAGACCGAGATTATGCCCGTATTCGGCCAGCGCTTTCACGGTTGGCTCGTCCGCCCCGGCCAGGATACCGCCCATACGCGCGCCGGCCTCGAACAGGCTGGCCGTTTTGCGGGCGATGATCTGCTTGTAGGTTTCACGGTCCATGCTGCCGGACTTCGCCGCCGCCGCTTGCAACGTCTCCCCTTCCACCAGGCGCACGCATGCTTCAGCCATGATGGCATTGTAGGGAACCCCATAGGGAGCCATCAGCTCATACACCTTGGTGAACAGGTAATCGCCGGTCAACAGCGCGAAGGTGCGACCCCAGCGCGCATGCACCGTGATCCGGCCCCGACGCAGCAGGCTGTGGTCGTTGATATCGTCATGCACCAGCGTCGCCGTGTGTACCATTTCGATAGCCGCCGCCAGGTCCACCACCTTCTCGACCTCCTGGCCACCGGCAGCCAGGTAAGCCAGCAAAGTGATCCGCGGGCGGATGCGCTTGCCGCCCGATTCGACGATGTGATGGCTCGCCTCATGCAAGATGTCCACGTCACTGTCAACGACATTGCGCAACCTGCTTTCCACTGCCGCCAGCCCGTTTTCCAGCGCTATGAGTTCCATGAGCCTAACCTTGTTCACAACTTTCAATATTTTTTGAACGCTTTATAACTTACTTCATTATAGATGCTGGATCCGGCATAGTCAAGCCACTGCAGAGCGAACGCCTGGGCGGTTTGTCCTGCTTTAATAATTGCTTGCTGCTGTTATAATCTCTTCCCAACAGGAGCAGGCCGGATGAAAACAAGCCATGATACTATTATTGTGTTGGATTACGGCTCGCAATACGCGCAGTTAATCGCTCGGCGGGTGCGCGAAGCGAATGTCTACTGCCGGCTGCTCTCGTGGCGCACACCGGCTGACGAGGTGATGGCCCTGCAACCCCGCGGCTTCATCCTCAGCGGCGGCCCCAACAGCGTCTATGATCCCGGCGCGCCGATCCTGCCACGCTATGTCCTGGAAAGCGGCCGGCCCGTGTTGGGCATCTGCTATGGTATGCAGCTACTGGCGCATCACCTGGGTGGCCAGGTGGCAGGTAGCCGCAAACGCGAATATGGCCCGGCGCAGCTGCATATTGAGGCGCCGGACGACCCTTTATTCTACAACTGGCAGACCGCTGAAGCCGAGAATGCCGGCGATCCCCTGCGCGTCTGGATGAGCCATGGGGACAAGGTGGGCCTCCTACCGCCCGGCTTCCACCCGCTGGCCTGCACAGACGGCTCGCCCTATGCCGCCGCCGTAGATGCTGCCGGCCTTTTCTATGGCGTACAGTTTCACCCCGAGGTGAAGCACACAGCCCAGGGCGACCTGCTTTTGCGCAACTTTGTGGTCAGCATCTGCGGCTGCGCGCCGGACTGGACGCCGGCCAACTTCGTCGAGGAACAGGTGGCCGCCATTCGCGGTCAAGTTGGCGCGGGCCGGGTGGTGCTCGGGCTGAGCGGCGGGGTGGACTCGGCGGTAGCGGCGGCGCTTATCCATCGGGCAATTGGCGATCAGCTCACCTGCATCTTTGTCAATCACGGCTTGCTGCGCCAGGGTGAGGCCGCGCAGGTGGTCGAGACCTTCCGGCGGGAGCAGGGGATGCACCTGATTGCCGTCAACGCCATCGAGGAATATATGGAGGCGCTGTCCGGGGTGACGGAGCCGGAGGAAAAGCGGCGTATTATCGGCGAGAAATTCGTGCGTATCTTCGAAAGGGAAGCCGCCAAACTGGGTCAGATCGATTTCCTGGCCCAGGGCACGATATACCCGGACGTGATCGAGAGCGCGACGCGGGATAGGCCGGAGGCGCAGACAATCAAGACCCATCACAACGTGGGCGGCCTGCCGGAGGAGATGGGCTTCGAGCTGGTCGAGCCGTTACGCGAGTTGTTCAAGGACGAGGTCCGGCGCACCGGCGCGTTGCTGGGTTTGCCGGATAGCCTGGTATGGCGGCAACCCTTTCCCGGTCCGGGGCTGGCCATCCGCTGTCTTGGCGAAGTAAGCTGGGAGCGCCTGGAGCGTCTGCGCGCCGCCGACGCCGTCTTCACCGCTGAGCTGGCGGGCGAGGGATTGTTGCGCGAGGGCACGCAGCAGGCATTCGCGGTGCTGTTGCCGGTGCGCAGCGTGGGCGTTATGGGCGATGGCCGCACTTATGAGGAAGTGGTCGCCCTGCGGGCGGTGACCACCGAGGATTTCATGACCGCCGATTGGGCGCGGCTGCCGCACGAGCTGCTGGCCCGGGTCAGTCGCCGCATCGTCAACGAGGTCCCCGGTGTCAACCGCGTTGTCTACGATATTACCTCTAAGCCCCCCGGCACCATTGAATGGGAGTAGTCAGGCTGCCCGCAACAATCCCAGGCGTTATCTCGTATAGGAGATATCTGATAACGCATGGCGCGCCGGACCTTGAACTGTCAGCCGGCGCCGTGCGCTGAGTGACTTCGGAGGGATAAATGGATTACGGTCAGATTTTTTCACGAGCCTGGAACATTTGCTGGAATAACAAGTGGCTCTTCCTGTTGGGTTTTCTGGCGGCGCTGAGCACCGGCAATTCGAGCAATAACTTCAACTACACCTTCGGCGGTGAGGACTTCCCGCTTGGGCCGGCGGGCACATTGCCGCCTGAATTGCTGCAAAATATCGAGACCGCCGTGGCAGCAGCGGTCCCGCTGCTGATTGGACTGGCCTGCTTCGGCATCATCCTGGGCATTGCCATCTGGCTGTTGCGGCTGACGTCGCAGGCCGGCTTGATTCGCGCTGCCAACGATGCGGAC
>CAZIKT010000002.1:70452-202562 GCA_964539885.1 uncultured Ardenticatenaceae bacterium | reverse complement strand
CTGGCCTCCTTAACAGGGAGCCTATCTTCCCTGCCACTAATATACAAGCCGCGGTATGGGAATAGCCGGAGTGGGTGTACCACTCTTGAGAGAAGCTTGAACGGCTTAACAGCAGCTCCCGCCAGCCCGACGCCGACCACCGTGACGCCCTTTCCCACACAGGCCCCGGGTTGCGGCGCGATGGGAGAGGGCACCGCCTGGTATGGCACCAACAGGGAACAGGGCTATTGGGCGCTGACCCATTACATGACAGACTATTTCCTCAACACCTGCCAGCGACAAACGGGCTGCAATTCACAGTGGGTTGGCGTCTGGTGGTTTAAGGCCGGCGACGACCTCATTGAAGCAGCCCGTGGCAACGTTATTCTGGACTGGGAGGACAGTCTACTGGTTGACACCGGCACACGGCTGCACGAGGCGATTGCGACGACAACTTGCTGGCGGAACTTGAGCTGTACACCCACGCCCACCCCGTAGGAGAGCCGAGTCTATGACCAGGAGTCGCGTTGCATGGTTCTTATTGTCCCTGTCGTTCCTGCCGGCCCTATTCGGCTCGGGTAATGGCTCCCTCGACGGCGTGGCCCAGAATGAGCCATTCCAACTCATCATCACAAGTGAAATCCCGCTGGAGATCCAGATGCTTGTGAGACAGGGCAACTATCTATACATTCTGGACGAGATGTCTGGCTATCACATCCTGGATTTGAGCGAGCCGGCTTATCCGCGCTGGAAGGGCATACTGACGGAGATCTATGGTTTTTGGTTGAACGTCTGGGGCGACTACGCCTACGTCACCGGGGGCAGCAACGTCTTGCAGATCATCGACATCTCCAACCCGACCAACCCCTGGTTGGTAACGACGTATAGCGACTTCGAGACCTACCAGGGTCTCTATCCCTATACGGGCTACGTGGCGGCCAGCAACGACATATTGTTCGTGGAGCTGCTCTATCGCATTGATTATTGTTATGAGGGCGAGCGCATTGCCGTCATGGACGTGAGCGACCCGGCCCATCCGCAGCGCATCGACACCCTCGATGTGCGGAATACCTCGCCGATGCACGCCAACGGCAATGTGCTCTACACCACGACCGGGGCCTTTCTGCGCGGCTACGACGCCCGGACGCCGGGGTCGCCGCCGCAGATCTCCTCTCTCCACTTTCCCGAATCCGCCCCGGAGCCTCGCACAGAATTCGCCATACGGAACGACTACGCGCTCCAATACTTCGATCACGAAACTGACCGGTGCGGCTACAGCGGCCCCGACTCCTGGCACATCGTGGATATCTCCGAGGCGCGGACGCCGCAGGTGCTCTTCTCCGATACCTCCGAGGATCTCATACCCACCCATGCCGGCGATGGGTACTTCTATGTCTGGGTCAATGATTTTGACCTGGGTTACACGCTGGAGATTCGACGCTATCCCGATGTCAGTGTTGTCGGTACTGTCGGTGATGGCAATCGGGTAGGGGATACAGATGCGTATGAGGGCTTCATCCAGTCCGATATTTTGAACATGAATGGCGAGTTCCTGACCACCTTCCGGTTATCCGCCACGACAGAAACGGTCGAGCCGGCGGTGGGGGCGACGCTGACTTACAGCGATACCCTGGGGGTGACCACCTTTGAGCTGGCGCCGGGCGCGGTGCTCTCGCCCACCGTGGTCAGCGCCCTGCCCCTGCCCCGCGCCGACTACCCGCCCGGCGGGAGACCGCAGTGCCTGGCCTTCGACATCCGCGGCCACATGCCGGCCGAACAGCGCACCCTGCAGCGCTTTCAGGCGCCGGTCACCGTCACGCTGCCCATCTCCCCTACAAAGTGCGGGGCAGATTCAGGTCCGGCGCTCGGTTGGGAGTTCCTTTACTGGGAGCGCGACCGCTGGATAGACGCCGCCGCCACCTGTACCGATACCGTCCCCAACCCGGCAGCCCAGGCAATGACCGGAGAGGACGGCAACCTCGTCGTGCACATCTGCCGGCCGGGGAAGTACGCGCTCTACCCGGTCTGGCTGGAGCACTACTTGCCGGCAACGTGGTTTCAGCCGGGATGGGAATAGCCGGGGGGACATACCGCTCTTGAGAGAATCTCAAACAGCCAACATAGCGCAACGGCGGGCATCACGGACATCGGCTTCACCGGCCACCGGCAGGACAACCTGGGCTTGGAGAATACGGGACTGATTTACATGGGGGCCCACGACAATGTTCCGCTGCTGGCGCGCATTGTCAGTGCGGATAAGGAAAAGCGAAGATGGCGAAAAGCACGATATTGGTAGCCCTTGTCCTTAGCGCACTGCTTATCTGTACGGGTTGCAGCAACGGCGGCAGAGTGGAGCCGACGACGCTCTCTTCAACGGCAACGGCAATAGCCGCAGTAGTGGAGGTCACCAAAACAGCGACTCCACGCCCATCGCCGGCTGTAACTCCCTCTATCGCGCCAATGGAAACGGCCGCAGCAACAGCGACCGTCACTTCAACGCCCTCGCCAACTTTGCACCCGACGCCGGCAGCTACTGTAGTCGATACGCCCACCGCCATACCCACTCTTCCGCCTGAGGATGCCCTGGTAGCCATCCGAGAGCTATTTGAGACGAATGGTGGTTGCCGGTTGCCTTGTTTCTGGGGCATCAGTCCCGGCGAAACCGACTGGGAAACGGCTGACCAGATACTGAGACCCCTGGCAAATGAAATAACACGCCTGGGCTTGCCGGACCCTTTCACGGCAGAAGTGCGTCTTAGTGAGGCTTCACCAGACGAAAGGAGATATTACTATCTTTTAGTCGAGAATGGCGTCGTGGAAGAAATCTCCGGCAGAACGAGTATGTCACCATTTTTCTCGCCCGCCAACATCATGCAGACCTATGGACAGCCGGCAGAGATCTATTTGTCAGCCGGCGGTAATTTTCATGATGGCACCATTCCGTTTACTGTAACTCTTTTCTATCCCCAGCATAGATTCTGGCTTATTTATGGAACTAACGCAATTAGGGAGGACAATAACTGGACTGGCTGCTTCTTTGACCATTCCAACCCTCCCCCTGAAGGTGTTTCGCTATACGTTCCACAGTATAGTGCAGCGCCCTATGTCTCTTCCTGGGGGTATGATGATATACGGCCTATTGTAGATGGAACCGAAACCGGGCAGCGATTTGTCGGGTTCGACAATCATCAACCTTTGTCGAAGGCGACTGATCTGGATGTAGATGAATTCTACGAGACCTTCCGTGATCCGGACACACCGCTATGTCTTGAAACGCCGGCAGATTTCTGGATCACGCTCTGGAATGAACTGGGCGATTAGACATGTCGCATATATGGGAAGCAAAACTATGCCCAGCCGCTTGCACAGCGCAGCCGAGAAACAGAAACTGCGCTCACCAGTCAGCGAAAGGGCGTGATGGTTCATCACCGGAGGCATGCTAGGTTGGTGTATCAACGAGCCAGCTTGCAGCACTCCTCCTCCGGCGCCGCCGATACAGATGACCACCCGCCTGGAACGCACGACCTTCAGCTTGGGCGGCAGCAGTGTGGCGCTGCACCGGGAGGGGCAACTGACGCCGGGCGGACCGTACATTGAGGAGCTGTACTACATGCACGACAACCACCTGGGCAGCATGACGCTGTTGACGGATGAGGCCGGGGAGGTGGTGGAGGAGGCGCGCTATTACCCCTTTGGCGACTACCGGCTGCCTCCAACGACGGGCATCACGGACATCGGCTTCCCCGGTCACCGGCAGGACAACCTGGGTTGGGAGAACACGGGCTGATATACAGGGGGCGGTTTGTCTCACCTAGCGCTAAGGAGCCGGCGTAGGCGTCGGCGTCGGCGCCAATATCGAATCAGCGCCGATGATAATCAGAATATCGTAGTCGCCGGCTTCAGCCCCCTCATACATAACATTCAGCGGCGGCACTTCCAGCAATTGCGCCAGCACATTCGCCGTCTCATGGGCCGCGGTGAAATCATAGATGCGCGTGGTCGGATACGTCGCCGCGTCCGCGTTGCCGATGCTGACCACGTTCACGTTGTACGATTCCAGGTAAGCCTGGGTCGTCGCCGCCAACCCGAAATGCGGCGTGCCGTTTAGAATCGCCACCCGCGCGTTCTCCTGCGCGATGCGCTCCGGCGACACCTCCACGGTCGGCCGGGGAATGGGCGCCGGCGCAAACAGGGCGTCGCGCAATTCGCGAATCCCCTCCCGGCGCGGCACGAGCACCTGCTGCCCGTCCGGCATCGTCTCGGGGTACAGGCTGCCGTAATCAATCACCGCCAGCCGGTAATTCTCGCGGGGGATATCCATTGCCAGTAACGCCAGCTGGATCGCCTCATCCAGCGTCATATTGGTCCGAACGTTCTCCTGAAATGACTGCCACAAAAGCGGCGCTTGCGTCAGCAGCCGCGGAACCATATCCACATCAATCGCATCGCGCACCGCCATAACCACCTGTTGCTGGCGACCGGCCCGGTCCACATCGCCGCCGAATGTCGCCCGCGTGCGCGCGTACTTCAACGCCTGCGCCCCGTCCAGGTGATGCAAGCCGGCTGAGATCTGAAAAGGCTCGTAGCCGTAGCAGCGGTCCGGGTATTTGGGGTCGTCAATATCCTGAGGGACCACCACTTCAATGCCGCCGATCAGGTCCACAAACTCCGTAAAGGCGTCAAAGTTCACCGCCCCGTAGTAGTGGATGGGGATGCCCAGCAGCGCTTCCACCGTCTCCGCCGCCAGCGCCGGCCCGCCCCCCGGATAGCTGCGCGCTTCACCGAAATAGTGCGCCTGGTTGATGCGGTTGAGGCCGATATTTGGTATCTCCACCCATAGATCCCGCGGCAACGACAGGGCCACCGCCGACATCGTCGCCGGGTCAATGCTGGCTACCATCATCGAATCGGTATGCGTCGGTCCGCTTTCATCGCAGCGCTGGTCAATACCCAGCAAGAGCACGTTCACCCGCTCCGTCCCCGCCCACGGCTCGAACAGGTTCGGCGCGGATGCCTCCGGCGCTGCCTGCTCCTGCACGATCGCCGGGTTCTCTGATTCCGGCTCAACATCATCGGCCTCGCCCGACTCGCCCTCTGCGCCCACTTCAAACTCAGGCCGGGTGATCTCCCAGCTCGCCGAAAAGGATTCGGCGGTGCGATAAACCCACAACGCGCCGGCGACCACGATCAGCAGCGCGACCAGGAGCGCCGCCATGCCCAGGACGCGCGAACGCCGGGGAGCGCCGGCCTCACTGTTGCCGGGTATGTCGTTGCCGGGTAAGTCACTCATTTGACATCGCTGAATTGGCGGCTCCATGCCGCCTGCCGGCGCGAATTATAACATAGCCCGAGCCGATCCGGGATTGGACCGTGCTTTCCGGCCAGCGAGAGGGTATGAAACTTGTGGGGATTCTTGTGGGAAGGGGATAAAGAGAGAGAGCGGGGACGGCTAATCAGCCGTGGGTCCCCGCTCCGTTAGAGTGAGTGGAATGAAGACTTGCGGAAGAAGCTTGCCTGCCGGTTGAGCTGGAAGGCAAAGGTCGCCGGGAAGGCCACAGCCGGTCTGGTAGTCGCCCTCGATGAAGCCTCATGTCCGGCCCCGGCTTCGCAGATTTCAGCCGCATTGTCGTCGTCGATATCTACGGCCTGGGCGTGCACACATGCGATGCGAGTCAGTGATTTCATGCCGGTACCCTCCAACTTTCCTGTCCACTTCCTGATGCCTTCTCTCAGCCTCACTGTCATCATTGTACTCGAGGTAACTGACACCTTTTGTCATGAATTATTGGCCCGGTTTAGAACAGGTGTGCTGGGGATTTTCGGGTCATTTTGCCGGCTGAGTCAGCCTGAGAGTAGCCTCGGAATTGACCATTCAGCGCCGCACTTTCGGCCCCGTGTGGTACTTCTTTCCCTCGGGCCGGCTCCTCCAATAGCCGGGAGGCATCCGCAATGCTGACAGCGGCGACAGGATTGCGGTACAATCCCGGCAATATCGCGTAGGCATACAGGAACATTGATGAGCGATTACCTGATCCGAGCAATAGCCAGAGAGCCCGGCGTGCGCGCCCTGGCCTGCGTCGCCACTGACCTGGTGCGCGCCGCGGCCCAATTGCACCAGACCAGCCCTACAGTCACCGCCGCCCTGGGTAGCGCCCTGGTCGGCGGCGCGCTGATGGGCGCGCTGTTGAAGGTGCAGCAGCGCGTGGCGCTCAAATTCGAAGGCACCGGGCCGGTAGATAAGATCATCGTCGAGTCCGATAGTTACGGCCGGCTGCACGGATACGCCGGCCAACCGGCTGTGGACCTGCCCTTCGTAAACGGCCAGCCGGATATCGTTCGGCTGCTTGGCCGCGCCGGCCTACTCACCGTCAACAAAGACGTGCGCCTGAAAGGAGTCATTGAGAGCGTCGTTCCCCTGGCGACCAGCGACATTGCCGGCGATCTCGCCTATTACCTGGAGCAATCTGAACAGGTGCCCTCGCTGATCGAAGTCGGCGCGCTGGTCAGCGAGGAGGGCGAGGTCGTCGTCGCCGGCGGGCTGCTCTGTCAGTCCATACCGCCCCACCAACCACAGGCGATGGAGATGCTCGCAAACCGCATCCAGGAGCTGCCGCCCATCGCCGACCTGCTGCTCGATGTCGGCAAGCCGGAGGCGGTGCTGGCGCTCCTGGCGACCGGCCTCTCCTTCGTGGAAATCGAGCGCCGCGAATTGCGCTTTGAATGCGACTGCAGCAGAGAGCGCGGGATGAAGGCCCTATCCATGCTCGGGCGGGAGGAGCTGGAGGTCATGCTGGCCAACGAGGGCGAGGCGGTGGTTGATTGCCACTTTTGCCACAGGCGCTATCTCTTCGATCGCGGAGACCTGGAGAAGATTCTGGCCGACCTGGCTTAACCCGATGGATGAGCACACGGGCGACCGCACCTGGCCGCCGCGAATACCCCCGGCTATCTTCTTGCTCATCGTTCTGTGCGGCGTCGCCGGCGTCTCTGCGCTGCTGGTCGGGCTGACCCGCTTCAACCGGGTGCAAGACAAACTGGCCAACAACGTTAGCGAGCTATCGCCCATATTCACGCCGGAAATACACTACTGGGCGGAGGAAATAGTCCGCTGGTCGGACGAGCATGGACTGGACCCGGACCTGGTGGCCACGGTGATGCAGATCGAATCTTGCGGCCATCCGACGATCAGCTCCCCGGCCGGCGCGCAGGGCCTGTTTCAAGTCATGCCTTTTCACTTCAGCCCCGGCGAGGATCCCCTGAACCCGGACACCAACGCCGCTCGCGGCCTCAGCTATATGGCGACCTTGCTAGAGCAGACAAACGGCAATACCGGCCTGGCCTTCGCCGGCTACAACGGCGGTCCGGGCGCCGCCGCCAGCGGGCCGAGCGGCTGGGTGACCGAGACGGCGAACTACTTCTATTGGAGCACCGGCATCTACGCCGACGCCCTCACCGGCCAACAGGAGAGCGCTCGCCTGCGGGAGTGGCTGAACGCCGGCGGCAGGGTGCTTTGCCTGCAGGCCGCCGCCCATCTGAACCTGACCGACCGCCGGCAGTAGGCAATGCGCGCCGACCGGCTCATCTCGCTCCTCATGCTCCTGCAGATCAACGGTCAGATGACCGCTCAGGAGTTGGCTGATCGGCTGGAAGTCTCCCCCCGCACCATCTATCGCGATCTGGACGCGCTGAGCGGGGCCGGCGTGCCCGTTTACGCCGAACGGGGCCCCCAGGGCGGCTGCCGGCTGCTGGAGAGCTATCGCACCAACCTCACCGGCTTGAAAGAGGGTGAGGTGCGCGCCATGTTCATGCTCACCGTCCCCGGCTTGCTGGCTGACCTTGGCGCGGATCAGGCGGCCGAGGCGGCCTTGTTGAAGCTGTCCGCCGCCCTGCCGGCTCGTTTTCAACAGGACGCAGCCCGCGTCCGCCGCCGTCTGCACCTGGACCCGGCCGGCTGGTTCCAAATGGAGGAACCCGTTCCCTTCCTGCCCATACTGCAACAGGCCGTCTGGGAAGATCGCCGCGTGCGCATGACTTACCGGCGGGGCGACGGCACGCACGTCGAACGGGTGATCGAGCCGTACGGGCTGGTAGCCAAGGCCGGCATCTGGTATGTCGTCGCCCGCTCCTTCGAATGGGTGCAGGTTTTCCGTGTCTCGCGCATTCAGGAAGCCGAACCGGTTGACTCCACCTTTCCGCGCCCGGATGACTTCGATCTCGCCGATCATTGGCGCCAATGGTGCGACAGCTTTGAGCGCACCATGGAAAGATACCAGGTGACCCTGCGCGTGCCGCCGGCCGGCGGGCCGTTGCTGGTGAAGGCCTTCGGCGAGGGGATGCACGGGCTGTTGGCGCAGGCTGGCAACGAAGCAAGCAGCAACAACCTGCTGCTGGAGCTCACCTTTTCCTCGGCGGAAGATGCCTGCCGCAAACTGTTGGGCCTGGGAGACGGCGTGGAAGTGCTCGCCCCACACGAGCTGCGACAGCTTCTACACGATCGCGCCGCGATCGTTGCCGGCCTCTACGCGGCGTAATCTGTCCCGCCGCGGCTGCCATCTTTAACCCGCGTTCAAACTACGGTGATCACAGGCACAATCCTGCCCTGCAAGCCGGTTAACTTGTAATTGAACAGCGCCGGCAACCGCGATTTAACTGCCGGCCTTGTTTCTCCCCTTTTGCCTCCCTATATTCGTGCGCGGCCTGGACCTACTGTGCAGCGCCCCAGGCTCCGATCAACTTCCCGGCTGCAGGGACAGAACACCGCGCTTAAGAGGAGGCGCAACAAACATGAACGTACGACGAACCATTGCTTACGCCATCATTCTCGTCCTGGTCATGGCCGTGCTGGCAGGATGCGGGGCGAATGACACGGTTGAACCGACGCCGGCTGCCACCCAGGAGCCTGACCCAACGGCGGAACCGACGCCGGCCGAGGATCCCGATCCCGGAACCCTGGTTATCTACTCCGGCCGCAGCGAGAGCCTGGTGCAGCCGCTCATTGACCAGTTCGTGGAACAGACCGGCATTGACGTGGAAGTCCGCTACGCCGGCACGGCCGAGCTGGCTGCCACTCTGCTGGAGGAGGGCGAAAACAGTCCGGCTGACGTCTTCTACGCCCAGGACCCCGGCGGCCTGGGCGCGGTGCAGGGAGCGGGCCTACTGACCTCCCTACCCGCTGAACTGCTGGCGCAGCTGCCGGCTCGCTTTGTCGCCGACGACGGCACGTGGCTGGGCGTCTCCGGCCGGGCGCGAGTCCTGGCGTACAACACCGACAACCTGACTGAAGCGGACCTGCCGGACGACCTCTCCGGCCTCAGCGACCCGCAGTGGGACGGCCGCATCGGTTGGGCCCCCTCCAATGGCTCCTTCCAGGCGATGGTCACCGCCATGCGCGCCATTTGGGGCGACGAGCAGACCCGCGCCTGGCTGGAAGGCATGCAGGCCAACAATCCGGTCGTCTTTGAAAACAACACCGCTATCGTAGAAGCAGTCGGCTCCGGCGAGATCGACCTTGGGCTGGTGAACCATTACTACCTCTTCCGCTTCCTGGCTGAGCAGGGCGAGTCATTCCCGGCGCGCAACTACTTCTTGCCCGGCGGCGGGCCGGGCTCTCTGCTCATGGTTTCCGGGGCCGGCATTTTGAAAACAGCGCCGAACGCGGATAATGCGCTAACCTTCATCGAGTTCTTACTGTCCGAAACCGCGCAGCAGTACTTCGCGGACGAGACATACGAATATCCCGTCATTGACGGAATCGCCACCCCGCCGCTGCTCCCGCCGCTGGCGGAGCTGGATGCGCAAGCGGCAGAGATCTCGCTGGCTGACATGGCCGATCTGGCCGGTACGGCGCAGATGCTCAGCGATGTCGGTATCTTGCCGTGATGTCGGGCAGCCGGCCGCGCCTGACCTTATGAGGTAGAGTGACAAAAAGACTATTGGCGCTGGCAGTGGCTGGCGGGCTTGGCCTGGCATGGCTGGCCCGCCGGCTATTCGCCCCTACACCGGCCCGGCTGCCCTCCGGCACGGCAGTTATAACCGGCGCATCCAGCGGCATCGGCGCGGCATTTGCCCGCCTGCTGGCTGCCGACGGCTACCGGCTGCTGCTCGTCGCCCGCCGCGAACAGCGCCTGGCCGAACTCGCCGCCGAATTGCACGCGACACATGGCGTCGACGTCGAATACATCGCCTGCGACCTATCCACGCTGGAGGGCATTGCCCGGGTGAGCGACCGGCTGCAGGCGATGCCCGACCTCGTTTACCTGGTCAACAATGCCGGCTTCGGTTACCGCGCTCGCTTCTGGGAAACGCCGCTGGACACTCATCAGGAGATGATCCGCCTGCACGTCGAGGCCACCGTCGCGCTGACTCACGCCGCCCTGCCGGGCATGCTGGCCCGGGACCAGGGCGCGATCATCAATGTCTCCTCTCTGGCTGGCTACCTGGCCCTTCCCTGGAACAACAGCTACTCGACCACCAAGCGCTACCTGATCCAGCATAGCGAAGGTCTGGCCCTGGAATTGGCCGGTACCAACGTGCGCGTGCAAGCCCTCTGCCCCGGCCTGACCCACAGCGAGTTTCACGATCGCTCCGAGCGCACCCGGATCGACAAGAAGCGCCTCCCGTCCATCGCCTGGCTGACATCGGAGCGCGTCGCCGCCGACTCGCTGGCGGCGATCCGCCGCGGCGGGCCGGTGGTCTTTGTGCCGGGCCGCCGCTATCGCGCCCTGGCTATCCTGCTACAGAGCAATCTGGTGAAGGTGCTCTTGCCGATTGTCCTGCCGCGACTATCATTGATCCGATAGTTTCCCGGAAAATCGGGCCTTACTTTGAGTCATTTTCCGGGAAACTGAAAGCATATGCCTATGACTTCTATTGAACAATCCGAACCCGTGCTCTTCTGCGCCGATCGCTCTCGTGAAGTTGATGAGCCGATGGTTGGCACAGCTACCCATGCCCAGACCTGGTTCATCCTGGAGTATGCCGCCACCTGGAGCGCGAAGGCGACCGAGGACAACGACCTGCCGGCCCCCGTGCAAGACCGGCTAAACACCCTGCTGGCTGAGGCTCCCCTCAGTCGGGTGCAATTTATCCGCCGGACGCGCGCCGCCGGCGGGGTGCGCTTCTACGTGGCCCATACCGCTGACACGGCGCAGAAGCTCTATCGCTTCGACCTGCCCTCGCATGAATCGCTGGTCGATTTGGACCTGGAGCCGGCATTGGCCGGTCTGCCTGAAGCCGATCCCTTCCTCTCGTCGGAGCCGCTTTACCTGGTCTGTGTGAACGGACGGCGCGACCCATGCTGCGCCAAGTACGGCAGCGCCCTGCATCGGGCGTTGGCGACGTACGCCGGCGACGCGGTCTGGCAGACGACGCACGTGGGCGGCCATCGCTTCGCCCCGACGCTGTTAACCCTGCCGGACGGGGTCATCTACGGCCGGCTCACCCCGGAAGACGCCGGCAGCTTTGTCGCCGCCACAACCCGAGGGCAACTCACCCTGGAGCATATGCGCGGGCGCAGCTGCTACGACAGCCTGACCCAGGCGGCGGAGATAATCCTGCGCCGGGAGACCGGGGAGTTGGACTCGCGAGCATATCGCTTTCTGGAGACGGATGGACAGGCCAACGGTGAACAGACCATTCACTTTCTCGAGCAG
This sequence comes from uncultured Ardenticatenaceae bacterium, assembly GCA_964539885.1. GTDB lineage: Bacteria > Chloroflexota > Anaerolineae > Promineifilales > Promineifilaceae > JACKCB01. The sequence goes on along the minus strand of CAZIKT010000002.1, from coordinate 190,932 downwards.
GCCACACAACGCACCCACCAGATCGTCCTGCGCCGGGAGCTACAGGATTTGCATGTCCTCGCCAGTTGCGGCGTCCCCCAGCTAAAGCCCCTCGAGCAGTTCGCCTTTCTGCGACACGAAACAGCCGCCTGAATCGCCTGAAACCCCGCAGGTCTTTCTGAATCACGAGCATTCCGCAGCGGACCGCTCAAAGACACGCGGGGTTTTACTTTGATCCCCGGTTAACTTCCAACTTAACGAGCGGCAACGTCCGAGTTACTTCCGGCCAACTTCTAACTTAACTACCGGCGTAGACGCCGGCGATTTGCCCGGGGACAATTTGCGCCATGAGCATGCTCCCGATCATCGCCCGGCGTATGCGCCCCTGGCTGCCCCAGTTTGGCCGGCCTGCCTGGTCTATGGGCGCGATCCTGCTGTGGTTGGCAGCCGTCTCCATCGCCGGCCTGCTGCTGCTGACGCCGGCTTATCTGCTGGTGCGCGCCCTCGGCGCGGGACAGACGGCCCTGGACACACTCGTGAAGCTGTCCACCTTACAGGCGCTGGGGCGCACGCTCCTGCTGGTCGGCGCGGTCACCTTCGCCTCGGCCGCCCTCGCCGTGCCGCTCGCCTGGCTGACGGTGTGCACGGACGTTCGCGGCCGGCGCGTGTGGGCCATCGTGCTCGCTCTGCCGCTGGTGCTGCCCAGCTATGTCGCCGCTTACCTCTTCGCCTCAATCCTGGGTCCGCGTGGGTTGCTCCAACAGGCATTGGAGCCGTTGGCCGGCGTCACCCGCTTGCCCGACATCTACGGCTTCCCCGGCGCATTCCTCGTCCTCACCCTGATGAGCTATCCCTTCGTCTTCCTCAGCCTGCGGGCGGCCCTCCAGCGCCAGGACCCGGCACTGGTCGAGGCCGCGCGCAGCCTGGGTCTGTCCCCTTGGGGGGCCTTCCGGCGGGTGACCCTGCCGCAATTACGACCAGCCCTGGTTGCCGGCAGCCTGCTCGTCGCCCTCTACGTCTTGCGCGATTTCGGCGCGGTGACCATGATGCGCTACGATACCTTCACCCGCATCATCTACGTCCAGTATCGCTCCTTTCTCGACCGATCCTCGGCGGCGGTGCTGGCCCTGATCCTGGTCGCCCTCACAGCAGTCATTCTCTACTATGAATTGCGGACGCGCGGACGCGCCAGCTATGCCCGCCGTTCAGCCGGAGCCGCTCGTCTCCGGCAGCCGGTGCGCCTGGGCCACTGGCGCTGGCCGGCGACGCTGTTCATGGGCGCTGTCGCCGGGTTGGCCCTGCTGCTGCCGATGGGCGGCCTGCTCTATTGGCTCGCTCGCGGCTGGGCCGATTTCTCCTTCGCTCCCTTGTGGGAGCCGGCCGGCAATTCGCTCTTCGTTTCCCTGGCGGCGGCCTTCGTGGCAATCGCAGCCGCTCTGCCGGTAGCCATCCTGACTGTGCGCCGGCCCGGCCGCTGGACCCACCTGCTGGAACAGCTCACCTATGCAGGCTATGCTTTGCCCGGCATCGTCATTGCCCTGGCGCTGGTCTTCTTCGGCGCCTCCTACCTGCCCGGCCTCTACCAGACCCTGCCCCTGTTGGTAGCTGCTTACGTCATCCTCTTTGTCCCTCAGGCCGTGGGCGCGGCGCGGGCGTCGCTCTTACAGGTGCCCGGCACCCTGGAAGAAGCCGGCCGCACCCTGGGCTACTCCTCCCTGGGCGTGTTGCGCCGGGTCACCCTGCCCCTCATCCGCCCCGGCATCGTTGCCGGCGCGGCCCTGGTCTTTCTCACTTGCATGAAAGAGCTGCCGGCGACGCTCATCCTCAGTCCGGCCGGCTTTCGCACCCTCTCCACCGGCGTGTGGGCCAATATCTCCGAGGCCTTTTTCGCCCAGGCCGCCGCCCCCGCTCTCCTGCTCATCCTCGTCGCCTCGCTCCCCCTCGCCCTGCTCACCCTGCGCGAGAACTGAGCGCCGCCCAACCCGCTCCAGTAGCCCCGGTCTCCGTACCGGGCACTTCTGAGCGGCGCTCAACCCGCTCCAGTTGCTCCCGACACAATATCAAGGAGAATACGCCCCTGATGACACATGGTTGAGACGGCTATGAAAACCATTCCCCTGTGGACCGACCAATTTCCCCGCCCGGCATCCCTGCCCACCGCGCCTCTGCCGGAGCAGGTTGACGTGGCGGTCATCGGCGGCGGCTACACCGGCCTGAACGCCGCCCGCGTCATCGCCCGGCATGGCGGCAGCGTTGCCGTCCTGGAGGGGCAGACCATCGGCTGGGGGGCCAGCTCGCGCAACGGCGGCATGTCCACCACCGGCCTGAAAGCGGCGGCGAAGGTCGTTTACGAGCGCTATGGCCCGGAGCTGGGCCGGCTCTTCTGGCAGGCCTCCCTCGACGCCATTGACCTCATCCAGCAGATTGTCGTCGAAGAGGGACTGGACTGCGACTTCGTCCGCCCCGGCCATCTGTGCCTGGCCAACAAGCCGGAGCATTTCACAGCCTTCCAGAAGAAGGCCGCCTGGTTTCAGCAGACGCTCGGCCACCCCTTGCGCCTGGTGGAGCCGGACGAGCTATCCGGCGAGATCGGCTCCACCGCCTTCTACGGCGGGCTGGTTGACGACTACAGCGGCGGGCTGGACCCGGCCAAATACGTCTACGGCCTGGCGGCGGCGGTCGCCCGGCGCGGCGCGCACCTCTGCGAGAATGTGACCGTTGAGCGCGTCGAGCGGCAGAACGGCCACTATCTCGTCCATTCCAATCAGGGCGTGGTGCGCGCCGGCGAAGTGCTCGTCGCCACCAACGGCTACACCGGCGGAGTTGTCCGGGGTCTGCGCCGGCGCATCTTCCCCATCGGCAGCTACATCATCGTCACCGCCCCCCTGTCGCCCGACCTGCAGGCCGAGCTCAGCCCAAAGGGGCGCATGTTCTACGATTCCAAGCGCTTCCTGAATTACTTCCGGCTGACCCCCGACGGCCGCATGCTCTTTGGCGGTCGCAACAACCTCAGCACGGACCTCGACCTGGCCGAGAGCGCCCGCCGCTTGCGAGAGCGCATGCTGCAGGTCTTCCCGTCCCTGACCGGCGCGCCAATCACCCACTCCTGGACCGGCCGGCTCGGCCTCACCTTTGACCTCATGCCCCACATCGGCCGCATAGACGGCGTCCACTATGCCCTGGGCTACTGCGGGCACGGCGTCTCCATCGCCACCTATCTGGGTACGGAAGCCGGCCTGCTGCTCTGCGGCGCGAAGCCATCCAGCCCATTCGCCCAGATCCCCCATCAAACCCGTTTCTTCCACCGCGGCTATCCCTGGTTCCTCCCCCTGGCCGCGCTCTACTATCGCTTCCTCGACTGGATGGACTGAGCGCTCTTACAACTCTCTCGAACCGAGATTCCCGGAAACTCGCTTGGTCGGCCGGAATGGTCGAAGGGTAGTTTCCGGGAATCTTTTTGCGATAGCTTCTTGTGTAATACATACGACTCTCTTATCGCGCGGAGCATAGGAGCGTGATATAATACTCTCGTCCGGGGATGACAGGTCTCGACGGGAAAGGTTGATCCTGGACTGCAAGCCGAGCATGCTTCTCAGCCTCGTAAAACTGGAAGCAAAAAATTAAGTGCCAACAGAAATGTTGCCTATAACGCTCTCCCCCTCGCTGCCTAAACAGTGAGATAGAGCAAATGGCGTCCTGAAACGGCGCCACGTCCACCTCCGCCGCTCGTTGGCCGGTTGGAGTTGGGCGTCACGATAGCCAACGTGCGCCGCCGCGACGACGATAGCGGCGGGTAAGCGACCCTTTCGGGGGTCATCGGATAGCGGCTCATGAGACCCGGCCGGTCGGGGACAGAGCGGCGAAACTCAAATAGATCGGCTAAGCTTGTAGACGTTCAGAGGTCGAGTTTTTCGGACGCGGGTTCGATTCCCGCCATCTCCACTCCTATCAAAACACGCCCACGCGGCGTGTTTTGTTATTTCTGGGCCGGCAAAATTCACGAACATTTGTTCGCCATCTCCACGCAATTTGTGGTAGAATATATTCTTTAGCGCCGCCACATAGCGCTGTGATATAGGAGCGAATCATGCCTGCTTTTCAGCTCGTATCCGACTTCCAGCCTACCGGCGACCAGCCGGCAGCCATCCAGCAGATAGTCGCCGGTGTCAACGCCAACCAGCGCTTTCAGACCCTCCTGGGCGCGACCGGCACCGGCAAGACCTACACCATCGCCAACGTCATCGCCGCCACCCAGCGCCCCACCCTGGTCATCGCCCACAACAAGACCCTGGCGGCGCAGTTGTACAGCGAGTTCCGCGAGTTCTTCCCCAACAACGCCGTCTCCTTTTTCGTCAGCTACTATGACTACTACCAGCCGGAAGCCTACGTCCCCCGGCATGACCTCTACATCGAGAAAGAAACCAAGATCAACGAAGAGATCGACCGTCTGCGCCTGGAAGCGACCACCAACTTGATGAGCCGGCGCGATGTGATCATCGTCGCATCCGTCTCCTGCATCTACGGCATCGGCAACCCTTCCGACTGGGGCAAGGTATCGGTCAAGATCGAGCGCGGCAACAGCTACCGCCGCGACACGATCTTGCGCCAGTTGGTGGATATCCAGTACGAGCGCAACGACCTGGAGCTGCGCCGCGGCGTCTTCCGCGTGCGCGGCGACACCCTGCAAATCGCCCCCGCCCACGCCGAGACCGCCTACATGGTCGAGTTCTGGGGCGACGAGATCGAGCGCATCAGCGAGATCAACCCGCTCACCGGCGAGCTGCTGGCCGAGCACATGAGCATCGAGATCTTCCCCGCCGCCCAATACATCACCGACGAAGCCAAGATCGGTCAGGCGATCAATGACATCGAGGCCGAGCTAACCGAACGTATCGCCTACTTCAAAGAACGCAAGATGTTCCTGGAGGCGCAACGCATCGAGCAACGCACCCTCTATGACCTGGAGATGCTGCGCGAGATTGGCTACACCGCCGGCATCGAGAACTACAGCCGGCACATGGATCAGCGCCAGGAGGGCGAGCCGCCCTGGACGCTATTGGACTACTTCCCGCGCGACTTCCTGCTCGTCATCGACGAGAGCCACATGACCATCCCCCAGATTCGCGGCATGTGGTCCGGCGACCGCAGCCGCAAGCAAACCCTGGTAGACTACGGCTTCCGCCTACCCAGCGCCCTGGACAACCGGCCCCTCAACTTCGATGAATTCACCGAGCGCATCAACCAGATCATCTGCACCAGCGCCACCCCCGGCCCCTATGAATATGAGAACTCCGAGCAGATCGTCGAGCAGGTCATCCGGCCCACCGGCGTCCTCGACCCGGAAGTCGAAGTCAGGCCGGTGCGCGGGCAGGTAGACGATCTCCTGGGCGAGATCAAGCGCCGCACCGCCGTCGGCCAGCGCGTGCTGGTCACCACCCTCACCAAGCGCATGGCCGAAGACCTTAGCGACTACCTCTTGGAGATGGGCGTCAAGGTGCACTACCTGCACTCCGAGATCCACACCATCGAGCGTACCGAGATCCTGCGCGACCTGCGCATGGGCGTGTTCGACGTCGTCGTGGGCATCAACCTGCTGCGCGAGGGGCTGGACCTGCCGGAGGTATCGCTGGTCGCCGTCCTGGATGCGGACAAAGAAGGCTTCCTGCGCTCCGAGACCGCCCTCACTCAGACGATTGGCCGCGCCGCCCGGCATGTAGACGGCAAGGTGATCATGTACGCCGAGCATGTGACCGACTCCATGGCCCGTGCTCTTGCCACCACCAACGCCCGTCGCGCCAGGCAGCACGCCTATAATCAGGAGCACGGCATCGAGCCGCGCAGTATCCACAAGGCCGTGCACGACCTGACCGACAGCATTGTGCAGCAGCGTCAGCAGGAAGCGGTGCTCGCCGAGCGTGGCGGCCGTTACATGACCGCCGCCGACCTGCCCAAGACGGAGCTCAACCGGCTGATCAACGAGCTGGAGCGCCAGATGAAGACCGCCGCCCAGGCCCTCGAGTTCGAGAAGGCCGCCGCCCTGCGCGACCAGATCATCGAGATGCGCCAGTTGCTGGCCTTGAAGGACGCCGGCCTGGACTCCGATTCCCCGGCCTGGGAACGAATGCGCCGCCTCGATGAAGCCGGCATCGCCTACGAGACATCCCGGCCGGCGAAATAGACGCTCGTACCCGCAGAGGCGTGATGACGACTAAGATATTCAGCGTCGCCGAGATGGTCGCGGCCGAGAAAGCCGCCGACGCCTCCGGCAACAGCTACGATCAGATGATGGAAACCGCCGGCCGCGGTGTGGCTCAGGCCGTGGTCGACCGCTTTGAAGTTGCCGGCCGGCGCGTGCTCGTGCTGGTCGGGCCGGGCAACAACGGCGGCGATGGGCTGGTCGCCGGCCGCTACCTGGCCGGCTCCGGGGCGGAGGTAACGTTCTACCTGTTTCGCCCCCGCGATCCGCAACAGGACAAGAACCTGGCCCTGGTCCAACAGATGGGGTTGCCGGCGATTACCGCCGAGATGGACCAGCGTTACCGCGGCCTGCGCCTCCACCTGCGCGAGGCCGATATCATCATCGACGCCCTGCTGGGCACTGGCGTCGCCCGCCCGATCGAGGGCGAGTTGGCCCAACTGCTGGAGCAGGTTCACGCCGGCCTGAAGGATCGCGCCGGCAGTTCCGGCGCTGAGCCTCCCTCCAATCTGTCAACCGTCGCCCGCATCGAGGCCTCGCCCACAGCATCCCGGCCTATTATCGTCGCCGTAGACTGCCCCAGCGGCCTCGATTGCGACACCGGCGAAGCGGACGCCCTGCTGCTGCCCGCCGATCTCACCGTCACCTTTGCCGGCCCGAAGCGCGGTCACTTCCGCTTTCCCGGCGCGGCTATGCTTGGCGAATTGGTCGTCGCCGACATCGGCATCCGCGCCGACCTGCCGGAAGTGCGCTCCATCGCCTTGACGCTGGCCGACTCCGCTCTCGCCCGCTCCCTGCTGCCCGCCCGCCCGCCGTACGGCCACAAGGGCACCTTCGGCAGCGTCCTGATTGTCGGCGGCTCCGAGCGCTATTGGGGCGCGCCCTTGCTCTGCGGCCGCGGCGCGTATCGAGCCGGGGCCGGCCTGGTTGCCCTCACCGTGCCCAAGTCGCTCCGGCCCATCGCCGCCGGCCAACTACCCGAGGCCACATACCCCATCGTCCCCGAGACCGGCGACCTGGGCCAATCCTCAGCCCGGCAGGTGTTGGCCTACATGCGCAACTACAAGGCCATGCTGGTCGGTCCCGGCCTGGGCGAGGACCCGGCCTTCATGGAGACGCTGCTCACCGCCTCTCGCTCCGAGAGGCCCTCGCATTTCCCACCGCTGGTCATCGACGCCGACGGCCTGAACAACCTCGCCGGCATCGCCAACTGGCAGAAGCAGCTCCCGGCCAACGCCATTCTCACCCCGCACCCGGCCGAGATGGCTCGCCTGATGGACCAGCCCCTATCCGATCTGAAGATGATGGACCGGGTCAGCCTAGCCCGCGAGAAAGCGGCCGAATGGCGCAAGATTATCGTCCTGAAGGGTGCTTTCACCGTAGTCGCCGCCCCCGATGGCCGTTGCACCCTCATCCCCTTCGCCAACCCCATCCTGGCCACTGCCGGCAGCGGGGACGTGCTCGCCGGCGTGATCCTCGGCCTGCTGGGCCAGGGAGTGGAGCCTTACGACGCGGCCGTGTTGGGCAGCTACCTGCATGGGGCCGCCGGCCAATTGGCCCGCGCTTCCCTGGGCGACGCCGGCCTGCTCGCTTCCGAGCTGGCCGATTGGGTCGCCGAGGCCCGCCGGCAGTTGAGCGCCCGCCGGCCGCCGGCGCACGCTCCCGCCTGGAATGGTGCATAGTCAGGGAAAGCCAACGTGGGGGAATTCGCCGCCCTCTTCCCAGAACAGCCCTCCGGAAACCGCTTAACGGACAGCCGCCTGGCTAACCTGGGAGCCACCGCGCTCCAACGCAGCTTTCTCGCCCATAGCGAAGCCTTCCGGGCCATCACCCGCCGCGCCCAATCCCGCTTCGAAAACCGCGACTGGGCCGGCCAACGCGCCGACGCCCAGGACCGGCTGGCCATCTATCGCCGGACGGTGGACTGGGTCGAGGCCGAAATGCGCCGCTTCCTGGGCGACCGCATCCACACCCGCACGCTGTGGGCCGGCATGAAAGCCGTCTACTCCGGCCTCATCGAACAGCAGGACGACTGGGAGCTGGCCGAGACCTTCTTCAACTCCATCACCCGCCGCATCTTCACCACCGTCGGCGTGGACCCGCAGATCGAGTTCGTGGACACCGACTTTGAGGTGCCGCCGGTCGCCTCACAGACGCCGGTCTATCGCTCCTACACTGTAACCCCCGGCCTGGATCTGGAGCGCGTCCTGACCTCCATCATCGCCGATTACAACTTCCGCGCCCCCGGTGTCCGCGCCCCCGGCGTCCGCGCCGCCTTTGCCGACCTCCCCGGCGATCTATCGCTCGCCGCCGCCCGCATCCACGACGAACTGACCGGCATTCAGCGCATAGACATGGTCTGCAATCCCTTCTTCCGCGGCATGGCCGCCTACCTCGTCGGCCGCATGGCCACCTCTGACGGCTACCGGCCCATCGTCCTGGCCCTGCTGCATGAGCACGCCGGCATCTACATAGACGCCATCCTCCTCGACGAAAACAGCACCAGCATCCTCTTCAGCTTCGCCCGCTCCTACTTCCACGTCGAAGTCGAGGTGCCTTACGACCTGGTCCGCTTCCTGGCTACCATCCTGCCCCGCAAACGCATCGCCGAGCTATACATCTCCCTCGGCTACAACAAGCACGGCAAGACCGAGCTGTACCGCGATCTGCTCCTACAATTGGCTCACACGCAGGAGCAATTCCACTTTACTCCCGGCAAGAAAGGCATGGTCATGACCGTCTTTACCATGCCCGGCTACGACCTCGTCTTCAAGATCATCAAGGACCGCTTCACCGCCCCCAAGACCACCACCCGCCGCGACGTCATCCAGAACTACGAGCTCGTCTTCCGGCATGACCGCGCCGGCCGGCTGATCGACGCCCAGGTCTTCGAATACCTGCAATTCAGCCGCGAACGCTTCGACCCCGCCCTGCTGGAAGAGCTATTGCAGGTCGCCGGCAGCACGGTGCAGGCCGAGGACGGGCATGTGATCATTCGCCACGCCTACATCGAGCGCCGGGTCACCCCCCTCGACCTCTATCTACAGGATGCCCAGTCCGCCGATGCCGGCGCCGCCATAATAGACTACGGTCAGGCCATCAAAGACCTCGCCGCCGCCAACATCTTCCCCGGCGACATGCTGCTGAAGAACTTCGGCGTCACCCGCCACGGCCGCATCGTCTTTTACGACTACGACGAATTGCGCCCCCTCACCCACTGCCGCTTCCGGCGCATCCCCGTCTCCCGCCACGACGACGACGAGCTATCCCCCCGGCCCTGGTTTCACATAGACGAGCGCGACATCTTCCCCGAAGAGTTCCTGCGCTTCATGGGCCTGCCCCCCACCCTCGAGCCTCTCTTCATCGCCCATCACGGCGATCTCCTCCAGCCGGACTTCTGGCTCTCCTGCCAGCAGGCCATCCACAACGAGAATTGGCTGCATATCCGGCCGTACCTCGACAGCCAACGGTTGCGGGTGTAGTTGGATGCTCATGTGTCTGCAAGTCTCAGGCTGAGCGATGAGTAGTCGTTCGAGTGAACCGTTTTGAGAATCGCGAGACAGTTGCGCATGTTCTTAGGCCGGAAGATAATCTCGCCATTGTGGGCCGCGTTGCCGCTTAGCTGCGTTCTACGCGGGGGAGGGTTTCAAGATGTGGAAATACCTGTTCTTCGCCATGTCGGCGCTGCTTAATTCCGTTCTGGTAGGCTGCACTGCTTCCGAAAGCGATATTCAAACCGCGATAGCTCAGACAGAGGAAGCAAAACCAACCGAGACTCAGGTCCCTTCGACCGCTACGCCCGTTCTAACCGATACGCCAGCTCCGACAGAGACGCCGCGGCCGACTGATACGCCAGTTCCTACAGAGACGCCAACGCCTGTTCCGCTGGGCGAGATCGACCTGCTAAATCTGATTACGGGCGAGATCGGCCTACCAAGTTACCTGGAGTATCCAACTTCGGGAAGCACATCGCGACTGCTGACTGGTGTCATTTATCTTCCGGGGGCCAGCAGAGCGAGCAATATTGCCAGTTTTCAGCTGCGCAGGGCAGGAACTCCTGACAATGTTGGAGGGGTCAACGTCCTGTGGTTTGAACGGCCAGCGGATGCAAGCCGGCTTTATGCGGACGCAAGCGGAAAGCTGCAAAGTGAATTGGGACGCTTTGGGCGATCAGTGCAATACACCGATCTCGGACAAAACTCCCTTGCAGTTTCAGAGGTGAATCAATTTCACGTGGTGTTTCGGCGCTGTGATACGGTCGCCCATTTGTGGGCAGTACGGGCCCACGTTAACGAAAGTGACATTCTCCAATATGCCGTAAGCCTTGATGAGCTAATACAGGAGATGATCTGCGATCGGTAACGTGCCGGTTCTTCGTAGCAACCCATCACTGATACTACAGTTGTAGTGTTAGTTAGGCTGCACGCCTTTGGAGCGAATGAAATATGCCGATAATCAGAGGCGGTGATCGTGGCAAGTGTCCACACTGCCAGGTAGTTGTTCTCTTTGAGACGCTCAACTGGACTAGTGCTAGAGTTGATCATATTCAGTCAACGAATGGTCTGGGCGGCGTTACACACCTCTACTTGGCGCAGTGTCCATCGTGTAAGCGCGAGATTCTCAGTGTAAAGAAAGTTGTGAGTCCAAACGACGATCGATCACTGGATATGCTGTTGATACCGCTTGCACATGGTAGACCTCAAGCTCCAGTCGAGGTACCCACTCAAATTGCGAACGATTACAACGAGGCAGCTTTGGTGCTTCCCTTTAGTTCAAAAGCAAGTGCCGCTTTGGCTCGGCGGTGCCTTCAGGCTGTGCTAACAGACCCAGGAGCCGGAAAATCCACGAATAGGGATCTCAACAAACAGATCGAGGAGGTAGCGGAATCGCTTCCGAGTGACCTGGGAAAAAATCTTCATTATGTGCGCGAAATAGGGAACTTCGCTGCTCATCCCCAGAAGTCAATACGGACTGGTGAAATTCTCGACATCGAGGCCGGCGAGGCTCAGTGGAGCCTTGATGTTCTGGAATCGCTTTTCGATTACTTCTACGTACTACCATCTCGTGAACGGGAAAAGAGATCTAGCTTCGACCCAAAGGTTCAAGAAGCCGGCCGCAGGACGCTCAACAAGGCTGAAATTGAGGCGACATCTTCGGTCGAAACGGACGTCGGAGGCAGCAAGCATTCTGAAGGAGGCAGTGTCTGATGTGCGTTCAGTTTGAAAACCGGATTTTCATCGTGACGCGCTGGGACACTATACTCGCCAGAACCATCGCTACGTGACTGAGTTCCGGGCCGCTGTGCTAAATGACTGACGGTTGCGGGAATGGCATACAGACCGCCCGAGAGGCAGCGATTTTGCCCGCTGTGCGACTTTATGAGATGGCAATTGAATGTGACATAGACGCGGATAACGTAGGCCGCTACGGGTCAGCAGCGCAACGGAAACCCGTATATCTGTTTTCCACTGGGGGTGATGGCCACATTGCCTCTGGAACCTCGTTATCGCGATGGGCGATTCGGTTACCGTACCAACCGTAGGTACCCGTAAAGCCATTTCCTCTCACAACTTTGAGAGTGCCCGATGCTGGGCCAGTTGGGTTAGCACCTGGAGAATGCTGATAATACTCCATGTCATACCAGTCATTGACCCACTCGCGGACATTGCCCACCATGTCCATTACTCCATAAGGGCTTGCGCCGGCAGGGTATGACCCAACCGGATCGGGCCTTTCACCACAAGGATTACCGGCGCTGATGAAGGTGGAGCCCCAATTTGCGTTCGCGAGCGTACAATCCGCTGGCCTCCCTCCCCAGGGCATCATACGAGTGTCGCTGTTCCCACGTGCGGATTTGTCCCATTCGGCTTCAGTTGGTAATCGCTTCCCAGCCCATGCACAGTAGTCAGTTGCTTGAAACCAGTGCACATAAACCACCGGATAATCGGCATAGTCAGGATTGTCGTAGTAGGAGCCCAACCCACCCTGAGAGAAATCAGATGGCGGGTCACAGGCACCGGCTTCGTCACATTCACCATATTGAGCGTTGGTCACTTCATGTACGTCGATGTAGTAGGCGTCCAAGAAAACTGTATGCAAGGGCACCTCTTCATAGAAGCAGCGCTCATATGGTATGTTGTGGTCGCAACCCATCTGAAACTCACCAGCGGGAATCAGTATCATTCCCTCGACCGTAGGCGCTTCCGGTGTGAGCATGTTGGCAGTCAGGGGAAGATATACGTCTCCTTCTGAGCTGCCCCTGTTAGCCGCCGGCACTTCTAACCATTGAAGGAAAAAGAGTACTGCCAAGGCCAAGACCACCACAAGGCCCATCGCGATTCTGTGGTATTTCAACATGGTCACTCCCTCCTGCCGGCCCTCAGGCGTCTATTCTTGATATTCTACGAGGGCGGCACTTGTGTTTGCACTCTTGCAGCTCTTCACGGGTTACCCTTCAGAGGCGCGATGTGCATATCTTCGACTGTTACGATATCAACGGCGTACTGAACACAGGCGCGGATATCGTCCATCTCCAGGTCAGGATAGTAATCCTGCACTATCTGCTCAAACGACAGGCCGTCACGGACAAGCTCCAGAACATTGTGCACTGGAATCCTCATCCCGGCTACACAAGGCTTCCCAAAATTGAGCCTCGGGTCAACGCTGATTCTCTCGTTCATAGTCATATGATAGCCCGCTCATCCTGCCGGTTCAAACGGTTTTGTCCGCCTTCGCTCGCTCTTCAATCAGCTCGGCAATCGGATCCTGCCCTTCCTCCAGCCAATCGCGCCCCATCCCGGCCACCCGCCCGGCAAGCTGACCCCGGCTCGGCAGCAACCGCCCGATCAGCACCCCCTCTGGCCCAATCTCCCACGCGATCCGCTGTCCTGGCCTGATCTCAAGTTTCCGCGCCAACTCAGCCGGAATCGTAACCCGGTTATTGCTTGTTACCGTAGTGATCATCCGTCCCGCCATTGACGCCGCTCACCAAGTCCCTCAAAACGCTACCGTCTGCCCCATCACATTCATCCCAATATGCGCGCACGCCGGCGCCAACAAATTCCGCGTCCGGCGAAACACCAGCCCATAAATCAACCCCGACACCCCCTGCGACAACACGCACACCGCCGGCGCCCCGGCCCAGCTCCCGCCCATCATCTTTAAGTATCCGGAAGAGGGGTCATTCGAATGCGGCTGTCTTCGACAACGGCAAAGTGGCCGGCCCAATCGGTCCGGCTCTCCAGGGCAGTTACGGCCGCGCGGGCCACATGGGCCGATGACGGCGCAGAGATTTTGATGCTTCAGGGAAGTTCTCATTGGCCAGCAGCAGCACGACCTCGAACCCCCGTTAGTTCCAGAGGGTATACTCTTTCGGCGCGCAAGATAGCGCTGGCGTAACCCAGGCACGCCTGAATGTCTTCCGCCGTCAGGCCGGGATAATTCTCCAGGATTTCCGTCTCGCTCCAGCCTTGGGCCAGCAAATCAACGATAAACTCAACGGCCAGTCGCGTGCCCTTAATAACAGGTTTGCCCACTAGGATACCGGGATCAATCACAATGCGTTCCTGCCAGTTCATCTGGAAACTCCTTGCGCCGGCGACTTCGTACCACCTACGTGCTGGCTGCTAATATTCTGGCTGAGTCTACCTGATAATGCCCCACTGTCACAACCGGCCGCCGGCCCAACCCGTAAGCAAGCTCGGCAATCATATCTCCGCAACCCCGCATCACCAATCCTCCCAAATGCGGACCCCGTTGCACCGGGAAAAACCCTTGCGTCTGCAACCATCCCATCCCCTAAAACGCCACCGCCTGCCCCACCACATTCATCCCAATATGCGCGCACGCCGGCGCCAACAAATTCCGCGTCCGGCGAAACACCAGCCCATAAATCAACCCCGACACCCCCTGCGACAACACGCACACCGCCAGCCCCCCGGCCCAACTCCCGCCCATCATCTCCAGATTCCCTCCCAGATGCCACAGCCCAAACAACAGCGCCTGCAATACCAGCCCGCTCGCCGGCCCCATCAAATACCCCAGCCGCGTCTGCAGCGCCCCCCGAAACAGAAACTCCTCGAAGAACCCATTCTGCAGCGCATTACCCAGGAACCGCCGCACCGCGACCTGCACAGTCGCCTGCCCCAACACCAGCATCACCACCAGCAGCGCTGCCGGCAGCGCCAGCCATAGCAGCGACACCCGCCCCGCCCGATACCCTCGCCCCAGCCCCACGTCCGGCAGCCGCGCGCCCAATAACAGCAGCAGGATCAACGGGATCACAAAATACTGCAGCGGGTTCGCCAGCGCGTTCCCCGGCCCGCCCACCCACTCCGCCGACAGCGTCCGCTCCCCCAACCCATACACCCATGCCACCAGCTCCGACCAGCCCGGAACCGACAACCCGAACGCCCCAAACGACGCCCCCGTGATCACGATCACCACCCCCACCACCGCCAGTTGCCCGCCCAATTGCCAACCCTTCAGCGCTCGCCGCTCCCCTTCCGCCGGCTGCGGCCGCGTCAGTCGCCACGTCCCCCACAACAACAGCAGCCCCAGGAGATGTCCTGCCGCGAACAGCCCCACTCTGAACCCCTCTCCTAGCAACACCAGAAAAAGCGCCGCCGCTGCGCACAATCCTCCAAACCACCAGTACGCCGGGGCCAGCGCCGCCGCGCGCAATCGCAGGCTGCTCACCATCCGATCACTCTCCTCCTCGCTATACCCGAGAAGTTGACGGCACTCGCCCTTTAAGCCATTGCAGGGTTAGAGAAGAAGCCGGCAACTTCATACCGGATTATCTTCCATTTCCCTCCTGCAACAACCCCTCTCCCTCCCCGCCGCACGCCACCCACCCAACAAAAAAGGCCCGCTCACATGAGCCGGGCCTTTCAAAAGCGCTATCGTTCAGTTGCAATTAGTTTAGGCGACCGCTGCCTCGCTGATCCGCACCGCTGGCCTGAATTTGTAGCCGTATACAATCATTCCCTCTTCGCCTTCCGAGCGCAGCTTGCGGGTCACCATCTCCACCGGCATCCCGATCTCCACCTCATCCGGCATGATGTCCGTCAACTGCGCCGTCAGCATCGGTCCTTCATCCAGCTTGATCAGCGCCACGGTGTAGGGCGCGTTGTGCTCAAAGCCCGCCGGCGCATCGTAAATGGTCGTGTACGAGTACACCTCGCCCAGGCCGGTGAATGTGAACAGTTCCTTCGCCGGCGCTTCGCAGACCAGACAAACGTCACGCGGCGGGAAGAGCTTCGTGTGACACGAAGGGCACTCTTCGCCGACCAGGCTGTAACGTTGTTCATTTAGGCGCCAATGTCGTGATACCTGCATGGTTTCCTTTCCTCTCTTTCTCCCGCTCTCATTAAACCGGCAATGCTGCGATGGAATCTGCCGGGCCGGTCTCAGCGCGGTCAACTGGGCAAATTATGCCCCCCGACCACTCCCATTTACTGCCATGCAAGAGGAAAAGACTGTCAAAAGCTATCAAAGAGCCCGATTTTCGCCAACAGATTCCCGGAAACTGCACTTCGACCACTCGGGTTGCCCAACAAAGTTTCCGGGAATCTAGCTTCAAAGGGTTTTGTGGAATACCTGGATAGGTCACCGCCGCAAGATGTGCGTCACCGCCGTCGCGCCCGTGCCGCCGATATTTTGCGCCATGCCAATGCGCGCGTCCGCCACCTGGCACGTCCCGGCATCACCGCGCAATTGCTGCACGACTTCCACAATCTGGTACACGCCCGCCGCGCCGGCCGGGTTGCCTCGCGCCTTCAGCCCGCCGAACGTGCTGATCGGTATCCGCCCCGTGCGCGAGATTTCGCCGTCCCGCGCCAATTGCCAGCCGCTTCCCCGCTCCGCGAAGCCGCTCGCCTCCAATGCCAGCGCCGCCATCACCGTGAAGGAATCGTGCAGCTCGAACAGGTCAATATCTTCCGCCGTCACCCCGGCCATCGCCATCGCTTTCGCCGCGCTATCCGCCGCCGCCCGCAGGTAGAGCGGCTCCCGCCGGTCATGCAGCCCGATCGTGTCCGTCGCCAGCGCGGACCCGGCCACCTCAATCGGTTTCGGCACCATGTCCATCGCTCGCTCGCTATTGGTCAACACGACAACCGCCGCCCCATCCCCGCCGGGAGCCATGTCGAACAGGTTCACCGGCTCAGCCACCACCGGCGCGTTCGGGAAGCTCTCCACCCGCAGCCGATTGCGATACAGCGCGCCCGGATTTTGCGACCCGTTCGCGTGGGCATTCACGCTGAACGGCGCGAAGTCGGCCAGAGTCACCCCGTATTCGTGCATGTAGCGGCGCATCATCAGCGCCGCCGCGCCGGCCTGCGTCAATCCGTGAATGGCTTCGAAATCGGCGTCAAGGGCGGTCGCCAGGGCAGCGGTTACCGCGCTGCCCGTCTCGTCGGTCATCTTCTCCACCCCCACCACCAGCGCCGTGCGCACCAGCCCGCTTTGCACCGCCAGCACCGCCTGGCGCATCGCCGCCCCGCCCGAGGCCTCCGCCGCCTCAACAGTAACCGCTTCTCGTCCGCGCAGGCCGGCAAAGTCCGCAATCAGCGCTCCCAGGTGGTCCTGCCGGCTCAATGTTCCCGCCAGCATATTGCCCACAAAGATGGCGTCGACATCTGTGCTGCCGGCGTCATCAATGGCTGCTTCAATGGCGTACCAGGCCAGGTGACGCAGCGATGTGTCCCAGCTCTCGCGCACGTCCGTCTTGCCCACGCCGATAATCGATACATTGGTCATCTGATAATCTCCGCCAAAACGTTCTGTCGCCAGGTCGCTATGCAAACCCCGCAGGTCTGTGGGGTACGCTCGCTCCGGAATAGACCCCACAAAGACCTGCGGGGTTTTGCGCTAGGAGAGCTTAAGCTTATCCCGGTAGCGCGTATAGGTGGCGTAATCAATCACCGAGCGCCGGGCGATGTACTCTTCCGTCTTTGGGGCCTTGTCCCGCGCCGCTGTAATTCGTTCGGTAACCAGCAGGTCAAAGGCGTCCGACCCGGCCCCCGAGCCATAGCTGACCACCAGGATGCGGTCGCCCGGCTCGGCCACGTCCAGCGTGGCGGTCAGGCCGATTACCGCCGACCCGGCATACGTATTGCCGATGCGGTCGCTCAACAGGCCGGGGCGGATCTGCTCCGGGGTGAAGCCCAGCATCTTCGCCACCCGCTCCGGGAACTTCACATTCGGCTGATGAAAGACCGCCCAACGATAATCAGACGCCGTGCGCCCGAGCGCTTCCATCAGCGTTTCGGCTGCCTGCGTAATATGCTTGAAATAGGCCGGCTCGCCGGTGAAGCGATCGCCGTGCGAAGGATATTGCGCGTGCGCCCGCCGCCAGAAGTCCGGCGTATCGGTTACAAACGAGTAGGAGCCTTCGATGATGGCCAACGATTCTTCGGCGCGCCCCAGCAACATCGCCGCTCCCCCGGCAGCCGCCGTGTATTCCAGCGCATCCCCCGGTCGCCCCTGGGCCGTATCCATGCCGATGCTCAGGGCGTAGCGGGCCATGCCGGAGCCGACGAAGCCGATCGCCGCCTGCATCGCTTCCGTGCCCGCCTTGCAGGCGAACTCCCAGTCTGCCGCCTGCGTATGCGGTACCGCCCCAATCGCCTCGGCGACGATGGTGCTGGTTGGTTTCACCGCGTACGGGTGGCTTTCGCTGCCCACCCACACCGCCCGAATCTCGCGCGGATCGATCCCCGCTCGCGCCAGGGCGTTGCGCGCCGCTTCGATGGACATGGTCACCACATCCTCATCCAGCCCGCTGACCGCCTTCTCTGTGATAGGCGCGCCGCCCTTGCCGCCGCTCCACATGCGCGACACTTCCGATGCCGGCAGCCGGTAACGCGGCACATACGCACCATACCCGGCGATCCCGACCTTGATCTGTGGCTGCAACACGCCGTCCGCCGGCTGATACTCGTGCTGATATTCGCTCATCTACTTATCTACCTCATCTTCAAAGTTATCGCCGGAGCGATACTAGACCCTCTCCGGGCGTCAATTTATCCCGTTTCGCTCGCGCAGCAGTGCTTCTGCCCGCTGCCCGCTGATGTTCTTCTCCGCCGCCATCTGGGCGGCTATCTCCTCTACGTCAGTTCCGCTTGCCCCGGCTGCCATCGCCACCTGCCGGGCGTGCAGCCGCATGTGTCCGCCCTGGATGCCGGTGGTGACCATCGCTCGCAAGGCTGCCAGGTTCTGAGCCAGCCCGACCGCCGCGATGACCTCGCTCAACTCCGCCGCCGAGGCCACCGCCAGGATCTTCAGCGCCACCTTCGCGGTCGGATTCACTCGCGTCGCGCCGCCGACGATACCCACCGCCAGCGGCAGGGTCATCTCGCCGGCCAGGTCGCCGTCTTCGTTGACCCACCACCAGGACAAACCGCGATATTGCCCATCGCGCGCGGCATAGGCGTGCGCCCCGGCTTCCACGGCCCGCCAATCATTGCCCGTCGCCAGGCAGACCGCGTCCACGCCGTTCATGATCCCCTTGTTGTGCGTGGCCGCTCGATAGGGGTCCACGTAGGCCAGCGCGCTCGCTGCCGCTATCCGACCGGCGACCTCCTCGCCGGGCATGTTAGCCGTCGCCAGGGAACTCGCCGGCAACGTGCAGCGCGCCCAGGCCAGTCGCCGATCCGTCAGATTGGAAAGAATGCTCAGCACAGCGCGCCCGCCGGTCAGCTCCTCGATCATCGGTACCAGTGCCTCCGTGACCGTGTTGATCACATTCGCGCCCATTGCGTCCCGCGTGTCATAAAGCAGGTGTACCAGCAGCATCGGGCCGGCCGGCGTCTCCGGCAAGGGGCGGATCTCAATGTCTCGCGCCCCGCCACCGCGCCGGACGAAGCTGGGCCGCACCCGGTCCGCCGCCGCCAGCAGTTGCGCCCTATGCGCCGACACCGCCCGGCTCGCCGCCTCCAGGTCGGGCACATCGACGAGCTGGATCTGGCCGATCATCATCGGCTCGTCGGCGTTGGCGAAGAAGCCGCTGCCTTGCCGGACCAGTTTTGCCGCCAGGCTGGCTCCCGCCAGCACGCTCGGCTCTTCCACCGCCATCGGGACCAGGTAATCGCGCCCGTTGATCAAGAAGTTGGCCGCCACGCCAAGGGGCATGCCCAGAACGCCGATACTGTTCTCGATCATCAGGTCCGCCTGTTCCGGCGCAAGCCCTCGACCCAGCAGGATCGCTTCCTCGTCTTCATCCAGGCCCGCCCACTCGGCAATCACCAACACGCGCTGCGCCAGGCTCAATTTGTAAAGACCCGCTATACGGGAGGATCGCCGGTGCATGGTTATGCCACGCGCTGCGTCGTTTTCATCGGCGGGCTTTATAACGCTGTTTTGCTCTCAAAAGCTATCAAAAGCCGAGCGAGCGGGGATATGGCGGAAATCGACAGCTCAGCAGTACACAATTCCTAACCCTGCCGGGCAGTTCGGTACCGCAGTCATCTCCTCCAACTGCACATAACATACGAAAATTGTTCACATAATAACGGTTGGCCACCGTTTTTGCATGTTCCCAATCTGCAAGAACTGAGCTACTCCATACCGCTATTAAAAATGATTTGACCGCCGGCGCTGCGACCGAGGCTTCTGCTTACCAGGTCTCTGTTGCGCGCTACTCGCCTTTGGAAGAGGAGAGAACAACTCATGAGAACGCTTACCCGAGTGGTGATGATCACTCTCGTCTTAGCGATCCTGTTTGCCGGCAACGCCGGCTTGCAGGCGAGCGAGGAGTTGATCACCGATGTAACGAGCTATGAAGTCCGGCTCAATGCGCGCACCTTCCTACCCGCTCCCGGCATTGACCCGGCGCTGAGGGCGGGGGGCAACACCGTGACTGACGGCCGGCATGGACTGATACAGTTTTATGGTGTGCCGGACGCGGCACAGCGCCAGACCCTGGCCAACGCCGGCGTTGAGCTGTTGACTTACATACCGGACAATTCCTGGATTGCCGCCCTCCCCGCTGAACTGGACCCGCTTCTGGCCACCGGCATGGTGCGCTGGATCGGGCCGCTGGAGCCGGGCGATCGGCTGGACGCCGCTCTCCGCGCCGGCGAGATTGGCGATTGGGCGCTGCGGTCCCACGGAAAAGTAGAGTTATGGATTGACTACTTCGCCGACATCTCGCTGGCGAGGGCGAGCGAGGTGGTCGTGTCCCATGGTGGGGAGATCGTAATGGCCTTCCCGGAGTTGACCCGGCTACAGGCCATTGTGCCGCTAAACACCGTGCAATCCCTGGCAATGCAGGACGAGCTACAATGGATCGCCCAGCTTCCCCCGCCCATGCATGAGCTGAACGACGGTCAGCGGGCGCTGATTGAAGCTGACGCAGTGCAGGGGCCGCTATATAACCTGTCCGGCTCTGGCGTTCAGGCGGCCATGTGGGATGGCGGCAGCGTGGACGCCGCGCATCCCGACTTGACCGGTCGGGTGACTATCGTGGAGTCAGCCACCGTTACCTCGCATGCCACCCATGTAGCCGGCACGATGGGTGGAGACGGCACGGGTAGCGCCGCGAACGGCGGCGACCCAAATCAGTGGCGGGGTGTGGCGCCGGGGCTGGAGATCCTCTCGTACACATGGGGGATGGCAAACACGGATCATAACAGCGCCATCAATCAATACGGGGCCGACCTGTCGCAGAACTCCTGGGCCATGGGCGGCTGCACCTACAACGGCATCTACGACAGCTTCGCCTCAGACTACGATCGGATCATCACCGGCCTTTATGGACGCGCCATTCCGGTCATCTTCGCCGCCGGCAATCAGCAAGGAGCGTGCGGCGACCCCTATCGGACCGTGCATGGCGGCCCGCAGTCAGCCAAGAATGTGATTACCGTCGGAGCCGTACATTCCGCCGACGGCAGCATGACCGGCTTCAGCTCCTGGGGGCCGGTGGGCGACGGCCGGTTGAAGCCGGAATTGATGGCGGCCGGCGCGACCGACAGCGCGAGTGGCATTGAATCCACCCTTCCCGGAGGCGGCTATGGCTCCAGCACCGGCACCTCCATGGCTGCCCCGGCCGTCTCCGGAGCTGTCGCGCTGCTGCTGGAAGCGTACCGCGACGCATGCCCGCTCGACGGGGATAGCGAGGGCAACCCGCTCCCCTCAACGACAAAAGCGTTGCTGATCCACGCGGCAACCGATCTGGTGGTTCCTGGTTCCGGCTTCCTTCATCTTGGCCCGGACTACAGCTCCGGGTACGGGGTGATCGACATCCAGCGAAGCGTGGACCTGGTGCGCGACCACATTACGGGTTCATTGACCAACGGCGAGACCGACTCCTATACGATTGTAATGACGCAGCCGGGCCCGCTAAGAGTGACGCTTGTTTGGGACGATGCGGCGGCCGCGCCCAATGCCGCCACCGCCCTGATCAACAATCTGGACCTGGAAGTGATCTCGCCGGACGGCAAATTCGCCTATGGTCCGTGGACCCTGGACAGCGAACGCCCTGACCGGGCTGCCAAACGCTCCTCCTGGCGAGTGGGGCGCGCCGGGAAGCGGGATAATCTCAATGTCGTCGAGCAGGTAGTGATTGACAACGCCGCAGCCGGCTTGTGGACAGTGCGCGTCATCGGCGCGAACGTGCCGGCCGGGCCGCAGAGCTTCTCGTTGATCAATGAGAATCTGGTCCTGAGTAGCTGCAGCATCTCACCCGGCGCGCCGATCGGTAATGCGGCTGAGGCTGGCGAGGTACAGGCGTTGCCGGCTGCTGGCGAGCCGTTCCGAACAGATTCAGGACAGGAGACCGCGTTCAATGCCGTTTTGGGCATGATCGAGCGTCTCCTTTGGCCCGGGATTAACTGGTAGAACGACACAAACTACCAGCGGAGAGATTTCGGACTCTATTGGTCAGTTCCGGCCCGGCTGCGCGGAATGCATCAGCCGGGCCTGTAACTGCCAAATGTATCAGGCTCCCAGCGTCACCTCGGCGCGCACCGCGCCGGCCCGCTCATGGGTGGCGACGATCTTCACCACGCTTCCCGCCGGCCCCTGCACCACCCATTCCACCTTCACCCGCTCATCGGTGCTGTCCGCGTTCCAGATGGCGGTCGAGCCTTTGTGATCCCGGCCCTTCAACTGCCCCAGCATTGTCTTTTTCTCCCCCACCAGCAACCGCGCTCCCTCCGGCAACTCAATATCCACTTCCAACGGGCGGACGGCTTTCATCTTCAGCGCCTGCTCCGTGACGTTGGTCGGCAGCCAGCCGGTGTTGTGCAACACCAGCCGGATGTGATGGACGTCGCCGGTGGATTCCGTCGCCAACTGGTGGACCTCCAGTTTGGGGGAGATCAGGCAGTGGTAGATGGCGAAATCGGTCAGCGGTGCGATCTCTCTCTCCAGCTTTCGGTACGGCGGATTGCGCCAGGTGACGAACGTGTGCCAGCCGCCCAGCTCCACCTTGCCCAATTGAGGATGGTCAAATTCGCGCCATTCTTCGTAACCTTCGCCGTCCAGCTCCTCATCCAGCCACTTCAAGATCTGCAAATCATGTTCTGCCGGGTGCTCCCGAAACCAATCAATGTACTTGTAATCCTTGATCCCGGCTTGTTGCTGGATGCTCCAGATCTCAGTCGTCCAGGCGTATACTCCCTGAAACTCGTACATCCAGTCGTCAAAAGTGCCCTTGATGTAGTCCTTCGGGTCGTATTTGAAGTCGTGAAACACGGAGACAGCCGGGTAGCCGGTCAGCTCGGTCGCTTTGGCGCCAATGCGTTTGTAGGTGAACAGGTCCTGTGTATTCATCTTGTCTTCCGGCTCCATCGTCGGCGGGCGCAGGTGGACGCCGCTGAAGGTGTGGAAGGCGATCGCGCCGCAGATGTTCCGATGGTCGGTGATGAACTGCACCGCCAACCGGATCTCCGGCTCGCTCGTCGGAAACGGGCCGGCGCCGCCTTGCTCCGGCGACCAGTGGACAGGGAAATTGCGGTTCAGGTCCAATCCCTCCACCGGCGGGGCCATCTTGATGATCGCTCCATCGTAGTTGCGGATGCGCCCTTCGGGCAGCAGCCGGTAATAGTCGCCGCCCGGCAGGTCATCGCCGGCGCGGGGGATCATCAGCCGCGGCTCCTCGGGATGTAACTTCCACGCCCCGTGCGGGTCCTTGATGCGCATCAGTAGGATGCGCCCGTCCCGATCAATGTCCTCCTGCACAAAGCCGTCCAGCTCGTCGGTGCGCGGGTAGGGCCGGGTGCTGCTGCGGATGAAACGAGGCACATCCGCCAGGGCCAGTTCCGCGCCGTCCGGGTTGAGCCGGGGCACAATATAGAAGACCCGGCTGTCCAGAGCGTAGGTGACTCTCTCGTCCCGGCCGTAGCCGTTGAGCAAAGTGTGGATCAGATGCAGCGCCGCCGAGGAGGGCGACACTTCGGTGGCGTGGATGTTGGCGTCCACCCAGAAGGCCGGCTTCTCGTCGTCCGGCCCGCTATCGAAGTTGGTCACAGTCATCAACCAGATGTCGCGTCCCTCGTAGCTCTTACCGAGACTGGAGACGCGACACAGGCCGGGATACTCCTCCGCCCAGGCGTGAAGGAAGCCGGTGATGGCATCATAGCGATAATAGGTGTCAAAGCGAATGTCAACCATGTGGGGTTCTCCTATGATCGTGGGAAAGCGTCTGGGCCCGAATCAAGTGGAGACGGGCCAGGTTGGATTGTGGATGCTGCCGGACTCCGGGGAACGAGATGGGCAGCGGGAATGTCTGCCGGCAACAGCATCACCGGCGGATTATAGTGGGATTCCAGTGCGCGCCAAGCTCAGCGGCTCGCCGTCCGCGCCAGTTGATCGTAGACGAGCAACGTCTCTGTGGCGGTGTTCTCCCAACTGAAACGCGCCGCCTGCGCCAATCCCTTCTGCTTCAGCTCCGCCGCCAGTTGTTCCTGCACCAGAACAGCGATGATTGCCCCCGCCATGTCCCGCTCGGCGTCCGGCGGCACGGTAAATGCGGCGTCTCCCACAACTTCCGGCAAGGAGGCCGCGTCGGTGGTGACTACCGGGACGCCGCAGGCCATCGCTTCCAGCGGCGGCAGGCCGAAGCCCTCGTACCGGCTGGGAAAGACAAAGCACTCCGCCCCGCGATAAAGGGCCGGCTTGTCCTCCTCGTCCACGAAGCCAATCCAGCGCACCCAATCGGTTAATTGCAGTCGCTCGATGTAATCCTTGTAGTCCGGCAGCTGCCGCTGGTCGGCGGCCGGTTGGCGTCCGGCTAATACCAGCGGATAGGCGTCGCCCATTGCCTGGGCCACGTAGGTATAGGCCAGCAGCAGCGTGCTGACATTCTTGTGTACGTCGAAGCCCCCCAAATAGAGGACATACGACTCCGGCAGATCGTATTTACGGCGGATCGCCAGGTCCAGCAACAGCTCGGCATCCGGCGTGTATTGCGGGCCGGCGGCGAGATAGATGGGCGTGATTCGCTCCGCCGGAATCTGCAAGTGGTGGACGATGTCAGCCTTACTGGCTTGCGAGTCGGTAATGACCGCATCGGCGCCCCGCGCTGCCGCCGAGACCAGGGCGTTGTAAAGCCGCGCCCGTCCTCCACGTCGATATTCCCGCACGATAATGGGGGTCAGGTCGTGGATAGTGCTCGCCTGGGGTAGCGGCGAGCGCAACGCCGGCCCCCAATACGGCACGTGGGCGACGGTCGCGCCGGCCTGCCGGCAGGCACGCGGGAAAACGATCTGCTCGAACAACACCTTGCCCACGTGCCCGGCGAGGATGGGCGTATCCAGCACGCGCACACTGGGCGGTACATCCTGCGCCGGCGAACTTCCCGGCGGGCGCGGATAGACCAGCGTGATCTCCAGGTCAGAGACCAGCCGGTTGAGATGATAGACCAGCCGGCGCAGATATTGGCCGCTGCCGGTGTGCGCTTGATTCCAGAAGTAGGCGTTGATGGCGATGTGCATGGTGAAAGCCGGGCGTCTCGCGCGGCGGCGTGCTTATTATACCCCTATTGCCGCCCCGATCTCGATATGCTAAAATTGTGAAAAGTTCCACGAATGAACCAGGCTTCCAGAGGAAGGCGCTTGCTGTGACCAACGACATCCCCGATATTGTGATCGGCCGGCTGCCCATTTATCTGCGCGCCCTGACGCGCATGGCAGAGGAAAGCAAGGTCACCACCTCGTCCCACGAGCTCGGTGAAAAGCTGGGCATCAGCTCGGCCCAGATCCGCAAAGACCTCTCGCACTTCGGAGAGTTCGGCAAGCAAGGGACCGGCTACCACATCCACTACCTGATCGAGCAATTACGCCAGATTTTGAGGTTGGAGGGCGGTTGGCCGGTGGCGCTGGTGGGAGCCGGCTACCTGGGACACGCGCTGGTCCATTACCATCGTTTCGCCTCGCACGACTTTCACATTCGCTGGCTGTTCGACAATGACCCGCAGAAGATCGGCCAGGTGATCAACGGGGTGACCGTGCAGCCGATCTCTGAGCTGGAGGGGACGATTTTCCAGGAAGGTATAAAGGTGGTGATCCTGGCGGTGCCGGCAGACGCGGCGCAGGAGATCACCGACACGCTGGTCGCTGCCGGGGTGAGAGCGATCCTGAACTACGCGCCGCTCAGCCTCTCGGTGCCGGATGACGTGCACGTCCAATACAGCGACCCGGTCGTGCAGCTACAGCACATGACCTACTATTTGAACAGCGACGCCTGATGCTCGGTCATTTTCCCGGAAACTCTGCTTCCAGTTTCCGGGTAGGCCACACAATCAAGTTTCCGGGAAAACAGAGGGTGCGGTAGCCTTACAGGTTCAGGCTGCGCTGCAAAACGGGGAGTTCGGCCAGGGCCATACCGGCGCCGAGGGCGGTGCAGGCGATGGGGTTGTCGGCCACGTAAGCGGGGACGCCGGTCACCTGGGTCAGGAGGGCGTCGATTTCGCGTAGCAACGCCCCTCCCCCGGCCAACGCCATGCCCCGGTCAATGATGTCGGAGGCCAGCTCCGGCGGCGTCTTGGCCAGCAGGGCGCGCACCACGTTGACGATAGCCGACAGAGGTTCCTGGATCGCTTCGGCGACATCGCTGGAGGTGATCGTAATGGTGCGCGGCAGGCCGGCGACCTGATCTCGCCCCTGCACATTCATCTCCAATCGCTCAGGCAGTTCCCGCGCCGCCCCGATCTTGATCTTGATTTCTTCCGCGGTCGGCTCCCCGATAATCAGGCTGAACTTCTTGCGCACGTAGCTAATGATCGCCTCGTCCAGGTGGACGCCGCCGACGCGCAGCGACTCCGCGCAGACCACGCCGTTCATGGCCACGACCGCCGCCTCAGTGGAGCCGCCGCCCATATCCACGATCATGTTGCCGGTGGGCGTGCCGACGGGCAGGCCGGCGCCGATTGCCGCCGCCAGCGGCTCTGGGATCAGGTGCACTTCGCGCGCGCCGGCAGCCAGGCCGGCTTCGCGCACGGCGCGCCGTTCCACGCTGGTAACGCCGTATGGAACGCTGATCATCACCACCGGCTTGCGCAGATTCAGCCGGCCGGCCACCTTCTCGATGAAATAGCGCAGCATCGCTTCGGTCACAAAGTAGTCGGCGATCACCCCGTCGCGCAGCGGCCGCATCACCTCGATCTCTTCCGGCGTGCGCCCATACATATCACGGGCAGCGCGACCTACTTCGACGATGACGGTCTTGTTGCCGTCGTCGCGAATGGCCACCACCGATGGCTCCTGCAGGACAATACCGCGCCCCTGGACAAATACCAGGACGCTGACAGTGCCCAGATCAACGGCGATATGAGATGTAAAAACGCCCAACTATGTCTGCCTGCATATTAAGGGAGCGGATAGAAGGGATTGCCCATCCGGCCGCTCCCGATCTGGTAGCCTATTGCTCTTCTTCAGGCTGGCCGCCCAATGACCTGGGATATTCGCGCAGCCTGTGTCCGCTTGACCTGCGCCGGCTAACATCAATGCGAATCTGCGCCCGGCGCAGCGCCGCCTCGATCTGCGCATAGCGCGCGGGATCTTCCGGCACACCCTCCGCCATGGCTTTGGCGGCTCGCGCCCGCGCCTCTTCAGCACGCTCCAGGTCGATCTCCTCCGCCTGTTCAGCGGAATCGGCCAGGACCACAACCTTGTCGGGCTGGATCTCAGCGTAGCCGCCGCCCACGGCGAAGTATTCTTCTATGCCTTCGCGGCGGACCATCACTTCGCCGAACGAGAGCGCGGTCAATGTCGCCGAGTGGTTGGGCAAAATACCCATGCGCCCTTCGGAGCCGGGTAAGCTGACGTAATCCACCACGCCGCTGAAAACCGAACGTTCCTGGGTCACAATATCACAATGGATGGGCATGGCTTTATTGCCTCTTGAAGGCGGGCTTACGCTTCGGCGCGCAAGCGCTCGGCCTTTTCAACCGCATGGTCAATGGTTCCGACCATGTAAAACGCCTGTTCGGGCAGGGTGTCATGCTTGCCGTCTAGAATCTCGCGGAAGCCGCGAACAGTCTCAAGCATGGGCACATACTGCCCATTCAGGCCGTGGAACTTCTCAGCCACAAACATCGGCTGGCCAAGGAAGCGCTCGATCTTGCGGGCGCGGGCGACCAGCAGCTTGTCGTCTTCGCTCAACTCGTCAATACCGAGAATGGCGATGATATCCTGCAAGTCCTTATAGCGCTGCAACACCTGTTTCACTTCACTCGCTGTGCGGTAGTGTTCTTCACCGACGATGCCGGGCTGCAACGCGCGGCTGCTGGAGGAAAGGGGATCCACCGCCGGGAAGATACCCTTGGCGAAGACGCTGCGCTCCAGCGTCAGGATGGCGTCGAGGTGGTTGAAGGTGACCACCGGCGCGGGGTCGGAATAGTCATCCGCGGGGACGTAAATGGCTTGCATGGAGGTGATGGAGCCGGTCTTGGTGGAGGTGATCCGCTCCTGCAGCGCGCCCATCTCCGCCGCCAGCGTCGGCTGGTAACCCACCGCGCTGGGCATCCGGCCCAACAGGGCGGACATCTCGGAACCGGAGAGCACGTAGCGGAAGATGTTGTCAATGAAGAGCAATACATCGCGCCCTTCGTCGCGGAAATACTCCGCCAGGCAGAGGCCGGTCAGGGCCACGCGCAAGCGCACGCCGGGCGGCTCGTTCATCTGGCCGAAGACCATGGCCACCGAGTTGAGCACGCCGTAATCAATCATCTCGTAGTAGAGATCGGTGCCTTCGCGGGTGCGCTCGCCGACGCCGGCGAAAATGGAGACGCCTTCGTGCTCCTGGGCGACCGAGCGGATCAACTCAGCAATAGTGACCGTTTTGCCCACGCCGGCGCCGCCGTAGATGCCGGTCTTGCCGCCCTTGATGAATGGCGCGATCAGGTCGACCACTTTCATGCCGGTCTCGAAGGTCTCCACACGGGTAGACTGCTCCTGAAATTCCGGCGCCTCCCGATGGATCGGATAATAGACATCCGCTTTGGGCGTCGGGCGACCGTCGATCGCCTCGCCGATGACGTTGAAGATGCGGCCTAGCGTCGGCTCGCCTACGGGCACTCTGATCGGGGCTCCTGTGGCAACAGCGGCGGCCCCTCGCGGCAGACCGTCGGCGGTGTCCATTGCCACGGTGCGCACCATGTTGTCACCGAGATGCTGCTGCACCTCCAGCACCAGGCGCCCGCCGGGGCGCTCGATCTCCAACGCTTCATAAATCTCCGGCAATTCTCCTGCCGGGAATTCCACATCCAGCACCACGCCACGAATCGCTCTAACAATTCCAACGGCCATTACTTCCTCCAGTAATCAGTCAACCGGCAGTGCGCCTGTGGTCGGACCGACGTGCGAAGCCGACCATCGCAGCAGAAATCTCAAACCTCATCGCGCCAGCGCTTCCGCTCCGCCCACGATATCCAGCATCTCACTCGTGATGCTCGTCTGGCGCGCCTTGTTGCGGGCCAGGGTCAATTCCTCCACCAGGATGCCCGCATTATCCGTGGCGTTGTTCATGGCCACCATGCGCGCGCTGTGCTCGCTGGCCTGCGATTCCAGAATTACCTGGTATAGCTGTAACTCGGTGAAACGGGGGACGATGCTGTTCAGCAGCAATTCCGGCGACGGCTCGTAAGAATAGGCGCGCTCGGCCACGCCGGAGAGGTCTACGCTCTGCACGTATTCGGCCATCGCCATCCCCTCAAAATCCAGCGGTTTCAGGGGCAGCAACTGCTTCACTCGCGGGATGCGGGTCACCAGGTTGACAAAGTCCGTAAAGGCGACAAAGACCTCGTCAACTTTGCCCTCCAGGTAGTCACCCATGACCAACGAGCTGATCGGCGTGATCTCTAATATGGAGGGGCTATCAGGTATGTTGTCGAAGCTAGCGACGACGTTGTACCCCCGCCGAACCATCAGGTCTCGCCCTTTGCGCCCGATAGTGATCACCTGCACCGGCTGCGGGAAGGCTCGAATGAAGCGCTCGGTATGGGCGACGACGTTGGCGTTGTAGGCTCCCGCCAGGCCGCGATCGCCGGTGACCAGAATCAGGGCCACATTCTTGATCTCGGCGCGGACAGTCAGCAATGGATGCCCGGTCTGGCCGATGCCCGGCTGGGAGGCGACATTGTGCAAGATCTCAAACGCTTTGCCGGCATAGGCGCGGGTCGCCAGGACCTGCAGTTGCGCCTTACGCGCCTTCGAGGCTGACACCGCCGCCAGCGCACTGGTAACTTGCGAAATGTTACCAATACTGCGAATGCGCTTGTTCAACTCTCTTTCAGTAGCCATCTATGCTCCTTGCCGCCTGTCTGAGGCCCGGCAGGCCGCTGCTAACCGGACCAATTCGCGTTGAAGCTATCGAGCGCCTGTCGCAATGTCTCTTCCGTTTCGTTCGAGAAATCCAGCGTGCGTTCAATGGACTCACGCAATTGCGGATAGGCCGTATCCGCATAGCGCAGAAACTCGGTGCTCCAGGTACGAACCTTATCAACCGGAACTTTGTCCAGGAAACCGCGAGTGCCGGCAAAAATGAGCATGACCTCGTGGTGCAGCGGATAGGGTGCATATTGCGGCTGCTTGAGCAATTCCATCAGCCGCTCGCCGCGGGAGAGCTGGCGTTGTGTGGCGGGGTCCAGGTCGGAGCCGAACTGAGCGAAGGCGGCCAGCTCACGAAACTGAGCCAGATCGGAGCGCAGACCGCCGGCAACCCGGCGCATGGCCCGCCGCTGCGCGGAACTGCCGACGCGAGAGACGGAGATGCCGGTGTTGATCGCCGGTCGCTGTCCGGCATTGAAAAGGTCCGACTCGAGGAAGATCTGCCCATCCGTGATCGAAATGACGTTGGTGGGAATATATGCCGACACGTCGCCCAGCAACGTCTCGATAATCGGCAGAGCGGTCAACGATCCGCCGGTGCCGGGCACTTTCTTGATCTCGTAGTCGTCGGGGTTATCCAGCTTCTCCAGGTCCGCCCGTGCGTTCGCCCGGTCATGATTGCCGTAGTAACGCTTGCCGGTGACGCCCTCACTGGCGGCGGTCACCTCGGCGCCTTTGCGCACGATCACGTATTCGTCCCGCAGGCGCACAGCGCGCTCAAGCAGCCGGCTGTGGAGGGAGAAGATATCGCCCGGATACGCCTCGCGGCCCGGCGGGCGCCGCAGAACCAGGGACATCTGACGGTAGGCCCAGGCGTGCTTGGAAAGGTCGTCGTAGACCACCAGCACATCCTGCCCACGGTCCATGAAGAATTCGCCGATTGCGCAGCCGGAATAGGGAGCGAAGTATTGCAGCGGGGCGGGGTCAGAAGCGCCGGCGATGACGACTACTGTGTATTCCATCGCTCCGTGTTCTTCCAGGGTGGCGACGACCTGGGCCAACTGCCCGATACGCTGCCCGACGGCAACGTAGATACAGATCATGCTCTGTCCCTTCTGGTTGATGATTGTGTCCAGCGCAATGGCAGTCTTGCCGGTCTGCCGGTCGCCGATGATCAGCTCGCGTTGCCCGCGACCGATGGGCGTCATGGCGTCAATGGCGACCACGCCCGTTTGCACCGGCGTGTCCACCTCGCGACGTTCGATCACGCCGGGGGCGATGCGTTCCAATGGGCGCACCGCTTCCGCGCGGATAGGCCCTTTGCCGTCCAGCGGGTTGCCGAGGGGGTCAATGACCCGGCCAATGACGCCGTCGCCCACCGGCACAGAGGCGATTAGTCCGGTGGCGCGCACTTCGTCGCCTTCTTCAATGCCGGTGTAGTCGCCCATGACGACGATGCCCACCCGATCCGGCTCCAGGTTCAGGGCGACGCCGCGGACGCCGTTGCTGAATTCGACTAGCTCGTTCGCGCCGACAGTCGCCAGGCCGTCCGCCAGGGCGATACCGTCGCCCACCGCCACAACACTGCCGACACTCTGCGCCCTAACCTCCGGCTGGAACGCATCAATTTGCTTGAGGAGAGCGTCTGTGATGTTCTTGAAATCAGGGGCAAGGGTTGCCATTCACCAACCTCCAAAATCTGTCTCTCAGGAATCGGCGCCCGCGCTATTGATCGCTGCGGTGGGCGCAATCGCTGCTTCGGTATCCCCACCGCCGGGGATGCTGCGAAACCCGCCAATGTGTCTCTTTATGGTAAGCAAAGGGGATTATAACAAGCATGCGCCAATTATGCTGACACGGCGGTCACCGCCAGGGATATTACCTGAGCGATTCTAATTTGTCCAACAATTCACAAACGGTGAGAGCGGAGCGGTGGGCGGTTGCTTTTGCTCCGGCCAGGATTACAATCGCTCCTCTGTATGGCCGACAAGCAGCAGCAGATTGCAGACGGGAGCGGGAGCGGGAGCCCGGCGCCCGATTCCGGCGGGCGCGCTCGCGCGCTGCTTCGTCAGCATTGGCCGCTGGTGGTGCTGTTGCCCTGCTTTCTGCTGCTTTCACTTGTCTATGGACGTACATTTCCCGCTTATGAAGGGCCTGATGAACCGCAACATTTCGCCTACATTCAGTGGCTGGTAGAGCAGGGAACGCTTCCCCCGCAAGGCGACGCCGCCTGGGAGACGCCTATCGAGCAGGAAGCGGGGCAGCCGCCGCTCTACTATGCGCTGGCCTCATTGCCGGCGCGCCTGGTCGGTTTCGATCCGCCGGCCCCTTACCGGCCCAACCCTTACTTCATCGGCCCTTTTCCTCGCGACAACATAGACAACGATCATCGCGTGATCCACTATCCCGATGATGCCCGGCCGCTGACCGGCGGCTGGCTGTCGCTCTACCTGGCGCGGGCGGTCACGCTGTGCTTCGGCATGATACTGATCGCCGGCATTTATCTGCTCGGCCGCGAGGTATGGCCTGGCTCCGGCGTGGCCCCGGCAGCGGCGACCCTGGCGGCCTTCACTCCGCAGGTGCTTTTTCTCAGCACGGTCGTGTCCAATGACGTGCCGGCGGCGGCGCTGAGTACGCTGGCGTTGTGGCAACTGGCAGTGATGTTGCGCCGGGGAGCAAGCCTCGGCCGGGGGATCGGGATCGGCCTGCTTATCGGGTCGGCAACCATGACCAAGGTGAGCGCCGCCGGCCTTGTCGCGCCGGCGGCGCTCGGCCTGATCTGGCTCTGGTTGCGGGCGGATGGGGCTGGGGAGCGAAAGCGGCTGCTGATTGCCGGCGGCGGCTTGGCCCTCAGCGCCGCCCTGGTCGCCGGCTGGTGGTTCCTGCGTAACTGGGCGTTGTACGGCTCGCCGCTGGGGCTGGGTACGCATGATTTCACCACCTGGGCCATCCGCGATCCCGCCGATCTGGCCAGCCCGTACCTCCGCTGGCTGGAGGTCTTTCGTTCCTATTGGGCTGGGCTGGGCTGGGGCACGATCCGGCCCCCCGGCTGGGTGTTCAACATCCTGCTGCTCTTCATGGTGTTGGCAGTAACCGGTTTGCTGATCGGCCTGTGGCGTTGGCTGCGTCGGCCGGAACGCAGGGTAACAAGGCCGGTGATCCTGCACATCATGCTGGCTCTGCTGGTCCTGGCGACCGCGCTTTTTCTGGAGAGCTGGATGCGCCGGGTGAGCGCGCC
This sequence comes from uncultured Ardenticatenaceae bacterium, assembly GCA_964539885.1. Lineage (GTDB taxonomy): Bacteria > Chloroflexota > Anaerolineae > Promineifilales > Promineifilaceae > JACKCB01. Next base: position 157,748 of record CAZIKT010000002.1, on the reverse strand, counting down.
ATACGGGCGATTGATGTTCCCGGCTCTCGGCGCGATAGCTGTCCTGTTAGCCGGCGGTTGGCATCTGCTGCACCGCCGCATACTATGGCTGCCGGTGGGTGCGGTGGTATCGCTCGGCATCGCAGCGCCGCTTGTGATTGTACCGCCCTATTTCACACCCCCGGCTCCGGCCGACGCCGCTACCGTAGCGGAACTTGAACCCGAATTAGGCTGGCACTTCCTGGATACAGACGGGCAGCCGGTAGCCGAGCTACTTAGCTTCGAGCCGTTGTTGGACGAGATTGTGACCACAGAGGAATATGACCAGACCCTGCCGGTGCGCATCTGCTGGCGGGCGCTGGCTCAAACCGAAAGGCCCTACACGGTGTTCTTGCATATCATCGGGCCGGAGAATGCGCTCGTTGCCAACCGGCGCACATATCCCGGCCTGGGCCTGCGCTCCACGGACCTGTGGACGCCGGGGGATGTCTATTGCGACCTGACCCGCGTGCTGGTCCGCACCGAACAGGTGCCGGCGACGTTGGCCTACCAGTTAGAGGTAGGGCTGCTGGATGATGCCACAGATTCCCGGTTGCCGGCGGTGGATCGCGACGGCAACCCGCTGACGACCACGTTCATTGGCCGGGTACGTCTGGCGACACCGAATGTTGAAATGATCTCGCTAGCCGGAGGGGACGCCATCCAGTTGCTGAACGCTCAGATCGATCCGTCTCCCTGGCAGGCGGGCGGCAGTCATGAGTTGGTCTTGCAGTGGGGCGTTAGCAAGCCGGTTAGCGCCGACTATCAGACGTTCGTGCACCTGCGAGACGAGGCCGGCGATAACGCGGCGCAGGCGGACGGCCCGCCGCTCGCCGGCTGGTACCCGACTTCCTGGTGGCGGACAGGAGAAATAATCACCGACGAACGCCGGGTGGTTCTGCCGGCTGATCTTCCTGCCGGGCGATACACGCTGGTTGTGGGCCTTTACGATCTCAACACCGGCCAACGTTTCGGCGGCGAACGCAACCTGGGTGCTATCGAGGTCCGCGAGTGAACGCCGGCCTTCCCCCACGTCTCAAGGGTTGGGAGTTCCCGCTCATCTGTCTGGTGACCCTGCTGGCCTTCGTATTGCGCGTCTATCTACTGGACGCGCAATCTATGTGGTCTGACGAAGGGCTGAGCCTCTACCGGGCGCGATTATCCCTGGGTGAACTCTTCCAGAACACGATTGTTGTGGACGGCATTGCCACCCGCGACACCAACCCACCTTTCTACTTCCTGCTGCTGAACCTCTGGCAACGGGTGGCGGGCGATTCGGTTTTCGTGCTGCGCTATGTCTCCGTGCTCGCCGGCCTCCTCTCCGTGCCCCTGCTCTACCGGCTGGGCCGGCTGGTCGGCAGCCCGCGGTCAAGCGGCCTGCTGGTCGGGTTAGGAGCCGCCTTCCTGCTGGCGATCTCCCCCTTTCACATCTGGATGTCGCAGGAGCTGCGCAACTACGCGCCGCTGGTGCTGCTCAATCTATTCTCGGTCTACGGGCTTTTCCGCTACCTCATACCGGCGGGGCGACAGGGAGTCGGTACGGCCGGTGGGCGGCGCTGGCTCGTCCTGTGGGCGGGCGCCGGCCTACTCGGTATCTACACGCATTATTTCGGCTTCTTCGTCATGGCTTACGGCGCACTAGCCCTGGCGCTGGCCTTTGTCTGGCGACGCTGGCGACCGCCGCTGTGGTTGGTCGTTCTGGCGGCGTTGTTGCTGCTGATCACGTTGCCGATTTTACCGGTTGCGTTAGGGCGCTTTCGGGCCGGACAGCAGATTGACTTCGCCCTGCTGCCGCCCGGCGTGGTTATGCGCCAGGCGCTGAACGCCTATGCGGTGGGCATCAGCCCCAGCCTGGGGCAGCCGTTGTGGCGGGTGCTGCCGGTCGCGTTGACGGCGCTGGCCGGGTTGGGGTTGTTGTTCCGGTGCCGGCAATGGGCGGCTGCCTGGCTCGTCCTTGGCTACGCCGCCTTTCCGCTGGTCATATTGCTGCTGCTGTCACAGCTCAACCCGCTTTACAATGGCCCCCGGCACGTGCTGATCGGCCTGCCCCCCTTCCTGATCCTTGTGGCCTGTGGGGTACTGCTGTGGCCGGGTCGTCTGCGGTTCGTGGGCTGGCTGCTTGGCCTGTTCCTGCTGATTAGCCAGGGGCAATGGCTGTGGGTACAGTACCACGACCCGGCGCTGGCCAAAGACGACGTACGCGGGGCAGCCGAATTTCTAAATCAGCATGCAACGGCCAATGATCTGATCGTCCTACATGATACGCTCATCCAGTTTACGTTCGAGCATTATTATGACGGCGCCGCGCCGGTGACGGCGATCCCGCCGCTCTGGCAACAGGATGTGGACGCCGCCATTGCTGAACTGGTCGCCGCCGGCGATGGGCCGGAACGGCTCTGGTTCCTGGTGCAACCGACGCCGCGCACCGGCTTCCCGGAAGACACGCTCCGGCGTTGGGCAGACAGCAACTGGCCTCGCTTTGCCGACCTGCAATACGCCGGCCTGTGGCTGCGCGTGGCGCTGAACGGGTACACGCCGGAGCCGTCGGTTGCCGATTTGCCGGAAGGCGTTACTCCACTGGACGTCACTTTTGGCCGCGATTTTCGGCTGAGCGGTTTCTCACTGCCGTCAGCGCTGATCGCCGGCGAGACGGCCTGGCCCGTGCTTTATCTTTCTCGCCTGGAACCTGAGCCGGGCAACTACACGCTGTCATTCCGCCTTATCGACGAAGGCGGAGAAGTGTGGGGGCAGGCAGACGGCCTGCTCTGGCGCAGGTTCCCGCCGGTAGACTGGCCTGAGGATGCGCTGCTGCGCTACGATCACGCGTTGGCGCTGCCGGGCGGCTTGCCGCCCGGCGAATACCAGCTCCGGCTCCGAGCATTAGGCAGCGATCTGCAGCCGTTGCCTGTCTCCGCCGGCGGTGTGGACGCTTACATCGGCTCGGTGCAGGTTTTGGCGGGCGATGATCCCGCCCAACTGCCGGCGTACACTACCCAGCCCAGCCGCCTGGGTCCGGTAACATTGCTGGGGTACAAACTGCCGGAGAGCGCCATCCTACCGGGGCATCTGGCCCCGTTGGAGCTGTTCTGGCAGGTTCATGAGACGCCGGCGACGGATTTTGTGGTACAGGTCGAACTGCTTGACCAGGAAGGGGAGGTCATGGTCTCGTTTGCCAGTCCGCCTACGCGAGCGGATTACCCGCCGACAGCCTGGCAGCCCGGCGAGTTGCTCCAAGGGCGAGCGCCGCTGGTGCTCTCCGGCTCGATTCCGCCGGGGGAGTACCGGCTGCGGCTAACGTTGCGCGATCCCTCCGGCGAACAGGCGATCGGCCGCAGCATTGTACTGGATGAGGCGGTCGAAGTCGGGGCCTGGCCCACCGTGACCGAGCTGCCGGATATCGAAACGCCGCTGAGGGCTGATTTTGGTCAGCCGGCTCTGATTGAACTGCACGGTTACGAGCTGACCGAGGAGCCGGGCGTGCTGTCACTAACCCTATTCTGGCGCTCCGCCAGCGCCACCATCCCGGAGAATTACTCGGTCTTTGTGCACCTGGTCAATGAAGGCGGCGAGATTGTGGCGCAGGCGGACGGCGCGCCGGCCCAGGGGCTGCGCCCCACCATTGGCTGGCGCGACGGCGAAGTGATTGTAGACAATTACCGGCTGGCCCTGCCGCCGGACCTGCCCTCCGGCGTGTACCGGCTTTATGTCGGCCTGTATGACCCTGCCGACTTTTCCCGGTTGCCGGTCACTGTCGAGGGCGAGTCGCAACCGGGCGACCGCCTGCTCCTGGAGGAATGGTTGCCCGAGGGGAGCGGCGAATGAGTCCTGGCGAGACCGCCCCTGCGATGCGCCCGGTGAATACGAAAGCCTGGCTTACTGCCATTTTGTTGCTCTATCTGGCGATCACCATCGGGTATGGGGTAGCCAATCCGCTGTTTGAAGCGCCGGATGAGCAATTACACTACTTCACGGTGCAGTATGTGGCCGAGACCCGCCGGTTGCCGCAGGTAACGGCTACGCCGGACGGCTGGATGGGGCAAGAGGCTGCGCAGCCGCCGCTGTTCTACTTGCTGGGTGCGCTGTTGATCTCCCCGGTTGACACGGCGCGTGCTAAGGAGCAGGTATGGTTCAACCCCTTCGTGCGCCTGGGGGACGCCGCCGCGCCCACCAACCGCAATGCCTTCGTGCATACGCCGGCGGAGGGCTGGCCCTGGTCCGGCTTCTCATTGGCGGCGCACCTGCTGCGCGTCTTTGTCACGCTGGTCGGTGCGGGGACGCTGTTGTGCATCTACGGCAGCAGCCGGCTCGTCTGGCCCGATCAGCGGGAGCACGCGCTCACCGCCACTGCGCTGGTCGCATTTCTACCGCAATACAACTTCCTGCACGCCTCGATCAGCAACGACCCCCTGATCATCTTCTTCTGCGCGGCGGCGCTGTGGCAATTGCTCTATCTCTGGTATCGGGAGAGTAACCGGCTGAGGCTGATATTGCTCGGCGTCACGTTGGGGCTGGCGATCCTGAGCAAGACAGCCGGTCTGCTTTTGCTGCTCTTTGCCGCCGGCTGGCTCGTCCTGCTGGCGCTGCGCGACGCCAGTGACCGCTTGGAGCGCCTTGCCCCCCTGTCACGCTTCGTGCGGCTCGCACTCAGAAACCTGGGCTGGTCGTTACTCCCGGCAGTGGTCATTGGCGGCTGGCTATTGTGGCGTAACTACGGTCTGTACGGCGATGTGACCGCTACCAATCAATTCGTGCAATTGGCCGGCGGCGACCGCGGCTACTCGCTCCGGCAGGTGCTCGGCGAGAGCGGCGGCCTGTGGCGCTCCCTATTCGCTGTCTTCGGCTGGATGAACATCGCGCCGCCTGCCTGGGTGTATCTTGTCTGGAATGGACTGATCGTGACGGCAATCGGCGGGATGCTGCTTGCGCTGTGGCGCAGAATCAGAGCCGGCGCGGGAAACGACCCTCCTTCCTCCCTGAAGGACAGGGGGCCGGTCGCGCAACTCCTGCACGCAAGCTGGCTGCCGGCGTTGCTCCTGGCGCTGTGGACAGTCGGAGTGTACGCTGGGCTGGTGATGTTCATGCTGCGCACGCCGGCAGCGCAAGGGCGGCTGCTCTTTCCGGCTTTGATCCCGCTCTCACTCGGGCTGGCCTACGGCCTGACCATGTACCGGCGACGGATCGTGCTGTTGGCGGCGGCTTTGCTGGCGCTGGTCACGACCGTCTATTGTCTGCTTTTCGTGATCCCGGCGGCCTATGCCGCGCCGCTACCGGCAACCGAAGCGCAGCTACCGCCGGAAGCGGCCCGGCTTGACAGGCCGATGGGACACGACCTGGAACTGGTTGCCGCCCGGATGGAAACGGCGGAGGCGTTGCCGGGTGGGCAGGTGTGGTTGACCCTGTACTGGCGCGCGACTGAGGCGCTTTCGGACGCCCCGAACGCAGCGCCGGAGCTGGTGATTGAGCTATTTGGGCGCGAACACGACCTTGTCGGGAAGTTGCAGAGCTATCACGGCGGAGGGGTTTATCCGGCTAACCTGTGGCCGGCCGGCGCAATTGTAGCCGACCACATCGGCCTGCAGATGGACGCGGACATGGAGACGCCGGCAGCCGTTGCCGTGCAGGTGCGCCTGGTCGACGGCGCGGAGCCGGTTGTCGCCGGCATAGTCAAGGTAGGTCCACCCGGCCGGCCGGCTGTCCCGGAGCAGGCGGTGGCGCAACTCGGGGATGCGATCGAGCTGGTGAAAGTCTCCTTCACGCCGGAGACGGTCAGAGCAGGCGAGACAGTGCATATCTCGCCGACATGGCGTGTGATCAGCCCGCCCGGGCAAATGCTGACCACCTTTGTTCATCTGGGTGACAGCAGCAGTCCGCCGGTCGCCACAGCGGATGCCCAGCCGCTGCACGGGTATTATCCGACCACCCTGTGGGAGACGGGAGAAGTGATTGTCGATGAATACGCGCTCACCGTGCCGGCGGATCTCCCACCCGGTCGCTATCCGATCACGATGGGCATGTATCACGTGGACGGGCGCTTGCCGCTGACAGTGGAGGGGCAGCGCCGGCCGGGGGATGGGTTCCTGGTAGGATGGCTGACCGTTGAGTGAGTCAACTATTACTCCTGCTGAACCGCTTACCGCCCGGCAGCGGCGCGGGTTGACCCTGATTGCGATCGCTTACCTGCTCCTGGGGATCATCTACGCGCTGGCCACGCCGCCGCTGGAAGCCTCGGACGAGTACAAGCATTACCCGGTGGTGCAGCACATTCAGACGACCGGCAGCCTGCCGGTGCTGGAGCCGGACGCGCCGGGCCGGTGGCTGCAGGAAGCCGCCCAGCCTCCGCTCTATTACCTGGCGATGGCGGCGCTAACCTGGCCGATCGACACCAGCGATCTGCCTGCCCTGCATTGGGTGAACCAGTATGCCTTCGTGGGTGATCCCAACCAGACGGGCAACAAGAACCTGATCATCCACCGGCCGGAGACGGAAGCCTTTCCCTGGAGCGGTTCCGTGCTGGCCATTTACGTGATCCGGCTGGCTTCTCTGCTGTTCGGGCTGGGCACCGTGCTGATTACGGCGCGATTGGGCGCGTTGTTAGCCGGTGGAACGGTCGGCCTGCTGGCGGCGGCGCTCACTGCCTTCAACCCCATGTTCATTTTTGTTCACGCGGCGGTGAATAACGACTCGATGGCGATCTTCCTGGGCAGCCTGGGCCTTTACTGGCTGGTGCGCTTGTGGCGCGACGCGCCCGACCCGCCCGACCCGCGCCGCCAATGGAGCCGCTACCTGTTGTTAGGCGTCGTCCTAGGATTGGGGCTGTTGACCAAGCTGAGCCTGGGTGGCCTGCTGGGATTGACTCTGCTGGCCATCGCCGCACTGGCCTACCGGCAACGCTCCTGGCGCACGCTGTTGTGGGGCGCGCTGTGGATTGTCCTGCCGGCGCTGCTGCTTGTCGCCGGCTGGTTCTGGCGTAACCTGCAACTATACGGCGACCCGACCGCGCTGAATGTGTTTCTCGCTGTGCAGGATCAGCGCGAAGGCTTGCCCAGTGTGGCGGACTGGGTCGGCGAACTGGGTACGCTTTATCGCAGCTTTTGGGCGCTCTTTGGCGGCGTCAACGTGGCCGCGCCGGAGTGGGTCTACCTCCTGCTGAACACCTTCGCCCTGCTTGGTCTTACCGGTCTGGCGGTGTCGCTCGGGCAACGGCGGGCCGGCTGGCGGCGCTTGCTGATCGATAGTGGTCTTTGGCTCTTGCCGGCCTGGTCGCTGCTCGTCTTTCTGCTGTTGGTCCGCTGGAATCTCTTTGCCGCGTCCTTTCAGGGCCGGCTGCTCTTTCCGGCCATCGCCGCCATTAACGCGCTCTTGGCAATGGGGTGGCTTCTGCCTTTGCCGGACCGGTGGCGGAAGCGGGTCGCGCCGGCGCTGGCGGTCGGGCTGCTGATCATTGCCTTACTCCTGCCCTGGACCGTTATCCGCCCGGCCTACGCCCAACCATCGCCGGAAGCTGCCGTTCCGGCGCAGGCTGCTTTCGGGCCGATCACGTTTTCGTCGGACGGGGAGGAATACCTGCGTCTGGTTGGGGTGCAGATTGCGCCCGAGCAGCGAGTCACACCCGGAGGGGTTGGGCCGGTGGCAGTGACGTTGTACTGGCAGGCCGTTCAACCCATGCCCGGCGATTTCCTGACGGCGGTCAGCCTGCTGGGGCGGGAACTGGCGCCGGCAGCCCACGTGAACCGCCACCCGGCCGCCGGCATGGTGCCAACCTCCCAATGGGAACCCGGCCAGATCTGGCGCGATGATTACACGCTCTTTCCGCGAGATGAAGCGGACGCACCGGCGCTCCTGCGCCTGCGGGTCAGCGTCTACGATCCGGAAAGTGACCGGGATTTGCTGGCTGCCGGGCCGGACGGCACGCCGGTCGAACTGCTGATTGTGGGAGAGGCCCTTCTGGACAGTGCGCAAAACCTACCGCCGGTTCGCAACCTGGGAGTGGGACTGGCGGAAGGCATCTCCCTGCAGGGCTACTCTCTGTCCCCTGCCGAACCGGCCCCGGGCCGGAGCCTGCAGCTTACCCTATACTGGCAGGCGGAGCAGACGCCGGACCGGGACTATACTGTCTTTGTGCACCTGCTGGATGCCGTCGGGCAGCAGTTGGCCGGGGCAGACAGCCCGCCGGTGAACGGCTACTATCCGACGTCGCTATGGCGGGCCGGCGATGTGATTGACGATGCGCACACGCTACTGCTGCCGGCAGACCTGCCGCCGGGCGATTACCAGATTGCCGTCGGCCTGTACGATCCCCAATCCGGCCAACGCCTCCAGCGCCGCGACGGCAGCGGCGACACAGTGTACATCCCAATTCGGATTGCGCCGGAGGGGTGATTGGGGCCGGCGGCGCGCGCCGGTAGTTTGCCGGCCCAGGTGGGCCATGTTACAATTCGCATGCTATTGAGGGATAGTTTAACGGTAGAACAGCGGACTCTGACTCCGTCAGTCGTGGTTCGAATCCACGTCCCTCAGTCGGAAAAGGCCACAGCATCGAAGTCTGTGGCCTTTTTCGTTACCTCTCCACTGTTCTGAGCCTTCCCCGCAGCGCTTACTCTCAACTTGCCCAGGGCTGTCTTTCCTATTCGCTTCCGTTCGACCTTGACTTCTTGCCCGGCTTGAACCGGCTTGCCGCAGCTTCCCGCCCTGCCGGGCAATTTTCCCCGGCTCAAGTAGAAGCCAGCCCCCATGACAGTGGGAGAGCGGGAATGTTAATCTGCGCATTGTGGTGGAGCGAGCATTCGCGCCGCCCGCATCGGCAGAGATTCAGAACCAGTTCAACTGGAGGGGATTCAGATGAAGACATCAGGATTTCAGAGCAGATTGTTACTCTTTCTGTTGGCAATCGCGGCAGTGGTTCTGGCCGGGGTCTTGCCGGGAAAAGCTGGGCAAGCTCGGGCCGCGGCGGAAGCCGGGCAGCCGCAGCCGGCGCACACCTCTGGGGGATCGGAGGTCATGTTGGTTGAGAATGTGGGCCAGTTTGCGGAGGGCGCCCGCTTCCAGGCGCGCGGCGGACAGGGGGCGCTCTGGCTGGCCGACGACGCCATCTGGATCACGCTGCTGGAACCGGCGGAGAACGACCCGGCCTCTCGCCGTCCCGGCCCGGACGGTGACCTGCGCCGTCCCGCGATGCCGGAGGCGCTCGGCGGCGTGAACATCCGCCTCAGCTTCCCCGGCGCTGACCCAGCCCCGAATCTGGAAGCGTTCGCCCCCTCTTCCACCACGGTCTCCTACTTCACCGGCAGCGGCCCGGACGAGTGGCGCCCGGATGTGCCGGTCTGGGGCGGGGTGCGCTACCGGGAGCTATATCCGGGCCTGGACCTGGAAGTGAGCGGCGACGGGGCGCAGCCGTTCATGCGGTTGGTCTGCCGGGCGGGCGACTGCCGGAGCGCGCTGGAAGGCGTGCAATGGCAGATTGACGGGGCGGAAGACCTGGCGCTGGATGGTGGGCTGCTGCGCATCGGCACGGCCGCCGGCGAATTCTATTTGCCTCTGCTGCCGGTAGTCAGCGCCGCCGGCAAGCCAATAAAGACGGACGGCCTGATTGCCGCCATCAACGGGAACATGATCACGGCCCCCTTTGTCACGCAGGTTTCCGGCCAGACTCTGCCGGATTCACCACAAGGCAGCGACCTGATCTACAGCACTTACCTGGGTGGCGACCACATTGACATCGCCACCGGCATGGTCGTAGACGCGGCCGGCAATGCTACCGTCACGGGTAGCACCTATTCCCTGGATTTCCCAACCACCCCCGGCGCATTTAGTCAGGATCACAATGGCGGTTTCTGGGACGCCTACGTCTCTCGCCTCAGCGCTGACGGCGGCGCCCTGGTCTACAGCACTTATCTGGGAGGCGACTGGTTTGATAACGGCGGCGACGTGGTGGTAGACGCGGCTGGCAATGCCACTGTTACCGGGAATACCAGCTCCACCAACTTCCCGACCACGCCGGGAGCCTATGATACCAACCTGAATAGCACGGATGGCTCCGGCGACGCCTTCATTACCCGCTTGAGCGCCGACGGCAGCGACTTGATCTACAGCACCTACCTGGGTGGGAGCAGCGGTGACTATGCCTTTGACGGCCTGGCCTTAGGGGATGACGGCAGCGCCTATGTGGCAAACCAGACGGAATCCTCCGACTTCCCGACCACCCCCGGCGCCTATGATTCCAGTCACAATGGCCTATCGGACGCTTATGTGACCAGGCTTAGCCCGGATGGCAGCGCCCTAATCTTCAGCACCTTTATGGGCGGGAGTGACTATGAGGGCGCTAACTCCGCTATTGTTGCCGCCGACGACTCGATCACCATCACCGGCGCGACCCTCTCTCCTGAGTTCCCGACCACCTCCGGGGCGTTCGATACCAGTCATAACGGCGCCGCGGACATGTTTCTGGCCCAACTCAGCTCGGACGGCAGCGTCCTGATATACGGCAGCTTCCTGGGTGGAACCGCCTCCGAATGGGGCTACTCTCTGACGGTGGACCCGTCCGGCAACATCACTCTCGCCGGAACCGCGGAATCCGCTGACTTCCCGACCACACCCGGCGCGTTTGATACCACTTTCAACGGCGGTTCCTATGACGCGGTTGTCGCCCGTCTGAACCCGGACGGCAGCGCTCTACTCTTCAGCACTTTCCTGGGCGGGGCTGACGACGACAACGGCTCTGACGCGGTCGTGGACGCGGCGGGCAACACCATTGTCGCCGGCGGCACCTATTCGTCTGACTTCCCGACCACGCCCAACGCATATGACGCCAGCCACAACGGGGCGAGCGATGCCTTCATCACCCGCCTGAGCGCCGACGGCAGCAATATGCAGTATGGCACTTTCATCGGCGGCAGCGACTCTGAGGGTGCTACGAGCCTGGATATGCACAGCAGTGGCGTGGCTACCATCAGCGGCGACACTTCCTCATTCGACTTCCCGACCACTCCCGGCGCCTTCGATACCTCGTACAATAGCCCGGGTTGGGCCGACGCTTTCGTAACCAGGTTGACGTTGGATGAGGTAACGGATGTGATCTTGACCGGCCTCGACGCCGCGGGTGCTCCCGCGCTCCGGCTGCCGGCGCTGCTGGTCAGCGCGATCGGCGCCCTGTTGTTCGCCGCTGTCAGGCGAGCGCGCCGCACCTACGTGCCTATCGGTCGTTGTGTTCCACATATATCCAAATGAAAGGAGATTGATCATGAGACAAATCGCAGCTCGTATTCACACCGGCCTGGCCTGGCTAATCTTCCTGGGCGGCTTCGTGGCCCTATATCTGGTTGGCCTGTCCGTCTTTGCCGGCGAGAGCGCGGCGACGCACGGCGCATTCGGCCGCATCCTCTTCCTGGTTTCACTGGCCCTGCTGCTCTGCTCTCTGCTCTGCCACAGCAGCAAATTGAACGTCGGGTTTTCCGTGCTGGTGCCCGTGATGTTCTTCATGCAGGGGATGTTCGTTTACATTCCAGCATTCAGCCCAGCCATCCGCGCCCTGCACGTCCTGAACGGGCTGGCCATCATGGGCATCTGCTACTCGCTGGCCAATGGCCGGGCGCGGGCCATGGTCGCCGAAAAGCAGGCAGCCGCCGGCAGCTATCAGGCTGCGGACTGATTGGCCAGACTGGGGCCGTGGTCACAAAGTGACCACCCCACGGAACCGGAATGACGTGGTACACTACACCACCAGGGTGCAAGATTACCAATGGCTAGACCACCGCTCACCATCTCTATAGGTGGAGAAAGCGTCGCCGGCGCAAGCCGCGCCTTGCCCCAATCCGGCGCGCTCCGGCTGGGCATGGCCGTCGCCTGGCTGGCCATCTTCCTGTTGTGGGGCAGCTGGCTGCTGGGGGCCTTGTTCTATGTGCAGACCATCTTCACCGACCTGGATGCCGTGTATAATTGGCACGAGGTCATGACAGGCGAGGCCATCCGCACAGCTTCGGCCGGCCTGGGCATCTCCCCCTCCGCCTTTGCCTGGATGACCTTTGGCATGGAGCTGGCGCTGGTCACAACTTATGGCGTGGCCGGCGTGATCCTCTTCCGGCATAAGCGAGACTGGTTCGGCGCCTTCCTGGGGGTGTCGCTGGTGCTGATAGCCACGCGCATTGGCGGCCCGGTCACCTTCATCCTATACAGTAAATGGCCCGTACTGGAGCAGCCGTTCGAGTTTCTTAGCGGCATGGCGTTTGTGGCCTTTGGCGCGCTCCTCTACATCTTTCCCGACGGCCGCTTTGTCCCTTCCTGGTCTCGCTGGCTGCTGCTGCTTATGCTCCTGCCGATGGTATGGGAATCAGCCGGGATGCCTCTTGCGCCCGAACTGCTTACCGTCTTGTCCCTGATCTATCTGGGCATTGGCCTGGGGGCGCAAGTGTACCGCTATCGGCGACTGTCCGATGCCGTAGCGCGCCGGCATGTCCGTTGGATCATCGCCTCGTTCGCCGCTTTTGTGCTGATCATCTTCGCCGGGGTTCTCATTGCGCCTAATGCTGTGGCGCCGACGCGCCCGCCGGCTCCCCGGGATCTGTTGGCGACGCTCATCATCTCGCTGGCGATAACGGTCGCCAGCATCTCCTTCGTCGTCGCCCTGTCGGTCGCCGTTTTGCGAGATGGTCTCTACAACCTGGACATTCTGGTTAACCGAGCGCTGGTCTACGGCGGGCTGACGGTGTTGATCACGGCCACTTACGTGCTTTTCGTGGGCGGCGCGGGGCTGCTCTTCCATTCCCAAAATAGCCTACTCATCTCCTTGCTGGCGACCGGCCTCATTGCCGTATTGTTCCAGCCCATTCGCAACCGTCTGCAGAGCGGCGCGAATCGCCTGCTCTATGGCGACCGCGACAACCCGTACAAGGTGTTATCGCAATTGGGCCGGCAGTTGCAGGAGACGGCCGTGCCCGGCGAAACCCTGCCTGTAATCACCGCCACTATTTGCCGGACGCTCAAGCTGCCCTACGCGGCCGTCGCCCTGGAAACGGCTGACGGCGAGCGGCGTACGGTCGCCTCTACTGGCCAATCCGCGACCATAGTCGAGGAATGGCCGCTTCTGCATCAAGGAGAGCGGGTCGGCTGGCTCATCGTTGCCCCCCGCTCGCCGCAAGAACCTTTCACCAACCGCGAGCGGCAGCTGCTGGCGGACATCGCCGGGCAGGCCGGAGCCGCCGCTTACGCTGAACGATTAACCTCCGCCCTGCAACGCTCCCGCGAACGGCTGGTGCTGGCCCGCGAAGAGGAGCGCCGCCGTATCCGCCGCGACCTGCACGACGAATTGGGCCCCAGCCTGGCCAGCCAGACCTTTGCCCTGGACACCGCTCTGGAGCTGTTGGAGGCGGACCCTCTCGCCGCCGCCACGCTGCTGGAATCCCTGAAATCGCAGAACCAGGCGCTCATCGCCGACATCCGCCGGCTGGTCTACGCCCTGCGCCCGCCGTCGCTGGATGAATTAGGCCTGCTCGCCGCCCTGCGCATCCACGTCAGCCAGTTAGTCCCGGACAACAACGGATTGAGGGTGAAGGTAACGGCCGTACCTGAGCCGCTGCCTCCTCTGCCGGCGGCCGTCGAGGTCGCCGCTTACCGCATTGCGCTGGAAGGCATCACCAACGTCGTCCGCCACGCCCAGGCGCATCACGCGGATATCCGGCTGACCGTCGCCCAGGACAGCCTGCGTATCGTCATCGCTGATGACGGACGGGGGCTGCCGGCCGAGCTGCGACCCGGCGTAGGGCTGGCCTCCATGCGCGAGCGCGCCGAAGAGCTGGGGGGCGAATTTGCCGTCGAATCGGCCGAGGGCGGCGGTGTATTGGTCGTCGCCACTCTGCCCCTGACGAAGATCAACCAGACGTCGGCCGGTGGTAAAGAGCCGGCGGCGGGCAATGACGTTACAGCGGACGCAGAGGCGAGATGACGCAGACAATTCGGATTCTGGTGGCGGACGACCATAAACTTTTCCGGGAAGGGCTGACCGCCTTATTGAGTGGGGCGGCGAATACAGCCGTCGCCGGCGAAGCCAGCAGCGGCGCGGAAACCATCGCCCAGGCCGAGGCGCTGTCGCCGGATGTCATTCTGATGGACATCATGATGCCTGACATGAACGGCATTGAAGCCACCCGCCGCATCCTGGCCGACCATCCGCAAATCGGCATCATCATGCTCACCATGCTAGAGGATGACGACTCGCTCTTTGCCGCCATGTGCGCCGGGGCGCGCGGCTACATCCTCAAGGGGGCGGATAAGGCGGAAGTGCTGCGAACGGTGCTGGCGGTGGCCGAGGGACACGCCCTATTCGGCCCGGCCATTGCCGGCCGCCTGACCGCCTTCTTCCAGCGCGGCGCGACCAGGGATGCCGCCGTTTCTCCCTTCCCTGACCTCACCGAGCGCGAACGCGAGGTATTGGCCCTCATCGCACAAGGCCGGAACAATCAGGAGATCGCCGACCGCCTGCACATCAGCGGCAAGACCGTCAGCAACCACATCTCCAACATCTTCAGCAAATTGCAGGTGGCCGACCGCGCTCAGGCGATTGTGAAGGCGCGGGATGCCGGGCTGGGGAGCTAAGTGAAACCCCGTAGGTCTCTTACGGGTCGCTACCTCATTGGGCTACGACGGTTCCGACCTAACCAATCTGGCGCTGGCCAGCCGGTTAAGGCTCACTCCCGCCTCAGCCGCTTCCAGGGCCAGTTGTCGGTGCAGTTCCGGCGGAATGCGCACCAGGAACCGGCCGCTGAACCGGCGCAGAGCGATCGGCTCCGGGATTGGCTCGCCGCTTGACCGCAGATCATAAGTCACCATGGCTACCATCTCACGGATACCGTGCAGTGTCTCTTCCGGTGTCCCGGCCAGCCAGCTCAGGCTCGGAAACTCTGCGCAAAGCCCGACATATTCCCTGTCTTCTTCAGACCACGTTACCCTATACGCATAACGATCTTGCTCAAGAACCATGCTGTTTCTCCAGTCGATCGATGGCCTTTAGGACTTGTCGCACTTGATAAGTCCTGGCCTGTCCTCGGTCATCCTAGATATTCACCCGCGGATCACCTGGCCAGGACGTTCGATAAATGCGATGACTTCCGCTGCTATGTCGTGGTTCACCAAAATAGTGATCACACACATGACAAAGGTCTACGAATCGAACACCTTTCGGATTCCGCCGCATCTGGGCAACCATTCTTTCCACCGTCGCCATATTGCTCTGATACCATTAATGATATCAGAGTCAAGGTCATATTCTCACCCTGCCAGGGGAGTTGGCCAGCTCTCTTCCCACCATCTGCGGCTTGATCATTCTGTGCTCCTGCTGCAGGTCGACTGGATCGACGATCTCCGGCTACGGCAAATGATCAACCTCGGCCCGGAATTGGTCACCACATTTACGCGCCGGTCGTCCTGAAGCAGTAACGGCGGCGAAAAGGGGGAGCGGCGCGGGCCGGGGGCGCTTCAGAGTCGTCTACGGCCCGCCTTGCCCCCCTTCCAAAACTGCTATAATGCGGCATGGCCCTTTTCAATCTACGACTGCTGGGCAGTTTTCAAGCCGAGATTGAGCACAAACCGCTCGTTCATTTCCCCACCAGCAAGGTGCGAGCCTTGCTGGCCTACCTGGCGGTCGAGTCCGAGCAGCCCCATTTGCGCACGCAGCTTGCCGCACTGCTCTGGGGCGAGTGGGATGAGCAGGCCGCCAGGGCCAACCTGCGCAAGACGCTGTTGCGCTTGCGCCAGGCGCTGGATCAATCCGCCCCCGGCCTGGGCGACGCCCTGCTGGACATCAGTCGCGATGCCGTGCAAATGCGCCCCGACCAGATCGCCGTTGATGTCCTGACCTTCCGCGCCTACCACAAACAGGTGAAGGCCCATTCCCACGCTGATGTCGCCGGCTGCACATTGTGCCTGGAGCGCCTTGCCAACGCCACGGCCCTTTACCAGGGCGACCTGTTGGCCGGGCTGGAGGTGAACGACGCGCCGCAGTTCGAGGAGTGGCTTGCTGTGCAGCGCGAGCATCTGTACGAGCAGGCGTTGGCTTCCCTATCGCTTCTGTCCGATGCCTATTTGCAGCGAGATGATTTTGAGCGGGGGCTGCTGTACGCGAAGCAGCAGATTCACCTGCAACCCTGGCGCGAGGAGGCGCACCGGCAGGCGATGCAGGCGTTGGCCTCTCTGGGGCGCCGGGAAGAGGCCATCGCCCAGTATGAACGTTGCCGGCGCGTCCTTTATGAGGAGCTGGGCATCACGCCGGACCCCGAAACAGAGCGCTTGCTGGCGGCGATTCAGAGCGGTGAGGCAGTGTCCCGCGTCGTCCGGGCCGCGCAGAAGCCGGCCCGCGCAACGCTGCACAACTTCCCCGCCCGGCTGACCCCCTTTATCGGCCGCGAGGATGCAGTGGCGACGGTGCAGGAACGATTGCGCGATCCCGCTTGCCGGCTACTCACCCTGCTCGGAGCCGGCGGCCTCGGCAAGACCACGCTGGCCGTCGAGTCCGTTGCCCAGTTCGCTGCCGCCGGCGATCTCTTTCCCGACGGCTGCTACTTCATCCCTCTGGTAACCGCCACCGCGTCCGACCACGTCGTGACAGCCATTGGCGAACAGCTGGACGTCACATTTCGCCAGGGGGCCGACC
The DNA here is from genome assembly GCA_964539885.1 of uncultured Ardenticatenaceae bacterium. Classification (GTDB taxonomy): domain Bacteria; phylum Chloroflexota; class Anaerolineae; order Promineifilales; family Promineifilaceae; genus JACKCB01. The sequence continues at coordinate 141,094 of CAZIKT010000002.1, read as the reverse complement.
CGGAGGCGCAGTTACTTTCCGCGATGGCAGATCGCGCCATGCTGCTGGTCCTGGACAACTATGAACAGGTCGCCGGCGAGACCGAGTTCCTGGAGCGCATTCTGGCGGCCACATCCCGGGTGATGCTGCTGATTACCAGCCGGGCGCCGCTGAATCTGCGCGCCGAGTGGCGATTGCCTCTGAGTGGGCTATCCGTTCCCCAAGAGAGTGCGCCACTGAATCAGGTGGCGGCGCATACCGCGGTGCAGATGTTCCAGAGCACGGCCCAACGCGTCGACCCCGGCTTCCGGCTCACTACCGAGAACGCAGAGCTCATTGGCGCGATCTGCCGCTCCCTGGCCGGCATGCCGCTGGCGCTGGAGATCGCCGCCGGCTGGCTTAAGTTGCACTCGCTGGAGACGCTGGCCCGGCGCATTGAGGCCGGGGTTGATTTCCTCACAACGCAAGCCCGCGACATGCCGGAGCGACATCGCAGCCTGCGCGTTGTCTTTGAGCAGTCATGGCAACTGCTCTCGCCGGTTGAACGTGAAGCCTATGCCCGCCTCACCTGCTTTCGCGGCAGCTTCTCAATGGAAGCCGCCATACAGGTCGCCGAAATCTCCGTCGCCACATTGACCACATTGCTTGACCACGCGCTTGTGCAACGGGCGCAGGATGACCGTTTCAGCCTGCATCCGGTGTTGCTGCAATTCGCCAACTCGTACCTGGAATCGGCGGACGCGCTCTATGACCGGCACGCGGACTGGTTCCTGAATCGCGTCGCCGGGGCGGCCCCGTTCTTTGCCACCAGCAACGCCCCGGCGGCAATCGCCGTCATCCGGATGGATCTGGATGACGTCCGCAGCGCCTGGCAGTGGGCCGTTGAGACACGCCGGACGGCGCTCCTGTCACAGAGCCTCGATGGTCTGCTCTTCTTCTATCAATTCCGGGGTTACTATCGCGAGGGGCGGCACAACTTTGCCGCGGCGGTGCAGAGTTTGGCCCAAATGCCGGAAGAGCAGATGCTGGTCAATCGTCTCCGCCTGGCCCAGTCGGCGTGTGCCGCCAGACTGGGCGACTCCACGGCGGCCATATCGCTGGCCCGGCAGGTAGTTGACAGTGGCGATGAGCACAACCGCGCCGCCGCTACAATGGCGCTGGGCGAGCTGCATGAATTGCGTGGCGAGTATAGTGAGGCCATTGCCTATTTGGAGGAGGCGCGGCGCCGAATGGCCGAGCACGGCGACACGATCAAGCTGGCCGAGGTCCTCGACCGCATGAGCCGGGTGTATCGCTCCTGGGATCAGCTGGATGAGGGCATTGATGTGCTCTCACAGGCGTTGGTCATCAACCAGAGGATGGGGAATGAAGCCGGAGCCGCCGAGAATCATGCCAACCTGGGGCTCTCCTACAAAGATCAGGGTATCTTTCCCAAAGCCATTTATCATATCGAGCAGGCGATTGCCCTGGCCCGTAAACTGAACCACCGCGAGAACACGGCCCGATTCACCCAGAACCTAGGTCTGGTCTACTGGCAAATGGAAGAACTGGAAGAAGCGCTGGACTGCTATCAGCAGGCGCTGGCTATGGCCGAGGAACTGGAAAGCAAGCGCGGGACCGCCATGTGCGCCGGCGGGATTGGGGTGATCATGCGCCGGCTCTATCGCTACGATGAGGCGCTGACCTATCTTCAGCGCGCGCTCCGGTTGGCGGAGGAAATCGGCGACAGAGCCATGCAGGCTACACAGCAGGGAAACATCGGCAACGTTTATATGAACCTGGGAGAGTATCAGCGTGGCATAGGCTATCACGAGCGCGCCGCTGAACTCGACCGAGCCGCCGGCGCTACGGGCGGCGTCAGCCGCCATCTGGGCAACATCGGAGACGTCATGAGACGTCAGGGGCGGTACCAGGAGGCGCTACCCTACTTTGAAGAAGCTGTCGTCCAATTGCGCCAGATCAAGTCGCCTTACAACCTCTCCTGGATACTCGTTTCGTATGCTGAGGCGCTGCACGCGCTAGGGCGATTTGACGAGGCGCAGGCAGCTAACGAGGAAGGCGGCCGGCTGGCGGCCGAGCTTGGCCGTCGGCCGGTGGAGTTCTCCAGCCGGCTGCTATCGGCCCGGCTCACGGCGCGCACGGATCTCCTGTCCGCGTTAGCGGCGCTGGACACATTGCGGCTGCAATTTACCGATCTGGAGTACCAGGCCGAGATTGCCTACGCGCAGTGGGAGTTCACGCAGGAGGTAACGGCGCACCGGCGCGCCCTTCAGCTATATGAAAGGCTGGTCATCACCACCGGCAAGTTCCGCCATCGTGAACGCCTCCAGGCGCTGGACCAGGCCTCAGTGGCGACGGCGGCCCAGACCACTCGCCGCACTCCACCCAAGAAAAACGGCGTCTCGGTCAGTTGACCACCTGTTTGCCTTTGTGTTATCGTAGCGGGGTAACGAATCCAGGACTTCCGGAATGTTCGCCACCCCCACAGGGTGCGATTGGCGGTTTTCGGGAATCGAGATCTCAGACCGGGGAAGAGTAGTGGAAAAACTAACCTTTCAAGACGGCTTCTACTTTGGTTGCGGATTTTTCCTGGCGGGCATTATCGCCTACCTGGCCATAATGGTCGTCCTCCTGGGCGTGTTCCTGGTGGCCACTTTCATCTTCGGGGGCGGCATTCTTTCCTTGCTGGCATAGGGTGTTTCACGATTCGTCCCTGGTAGAGCGAATGGCGACGCAAGAACCGGCTGATGGGTCGCCAGCCGCCGTGCAGGCCGGGCGCGCCGCGCTTACCGGCGAGAATTTCGGCGAGATTGACGGGCAGCCGCCCAACTCGCCTGACCTTCTGTGGCGGGCGCGCGCCCGATTCATCGACCGACAGTACGAAGCTGCCCTGGCCGACCTCGACCGCTACCTCAGTTTGCGGCCGGAAGATGACGCGGGTTATTACTGGCGTGGCTACGCACACCTGCTGCTGGGTAATCCCCCGGCCGCCCGACGAGACCTCGACGCGGCCTGCCGGCTCAACCCCCGCAATCGCAGCGCCTTCTTTCTGCGCGGCATGTACTTCCTGCAATCAGTCGGCGCGCATGAAGCCGGTGTGGCTGATCTGACCAGGGCTATTCGCCTGCGGGCCAGCGCCGACGCCTTCTACTGGCGCGGCATGGCTTTTTACCATTTGCAGCTACATGCCGCGGCCATCACCGATTTCACGGAAGCGATGGCCCATCAGCCGGAGAACCTGCAACTCTATTATTGGCGCGGCCTGTCAGCCTACCAGCTACAGGATTACGTCGCCGCGCTGTCCGATCTTGACCAGGTATTAGCCGGCGACCCGCAGGACGATAGCGGGCGCTTCTGGCGTGGCGTAGCCCTGCACCGCCTGGGCTTTCACGAGCCGGCGTTGGCGGACCTGGATCGCGCGGTGGCGGGAGAGCCGGACAGCCTGTTGAGACTCGCCTGGCGCGGTAGGGTTTGCCTAGCGATGGCCCACTGGGAGCAGGCTCGGCAGGATTTTGCCCGCGTGTTGGCCGGCGACGATGCGGGCGGGCAGGGCGCTTATGTGATTGCCGGCGGCCTGGCGGCGCTTGAGCAGGCCGCCTTTGCCTGCGCATGGCTGCAACGGGTCGCACAACTCGATCGCCGCCGGGCGCTGGCGGCGGCCGACGATCTCGATTTCGCCCCTATTCACGATACCGTCGCGTTTCAAGAGTGGCTCGCCTCTTTGCCGGCGACGCCCTGACGCCATTTCCGCGCCGGAGGCGTTCAACCACTCCGGCGTTTGGCCGCAGGGGTGCCCTGGCAATCGGGTTAGGGTGGTATGCTGCGACGGCAACAGCGCCCCGATGATGAGCGGTCGAAAGGTGTCATTCCTGCTGTAGTTCCAGCTCATAGCGGCCGCGACCGCCCGAATAGGAGGTGACCCGGATTGAATAGACGCCGCTTTCGGGGAGCTCAAAGGCGCGAATTGCCGAGTTAAGAGAACCGCCGGAATCATCATCCTCGATCAGAAGCTCTCCGCCCGGCCCGTACAGCTCCAGATAGGTGTCAAAGCTTTCGCTGGACAAAAGGATGTTGACCACGTCGCCTGTCGCTCCCTCAAATGTCCAGGTCGCCCCGTCCTCATCCGTTAGCAGCCCCTCAACGACCTCCCCGTAGGACAGCTCGCCGCCTCCCAACATGCTCTCGTCAAACGAACCCGAATGGTCGAGTGTTAGCGTGTATGGACCCGGTTCTCCGGTATAGGAGCGGACGATTACCGTGTAGGCGCCGGTCTGGGTCAACGGGACTTCCGTCAGGAGGGCGCTGGTGCTGAGACCGCTGTCATCGTCCGTCGCCAATAGGTCTCCACTGGGATCGTATAGCTCTAATACGCTATCGAAGTCACCACGCACGGAGACGGTCACCAACTGGCCACGCTCGCCCTGGAATGTCCACTCGTCCCCGTTAGACCCGAGCAGGTAGCCCTCGGCACTGTCACCCAGCACAAGTTCACCACCGCCCAGCAAGGTCGGATCGACCTGGCGATCCAACTCCAGTTCCAGTGCGTAGCGCCCACTGTCGGTCTCACTCAGGCCGCTCACTTCTATGCTATAGTCACCATCGCCCGCATTCAGGAGCAGCGCCCCGATTTCCTCCGGCCCGCAACACTGAGTGGAGGAGTCCAGAGCGAGCTCGTCGGATGGGTCCATCTCCTCATCCGCCTCATAGAGCGTTCTTCCCTCCGGATCCCGGAGCACCAGGTTTCCGGAGAAATCATCGCTCATGAAGGTCACATTGACGATGTCGCCGGCCTCGGCTGAGAATGCCCAACTGCGTGTCTCGCCGGTGGTGAGGATGTCGTTCACCTCGTCACCATAGGCCAGGGAGTCGATGTCACCGGCGACCTGCACGCTGCTCAACTCATAGACGCCGGTGCTGCCCTGCAGTGCGCCGATAACCAGCTTGTACTCTCCGTCCGCCGGCAGCCGGGTGATGAGCAGAATATCCCTTTCGGATGTGGGCCGGCTGACCGTTACTAGATGTTCATTGGCGTCGTAGAGCGCGGCAAAGGGAAGCAAGCTTCCGGAGACAGTCAAGATCTCGAAACTCAAGCTGGCCCCGTCAGAGCCGGAAAACGTCCAGCCGGTGCTTTCGCCCGGCTCATCAACCGAACCACGCTGCGCCTCCGCGAAGTCAACCTCGCCGATGATGCGGTCTGCGATTGGGGCCGGAATGACTCGGGTGACCTCCACTTCGCGGGTGACCTCTACCTGCCGCGTCACCTCTACTTGCCGAGTGATCTCCACCATTTCCGGCTCGGGCCGCAGGGCATCGCAAGCCCCCAAGAGGAGTAACAGCACAGCATACAATAGCAAGCGGGCAACTACGTGGGAACGATCCGGCATCACTCACCTCCTGAATGTGCGTAAGGAGTGGCCGCACCCCAGCTTCCGCTTGGCGAGCCGGCGGTCACCTCCTCAAATTATACATGATCTCGGAAGGCCTCGACATCCTTTCTTCATCCTGGTTGATGACTTCGGAGTCGCTCTGCATAACTCGTCCGGCTATTGGGCGGAAGCCGGCAATCGTGATAGAAACATCACCCTACTGATACCGACCAGCGAGGTGTAGAAGTTGTTGCTTGCTCTGTTGCAGACCATGCGCCCCCGGCAATGGACGAAGAACTCCTTCGTCTTTGTCGCGCTCATTTTTGACAGCAAGCTGTTTGACTTGACCAGCGTGCTGCATACCTTGTATGCGTTTGTCCTGCTCTGCCTCATGTCCAGCGCCGTCTATATCATGAACGACCTGGCTGACATTGAGAGCGATCGGCAACATCCGCAGAAAAGGAACCGCCCATTGCCGGCCGGGCGCTTGAGTCCGCGCGTGGCTGCCGTGGCCGCCTTTGTGTTCGCCGCCGGCAGTCTGGCTGCCGGCTTACTTATAGATGTTTACCTCGGCATCATTCTATTGATTTATCTGATCAGTCAGGTGGCCTACACATTCTGGCTGAAGCATGTCGTGTTGGTCGATGTCTTTATTGTGGCGCTGGGATTTGTGCTGCGCATCGCCGCCGGCGTGGTGGTCATCGAGGTCGAACGCTTCTCCCCCTGGCTGTACATCTTCGGCGGCTTCCTGGCCCTTTTCCTGGCCCTGGGCAAACGGCGGCACGAGCTGGTGCTGCTCGGCGAGGGTGCGGAGAGCCATCGCGCCATCCTCAAGGATTACAGTCTGGACCTGATCGACCGGCTGATCGGCGTCGTCACCACCAGCGCGGTGGTCTCATATAGCCTGTATACCTTTCTGGCCGAGGGGTTGCCCGAAAACCACGCAATGATGCTCACGGTCCCGATCGTCCTGTACATCATCTTCCGCTACCTCTTTCTCATCCATGTGCGTCACGAGGGCGGCGCGCCGGAAGAAATCCTGTTGCGCGATCGGCCAATGCAGGCTGCATTGTTCATCGGCGCGGCCCTGGTCTTCGCCACACTCTACATTTTGTGAGCTGAAAGATGAAAACGATCGCCGCCGCTCCCGGCAAGGTGATCCTCTTTGGGGAGCATGCCGTCGTATATGGGCAGCCGGCCATTGCCGCGCCGGTGACCCAAGTACAGGCCTGCGCGGTAGTCGAAGACAGCGAGCAGCCGGGTGTGCGCTTGGTGGCCCCGGATCTGGGGTTGGACGCCTGGCTGGACGAGTTGGCGCAGGATGATGCGCTGGCGGCGGCCGTGCGCCAGGTACAATCAGCAGCCGGAGTGGCGGAATTGCCGGCGTTGGTCATCACAGTAACCAGCACCATTCCCATCGCCAGTGGGCTGGGCAGCGGCGCCGCCATTGCCGCCGCCGTCATCCGCGCCCTGGCCCGCCATTTACGGCGAGCCGACCTGGCTGAGAACGAACGAGTCTCCGCGCTGGCCTACGAAGTGGAGAAGATCCACCATGGCACACCCAGCGGCATTGATAACACGGTCGTCTCTTACGAGATGCCTGTGTATTTCGAACGCCGGCAACCGCGCAACCTGATCGTCCCCTTTTCGGCGGCGCGCCCGCTGCATCTGCTGATCGCGGATACCGGGGTGCGCAGTTCCACCCGCCTCGTCGTCGGCCACGTTCGCGAGCAATGGCGGCGAGCGCCGGCTCACTATGAACGCATCTTTGCCGCCTGCGGTGATATCGCCCTGAGCGCGCGCCGGTCAATCGAGCGCGGCGATGTCCCAGAGCTTGGCGCGCTCATGAATGAAAATCATATCGTATTGCAGGAAATGGGGGTCTCGTCAGATGAGCTGGACCGGCTGGTGATCGCCGCCCGCGGGGCCGGCGCGTTGGGCGCCAAGTTGAGCGGCGCCGGCTGGGGCGGTAATTTGATAGCCTTGATCGCCGGGCCGGATGCGGCGGACGTGTCTGAGGCGCTGGTTCAGGCCGGCGCGCGACAGGTGATCGCCAGCGAGCTCCGTTGAGCGAACAGCTCCTTGTCCCATAAAAGCAAAAAGCCAGCCGGAGCTGGCTCATGCAGAAAGCAGAAGCTCATTTCAATCAGGCGTTTTTGCCGACTGTCTTCAGACAGCGCGCGCAGACATACTTGCGAACCTTGCGGCCTTCTTCAAAGAAGTACGCCCGCTGAATATTGGGCTTGAATTGCCGCTTCGTTTTCTTTTGCGAGAAGCTCACGTTCTGTCCAAATTGTGGGCCCTTGCCACAGAGTTCACATTTGGCCATAATTTCACCTCAACCTGACAAAATAAAGACGGCCGCGCTGGCCGCCGCGAATCATAATTATAGTCGGGTGCGATCGTTTTGGCAAACGGGACCAAAACGCGCAGTCAGGCCGGCGCAGGAGAAAAGCAATGACGACTCATGAAGAGCCATTGGGCAGTATCGACATCTCGCCGACTGCCATTGCCACGATCGTCAATAACGCGGTTCATCAATGTTATGGCGTCGTTGGAATGGCCAATAAGAACCTAGTCAACGGCATCGCCCATACATTGACGCGCGATAACCGCCGCGGTATTGAAATCTCTTTCGACGGCAGTCAGATCGTCATTGACGTTTACGTCATTCTCCAATATGGAACGCCGATTCGCGCCGTGGCGGAGAGCATCCAGAACACGGTGACCTTTCACGTTGACCAGGCCCTCGGTTCCAGGGGAAACCTCGGCGACACTTCTGTGAAAGCAGTGAATGTCTATGTGCAGGGGCTGCGCCGGAACAACGGCGGCTCCTGAGATCGCGCCGGGCATGCCTGGATAGGCAAGCTTGGCGTACAGAGAACCACCCGACGAACAGTCAGCCCCGTCTCCGGGGTATCTATCATACGCCTGCTCCACTGGCGCTTAACGAGAAGAGAGAGTGATAGAACAGATTCCACACAGCACCGCTGCGCCGCCGGCGAAGTGGCGCCAATGTAACGGTCAACAACTGCGCAAACTGCTTTACGCAGGATTACTGTGGTTGGAAGAGAACCATGACAAGGCCAATGCGCTGAATGTCTTTCCCGTGCCGGACGGCGATACGGGGACGAATATGTTACTCACCATGCGTTCCGCCTACGCGCGTATTGAAGATTGTGAGCATGAGGTCATCTCGCAGGTAGCCGCTGACCTGGCGCATGGTGCACTGATGGGCGCGCGAGGCAATTCCGGCGTCATCCTGAGCCAGATATGGCGCGGTGTGGCTCGTGGCCTGAAGGATAAAGAGACGGCCAATGCCCATGATATTGCCAACGCGCTCAAGCTGGCCTCTGAGACTGCCTACAAAGGTGTCATGCAGCCGGTCGAGGGAACGATCCTGACGGTGATCCGTGAGGGAGCGGAGGAGGCCGTTGACTCCGCTGAGAAAAGCTCCGACCTGCGCTTCTTGCTTGAGCGGGTGTTGGAACGTTGCCAGCAGGCGCTGGAGCGCACGCCGGAGATGTTGCCGGTGCTGAAACAGGCCGGCGTGGTGGATGCCGGCGGTCAGGGGTTGGTCTTTATCCTGGAAGGGATGCTGCAATATGTCAATGGCGAGCTGGTTGTCTCCCAGCGGCAACCGCTGACCCCGCGCGCAACGCCGGCCCAGGCGCTGGCAGTGCCGAAGGGCGGCAAGCTGGAGAATCCCTACGATGTCCAATTTATCCTGATGGGCCACAATCTCCATGTGGAGACGGTCCGAAATACGATAGACGCGATGGGGGATTCCACCGTTGTAGTGGGCGATTCCTCCACTATCAAGGTGCACGTGCATGTGAAGGATCCCGGCCAACCGATCAGCTATGGGATTAGCCTGGGTCGGATAATGGATGTGGTTATCGAGAACATGCAGATGCAGATGGAAGAGATCGTCTCCGGCGTAAGCGCCTCCCCCATGCAAGGGCTTGCCGTCACGCCGGCAGCAGCCCTGGCCGTGGCCAACCCCGGCATGCGCGCCGATCAGATTGGCGTGGTCGCTGTTGCTGCCGGCGAAGGGCTGGGCCAGATTCTCAGCAGTCTGGGCGTGGCTTCAATCGTGAACGGCGGGCAAACCAATAATCCCAGCACGGAGGAGATTTTGGCGGCCATCGAAAGCCTGCCCACAGAACGGGTGATCGTCCTGCCGAACAACAAGAACATCTTCCTGGCAGCAGAAGCTGCCGGTGAGTTGAGTTCCAAGCAAGTTGCGGTGGTGCACACCCGCACGGTGCCCCAGGGGGTCAGCGCGATGCTGAGCTGGCACGCTGACGGCGACCTGGAAGAAATAGCGGAGGCGATGAGTGAGGCCAGTGTGCAGGTCGCCAGCGGTGAGATCACCACTTCCACGCGCAGCGTTGAACTTAACGGGATGAGTATCAAGGAAGGCGAAATCATCGGCCTGGCCGATGGGAATATCTGCGCCGCCGGCGACGACATCTCCGATGTATTGACCCGCACTCTAAGTACGTTGCAGATAGATGACCGCGAAATCCTCTCCGTCTATTACGGCAGCGATGTCACCGCTGAGGCGGCCCGGAGCACGGTCGAGCATATCGAGGCGCTCTATCCGCACCTGGAGATCGAGTTGCTGCCGGGTGGTCAACCCTATTACTTCTACATCCTGGGCGCGGAATAGGACAGGGCCGATGACCGTCAGAGTGTTGACCGATAGCACCAGCGATTTGCCGGAACAGCTGGCCCGGGAAGCCGGCATAGTCGTTCTGCCGGCCTATATCAACATCGGCGATCAGAGCTACCTGGACGGCGTCGAGCTGACTCGACAGGCCTTTTACGAGCAGCTTCCGCATTACACATCCTCGCCGACGACTGCCGCCCCGGCCGTGGGCGCTTTTACGGAAGCCTACGAACGATTGGCGGCCGAGGGCGCTACCGCCGTGCTCTCCATCCATGTGGCCGGCTCCTTCAGCGGCATATTGAATGCCGCGCAGGCAGGAGCCAATGCCACGGACGCCGTGCCGGTTGAGCTGTTTGATTCGCAGCAGCTCAGCATGGGCCTGGGCTTGCTGGCGCTCACTGCCGCCCGAGCAGCTGCAGCCGGGCAGACGCTGGCCGAAATCGTCTCCGATCTGCATGAACGAGTTCGGCGCACCCGCGTATTGGCAGTGCTGGATACGCTGGAGTTCTTGCGGAAGAGCGGCCGGGTCAGTTGGGCGGAGTTCGGCCTGGGAACCTTGCTCAAGATCAAGCCTTTGATCAGTGTGCAGGAGGGAGAGGCGAAGTCAATCGCCCGCATACGCACACACAGCCGGGCAGTGGAGGAGTTAGTCCAGCTTGCCAACTCGCTAGGCGCTCTGGAGCAAATGTCCATCCTGCACACCGCTGCGGAGGGCGAAGCCGCGCAACTGCGACAGCGCCTGAGCAACCTCTTTCCCGGCGGAGCGACGCCCGAGATCGTAGAAGTGACGCCGGCGATAGGCGCCCATATCGGACCCAAGGCGGTCGGCCTGGCCTGCATCACGGCCTCCGTCTGAGACAGCGAGCTACGCCGTTCCCCGGCGGCAACACGTGGTATAATCCCCCGTAGTCAGTTGACCGATCGAAAGCGTTTGAAGCGTGGCCGCCTGCGACAGCAACGGCCGGCGAACTTAATTCCCGTTCGCCGAGAGGGGCAGCTTACCGGCGTAGTTCAGAGGTGACTGTCACTACGGTTAGAGGGTGACCATCACCTGAGACACAATCAATGTCACAAGCATTTGAGCGATTGGAACGTGTCTTACTCCTGGAAAAGGAGCAAGGCTATCAGAACAAAGCCGTGGTCGGCGGAATCCGACAATTTGCCGGCTATTGGGGTGAGCAGGCCCGGCAAGAAATGGGCGCGGAAGCTGATGAAGGCGATAAGGCTCTGGTTGAGCAAATCGCTGAGGTTCTGGCGGACTATGGCCGGCTGTCCGGCCCGGAAGCGCGCGCCGCGACAATTGACAATCTCTTGAGCAAACTGGCAGCCCGCCAGGCAAGGTCAACCAGGCAACCGGCTGTCTCAGCGCCGGAGCCGGCTCCGCGCAGCGAACCGCCAATGCCGGCAGACGACGCGTCGCCGGAAGACGACGCGTCGCCGGACGAAGAAGAGGAAAGGGACGCCGATCTTCCGGCTGAGCCGCTTGTGTTTGACGAATCCGCGCCTACCGAGGAACTGCCTGAGCTGCCTGATTATGGCGCGCTGCCGGGCGAAGAGCCGGCCCCCGACCCACACGGGCTGTTACAGCCGGTGACCATATTGCCGGAGGTCGGGCTGACCACTGCCCGCCGGCTGGAAACCCTGGGTGCGACAACTGTCGGCGAGTTGTTGCGCGTGTACCCTCGTCGCTATGACGACTTCTCCCTGATGAAGCCAATCAATCGGTTGCAGTATGGCGAACAAGTGACGGTCATCGGCACCGTTTGGCAGGCTCGCGCGCGCAGAATTCGCGGGAATCAGACGGTTTTGCACGCAATCATCGCGGATGGCAGCGGTCGGATCGAGGCAACCTGGTTCAATCAACCCTGGCTGGCGGACAAGCTGAGCGCCGGCATGCAGATCGTGCTCCGGGGCAAAGTGGACAAATACCTGGGCCGGCTGGTCTTCAACTCGCCGGAGTGGGAACCCCTCTCGACAGATTTGCTGCGCTCCGGCAGGATCGTCCCCGTCTACCCGCTCACCAAGGGGCTGACCAGCAAGAAGATGCGCGATGTGATGCAGACTGCGGTGAGCCAGTGGGCCGCGCGCATGCCAGATCCATTGCCGGAAAGCTCGCGCCGCCGCAGGCGTCTACTGCCCCTTCCACAGGCCATGCGCCAGGTGCACTTCCCGGACAGCCACGAGGCGCTGCACGCCGCCCGACGCCGGCTGGCTTTCGATGAGCTGTTAATGCTGCAACTGGGCATGTTAGGCCAGCGCCGTGAATGGCGATCCAATCCGGGGCCTCCGTTGCCCGCGGATTCGCCGTTGCTGTCACGATTTGTCGAAAGTTTGCCGTTCCAATTGACGGGCGCGCAACAGCGAGTGATCCAGGAAATCGCGACCGATGTGAACCGCGATGTACCGATGAACCGGTTATTGCAGGGAGATGTGGGGGCCGGCAAGACCGTTGTCGCTGCCGCGGCGATGTTGTTGGCTGTAGCTGGCGGGGCGCAAGCCGCGCTGATGGCGCCCACTGAAATACTTGCCGAGCAGCATTTCGCGAGCCTCAGCCGGATGCTGCTTGAGCTGGAGCTGGTGCCGGCGCTGTTAACCGGCAGTACGCCGGCAGCGCAGAAAGAAAAAATCTACCGTGACCTTGCCGGCGGGGCGGCCCAACTTGTCATCGGCACGCACGCACTAATCCAGCAGCCGGTGCAGTTTCAGCGACTCGGTCTGGTCGTCATTGACGAGCAACATCGCTTTGGGGTCGACCAGCGACAGGCGTTGCGCGATAAGGGTATCCGTGCCGGCAGCAACGGCCACATGGTCGAGCAGCTAAGCCCTCACCTGCTGGTTATGAGCGCAACGCCCATTCCACGGACATTAGCGCTCTCTATGTATGGAGATCTGGATATCTCTGTGCTGGACGAAATGCCGCCCGGTCGACAGGAGATCAGGACGCGCTGGATTCGTCCAGCCGAACGCGAACGCGCCTACTCCTTTGTGCGCGGTCAGATCAAGCAAGGCCGGCAGGCATTCATTATCTGTCCGCTGGTCGAGGAATCCGACAAGATCGAGGAGAAGGCGGCGGTCGAGGAGCACGCCCGGCTGCAGGAGCAGGTGTTTCCCGATTTGAAGTTGGGGCTTCTGCACGGGCGCATGAAAGGAGACGAAAAGGAACAGGTCATGCGCTCCTTTGTGGAGCAAGAGACAGACATCCTCGTCTCCACTTCGGTAATTGAAGTAGGCGTGGACGTGCCGAACAGCACGGTCATGCTCATCGAAGGGGCGAATCGCTTCGGGCTGGCGCAATTGCACCAATTCCGCGGTCGGGTTGGGCGCGGGACGTACCAGTCCTATTGTCTGCTCGTGGCCGACACTACCAGCCAGGAGGCGGAAGAACGCCTGCAGGCGCTGGAAAAGACGAACGACGGCTTTCTGCTGGCCGAGAAGGACCTGGAATTGCGCGGGCCGGGCGAGTTCCTCGGCCGGCGACAAAGCGGTCTGCCGGAGCTACGCTTGGCTTCTCTGCTGGATGTGCGCTTGCTGGAAGAGGCGCGAGCAGAAGCGCAGTTGCTCTTTGAAGAAGACGCGCTGCTTGAGCAGCCGCAGCACCAGTCGCTGCACGACCAGGTCGTCCACTTCTGGGAGACAGCCGGCGATGTCAGCTAACCTCTCCGATGACTGTCGCTTTCTGAAGTGACAGTCATCTTTGACACCTATCAGGAGACCCGCTCTTGAACGTACGCGCCATCTATCCCGGCACCTTTGACCCGGTGCACTATGGACATCTGGACTTAATCAATCGGGCGGCCGCGATATTCGACGATCTTGTCGTCGGCGTCTACGATCATGGAGTTCCTTCCAAGTCACTGCTCTTCTCGCCGGAGGAAAGGGTGACCATGATCCAGGAAGCGTTGGATAGCCGGGCCGACAACATCAGCATTGTCAGTTACAGCGGTCTGACGGTTGATTTTGCCCGGGAGGTAGGGGCGCGGGTGATCGTGCGCGGCCTGCGCGTCTTCTCTGACTTCGAGTTTGAATTTCGGATGGCGCTGGCCAATCAGCGTCTGAACCCCAGCGTGGAAGTGGTCACGCTTATGACCCGGGAACAGCATACCTTTCTCAGCGGCACGACGGTGCGCGAGATCGCCTCATTTGGCGGCGACGTCAGCAGCATGGTGCCGCCCAACGTGGCCCTGGCGCTGCACAAGACCTTCAATAGAGACTCGTCAGATTACACTCGACCAGTGACGTTGCGTGACTGATGCCGGCAACGCTATAATGGATAATCGCGTCCCAAACTCTTGTGTGAAGTGACAATCATAGCAGGAACGCCACATGGACATTCAGCACCTGGTGGATAGACTGGAGCAGATTCTCAGTGACAGCCGGCGGTTGCCGCTCACCTCATTGCTTCTGGTTGACGAGGATCAGATATTCAACATTGTCGACCAATTACGGGTGGCCATCCCGGAAGAGGTGAAGCGCGCCAACCGGATTGAAGCGGAAAAGGAGCGCATTCTGGCGCAAGCCAAGGAGGAAGCCGATCGCATCCGCCAGCTTGCCAAGCAGGAAGCCGGCGAATTGGTGCGCCGGGACAGCGTCAGCGCAGCGGCGGAGAAACGCGCCCAGAATCTGGTGGAACTGGCCGAACATGAATCAGAGGTCTTGAGGCAGGAAGCGGATGCCTATGTGGTGGACGTGCTGGCCAGATTGGAAGAAGACCTCGTCCACTCGCTGACCGTTGTGCGCAATGGGTTGCGCAAGGTACAGGTGGAGCAACAATCGCTCGGCGCGCCGCCGGCCCGCGAGAAGCAGCCGCAGCACTGACCCCGCCTTCGCCGTTTGACATTACTCCTGAGAGGGATATAATCACCTGTCGCGGCCTAAGTGCCGCGCATTTTTGTCTGTTGATTGTTGTATTGAGGAACTATCATGGGTGCTCTACCTAAACGGAAAGTCTCCAAGGCGCGCCGGGACCGGCGTCGGGCGCACGATGCGCTGACTGCCCCCCACCTGGTCAAGTGCGAGAAATGTGGTGAAATGAAGAAGCCCCACTACGTCTGCGACGTGTGCGGGACCTATAAGGCGCGGCAAATCAAGCCGGCGCTGGAAGAGTAGTCGGCGAACATTACCTAGCCGGCACTCCTTTGCTGCCGCCGCCCGCAAGCTGTGACCTGTGCGACGCCGGCGGAGTCTCATCGGGCCTTCACACCGTAGTTAACAAATGAACACCGCTTATCTTTTTCCCGGACAGGGATCGCAGCATGTGGGCATGGGCCGCGCACTTTATGAGTGCGAACCGGCAGCACGTGCTGTTTTTGATCAGGCGGACGAGCTGCTCAGCTTCTCAATCTCGACGCTCTGCTTCCAAGGACCGGAGGAAGTGCTGACGGACACGGTCAATCAGCAACCTGCCCTATTCACCACCAGCCTGGCGGCCTGGGCAGTCATGCAAGAGCGCGGCGATTGGCCCCCGGCAGACTATGTCGTCGGCCATAGCATGGGCGAGCTATCCGCTCTGGCGGCTGCCGGCAGCCTCACATTTGCAGACGGCCTGGCGCTGGTCCGCCGCCGCGGGGTGTTGATGAAGGAGGCCGGGGAGCGTCAGCCGGGGGCCATGGCAGCCATTCTCGGCCTGGACACGCCGGTGGTGGAGGAGGCATGCGCCGCCGCCGGCAGGCAGAGCGGACGCCCAGTCCAAATCGCCAACGATAACTCGCCGGGCCAGGTGGTCATCTCAGGAGACCGCGACGCGCTGCAAGCAGCGATGGACCTGGCAGCCGCGGCCGGCGCGCGAAAGGTCGTTCTCCTGCCGATCACCATTGCCGCCCACTCCCCATTAATGGCCTCGGCGGCGGAAGCCTTTGCGCGTGACGTCGCCGCTACCCCGATTACGGCCCCCAAGATGCCGGTGATCGCCAATCTGAGCGCCGGGCCGATGCAGACACCGGCTGAGATCCGGGCGGAATTGGCCGGACAACTCACCGGCGGCGTGCAGTGGACCGCCTCCATGCGCTACTTGCGTGAACAGGGGGTCGAGACCTTCGTGGAAGTCGGGCCGGGAGACGTGCTCGACAAACTGATGAAGCGCATCGATCGCGCCGCCAATCGACAGCGTTTCACCGAAGTGGACTGAGAAAAGCCGGACGCTTCATCATGGGAGAAGAGAGCAAATGGAGCAGCTGCTCGCAGACAAAGTAGCTATCGTCACCGGCGCGTCACGCGGGATCGGCCGGGCAATCGCCGAGGATCTGGCGAGGAACGGCGCGAAAGTCGTGGTAAACTACCTGGGAAACGAGGCGCTTGCTCAAGAGGTAGTGGCCGGCATCGAGGAAGCCGGCGGCATAGCAACGGCCTGCCGGGCAGATGTGAGCAAGCTAACTGAGGCACAGGCGCTGGTAAAGGCCGCGACCGACGCCTATGGGCAGCTTGACATTCTGGTTAATAACGCCGGCACGACCCGCGACATGCTGATTATGCTGATGAAGGAAGAAGATTGGGACACGGTGCTGGATACCAATCTGAAGAGCATGTTCAACTGCTGCAAGGCGGCGCTGCGGCCTATGATGCGCCGGAAGCAGGGGGGACGGATCATCAATATCTCCTCTGTGGTTGGTCTTGCCGGGCAGGGAGGGCAAACGAATTACGCCGCTTCCAAGGCAGGCATTATTGGCTTCACAAAATCGCTGGCCAAGGAGATGGGCTCCCGGCAGATCACGGTCAACGCGGTCGCGCCGGGCTTCTTCCCCACCGATATCACCGCCGCGCTTTCGGACGAGCTGATACAGATGGCGCTCGATCACATCCCGCTGGGGCGTTTGGGCAGATTGGAAGAGGTGGCCTATCTGGTCACGTTCCTGGCCTCTGATCGCGCTGAATACATTACCGGCGAAGTGATCCGCGTTGACGGCGGGATGGCCATGTAGGGAGATAGGTAAGCATATGAGTGAACAGCGCCAGAGTATGGGCCGTATTGAAGTTGCGCCGGAAGTGTTGATTACCATCGCCAAAGAGGCGGTGCTATCCATCGAGGGTGTGCGGGAAATGGCCCCCATCCCATCGGAGGTCGCCAATCTGTTCCGCCGCGCCACCCGGCATGATGGCATTGTTTTGAGTTTTGAGGATAATAGACTAGCATTTGACATCTACGTCCTGGTCGATCCTGGTGTGAATGTCGTGCGCAGCAGTCAGGCCGCCCAGGCCGCCGTGCGGGAGGCGATGGACAAGATGGTTGGGATTCCGGTCCGGGCCATAAACATCCACGTAGAAGATGTCGCCTTCGGTCAGGCGCAGTAGAGGTCAGGCGGTATTCGGCTGCAAACATTGAGACAAGCGAGCAAGCCATGAAGACGAGACGCCGGGCGCGCCGCGTTGTTTTAGAAACGCTATATGAGTACGACCTTGCCGGCCATCCGCCGTTTGAGGTGTTGATGCGCCGGCTGGAAGCAACCACGCTGGAGAGCATAGGGGTTGAGTTTGCTCACCAGTTGGTGACCGGCGTGGTTGAATATCAGCCCGAGATGGATGTGCTCATTGCCCGCTACGCGCCGGAGTGGCCCCTGGAGCAGATGGCCGTTATCGACCGCAACATCCTGCGCATCGCCATGTTCGAGTTCATGATCGCCGGCCTGACCCCCGTCAAGGTCGCTATCAACGAAGCCGTCGAACTCGCCAAGACTTACGGCTCCGACAGCGCCCCACGTTTCGTAAACGGCGTCCTGGGCACCCTCGCCGAGAAGGCCCCTTCCTTGCGCGAGGAGATGTTGACCCATTCCGAGGAACGCCGGCATCGCCAACCAGCGTAAGACAACTCCCTGAGCACCTGCAAGTGAGTATATGGGTTGGTTGGCCGTCCCCTGGTCGTGTGTTATCCTTCTCCCGTTAAATCTCCTGATACTGTCGTGACAATTAGCCACCAAGGAATGGCAGACATGAATTCTGTGGACACGTCAGACCGCATCCAGGCCATCCATGAGGATGCGATGCGCCGCCTGCGCGAGGCGAGATCCGTTGCCGCGCTGGAAGAGTGGTATCGCGAGACGCTTGGCCGTAAGGGGAGCGTGCAATTAGAGACGCGCAACGTCGGCCAGTTATCCCCGGAAGAGCGCCCGGCATTTGGCCGGCGGATTAACGAAGTCAAGCAATCGCTCAACACGGCCTATGAGGAGCGACTCGCCGCCGCGCGGGCCGCCGAGTTGCGCGCCCGAATGGCGGCCGAGATCATTGATGTAACTATGCCGGGGCGCCGGCCATGGCGCGGGCATCTGCACCCTTCCACCCTGGTGCTGCGCGAGATCGGCCGCATCTGGGGCGACATGGGCTTTCAGGTCTATCGCAGCCCGGATGTGGAGACAGACGAAAACAACTTCGAGCTGTTGAATATCCCAGCTCACCACCCGGCGCGCGACATGTGGGACACCTTTCACACCACCACCCCCGGCGTCCTGCTGCGTACCCACACCAGTCCCGGGCAGATACGCGCCATGCGCGAGTACTATCCCCAGCCTATTCGGGTCATATTGCCCGGCATGGTCTACCGCTATGAGCAGTTAACCGCCCGAGCAGAGATCCAGTTCCACCAGGTAGAGGGATTGGCCGTCGGCCGGAATATCAGCCTGGCAGATTTGAAGGGCACCCTGGCTGAATTCGCCCGCCGAATGTTTGGGCAGGAGACCGCCATGCGCTTCCGGGCCAATTATTTCCCCTTCACCGAACCCAGCGCAGAGCTGGACATTGAGTGCTTTATCTGCCTGGGAGAGGGCTGTCCGGTCTGTAAATACACCGGCTGGCTGGAGATCCTGGGCAGCGGCATGGTGCACCCCACTGTGCTGCGCAACGGCGGCTACGATCCCGAGGTCTACTCAGGTTTCGCCTTCGGCATGGGCGTGGAACGAATCGCTATGCTGAAGTACGGCATAGACGATATCCGCTACTTCTGGGCCAACGACCTGCGCTTCCTGGAGCAGTTCTAATGACATAGATTGGACCAGTCTCCAGGACTGGTCCAATCTCTCGGCTCAGGGAGCTGAAATCCGGTAGATCGCGTTGTGCGCAAAGCCGCCGATATAGATCTCGCCCCTCACGTCCACACCGAAACTGGTCCATTGTGGTGCGCCGATTCCCCCGTTCTCAATAACGAGTAGGGGCTTCCGCACATCGCCGGTCAGATTTTCCGTATTTGCCGCCCATATATAGCGGGAGCAGAAATCAGCGAAAAGGTAGTAGCCGCGCATGACCGGCGAGTAGTTGCCGCGATATACATAGCCGCCGATGCCTGAACAGCCCTGGGTCCGATCCCACACGAAGAAGGGAAAGGTATAGGAGCTGGTCTGGTCCGAGCAATCTCCGGCTATGTGCGACGCGTTGCGATGATCATATATGCCTTCGAAACAGTGCCAGCCGTAGTTCAGCCCACCCACACCAGCCGGCACCATGTTCACTTCCTCCAGCTGCCATTCCCCCACGTCGGCGACATACATGTTGCCGGTGAGCGGGTCAAAGCTGAATCGCCAGGGGTTGCGCCAGCCGTATGACCAGATCTCATCGCAAAAGCCGCCGCTGCCGTCGGCGAACGGATTGTCAGCCGGAATGGTATACCCCGTGCCACCGCAGTTTGGCGGAAGCGGCGCAACCTGGTTCACGTCAATGCGCAGGATTTTGCCCAACAGCACGTCTCGCCGTTGACCGTGATTGTAAGGGTCGGCGGGCCAGGGCGGTCCCTGATCATGGGGGTCCGGCCCACCGTCGCCGGTAGCCATGTAGAAGTAGCCATCCGGCCCGAAATGAATCTGGCCGGCATTGTGCACCGCGCTGTACAAAGGCCAGTCGTCGGGTGGATTTGGCGGCTTGTCAATCGCCAGCATGATCAGCCGGCTGTTGGGATCTGCCACGTTGGGATCGGCGCTTCGCGAATATCGGGCCAGGATAATCCTACCGCTGCCGAACTCGCTATAGGTGACGTAAAACCAGCCGTTGCCGACGTAATTGGGGTGAAAAGCCAGCCCGAGCAACCCCTCTTCGAAACTCACATTTACCGTGCTAGATAGATCCAGGAATGTTGACATCCCGGTTATCTCATACGTCAGCGGGTCCCGTTGAAAGACGTAAATGCTCCCGGACTGTGTGGCGACAAAGAGCCGGCTATCACCGGCATGCGTGATCGCCACCGGCGTCTCGTTGCCGAAACCGGCGATCTCGGGCCTCAGCGTCAGCTTGTTCAATTCCTGAAACTTCTGTACAGAGGGCAAGAGGATTGTTTGCTGCCCGCCGGCCGCGCCCGCCGCTACCCGCGGCCCCCGGCTGCCGAGAGCGGCAAGGACAAATACAAGTATCAGCACTGCGATTACAATGAGTAGGGAGCTGGCTCCGCGTCTCATGGGTATCTCCGTTTGTGTTTTTCGTAACAAACAAAGTATTGTACAATGCTTTGCTGCGGCAAGGTAGCTTCATTGCGGCGCGAAGGATGCTTTCAAAGTGGATGAGCCCCGGCGAAGATCACTCCTGCAATTGTTACTTCCGGCGCTAGCGTTGGTTGCGCTGGCTGCTGGCCTCGGCTGGCTGAGACCTATGGCGCGCGCCGGCGGACTCTCCCCGTCCGTTTTCCTGCCCACTATGCTACTCGCCGACAGCGTCCCACCTTTGCCCGAGTTTACGCTGCAAATCACGCCGGAAGGGGGCATCAACGCCAGCACCTACAACGCCAATTCCTTTCGTCTGGGAAATCATCCGGAAAGCGGGCAGCGCATCACCCAGGTTCGCCTGGACCTGAGCACCGGCATTCTCCCCAAGATGGTGTTCGATCCGTTTGGGTTGGCTGGGGACCTGGTGGCCAAAGACCTGGCGATTGACTTCGACTCCGGCGTCGGTTTTGCCGGGCATCTCTACGAAGGCTTCCGCGACGACGGCTACGATGTGTTGGTGATCAACTTCTCCGATTTTGATCCCGGCGAGCAGTTCAACTTCTCTGTGGATGTCGATCCTACCAGTATCCGCGGCGTGGGGGCTCCCGGCCCGGGCGAATCCGGCAGCGTCTCCGGCCTGGAAGTAGTTGGAGCGACGGCCATAGTCAGCTTCGAGGGCGGCCTGGTGCTTACCGGGCAGAGTTATCACATGCAGAGCAGCACCAGCGGCTCGCAACTGACCTTGCGTCAAGGCTTACCCGACCGGCCAACCATTGAGGTTGTCGGCATCCCCGTGCTGCCGGCAACTGTCACAGACCCCAACCAGATCGTGCGCATCAGCGGCCCGGCTGGTCAGTACGTCCGGCTGCTGGTTGTCCAAGGAGCCTTGTTCACCGCCGGCTTGCCCGGGGGCGGCTTCAATATCGAGCCTTATGACGCCAATAGCGCCCTGGAACCCGGCCTGCAAGAGTACCGCGTCTTCATGCCCGGCAACACCATTGACATCCCTATCCTGCTCTATCGCACGCAGCCGGAAGGCGGCCTGAACTACATCACGGCGACGTTCGAGAATAGCTACGGCATGCTCGGTCTCGTCGCTGATCCGGTCGTCCTGGAATTGCAGAATTAGGCCGGCCCCTATTTGGAGTGACGCATGCGAGTACCGCTTTCCTGGCTGAAGGACTATGTAGACATATCACTCTCCCCCACTGAAGTGGCGGAGCGGTTGACGATTGCCGGCCTGGAGGTCGAGCACATTGACTATGTGGGCATTCCCGGCGGTAAAGATAACGACCGCCTGGTGTGGGATCGGGAGTTGCTGGTACTGGGACAGATACTGCGCGTCGATCCCCACCCAAACGCCGATCAACTCGTACTGGCGACCGTTGACTACGGGGCGGACAGCGTCGAGCGGGTGGTCACCGGCGCGCCCAACCTTTTTCATCTCGTAGGGGAGGGGGATCTCTCCGCCCGGCAGATCTACTCCCCGTTTGCCCTGGAAGGGGCCACACTCTACGACGGGCATAAGGAAGGCTGGGTGAAGATGCGTCTTAAAGGACGCCCGATTCGCGGTATTCACAACCGCTGCATGCTTTGCTCGGAGAAGGAACTGGGCCTCAGCGAGGAACATGAAGGCATCTTGATCGTTTCCGGCCCCGACTACGCCCCCGGCGTCCCCCTGCAAGACCTGCTGGGCGATGCCGTGCTGGAGGTGGACATTATCCCAAATATCGCCAGGGCAGCCTCTATCATCGGCGTGGCGCGGGAGGTGGCGGCGTTGACCGGAGCGGAGCTGCGCCTGCCGGACTTTTCGGTTTTGCAGGAAGGGGCGCCCATTGCCGACAAAGTCACCCTCAGCACGGATCAGCCGGAGCTAAATCCCCGCTTTGTCGCGCTGGTGATCGAAGGTGTGCAGCAGAAGCCCAGCCCCTTCTGGATGCAGCACCGGCTGCGACTTGCCGGCCAGCGCCCGATTAATGTAGTTGTGGACATCAGCAACTATGTCATGCTGGAGGTGGGACAGCCCAACCACACCTTTGATTACGACGTGTTGCGCAGGCGGGCGGACGCTTATGCCGGCAGCGACCAACCCATTCACATCCACACCCGCCTGCCTTACGAGGGTGAAAGGCTGACCACCCTGGATGGGGCAGAACATGAGCTGCCGCTGCATACCATCCTGGTGACCGATCCCGCCGGTGCGCTGAGCCTGGGCGGCATCATGGGCGGCCTGGACAGCGAGATCAGCGACGGAACCAGCAATGTGCTGCTGGAAGCGGCGGCCTGGGATTTCATAAACATCCGGCGCAGTATGCACGTGCTGAAGATGAATTCGGAAGCCGGCTTTCGCTTCAGCCGGGGAGTGCACCCCAGCCAGGCCCTGTTGGGAGCCAAGCGAGCGGCGGAGCTGATGCGCCGGCTGGCGGGCGGTACGGTGGCGCAGGGTATCGTTGATTACTATCCGGCCCCGCCGGTCTTCCAGCCCATCACCCTGACCGCGCGGGAAGTACGGCGCATCGGCGGCATCGATATCAGCAGTGCGGAAATCCGTCGGCTCCTGGAGCGGCTGGACTTTCAGGTGGAGGACGCCGGCGATGAGACGCTGCTGGTCACCAGTCCGGATTACCGGCTGGATATCGAAGGCACGCACGACCTGATCGAGGAGGTCTGCCGCATCTACGGCTATGACCGTATCCCGGAAGGGAACATGGGAGATGCCCTACCCCCTCAGCGCGGCAACCGGGATCTGGAGCTCGAGAATCGGGTCAAGGACATCCTCGTGGAATTGGGCTTGCAGGAGATCGTCACCTACCGGCTGACCACGCCGGAGCGCGAAGCTCGCCTGCTGCCTGATGTGACCGGCCTGCGGCCCGACGACAGACCCTACGTCACATTGGCCAATCCACTGACTGTGGATCGCGTCGCCATGCGACATAGCCTGCTGGCGTCCGTGCTGGAGATCGGCGCGGCCAACAGCCGTTTCCGGGATCACGTCGCCCTCTTTGAGCTGGGTCACATTTACCTGGCCGCGGAAGAAGGCGTGCTACCTGACGAAATGCGCCGGCTGGCAATGGTGCTGCGCGGCCCGCGCCGGCGCGCGCACTGGCAGGAGGGTGCGCCGCCCGACCTCGATTTCTTTGACCTGAAGGGAGTTATCGAAAACCTGCTTGCCGGGCTGCAGATCACGGATTGGCAGGTAGTCGCCGGGGAACACCCCACATTTCGGCCGGGGCGCACCGCCCTGTTGATGACAGGCGAGAAACACATGGGTTATTTTGGCGAGTTGCATCCGACGGTCGTTGAAGCGTTTGACATCCGCCGCGCCTCTGCCAGGCAGGCTGTGCTGGCAGCGGAGCTGGACCTGGATGCTATGCTGGCGCTGGTTCCCGCTTCATTGCGTATCGAGCCGCCGCCCACCTTCCCCGGCGTGCACGAAGACCTGGCCCTCATTGTGGATAGACATGTCCCGGCTGCCGAGTTGACCGCCGTCATCCGAGATGCCGGCCGCCCGTTGCTCAGACAGGTGGAACTCTTCGATCTCTATGAAGGCGAGCAGATACCCCCCGGTAAGAAGAGCCTCGCTTACCATCTCACCTTCATGTCGGGCAACAAGACGCTGCGTGACCGCGACGTGCGCAAGAGCCGGGAGCGCATCCTGCAAGAGGCGCAGCGGCGCCTGGGCGCGCGCATCCGCGAGTAAATTCCCTCCTTCGCTTCGCTTGACATTCGGACAGCGCCATGCTAAAGTATCTGCGCAAGTAGTTGCGTTATCAACTACTTTGCAGCATTTCGATGGCTACAGACTCGGAACGCCTCTATCAACTGCTCAAAGAAGTCTTCCTGCTGCTCGACGACGGGGATCGCCGGCTCTTTAACGAACATCAATTATCCGAAGCCCGCTTCTATGCCCTCCTGCACCTGGGACAAAGTCCGGGCATTTCGGCGCGGGAACTCAGCGACCTGATGTTTTGCGACAAGAGCAACATAACCCGACTCATTCAGGGCATGGCGATAGACAGGTTAGTTGAGCGCCGGCCCCATGAAACGGACGGCCGGGCCTGGCGTCTCTATCTGACCTCCGAAGGCGATGCGATCCGCCGGGCGGCGCTGGCGGATCACCGGCAATACAATACGGCCCGCTTGAACGGCTGCCTGGATGATGTCGCCCAGGGCGGCTTATTCGAGAAGCTGCTCGTATTGCGCGAAGGTCTGTACCAACAGCTACATGCACATGGCAATGATGGGCCGACCGCTTGATTTGCAGCAGATAAGTGCTGGCAGCAGGGGCCAGGGCGGTATGGAAATTAATCTGAACAGAGATACAATTCGCTCTATTCCCTTGCATTGTCGGGGTAGAGCAACAATACATCAAGGAGGTGACCATTCACCAAGGTCTAGAAAGATGCAGATAGCGAGCCGTTTCACCATTCAAACATTTCCTGAGTTACCAAAGCGAGGAGAAAGATGAAAAGCAAGTATTACCTGTTGATTGTTCTGGTGCTGATGGGCGCCATGCTGCTGGTCGCCTGCGGTGGGAACAACACCGAAGAACCGGCAGCCACTGAGGCCCCGGCTGAAGAAGAAGCCATGGAAGAAGAGCCCATGGAAGAAGAGGCCCCGGCTGAAGAAGAAGCCATGGAAGAAGAGCCCATGGAAGAAGAAGCCATGGAAGAAGAAGCTCCGGCTGAGGGCCAGGTCATTCGCGTCTGGCACGGCTGGGACGGCGCTTACTATGATGCCATCGAAGAGGTCTTCAATGAGTACACCGAGCAGACCGGCGTGCAGTTTGAGCTGGTCCGCCAGGACAACCTCTCTGACGCCATGGCTGTGGCTGTGCCGGCCGGCGAAGGCCCCGACATCCTGGCCTGGGTGATTGACCAAATCGGCCGTAACGCCCTGGTGGGCAATATCGTGCCGATCACCGAGTGGGTTGATGAGGCCTATTTGAATGACAACTTCGAGCCGGCTGCCGCCAACGGGATGGTCTGGCAGGGCGATGTCTGGGGTATCCCCGAGTCGCAAGAAGGCATTGCCCTGGTTTACAACACGGCTGTGCTCAGCGAGGACATGATCCCCAGCGATCCGATGGACTTTGATGGTCTGTTGGCCGCCGCCCAGACGTTCCGCGAGGAGAACCCTGAGCAGTACTTCCTGTGCAATCAGGGTGTCGGCGTGACTTCTCAGGACGCCTTTCACGTGGCGCCCATCTACTTCGGCTTTGGCGGTGACGACGAGCTCGGCTACGTGGATGATGAGGGCAACGTCTATATTGATACGCCCGAGCGCGTGGAAGCCGCCAACTGGATGAAGGAACTCCACGCAGTGTCTCCGGAAGAGACCAGCCACGAGATCTGCCTGGCCGGCATCACCGAAGGCACCTATGGCGCTTGGTGGACCGGCCCCTGGGCCATCGCCAGCCTTGAAGAAGCCGGCGTTGAGTACGGTATCGCCCCCTTCGGCCGCCCGTTCGCGAGCGTAAAGCTGCTCATGATGGGCGCCAACGCGGTTGACCGCGGCAACGAACAGGCCGTTGTTGACTTCATGAAGTACTTCGGCAGCGCCGAGGTTCAGGCGCGGTTGGCGCTGGTGAACGGCACTGTGCCGGCCAATACCGAAGCGCTGAACAATCCCGATGTGGCCGCCACGCTGAGCTCCGCCGCCTTTGGCGCCGCCCTGGCGCAGGGTGTCCCCATGCCCAACACACCGTTCATTGACGCGCAGTGGGGGCCGGTCGGCGCCGCGACAGCCGCCTTCATCAGCGATGCGCAGACGCCGGAGGAGGCGCTCGCCGAAGGGCAAGTTGCCGCCGAGGAAATTGTCGCCGGCATGCGATAAGCTGACCCTGCCGGTCGTTAGCTAGTTAATCAAGAGGGAGATGGCCACATCGGCCATCTCCCTTTTTTGTCTTGTAGGGGTTTTTGCGTACACTATAATCATCGTTTGCTGTCCCGCGAACGCCGCTTGCAAGAGGAGGAGGTAACATGGGCATAACATATCGCGGCTGGCGCAAATCCCTTATCGTTCTGGGGTTCTTGGCCCCCACGCTCATCGCTATTTTCGGCCTGAGTATCTTCCCTATCTTCTACAACGTCTACGCATCCTTTACCACGCGCTCGACATTTCGCCCTCTGACTAACTGCGAAGGCGCAGAGGTGCGCACGGCTGACGGGGTCACCCAGCCCACCGAATTCCAGACCTGGCTCACAAACGTCATGGAACCCACCTGTTGGGGCGTTTTCACGACCCCTCAGGGGCGCGGCGGCTTTTACGGCTTTGCCGAGCCGCTGGTGGACAATTACCAGCGGATGGTGGGCGATCTCTTCTCATTAACCGCTCTCGGCGCCTTTGGCGTTTTTCTCGTGGGTATGTCCCCATTCATCGCCGCCTTCTTTATCGGGCGCTATTACAGCCGCCAGCTAACGACGCCGACATGGGCAATGTGGTACATCCTGTACCCGATCGCCCTGGTGATCTCCGTGATCTTCTATAACCTGTTCAACGTCGGCGGCGCAATCAACACGCTGGAGGAAACGGGCGACTTTTTCGTCGTCCTCTATCGTACCATTCTCTATGTGATCGCCTGTATCCCCCTGTTCTTCGTGACGGGCCTGTTCCTGGCGCTGATCCTCAATAACGATCACATTCGTGGCCGTGGTCTATGGCGGGCAGTCCTGATCATCCCCTGGGCGGTGCAGAGCTACATTGCCGCGCTGGTCTGGCAATTCTTCTTCCGCGGGGAAGTAGGCACGATCAACCAGATCCTGGTAGCCCTGGGCCTGTTCGATCGCGGCCCGACCTGGCTGGGAGACCCCACGCAGCCCTGGCTGGCCTTTGTGGCGGTGGTGATCGTCAATCTGTGGATGAGCTATCCCTTCTTTACCGTGATCATCCTGGGCGCGCTGCAATCCATTCCCACGGACCAGTACGAGGCGGCCGATGTGGATGGCGCTACCTGGTGGAACAAGCTGACCACCATCACGCTGCCCCTGCTGCGCCCGGCTGTGCTGCCGGCGGTCGTGCTCAGCTCGATCACCACATTTCAGATGTTTAACACCGTCTGGCTGGTAACCAACGGCGGCCCGGTCACCGGCGCGGGCCAGCCGGGTGCGACGGAATTCGTGATGCTGCACGCGTACAAGCTCTTCCAGGATCAGAACTACGGTCGCATGGGCGCCTTCGCCGTGATCATTTTCATCATGTTGTTCATTGCCACTCTGCTCAGTCTGCGCGTGACGCGCATCACCGAAGGAGCGTACGAATGACAAAGCCTAAGCCTTACGTGATGGCCTTCTTTTACGTGGTGCTGACCATCGCCGTCATCTTCGCGGTCTATCCGGTCTGGTTCATGTTCCTGGCTTCGGTCCGGCCTGGCCAGAGCCTGGTCTCGCTCGATATCGCCGGCATGTTCGTCCCGACTGAGTTCACGCTGGACAACTATCGCACTATGCTGACCGGCAGCCCCATTCCCGGCAGCCAGCCGTATGATTTCCTGCGCTGGACCTTCAACAGTCTCAAGGTGGCCGGGCTGACCATGATCGCCACCCTGTTTATCAGCACCTCCGCTGCCTTCGCGCTCTCCCGCTTCAAGTTCAGATCCCGTGAAGGATTGCTGATCCTCTTCCTGGCGATTCAGGCGTTCCCCGGCATCCTGGCGTTGATACCCTTTGCCCAGCTATTGACCGCCATGGGCCTCTTCGGCACGCACCTGGGCCTGATCCTGGCCTATAGCGCCGGCGCGCTGGTCTTCAACACCTGGAACCTGAAAGGCTACTTTGACACCATCCCCATTGACCTGGAGGAGGCGGCCATGATCGACGGTTGCGGGCCGATCCAGAGTTTCATCCGCGTCGCGCTGCCGTTGGCGGTGCCGGCGCTGGCAGTGACAGCCTGGTTCGGCTTCCTGGCCGGCTTCAGCGAGTTCGTCCTGGCCAGCATACTGATGGCCGGCGTCGCTTCCGGCGAGAATACGCTGCCGGTAGCATTATGGAAGCTCTCCGGCAGCCAGAGCGTGCCCTGGGGTCAATTCGCCGCCGGCGCGCTGATGGTCTCCATCCCCATCCTGATTATGTTCTTCTTCACCCAGCGCTTCCTGGTCGGTGGCTTGCTGGCCGGCGGCGTGAAGGGTTAATAGCCCGACCCTCGTTCTTGCGTTCGATAAACCCCGTAGGTCTTCGGAGACCTACGGGGTTTCTTGTTGCGCTATCCCCGCTCATGCCAGAGCGCCAGCAGCCGCGCTTCTTTCTCCCGCTGTAGACCGGCGCGCCAGGCATAATCATCCGGTCGAGTTTGTAGCCACTCCAACGTATCGCGCACCGTATCGGCCAGCGGGCGGAAGGTCAGGCCGGCATCCATCGCTTTGCGCACATCCACCCGGCTGAAGCCTTCGTACTCCGGTCCCGCCGGGATCCATAGCGGCATCTCAATCCAGGAGCCAACTTCATGCTGGACTAGGAAAGCATCGTCAAGCCAGGTAAGCGCAGCCTCCCCGCCGATTACTTCGCAACAGCATTCCAGGAACCGGCCCATTGATAGCCCGTAGTCGGGGCCGGTGGCATTGTAGATGCCGCTCGCTTTCTGCTCGACCATCCGTACCGTCCACTCGGCCAGGTCACGCACATCAATGATCTGTACCGGCGTATCCAGCAAGCCGGGGGCCAGCACTTCGCCGCCCTGGGCTACCCGATGCGGCCAATAGCTGAAGCGGTCGCTGACATCATGCGGGCCGACGATCAGGCCGGGGCGGATGTTCAGCGCCCGGCCGGGAAAAACTGCCTCAACCGCCTTTTCGCACAGCGCCTTCAGCGGCCCATATGTCTCGCCGGTGATCTCCTCCACGCTTTCGTCAGCCATCATCGCCAGCTCCGCCTCCTCGGTCATACCGGGCTGAGCGAACCCGGCATAGACTGAGATGGACGAGATGAACACATAACGCTGCACCGCCCCTGCCAGCGCCTCCGCCGACGCTCGGACTACCCGCGGCGCATAACCGCAAGTGTCAATCACTGCATCCCAGGAGCGTCCGGCGAGCAGGCCCAGATGACGGTCACGATCGCCAATCAGCTGATCAACGTCTGGGAAGAGGCCGGGGTTGCTCCGCCCGCGATTGAACAGAGTCAGCTCATGCCCGCGCGCCAATGCCGCCTCAACGAGATGCCGGCCGAGAAATCGCGTGCCGCCGATGATCACTATCTTCATGTTGCGCCTCCAACGTGACTATCGTTCGATTGCGCAAGTCTAGCATGAATTAGATAATTGTCTAATAATCAGCCACAGAGTTGCGGAAGCTGCCTGAGAAACCGGTCAAAGCACCGCAATCAGTTACCCGGAATCTGTCGGCCGGCGCACTATGCGCTTCAATAGACATTTGTTACAACTGTTTCGCTTGGAGGCGGCGCTGTCGGAGCGTGGGCGCCCGCCGTAAGGAGGATGATGTAATGGAAGTCATGGTTGAACTGGGTAGTATTCAGGAGAAAGATGTAGATGCCCTGGTAGTCAATCTGTTTGCCGGCGTGCGGACCCCGGGCGGCGCAACCGGCGCGGTCGACGGCGCGTTAGGTGGCGCGATCAGCGAGTTGATCGCTCAGGGAGATCTCAGCGGCAAGGCCGGCGAGGTGGCCGTGCTTTATCCGCGCGGACGGATCCCCGCCCGGCGCGTGCTGGTTGTCGGCCTTGGTGAACGCGAGTCGTTTGACGCCGAGGCGATTCGCCGGGCTTCTGCCGCCGCCGCCGGCCGGGCGCGCGAGTTGAAGTGCCGGCGCGTGGCGACTATCGTGCATGGGGCCGGGATTGCCGGTCTGCCGGCGGCAACAGCCGCGCAGGCCACCGTCGAAGGCGCTCTGCTGGCCCTTTACCGTTACAACGCGCCGAAAGCGGTTCAGCCCGAGCAGAATGATCTGGAAGGGCTGACGGTCGCCGAATACGACGCCGCCAAGCTGGCTGACATCGAACAGGGGGCGCGGGCGGCGCAGGCGATTGTGGCCGGCGCTTGCCTGGCGCGGGACCTGGTTAACCTGCCGCCCAACGTGGCCACACCGCGCTTCCTGGCGGAAAAGGCCGGAGCGCTGGCAGAGGAATATGGGCTGGGCATCACCATTGGCGGGCGTAAGTGGGCCGGCGAGCGTTTGATGGGTGCGTTCCTGGCCGTGGCCAAGGGGGCCGGCGAGCCGCCACGCTTCATTGTGCTGGAATATAACGGTCAGCGCACCGATCTGGATACCATTGTCCTGGTCGGCAAAGGCATCACCTTTGATACGGGCGGCATATCAATCAAGCCGTCTGAGAAGATGGAAGCGATGAAGTCCGACATGGGCGGCGCGGCGGCGGTCCTGGGCGCAATGCGGGCGATCGCCGAGTTGGAACTGCCGCTGCGGGTTATCGGCATCACCCCCTGCACTGAGAATATGCCGGATGCCAACGCTTATCGCCCGGCGGACGTGATCACAGCCAGCAACGGCAAGACCATCGAGATCATCAGTACCGACGCTGAAGGGCGCATGGTCTTGGCCGATGCGCTGGTATACGCCGGGCGCTACCAGCCGCGGGCGGTCATTGACCTGGCAACGCTAACCGGCTCCTGCGTGATCGCCCTTGGTCAGGCGGTGGCAGCCGGCCTTTTCTGCACAGATGACCGCCTGCGTGATGCGCTGGTCACGGCCGGGAGAGAAACCCACGAGCGTGTTTGGCCGTTGCCGCTTTATGATGACTATCGCGAGACGATCAAGTCGGATGTGGCGGACATGAAGAACTCCGGCGGGCGCTTCGGCGGCGTGGGCACTGCGGCGGTTTTCCTGCAGGCATTTACCGACTACCCCTGGGCGCATCTGGACATCGCCGGTATGGCGCTGCATGACAAGCCCCGGCCGTATACGCCGGCCGGAGGAAGCGGCTTCGGCGTGCGCCTGCTGGTTGAGTTTCTGCGCCGCTGGCCTGGCTCGCAGTCGTCATAGCCGAGCGAAGGAGCATGCCCAAAAGTCAGCAGGTCAATCTGTGCCGGCATGTTGCCGCGCAAATTTGCCATGCCTATAATGCACATTATTCGAAGTCACCCGGCGGCGGCAAAGTTCTCTGCGGGACGTACCGCCTGAGATCCTCAGGGATGCGCTGACATGCCTCGCCGGTCACTTTCAGGAGGACAATATGGCTGTTCCGGTTCCCCCCTTAACGCTTGGCATTGAAGAAGAGTACCAGATCATTGATCCGGTAAGTCGCAATCTGCACTCCTATATCTCTGAGTTTCTGTGTCAGGATGAGAAGCGGGAAGTCAAGCTGCAACTTAAGCCGGAGTTTATGCAGTCGCAGGTGGAAGTAGGCAGCCATGTCTGTCGTAACGTGAAGGAGATCCGGCAGGAGATAGTCCGCTTACGGCGCGCGGTCGTGGAAATGGCCACCGAAAACAATCTGAAGATCGCTGCTGCGTCCACGCATCCCTTCGCCAAGTGGGAGCAACAATCGGTCACAGAAGGGGTACGCTACAAGGAACTTTTGGATAATATGCAAGGCGTGGCTCGCCGGCTGCTAATCTTCGGCATGCACGTGCACGTCGGCTTCGGCCACAAGGACAATCCGGCGCTGAAGGACCTCATGATTGAGATCATGAACCAGTGCCGCTACTTCGTCCCCCACCTGCTCGCCCTTTCGACTAGTTCACCCTTCTGGCAAGGTGAGAACACCGGCCTGAAATCCTATCGCAGCGTTGTCTTTGAGACCCTGCCGCGAACGGGCATTCCGCACACTTTTCGCTCCTGGTCAGAGTATCAATCTTACGAGCGCGTCTTGGGTCAGGTGGGCGCGTTCGGTAAGAATGATCCCATCGCCAAGATCTGGTGGGATATCCGCCCGCATCCCATCTTCGACACCCTGGAATTTCGCATCGCCGATATCTGCACCTCTATCGATGACGCGGTCTGCATCGCTGCCCTTTTCCAGGCTATCTGCGCGATGCTCATCCGCCTGCGCAAGAATAATATGTCGTGGCGCTCCTATCGCACAATCTTCCTGACGGAGAACAAGTGGCGGGCAGTGCGGTTTGGGATTAGCGGTGAGATGGTTGATTTTGGCCGAGAGGAATCGGTGCCGTTTCACTTCCTGATGGAAGAGTTGTTGGAGTTCCTGGACCCGGTTCTTGACGAGCTGGGTTCCCGTAAGGAGGTCGAGCATGTGCGCACGATCCTGGCCCGGGGAACGAGCGCGGACCGGCAACTAAAAGTGTACCGCGCCCACGGCGGAGACGAGAATCGCGAAGAGGCGTTGCGTGCGGTAGTCGACTCTCTTGTTGAGGAGACCAGGCAAGGGCTGTGATTGAAGCAAGATTCCCGGAGACTCCGCCTATGACACAATCCTGGCAAGTGGGACTTTCCAGGAATCTGAGCCTAGTCTGCCGTCGGCGCTAATGGGAAATCTCGTTCAGCTCCTCGCGGCATTCGCAGGCTTCCTTCACCGTATCGCCATTGATCAGGTAACCGTCATACTCGCTACCCAGACCTTCGGATATCCATTCCCCCAATTGGAACGGGATGTCGCCGTCGGCCGCCACCCAGCGCCCGTTGTAGGTGCGCGAGATGTGCACGTGGGTGCCGTTTGAGAAGCCGCCCTCACAGGAGGGATGTCCCAACCGGTCGCCGATCTTGACGGCGGTCCCGGCGGCAATTCGGTCCCGCGTCTCCAGGTGCATGTAAATAATCGCCCAGCCGGTGCCCGCGTAGCCGTCGCCATCGACATCGAGCACCACACCCCCATGCCCGCTGCGGGCAATGACCCCGTCCGCGATGGCGGTCAGCCAATCTTCGCTAGGATAACAGCCCAGTTGCTCACCCGGCGGCACGAAATCCAGCGCTGCCCAGGCCGAACCGGGAGCCCAGCCGCCATGCGGCCCGCCGGTAAAATACCAGGTCTCGCCGACCGCCCAGGGTAACGTCCATGCCGGCTGCGCGAGGCTTTCGGGCCATAAAGGCTCGACCGTCCGGGCAAAGGGATTGCCGAATAGCTCGGCGTAAGTGGCATAGAAGCCGTCCGGCCCGGCATCCTGCTCCCATTCGGCATAGGTCACGTTGTCTCGCACAGCCAGCCAGTGCTGCACGCCGGCTGTGCCGTCGTTGATATCCGGCGCGAAGGAAATGAATTCGCCGGAGCCCACATAAAAGCCGCTCATCCCTCCTTCAGCACGACCGTAGTAGCCCCAATTCAACTGGTCGGCCGCCCAGCTCAGTTGCCAGAACAGCCCTTCGCCGCCTGGGACGGCATGGCGCATGGGATAGCCGGAATCAAACGCGCCGGCATTGGTGACCCAGCCGGATTCGTACTCCAGGGCCGCCAAGAGTAGGAGCGGATTCACGCTGTAGCGCTCGGCGACCAGTTGGAGGATCTCGGCGCCCGAATAGAAGCCTCCTTCCGCTTCGCCTTCGTATTGCGCTAGGTATCCATCTTGCTCCTCCACAAAGGAGGCGACATCAAAATCAGCCGCCGCCGGCCCATAGACCAGTTCGCTGTCGGGGATAATCTTGAAGCTGGGGCTGACCGGCCCTGCGGCCCCCGCCGCCTCCGCACTGCCCGCCGGCACACGCAGTTCCTGGCCGACGAAAAGGATCTCGCTGCCGTCGAGACTGTTTAGCTCAAGCAGTTCCTCAATGCTGATGTCATAGGTCAGGGCCAGGTGGCCCAGAGTATCACCGGCGGTGACTACATGCGTCGCGAAGCCGTCTGCGTCTTGCGCGACGACAGGATTCGGGGTGGGCGTTCCGATATAGCCGGCCCCGGCATCGCCGATAGCTAATACCGGGGATGTTGGAGGCGCTGCCAGGCCGGAGGCGCCGGCAGAGACCGGCGAGGTAGGCGGCAACAGGAGCGGCACTCTGGTCGCCACCACGACCACCTCCGGGTTGGGCCGTTCGCAGGCAGTCAAAAGGAGCGACAAGACCAGGAGCACCAG
Organism: uncultured Ardenticatenaceae bacterium; assembly: GCA_964539885.1. Taxonomy (GTDB): domain Bacteria; phylum Chloroflexota; class Anaerolineae; order Promineifilales; family Promineifilaceae; genus JACKCB01. The sequence goes on along the minus strand of CAZIKT010000002.1, from coordinate 106,762 downwards.
AGCGCTGACAGAGACCGGTGAAAGCAGGACACGTTTCATGTTGACATATTGTAGCGAATCTTGCACGTATCGGGTACTTCCAGTAACTTCAGGAGCAAGGCCCTTGATTGTAAGCTGCGACATCCTTGTCGCGTGGTGACCATTATGCAAGCTAACTATGTGCAACGGATGCGTCTGACCTTCAGCAAGGTTGGTCCAACGAAATACATCGGGCATCTCGATCTGGCCCGCACGCTCGAGCGCGCGCTAAATCGGGCCGGCGTGCCGGTCGCTTATTCGCAGGGCTTCAATCGCCGGCCGCGGATGCAATTTGCCGCCGCCCTGCCCCTGGGTTTCACCAGTGAGGCGGAATTGGCGGATATCTGGCTGCTGGAGAAGATGGAGCCGGCGCAACTCCGCGAACAGCTCATGGCGCGCATGGCCCCCGGCATCATCATACATCAGGTAGAAGAAGTCTCTCTGAATGCGCCCAGTTTGCAGAACTCCACGGCAGCGGCGGAATACAGGGTAATGTTGGAGCCGGAAGTCGCGCCGGAGGATTTGCCGGCGCGAGTGGCCGATTTACTGGCGCAGACGACGATCATGCGTGAACGGCGGGACAAAGCCTATGACTTGCGCCCGCTCGTCCAGCGCCTGGAGTTAAGTGAGCCGGCTGGCGGCTCTCAGGTGTTGTGGATAAGGCTGGCGTTGGAGGCCGGGGCGACGGGCAGGCCGGACGAGGTGTTGGCGGAGCTGGGCATCGAGCCTTACGACGTGGAGATTCATCGGACGGCGATAGATCTGATTGAACCAAAAGCGGAAAAGAAGGAATCCCCTACTTGACATCTAGGCGCAAGCGCGCCAGAATGATATCAAGTTGGAACCATTAAGGAACCATACTATGGCTACTATCACCGTCAAGAACATCCCTTCTGAGTTATACGAGCAGCTCAAACGGACCGCGGCCGCCAACCGTCGAAGCATCAACAGTGAGATAATCATCTGCATTGAACGGAGTATGCGAGGTCGGAGGTTGGAGCCGGAAGAACTCCTGGAACGGGCGCGCCGGCTGCGTCTACTCACCCGTGACCACATTATTACGTCAGACGACTTCGACGCTGCCAAGCTAGCGGGCCGGCCTTGATCGTTGTTGATACAAACCTCATTGGCTATCTGTTTCTGGAGAGCGAGCATTCCACGCTTGCTGAGCAGGTCCTGCTCAAGGATGCAGAGTGGGCTGCACCCCTGCTATGGCGAAGCGAATTCCGCAGCTTATTGGCGCTATACCTACGAAAAGGTTGGCTCTCGCTCGAGTATTGCATTGCCGCTATGGGCGAGGCGCTCAATCTAATGACAGATCTCGAGTATGATGTGGATTCGCAGCGAGTGTTGAGACTGGTAACCCTTAGCGCCTGTTCGGCTTACGATTGCGAGTTTGTGGCCCTGGCCCAGGAGTTGGGGGTTCCCCTGGTCACGGCTGACCGTCAGATTCTTAACCATTTCCCGGCCGTGGCAATGCCACCGAACGTCTTTCTGGGCCGCCAGTGAATGAACTGACGAAGCCATTCCTTGCCGGCAAGCAGCTTATCTGCCGACGTCCCTTCCCCCACTATCAGTTGCCAGGTATAGCCTACCCTCCGCAGTCCTGAGCTTCCGTCTTGCCGGGCAATTGAACCTCACCTGCACAAGTGAATCACCTGTCTATATGATCAGCAGCGGCCGGTCGGCCTCGCTGATGATCTCGTGCGCCAAGTCGTCCAACAGGAAATGCTCCCAGCCCTTGACTTGATGCGCCCCAATGACGACCAGGTCATAATCGCCGCTCCGCGCCTCAGCCAGAATCTCCCGAACAACCATACCGTGGCGCACTTTGGCATCTGCGCGCACGTTTAGCTCTGCCAGCCGGATAATGTCCTCTTCAAGCAGCGCCCCCTCGGGGGTGTGCTGTTTGATGAGCTCGCCAGCATCAGCGCGTAGCTGCCAGCCGGGTACGCCGGGTGCAGCTGCTATTTGCGACATGACGTGCAGTACCATCAACTCGTCTACGTGCCGGAGCAGAATAGGCAAACGGTCAATTAGCCGGCTGAGCAGCGACGGGACCCGTCCGCCCTCACATACCAGGGCGCGACGCAACGGGCGCGGCTCTCCTCGGGCGATCAGCACCGGGCAAGGCATATGGGAAATCACGCGCATGGACGTTGGCGCAAGCAGCCGCCGAACCAGCCCGTGCTCCGTCCGATCCCCCACGACGATCAGGTTGTAGGCTCCCGTCCGGGCCTCTCTTACGATCTCGTCTGCCGGCTTACCGATGCGGATGCTCGTTTGTGTTTCCGGCATGGATGCCACCAGCATCTTTGCCCGGACCAGTATGGCCTCAGCCTGAGGTCGCTCAGCCTCATTCTTGATCACGGTCAAGATGGTTAGCGACCCACCCACCGTCTGGTGGATTTGGCCGGCTGAGCGGACAGCCACATCCGAATGAGGTGCACCGCCGGTTCCAACGAGAATGCGCATCGTTCAGACTCCTATAAGAACAGCAGAACAACGGGCACGATTAAGATCGTCACCATGAAGATGGCCAGGTTGCGATTGTTGGCCGTGATCGCGTTGGTCAGATCAAGCATTTTCTCCTGATAGATGCGGAAGAACAACGCCAGTATTAGGAAAGATACAATTGTGATGCTGAGCATCTCCGCCAACACGACCGTAAACGCATCCGGATTGTTGAGCAAGACAGCCGCCAACAAGGTGTCGATAAAAGTCGTGATATTGGCCCCCATAATATACGGAATCACATTCTCCTGCCTGACAAAGCCTCGCTGGCTGAGTGGTACCAGGATGCTCAGGGAGACGCTGACCGACATGGAGATCAAGGTAATCCCCGCACCCAGCAAGAACATCACCCAGGGTTGGTACACCAGGCGGGACATTCGACCAACGTGGCTCTCGCGCAGACTCATCTGTGGCAGGCAGCGATCAAACAGATTAAAGCTGATCATTATGATCGCGAAACCCACCAGAAAAAGCGACCACCGTGGGAGAAAAGATAGGAAGAAGGCTGCAATTGGGTCAAAAATGAGGTCGGTGGCTGAGGTCAACAGGGCGCCAGTCTGCGGCCTGAAGGCGTCCAGCCAGTCGCTTTGCAGGAGCAAGATGCCCACACCCAGCGCAACAAGGTAAGTGGTGCCGGTGACAATCAGCGAAAGCAGCCCCATGCTCAGGCTGGTCCCCCTGTTCCGGCCCCTCACGACGTATATGAAGCCAATGAAGAGGACGATGAAACTGGCTCCCAGGCGGCTGCCGGTAATCATGGTAAAGGTGCTTAACTGGTCAATTACGCCGGCATCGAAGAAGGTCAGCGCTGCCGCCGCCACCGGCGAACCGCTCATCACGATGTAGGCGAAGAGCCAACCAAAACCGAGGCTGTTAGCGGGATTCGTAACGTAGAAACGGTCGCGCACCAATGGGGCTAGATCGCGCGCGCCCTCCTTCATCAGCGTAATGGCGAGGATAAACAGAAATAGGCTGACCAAAAACAGCCCTACTTTGGCCAGGCGCCCGATAGTCACTCGAGCGCGGCTGCGCTGTCGCGGGCTTTCTACAGCCTGCCCCGACGCGACGGAATCTGGCTTTGAAGCCTCACCCATGCTCGTCTACCATGCAATTCTCTCTTGGCTTAGCGTTCAAGGTTCGTGTAGTCCACCCGGCTTGGTGAGCGAATGGGCAAGCGCGTCTGTCGAAAGGCATTCTCTTGAGCCGATTACTTGCGCAATGCCGCAACAACGGAAGGTTGATGAAGGGAGACTGTCCCAGCCATGGACCCGTCTCAAAGCGGAAACAAAGCGGCAGTGAAGAATTATAGCCGTATGGTCGTAGGGCGCCCAGTTCATATCGTAGGACGGCGCCAATCCATTGAGCCGGCCGAGTCCGAATTGACGGCGCACCAGGGCCTGTCAGCCGACGGTCGCCGAAGCAAGTTCGGAGCCGTCTTTGCTGAACGCCGGGCGCAGCACAAGCCCGCTGTGCCGGGTTAGCTCTCGCCGGGACAATGTCCTTCAGGACGACCACACCATCGCTCGAAGTGCCCCAGTCGGGAAATCGTATGTTGTTTGAGCCGTCTGCCTTTAAGGATCAGCGTCTGGCGGGCAATCTTCGATAGGCAACCGCAGCGCATTATCCGGCAATCCCTCACCGTCCGGCCCGGCGGCTGGAAAACGGACGCCGGTGGCAAAATCATAGACGCCGACCAGCAGCGCTGCTGGATTCTGATCCCCCTCCAGCGGCATTACGCGGTGATCGTGGTATACCCAGTCGCCTGCAGGCGGAAGAAGGTCCGGGCGCAATCCCAGCGGCGGGCCGTCGGCCTGCGCCAGTACCATGCCGTCAACATTGAGCGCCTGGGCAAAAACGGAGGTGGTGGGAGTGTGGGCAACGTCGCCGGCCGGCCCCCAGGTCAGATTAATGATGATCTCGTCATCGCATGCCTCGGCGCGCGCATCCAGAAGATTATATGCGCCGAAAGTGGCCATTGGCGCTGAATCCGCAATGCCCAGGGTGAGCAGGCCCGCGTATCTGGTCTCCGGCCCATCTTCGCCATAGCTGACCAGAAAGACATGTACACCCGCCGGCGCTAGCGTAAGAGTGGCCGCGTCTAGCTCTGACTGTTCGTGGACGCCGTAACGGTAACGCTCTGGCTGGCTCAACAGCTCCGGCAGCCGGACTGCCTGCACCGGGATGGCCCGCCCCAGGTTGAAGCCGATCAGCTCCTCCGCGAAGAGATATTCGCCCAACATGGCGGCGATCTCGACGCCCGCCGGGTAGGTGTTCTGCGCCGGCGATATCCACTGAGGCAGGTTGACCAGCAGGACCCCTTCATCGGCTGGCCGATCAGCCATCACCTGCGCCGCTTTGGCGACCGGGCCGGTCAACGCCTCATACACCTGTAGCTTTTCGCGCACGAAGAGCCAGTTTTGCAGCAAGATCACGAAGAGGAGTAGCGCCGGCAGGGGACGGGCGAGCCTGCCCAGCGGCTCTAACAGCATAGGCCAAAGCAGGGCCAGTCCCACGCTGCTGAGATAAAGCAGGCGGGGGCCGTGCAGCAGGTAATTGGCCGAAAGGGGTAGCGCCAGCAGCAGGCCGGCCAGCCCCCACCAGCCCAGGCCCAATGCCAATCCCGGGCGGTTAGCCGGCGTGCGGGCGCTCACTGCCAACAAGACCAGCACCAGCAGGGCGCTGGTCATGATCAGCCACGCGCCGGCCTCGGCGGGCAGGAAGCGCGCCGGCCAAACGAAGCCGTAAGCCAGGGCCTGGAAAAGATAGAGGGCTTTGGCCGGCCACGCACCGCCGCCAACGTCCGCCTGCGGCGCGCGGCTCAACGGCAGGAATTGATAACCGACCAGGTAGATCGCGCCCAGCAGAGAGAAGATGAACCAGGGCGCGCGCAGGTAGTCTCGCAGCGGCTTGCCGGCCCGAAGGGGAAAGCGACCATCCGCTACCCATTCCGTGAGAAAGGCGAGCGGGCCGAAGAGGATGACCGACTCGTGGCTGAGCAGGCCCAGGACAAAAAGCATGGCGGTCGCTGTCCACCAGATACGCGCGCCAGCCCGCCGGGCGCTCAGGTAGGAGTGCAGAGCCAGCAACATGATGCCGGTGGTTGTGGGGTGCACGTTGTGGCCGTATACGGCAATAGCCTGGTAGGAAAAGGGAAAGAGGGCCAGTAGCAGACCGGCAGCCAGCGCTCTGCCCGACTTATGCCACAGGCGCCAGACGAGCAGCGACAGCAGGGCGGCGTTCAACGCATGGGTCAGCACGTTCAGCCCATGCAGCAATGCCGGCGGATACCCGCCAAAGACGCGCTCGATGAGCAGTAGCGGTAGAAAAGTCAGCGGGCGGTAAAAGCCAAAGGACGCCGTGGGCAGCCAGACCGAAAGCAGATTGAGTTCGCCGGCGATGCGGATATGCAGCAGATCATCGTAAATGAGGGGCAGGGACAGGGTGGGTAAATAGAGCAGCAGCGCCGCCAGGGATGTCGCCAGCGCAATCAGATAGGGGAGGTGCTTCTGCTGTGGGCGGGCCACGATGCGGGGGAGGCTACATGCGGCCGAACTGGCGAGCGAGTTGGGCGGCGGAGAGGTGGATCAGCGTCGGCCGGCCATGCGGGCAGGTGTGCGGGTTCCGGCACGCTTCCAACTGGCGGATCATCGCTTCCATTTCGCTCATCGACAGGGTCTGCCCGGCCTTGACCGCCGCCGCCTTGCAAACGCGGATGATGATCCGCGCTTCGACGCGGTCCGCCAGCGGGGTGCGCTCCTGTTCCAGGTCTTCGACCACCACCATGAGCGCCTGCGCCGGGTCCAATTTGGCCAGCATCGCCGGCAGCGCGCGCACTATGAACGCCTGTGGCCCAAACGGCTCCACCTGGAAACCGAGCCGGGCCAATAGCTCCAACTGCTCCTCCAGCAATGTCGCCTGGGAGGGAGTGAGATGGACGACCGCGCCGGCGACCAGCCCCTGAGAGGGCATACCCCCTTCTGTGGCGGCATGCTGCGCCATGAACTGCTCGTAAAGGATGCGCTCATGCGCGGCGTGCTGGTCGATCAGAAAGAGACCGTCCGGCCCTTCGGTGATGATGTAGGCTGCGCCCACCTGTCCGACCACGCGCATGATCGGCAGGCGCTGCTCGTCGGATAGATCAGCCGGAGCAGTCAGTGGGACGACCGGGCTACTATCCACGTGCGGGCTGCTCCAGTCCAGACGCAGATCGCCCTGTGCGCCTTCCGGCGCATCCTGGCGTCCAAACGCCGCCCGCTCCTGTGCGCCGCCCCAACCGGCCTGCTCGAATTGGGTGAAGCCGGAGCCGACCTGCCGCACCGGACTGCCGGCGATCAATGTCTGGCGCACCGCGCGCTGTACCGCCGAGAAAACAGCGCCCGGCGCGCGAAAGCGGACCTCGGTCTTGGCCGGGTGCACATTGACATCGACCTCCTCGTGGGGCATGGCGATAAACACGATCGCGGATGGAAATCGGCCGACCGGCAGCAGGGTATGGTACGCCTGGATGACGGCATAGCTCAGCCCGCTGTCCCGGATAGGACGCCCGTTGACAAAGAGCACGATTTGATCGCGGTTGGCGCGGTGCATACTGGGCGGGCTGACATAGCCGGTCACGGTCGCTGATGCCCTTTCCGGCTCGCTGGTCTCTTCTCGACCTTCACCCGGCTCAATGGGCAGCATCTCCCGCGCCACGTCCGGTCCGTAAACGGAGACCAGCACATCGCGCAGATTGTCCTGGCCGGTACTCTGGAAGGTGATCCGGCCGTCGTGGGCCAGGCGGAAGCGCACCTGCGGGTAGGCCAGGGCGTAGCGAGTGACGAATTCGTCAATCAGCCTGCGCTCGGTGGTGACCGTCTTCAGGAATTTGAGGCGGGCCGGCATGTTGAAGAAGAGGTCCTCCACCGCCAGCACGGTCCCCTGCGGCGCGCCCACCGTATCCCGGCGCACCGCTTCGCCGCCGCTCAGCTCCAGGCGACTGCCGGCCGCTTCGCCTGCCGCGCGGGTGATGATGGTCAGCCGGCTGACGGCGGCGATCGAGGCCAGCGCCTCTCCGCGAAAGCCCAGGGTGGCGATTCTCTCCAGATCGGCGGCGCTGCTCAGCTTGGATGTGGCGTGGCGTTGAAAGGCGGTCGCCACCTCGTCGGCCGGGATGCCCTGCCCGTCGTCTGCCACCTGGATCAATTCCCGCCCCCCGCCACGGATGCTGATGTTGATCGTGCTCGCGCCAGCGTCCAGCGCGTTTTCCACCAGCTCCTTCACCACCGATGCCGGGCGCTCGACAACCTCGCCGGCGGCGATCTGGGATGCTAGCTGGTCAGGCAAAACGCGAATAGGCATAGCGGCCATTTTACCACATGGTCGGCCGGGCGCAGGTCGGCCTGACTTGTCGAGAGCGGCCGGGGCGGGAGTTGCCAATCAGGCGCTTCCCACTATACTCACAGCACTCTGACGTCTACGGAATGAATTGATGCCCTTTCAACCAACATATCCAGTTACTGAAGACAGACGCGCCTATTCGCTGCATGCCGGGCCGGTCGGCCTGCTTGTATTGCATGGATTCATGGGCAGCCCGATCAGTTCGCGCCCTCTGGCGGAATACCTCTGCGGGCAGGGTTTCACTGTGCATTGCCCGTTGCTGCCGGGACACGGTGAACGGCCGGACAAGCTGCACAATGTGCCCCGGCAGGCGTGGATTGCCGAAGCCGCCGAGGCGATGGCGCAAGTTCAAGAGTGGTGCGACGAGATCTTCGTCCTGGGCCATTCGATGGGATCGGTATTGGCCGCCGGCCTCACCGAAGCACACCCCGACATACGTGGTCTGATCATGCTGGCCCCGCTGCATGTGGTGCCCAACCGGGCGCTGCATCTGGCGGTCCCGTTGCGCCCGTTCATCACCTGGCTGCAGCCGTGGCGGATCAAGAAGCTGCGCCCGCTGACGCTGGAGCGCGTGCGCGACCTCTACCCGGACCTGGACATTAACGATCCGCAGGTGCAGGCGCAGTTGCCGCAAATGTCGCGGGTGCCGTTATCCGGCATCGTTGAGATGCGGGCGATGGCCACTATGGGGCGCAAGCTGTGGCCGCGCGTCACGCAGCCGGCGCTCATCCTGCAAGGAGGCGACGATTTCGCCGTCCGGCCGGGAGGGGCGGAAGCCGTTTACCGCGAGATTGGCAGCGTGGACAAGCACATTCACATCTACCCGCATGCTGGACATGAATTGATGCGGCCGAAGGACCCGGCCCACAAGCAAGTCTGGCCCGAGATCGAGGGGTTTATGCGGGAACGATCAAACCTGACGGCTGCTGCTGAGATGGCCGGTAGAGCAGGGGCGACCGCCTGAAGCATTCCGCGTTAACGGTCTATCCTCACCAGATGCCATTGGGGAACGCCGATGGGGGCCAGTGTGTAGCCGGAGACCGCCGGCTTAACCAGCACCGCTGACAACGGGTGGGAGAGAAAGAGAGCCGGCGCGGCAGCGATCAGCTTCTCCTCGATCTGCGCGTAGAGCGCCAGGCGCGCCGCCACGTCCTGTTCAACGCGCGCCGCTTCCAGCAGGGCGTCAATCTCCGGGTCCGCAAAGCCGCCCAGGTTCTGCTGCGCCCGGCTATGAAAGAGCACATCCAGGAAGTTCTCGGGATCCGGGTAGTCGGCACACCAGCCGGCGTCGAAGATGTGACCGACATTGCCGGCAAACAGCTCATCATTATAGGTGTAGGGATCAATCAGCACCGGCTCCACCATCACCCCCAGGTTCTCCTGCCACATGGTGATCAGGGCCGTCGCCTGGGCGTGCACGTCGCCGTAGCCAGGCATGTAGTATTGTAGCGGCGGCAGGCTGCCCGGCTCATAGCCGGCCTGCAGGAGAAGCTCCCGGGCATAGTCGGGATCATAAGGGTAAGTCAGTGGGCGATCCTGGAAAGCCGGCATTCCCGGAGGCAATAGCCCGTTAGCGACCAGCATCCGGCCCTGTCCCAACGTCGTCACCAGTCTTTCCCGGTCGATCGCATGATTGAAAGCCTGCCGCACCAGGGCATTGTCAAAGGGCGGTAATTGCGCGTTGTAGGTCACATAGTCGGTGCACATGGCGCTGCCGGTCGCCAGATCGGCTGACAGGCTATCGTTTGGATCCAATGCGCGCTCCAGCGTGCTGCCGTCAATGCCCACCAGGTCAATCTGATCAGTCTCGTACAGCGACAAGGGCAGGCCGGCACCGAGTAAGTATACAACGTGCTGCACGGCAGGCGGTTGGCGATAGTAATCGCCGTTCCGCTCCAGGATCAGGATGTCGTCATCTTCCCAGACTGTGAGGGTGAACGGGCCGGTCCCATTCGGCTGGCGCTCCCAGCCCGGCGTCTCGACGTTAGCGCGGTCCACGATGAAAGCGACCGGATAGCTTAACTTGGCCAGGAAGGTCGGCTTGGGAGCGTCGATAGTCACTTCCAGCGTGTGATCATCCAAGACGCGCAGACCGCTGATGCTGTCGGCCTGCCCGGCGTGATACTCGGCAAAGCCCACAATATCGTTCAGGTAGGTGGCGACGGTGTCAGAGCCGGTCGCCGGGGAAGCGGCGCGCTCCCACGAATAGACGACGTCGGCGGCGGTAATCGGCCTGCCGTCATGGAAGACTGCCTCCGGGTCCAGGAAGAATGTGAAGGTCATGCCGTCGTCGCTGACATCCCAGCCTGTGGCCAGGTCCGGCTGAACCTGCAACGCCGGGTCGAGCGTGACCAGCCCGCTGAAGATGTGCCCCAGGGGGCCGGAAGGGCCGGCATAGGTCAACGCCGGGTCCATCGTCTGCGGTTGGCCGCCCGTCAGGAAGATGGCCTTGTCGCGATCGACGCCGTAGATGGCCGCCGGGTTGGATACCTGGGTCAGCGCGTTGCAGGCGAGCAGCGCCAGAACTACCAGGGGCAACGTGAAGAGCGCGATGCGTTTCACGGTTATTTCCTTCGCCTGAATGGCCGGCGACCCGCCGCCAGGCCGAACAGCAGCAAGGGGGCTGCCATCAGGCCGCAGGTCAGCGGCGATGATTCCTCTTCTGGAGCAGAAACGCTCTCGGCAGGCGTCGGCAAAGGCCGGTTGCTGCTGAGCGGCTGCACGGTGGGAATACCGGCTGCCGTCACTGCTGTCGGGGTAGGTAGTATGACCCTGGCTGGCGCGCCGATAGCGGCCCGCCACTCCGCTTCCAAGGCATCCACGTTTGCCCCGTAGGTCTGCTCCAGGGCTTCATCGTAGCCGGCCCCTGCAGCCAGGGTGGTCAGAAGGGCGCGCATCTTCTCTGCGCCATAGGCGGCAAGCAGGTAGTCGACCACACTGTAACTCTGGCTGTAGGCGAGGCTGGCGCCGGCATCGTGGGCCGGGAACGCGCCGTTCAGGCTGCGCAGGGGCGTGAAGGCGTTATTCTCAATACCGAAGGCGATATCAGCGATCTGCTCTTCGTCCGGCTCGCCCTCCGCATAGACCGCCAGCCCTTCGTTGAGCCAGGTGGGCCGGTGTCCGCCGATACAGCTCCAGCCGAAGTGATCGATGGCCAGATGAGCCAGCTCGTGCCGCACGGCCGGTTGGCCCCACGATTCGGCGATCTCCGGCTCAACGCCCATCAATATGGTGTTGTACTCGGTGAAGGCAAGACCGCCGGCCCAATCCTGCGCGTAGAGTACCGCGTCGCGCATCTCGGAAGCGTTGCCGTAGATGAAGAACTGGACTGTTCCCTCGGGCGTGATGCCCAGTTCGTTCTCCAATTGCGCCCGGGCGGCGAGGGCCGCATCCAGCAGCACCGGCCCGACCTCGTCGCCGGCATACCAGTTGACGCGGATGCCGTCCTGCTCCACGGTGTGCCACTGAAAGCGATCATCGTTCAGCGTCAACGTCTGCTCAGGGGTGGTGAAGACGTTACCGGCTGCGTTGGTCAACCGCCATGTCCAGTAGAGTTGTGTACCGGGCGGCGGATTGCCCGAGCGGACCATGGCCCACTGCCACTCGGCGCGATCGCCGGTCAACGTGGCGGGCGCCTCCGCATCAACGGTCAGGCACGCCCGCTTATCCAGCCGGTAGGCCAGCCGAGCATCCACGATATCATGGCCCGGCTGCAAGTCGAGTTGAAAAGTAACGCTTTGCGGGAAGTCCACCAACGCCTCATCGGCCACAACGAGGTCCGGCGGCGGTGGAGCAGCCTGGTTGACCACAGGCAGCGCAGGCACGGCTGAGGCAGGTGCTATCGTCGCGGCTGCCTCATTTGGCGCTGCCGGCGTTGCTGTCGGGATGGTTTGTCCGGCGGGCGAAAGGGCCGGGGCCGGCAATGTGTCCGGCAGTTCGTGACCGGCCGCGGCCTGGACCAAGTAGAAGGTCTCGCCGCCGATCATGCAGTAATCGCCAATCGGCTGCGCGCAGAGGGCCGGCGGCAGTTCGACCATGTAGAAGCCATCTTCCGCGGTCAGCCGGCGCTGCTCGCCAGTCATGCTGACCAGGACGGCCGTGTCGCTCGTCGCCGCCACCTGCGCCTGCTGGGGGAACGGCAGCCGGGCGAAGAGGACCGTGGTGGTGAACTCCCCCTGATCCAGCCGGACCTGGCCTATCTCGTTCCAGCGCTCGCGAACGGCGCTGCGCGCTCCGGCCAGGTACTGCGCGGCAATGCGATAGGTATCGTAGGCTGGGCGGCGGCTGCCGTCCAGGCGCACCAATCCAAACGGCTCCGGATTGGCAAGCCGGTCGCTTTCGGTGTCCTGCAGCTTAAAGACGCCCACCCGCTCCGCGCCGGCAGCCAATGCGACAGCCATCACCTGGGGCACAAAGGCCGCCTGTTCCACCTCATGCACGAGCAGAGTCGGGCCGGTGACAGGCCAGGAGGGATCATCGTGCGGTGGGGCGTTGGTCTCCATCAGCCAGATGGGTTTATCCAGCCCGTGATCGGCCATCATCCCGCGAAACGCCTGCAGGACGTCATATACCAGGTTGGGTTGAAAGTAGAGATGAGCAGTGGCTATGTCGAAATAGTAGTTGTGAGCGGCTGCTTCCGGGTCCGCCTCCAGGGCATCTAGCAGGCGATCAAAGTATTGCTCCCGGCCGTAGTTGGCGTCCCAGAAGTAGGTAAAGGCGGCGAGGTGGATCACGGCGGCGGGGTTCTCCTGCCGGGCGACCAGGTAAGCCGTCCGCTGCAATTGCAGGAAATCCTCCAGTTCGCCGTCCCAGGTATGGCCGGGGGCCGCTTTCTCCCAGATGTCCGGCTCGTTCCAGATCACCCAGTGGTCAATGCGCCCCTCGTAGCGCCCGACGACGCTGCGCACATAGTTGGCCCAGAGGTTGCCGGGGTCATCCGGCGGCAACCAGAGCCCCTGGGGCAGCAGGTCCTCGCCACGCGCCCAATCCGGCGTGCCGATGAGCAGGCCGATGACCTCGCGCCCGGCGGCGATCTCCGCCCCGATTTGCTCATCCGTTACCGGCGGCAACCATTCGTCTGGCCCGGTCGGCTGGCTGTCTCCCCAATGAAAGCGCACGCGCGTCCAGGCTGCGCCGGATTCCGCGGCATCGGCGGGCGACTCATATGTCTCGATAATGCCGAAGCGCCAATCCACGACCGCCGGCGGTTGGGCCTGGGAGCGGCCGGCGGCGATCAGGCTGATAAACAGGACCACCAGAAGCAGCGAGCAGGCGGATAGGAGCAGCAGCCGGCGCAGGCGCGTTGAGAACAAGTTTCGTATCGCGGACATGGCGGCTATTTTAGCGCCCTTTCCGGGAACGGTGGGGTGTTTACAGTGGGCCTTAGCAGATTCAAAGGTGGGTGAGGTAAGCCGCGACTCAGTAGTTGAGGATGAGCAACTCGGTTACCGGACCGCGCCCATTGCTCTTGCTGTTGATATTGCGCCGCGCCTGCACTTCTATCAGGCGGTAGCCGTGACCCTCGTACAGCTCGTAGACCAGGCCGGCGCTGGAGTTGCTGAGCATCGCGTGACAACCCCGGGCGCTGAGGGTGTGAAAGGTGTCTGCCAGCCGGCGGTGATCGTCCTCGGAAAAGCCCAGGCGGTGGTAACTGGTGAAACTGCTGGTCCGGCTTAGCGGCACGTAGGGGGGATCAAAGTAGACGTAATCGCCGGCTTCAGCAAGCGCGACCGCCTCATGGAAATCAGCCTCGCACAGCTCCGCTCCCTGCAATGCCCGCGAAGCCGCTTGCAGGCGCGGAACGTCGCAGATGCGCGGGTTCTGGTAGCGCCCAAACGGCACATTGAACTCACCCTGGTCATTTTCGCGGTAGAGGCCGTTGTAACAGGTGCGATTCAGGTAGATGAGCCGCGCTGCTCGCTCCACCGGCGTCAGTCTGCCCGGGTCTAGGCTACGGATCTGATAGAAGTAGTCGCGGTCGTTCTGGTGCCGGCTCAAGATCGGCGTCAATTGCTCCAGTTGGTCCCGCACCACGCAATACAGCTCGATGAGCTTCTCATTGCGGTCAGAAAGTTGGGCGCGAGGCGGCTGGAGATGGAAGAAAAGAGCGGCGCTGCCCAGAAACGGCTCGTAGTAACAGCGGATCGCCTCCGGCGGCGGTAAATAGGGTTCGTATTGGGCGATGAGCTGGCTCTTGCCTCCGGCCCATTTGAGAAAAGGCTGTGCGCGACGCGACATAGCCCCATTATAACGGCGGCTAGGAGAGTTGCCAGGAAACGCGATTCAGTGCTCCGGTTCCATCCCACCGGGTTCCAGGTAGCCGGACTCGTAAAAGTGTTGCACCTGGAAAGTGTGCACCAGCACCGTTGGCGGCGTGCGCAGCAGCTCGTCTGTCGGTATGTGGCCCTTGAGGCAGAGGTTGAACAAGAATTGCTCCGGCTGCGGGATTCGTCGCCAGACCTGCGGCAGGAGAACGGCCCGCTGTTGTCGCCATTCCAGAGTCACACCGTCTATTTGTGGGCGAAGCTTGTTCAGCAGGGAGTCGTAATCGGTGTACTCAAGCTGCCGGGCCGGGGTGAGGACGGTGACGGAGAGGCGCATGACCGGCAATTCCGCGGAACGCACCGGCGGGAAGCGGGGGTCGCGAGTCGCCGCGGAAATGGCGTTCTGAGCCACGTCGATAGCCAGCGGCCGATAACTGGAGGTGACGCCGATGCAGCCGCGCAATTCGCCAAACGCAGTCAGGGTGATGAAGCTGGCTCCCGGTTCCTGTAACGCCGGTGGCAGCTCAGTGGGGTCCGGCTGGTAGACCTCCTGGTAGCGCACGTAATCTTCCAGACCGCGCCGGGCTATCTGGACCAGCAGAGCGCCGTCTACTTCTGATAATCTTCCTTCTGTTGCCATCTCACGCCTCGCCGGATTGGCCAGCAGCGAAAAAGCGACCCTGGGTCACGCCGATCGGGCCAGCGGTGGCTCAGGCTCCAGCCGCAACGTGTGCGCTGCGGCATCCTGTACACGTTTTCGGGTAAACAACATCGGATGATAGCGCCCGTCCCGCCACTCCGCCAGACCGTCCTGATAATGACGGCTGGCGGGATGTTCGGACTGACCGCCGGCGAGGGCGCTCAGACAACCATCCCAATCGCCCATATCCATCAGCAGCCGGCAACTGGCAATGACTCTCACCGGCGGCGGAGGAATCTGGGGCAGACTTTCCGCCTGGTTGACGGTGAAGCCATCCCCGGCGGCGGGCAAGGAGAGCGGCTGCCATATCCGGCCAACCGCCGGCAGCCGGGCCAGCAGGTGATGGAAGTTGATCCGATGTACGCGGCCCCAGCGCCAGGTGGACAGGTCGGGACCAAAGTACTCCCGCAATTGCCGCAACGCGCGCAGCAGCGACGGCAAGAGGAGTGGGCGGACATCGCCCACCCACCCGGGAGATCCGTCGTCCAGCCAGCTGACCGCCAGCTCTAGGGCGATCTCAAAGAACGGGCCGGCCGGCAATTCCGGGGCCGGGGGCGGAGCCAATAGCTCGCCGGCCAATTGTTCGCCCAACGCCTGGATCATGGCGGCGCGCGTAAACGCGCTCAGCCAGGCAAAGTAGAGCGTTGGCGCGACCAGTTGAGTTTCCATCAACGCGCCCGCCCCAGCCGTGTCGGTATGCCAATGGTCAAGTAGAATCACCGCCTGCTCCAGCAATGGGTTGTCCGCCGGCAATGACTCTCTCAGGCCGGGAAGCGCCCGGCCCAGGAAGCGCCGCGCCATCATTGAGACGACATCGTTCTGAATCCGTCCACAGGTTGCCAATGTCAATGGCTCCGCAGTTGAAAGCAGGTAGCGAATACGTTCAGCGCGGTAAGGGGGCAGCCATTCGCCGGTCAGCAAGTGTGGATAGGCGTCATCGGTGACCCGGTTGTTGGCGGTGACGATCAGGCCCTCCGGCGGATTGTAGAGCTGGGGCAGCTCCTCAAAGGGCAGCCGGCCTGCCCAGGCTGTCTGATCATCAGCGCCGGAAGCCGGCGTCAGGCCGGCATGGTTTCGCCGCTGGGGGAGCTTGCCCGGCATCTTGTAGCCGATATTGCCGGCGATGTCGGCATAGACCACGTTTTGCGGCGGGAAGCCCCACTCCTGCAAGGCGGCGCCGAATGACTCCCAATTGCCGGCGCGATTCATGCCCAGCAGCGCGGCGAAGTGATTGTTGGGCTGGTGCGCCGTCCAACACAGGGCGACCTCTCCCGGGGCATCGGAGGCCAGGGCAGAGATCAGCGGCCCATGCCGCGTATAGCGGACCTCTTGCACCACCGGCCGCCGCCGGCCGCGCACGCGGATCACTTCCCGCACCACTTCCGCCGGCAGCCATTCGTCGCCTGCTCTATATAGGGAAGGATCATCGGGGTGAAATTCCTCAATGTACAGGTCCTGGATATCCGGGAAGGCGTTGGTCAGTCCCCAGGCGATCTGCTCATTGTGGCCCAATACGACGCCCGGAACGCCGGGGGTGGTGAAGCCGGTGACGTGATAACGTCCGCCCTGCAAATGGTTTTCGTACCAGATCGCCGGGAAAAGCGGCGGCAGATGCGGGTCGTTGGCCAGGATGGGATTCCCGGTAGCCGTCAGCGATCCACTTACCACCCAGTTGTTGCTGCCGGCGGGAGCTACCCTGAACGGCAGCCGGCGCGCCCCTTCCTGGTAGGCCAGAAGTAGCTCGTGCGCCAGGCGACCATCCATCACTTTGCCCGGCAGGATCGTGGGGTAATCGGCCGCGCATCCCGGGGTCAAGTCGGCGGCTCTTTCCGGCCCCAGGGCGGCCACCAGCCGGGCGCGAACCAGCTCCGTCTCCCAAT
This sequence comes from uncultured Ardenticatenaceae bacterium, assembly GCA_964539885.1. GTDB lineage: Bacteria > Chloroflexota > Anaerolineae > Promineifilales > Promineifilaceae > JACKCB01. The sequence continues at coordinate 90,011 of CAZIKT010000002.1, read as the reverse complement.
TGACGGACAACCCCCAGGCCAGCACGACGCCCCAGGCCGCGCAGTCACTTGGTTGCCAGGGTTCGGGCCGGTAGGCCAGCATGGCGAAGGCCGGGGACAGCTTCTGTCCGGCAATATAGGCATTCACCCCGGCAGCGTAGGCGCTCACCAGCGCACTTGCATGCGGATCTCCTGCCAGCCCGCTTATGGACGCTTCCGCGGCGCGGGGCCAGCCCAGTATGCGCGCCATGCGGTCCGTCGGTATGGCCATTGGGCCGGCGATCTCGCTCAACCTGCCCAAGCCGATGCGCCGGTTGACGTCCATCTGGAAGAGCCGGTCCTGGGCGTGCACAAAGCCCTGGGCAAAGAACAGGTCCGGCTCGGTTTGGGCGAAGATGTGCGGGACGCCCCATTTGTCGCGGATGATCTCGACCGGCAAGTCAAGACCCTGGATAGTCAGCTGCCCGTCTATTTGAGGCAGCGATCGGCTCAGATAGCGTCGCAGCCCATAGCGAACTGCCAGCAGGCTGCCCGCCACCCCGACAGAAATGAGCGCAAGGCGCGCAGCGCCGCTTCTTGTAGACATAATTCGGCGCTCCTGCTCGCTACAGGTTCATTGGCCCGGCCAATGCCGGCGGACGTCGGCTACTGCTCCTCTTCGTCCGGAAACTGACTCAGGTTGATGAGCACGGTGGCGTATGGGCCGTCATGGTCCCAGTCAACCGGCCAGGGGATCTTCTTTACCAGCGCGCGCACCGAGAGATTGTCCATGCGCACGCCGGCGGTGATATTGGTGACGCCGGCTGCCTTGGCCGCCTGCAGCGTCTCCATCAGCAGCGCCGTACCCACACCCTGCTGCTGGAAGTCATCGCGCACCGCCACCGATACCTCTGCTTCTGCCGGGCCGGTGCGCACGTAACGCGCGCCGCCGATAGGCGTCAGGCCTTCGTTCTCGACCTCGGTGAAGGCCAGAAAGCCCTCGCCTTCCGGCGCGGCAACGCTCGCCATCTCTATCGCGGTCTGTAGCACCAGTTCCGGATCGGGGTCAATCAGCGAGACATTGAAGCGGTTATAGCGGCTTTCAACGCCCATGTGTTCGAAGATGTCAACGAGATGATGGGCGTCTTCCGGCTGCACCCGCCTGATCCAGATGGGCAATCCTTTGCTGGTGAGGATGCGTTCTCCTTCGTCCATGTGATTCAGCAATCCATAACGCAGTGCGTCACAATGAAAGCATAGCACATTGTCAGAGCGGCGGCAAGCCTGCACTTTCCGACCGGCGGCGACAAGCGCAAGGATTGCCGCCTAAAACGATGTCTTGGCGCTGGTCTCCGGCGCGGCTAGATACACCGGCTCCTTGAAGTCGTACAGGCCGGCGCTGTAATGCCAGGCCAGGTTGCAGCGCACACAGGGCAACAAGTGGTCATCGTCAGGCGCGGTTGGTCCAGCAAGCGAGTCGCCGCAATGCGGGCAGGCGAAGAAGCTGTCAGCCACCGCCGGCCGGCCGGCGCTCGGATGCGAGCTTTGAACGAAGATGCTTGGCGTGTAGCGCCACCAGCGCCCGGTTGGCTGGAGCAGCCCGTCTGCCGCAGCCAGCAGGTGGTGCGGCACGATACGCTTGAGCAGGCCCAGCCGAAAGTGAGAAACGGCCAGCGTGCGACCCGGCGCGAAGCCGACGCTGGTCAGCTCCTGCCGGATCCAGGTGGGATGAAAGTCGAAATTGAGCGCCACAAACTCCACCGGCTCGTGCGCGAACGGCGACCAGCTCTGGCGGCGGGCGGCGTAGCGCAGGATAGCCTTCAAGTTGCGTTTGTTGGCGAACTCGAGGATGTAAGAGCCGCCCGGCCGGGCGATGCGGGCCAGTTGGCGAAAGAGAGCCGGCGCGTCGGCGGCGTGATGCAAGGTGCGCACCTGCACGATGGCGTCAAACAGGCCGGGGACGAAGGGCATCTGATACCAGTTGCCGGCGACGTAAATGAAGCGGTCACCAGCCGGATCATGCGCGCGCAAATGCTCCTGCGCCTCGCGCAAGAGCGAACGCGAATAATCAAACAGCACGACCCGCCTGAAACCCAGGTATTCATCAGCCAGGCGGCCAAAGCCGGCGCCGATCTCGATCAGGGTGTCGCCGGCGGCAGGCATCAGCCGGCGCAGGGCGATCCGCTCCGCCTGGTCTTCATAATTGCGCCCCTGGTTCTCCCAGAAGCGGCTGCGGTAATCGGAACCTTCGTAGTCGCAAACGGGCGGCAGGTCGGAGGTCGAATCGGATGCCATCTGTGTTGCTTTTTCTGCAATCGGTAATTCGGTCACGCAGGGCGATTATGGGAGCAAACGGCCCCGGCGTCAAGCCGCAGCGTCATGCCGCAGCGTCAAGCCGCAGTCAGGCACACTGTTTCACGTGAAACATTGACAGGCCACGCGGTGTGTTATAATCAAGCCAACATAAAAGAAGAGCCGCATTCGCCGACGGCTTCCCCGCCGGGGACATTCAAGCGGGTAGCGTGGACAATATGCTCAATGATAGATGACGTTGCTGTTTTCCTGGACCTGGACAACATCATTATTTCAGCCAGGGAGCTAAACCTCTCCTTCGACATCCAACTTATTCTCAAACATCTGGAGACGCTGACCAGCGGGCGCATTGTGCTGCGCCGCGCCTATGGCGACTGGCGGCAGAACTCCGGCGTGCCTGAGGCTTTGGCCGCCGCCGGTTTCGAGCTGCGCTCGGTGGTGCGGATGAATGGCTGGAGCAAGAACCTGGCCGATATGCAGATGGTGGTTGACGCGCTGGAGACGCTGATTGACGGTCACAATTTCACGACTTACGCCCTGCTGACCGGCGACCGCGACTTCACCCCCCTGGTGCAGACGCTTCGCAAGCGCGGCAAGCGGGTCATTGGCCTGGGCTTTCAGGAGATGGCCAGCCGCAGCCTGGTGCAACTGTGCGACGACTACGTCTACTACGGCAAGCTCATTGGCGTTTCTACGAACGGCAGCCGGAGCAAGCGAACCGGTAAGCAGGAAAAGCCGGTCACTTCGGCGAAGGACAACGGCGCGCAGGAACCGACGCTGGCTGTGCAGTATACTCGTGCGCTGCGCAAGCAAGGGCTGCGGGTAATTCCGGCCGGCGCGCGCATGGTGATCCTGAAAGAGCTGGTAGAAGAACTGGCCGGAGGCGAGCCGGTGGAATGGGGATTGGTCGTACGCAACATCTTTGGACACTATCGAGAGGATAGCGTCCGCCGCCAATCAAAGAATGCCATCAACTCCATGCTCATCGTGGCCAAGCGCGCGCAGGTCATTGAAGTAGGGCGGGCCAAGACGCTTTCGGCCGCTCCTCTGTCGCTGGCCCTCGCCGGCGATCGCCCATTCCAGGAAGCGATCCTGCGCTGCGATGCACAATACCTGCAAGGGATCGCCGAGCTTGACCTGCCGTTTGACCTGGAGCAGGCCGCGATCGCATTGTATGACTCGCCCAACCATACCCGCTATTTGAAGATCGTTCATAGCCGCTACGCCGGGAGCAACGGCAGCGGCCCACACAACGGCGGGTAGGCGGCCCCGCGCCGCTCACTCTGCCCGCAAGTCAATCTCATCCCGCCGGCCCAAACCACGGCTGTTGTCAATGAAGTAGAGGCGCGTTGGCGTCAGCCGGTACCAGTTCACACCCTGGAATGCCGCCCTTATCTCAGGACCCGCCTCATTGATAAACGGGTACTTCGCCAGGTATAGGGCAATCGCCTGTTCACGGGTCTCCCCGGCCAATTGCTGTACACTTCCCTCCAATTGGACGCCTCGGATCTCCTGCCAGCCGGCATAGTCCTTCTGGATGGTAGCGGCAACCTGGGAACTGGCGGCGATGTTCAGACCGTGGCGGGTGTGTCCGGCAGAGAGAAAGTACAGGTTAAACAGATCATTGACATAAAACACGGCGGCGGCCCACAAGCCTTGCGGCCCGTAGGTCGCCAGGGTCATCACGTTGCATTGTCCCAGGTAGGCCAACGCCTGCTCACGGGAATCACTCATCGCGCCCAGGAGATGCGCCGGACCAGCGGGTAAAGAGGTCTTGCGGCAACTCGATATCCAAAAGGTCCAATACGCGGTTGACCGTCTGGTTGACGATGTCGTCGATGGTCTGCGGGCGATGGTAAAAGGCCGGCATCGGCGGCACGATCAGGGCGCCCATTTCGGCAAGCTGCACCATCAGGCGCAAGTGTCCCAGGTGCAGCGGTGTTTCACGTGGAACAACGACCAGCCGGCGGCGATCCTTCAGCACCACGTCTGCCGCGCGCAACAGCAAGTTGTCGCTGAAGGAGTGGGCGATGCCGGCCAGCGTCTTCATCGAGCAGGGGATGACCACCATCCCGGCGGTGCGAAAGGAGCCGGACGAGATCGCCGCCGCGATGTCACGGAAACGATAGTCAACATCCGCCAGCGCCGTCACCTGCGCCGGGGTGTAATCCGTCTCCAGCCCAATGGTCTGGCCGCCGGCGCTGCTGATCACCAGGTGCGTCTCCACATCCGGCACATCCCGCAACACTTCCAACAGGCGGATGCCGTAGATCACCCCGCTGGCTCCCGATATGCCCACGATAATCTTCTTCATGCTTCACTTTATGTCAATGTGCCGCCTGACCGACGGACACCTATAATGGCTGCCAAGACGCCAATGAAAAGCCCAAAGAGGTCAGCCAGATGAATGGAACAGCAGTGAAGAGCAAGTATATCACTGATCTACAGGTGCGGGACCAGCTACTGAATGAGCCCTTCCTGCTGAGAGATGTGCAGCGCCGCTTCACCAAAGACAACCGGCCTTACCTGCTCTGCGTCTTCAGCGACAAAAGCGGCGAGATGAACGGCGTCTTCTGGGATGTGCCGGAGCATATAGATAACTGGGCGGCAGCCGGGCAGGCGGTCCTGGTCACCGGCCAAGTAGCCAGCTTTCGCGACGCCCTGCAGATCAACGCCTCCGATCTGAATCGCTGGTTGGCCCCGGACATGGGTCTGTTTCTGCCGGCCAGCCGGCGCGCTCAGGCGGAGATGGTGGCCGAATTGCGCGCTTACGTGGAGTCGCTGGCCCAGCCGTGGCAACGGTTGGTCGCACACATTTTGCTCGATCCGGCCTTTTTATCCGCTTTCGCCGCCGCGCCGGCGGCGCGGGCCATGCATCATGCCTACATCGGCGGCCTGTTGGAGCACACCCTGAGCATGACGGCGCTTGCCGACTTGCTGAGCGATCATTACCCACAGGTTGAGCGCGACCTGCTTGTGAGCGGCGCGTTGCTGCACGATGCCGGCAAGGTCTACGAGTACAATGTCGGCAGCGACTTCTCTTACTCGGATGACGGCCGGTTGGTGGGGCATATCGTGCGGGCGGTGATCATGGTCGAACAGGCCGCCGCCGAGCTGGGCGGCATTGACGACGAACCACTACGCGAGTTGGTGCACCTGATCGCTTCTCATCACGGCAAGCTGGAGTGGGGATCGCCGGTGGCGCCGAAGACGCTGGAAGCGGTGCTGCTGCATCAGATCGACCTGCTGGACAGTCGCATGCAGGGTTTCATGGACCACGTGCGCGCCGACGCGGGCGACGCGCAGTGGACAACCAAAGCGAGCCCGATGTTCCAGGCGGAGCTGCGCCGGCCAAAGCGAGCCTGAATCTGCCGGCTATTGTGATGGGGGGACGATGTACAACGTGGCCATCAGGCGGCCATCAGTGGCGTCGGCGCGTATTTCGCGGATCTCCCCTGCTGGGAAACTCTGTTGCACCAGTGCCAGTTCGCTGATTCGCTGCGGTAAGAAGACAAATATCCCGCCCTTATCCTGGGGCAGAATGGCGGGGGCCGGCGGGGCGCTCAACGGTTCGACGATATCCTCACCCGGCATCTCTCGCGCCAGATACGGCGTAGTAGCGAAGCCCCAGTACATCCAGGGCGCGCCCACAAAGTAGGTGTAATAGCCGTCATCCATTTCGTTGAGTAGCGGCGCGAGCGTAGTCGCCAGTTCGGCGTGTTGTCCGCCGTAAATGCGCTGCGGCGTGTATTCCAGGAAGTAGGTTTGCAGGCTGATCACCGCAAAAGCCAGCACACCGAGGGCCATCAACGCCCGCCTGGGCACGCCGGCAATAGCGGCGTCAGCCAGCTTTAGCAATTGCCACAGCGCCAGGGCGACAAAGAAGCAGGTCGGCACGCTGGTTGTAATCAGCCGCTGCGTGGAAGGTGGGCTCTCGGTGAGCATGCCGCCCATCAGGACGCCGCCCCACCACCAGGCGACCATGGGCGCCAATCGCTGCCCGTTGGTGTCGCCAAACATACGAATGGTGCCGTAGACCAGCCCCATCAGGAATAACGCCCCGAAGAACGGGTCCAGCAACGGCTCGCGCAGGCCGTACCAGACGGTGCGATCCGGGTAATAGTGATAGGCCAAGGCGGCCCGGCTGAATTGCTCAAACAGGATGGTAAGATACCCTTTGCCGGTGATCGCCACCTCGTTTGTCAGCCAGCCGCTCTGGATGATGCCTACCTGGTTCAGGCGGGCGTTGAAGTCGTCCGGGAAGCGAGCGGCATATTGCAGCATGGGCGCACCAGTGATCAGGAACGCGCCCAACATGACAGCAATGCCTGAGAAGTGAGCCTCGCGAAACTGTCTCGGCGCGCGAATGAAGGCGTAGAGCAAGACGGCGATAATTATCACCGGGGTGAAGCGCGCCCCGGCGTAGAAATAAAGCGCCAACCCGGTGACAATGCCGGTCAGCGCCCAATCAAATGCGCTGCGCCGGTCCAACGCCCGATACAAGAACAGTAGCGACATAGCCACGAAGAGCGGGTCGGCGATCTGATTGGAGCCCAGGCGCGAGTAATGGATATGGTAGTGATAGACAGCCAGCAGGCCGCCGGTCGCCAGCGCGATTGGCAAGTTGGTCAGGCGCTTAACCAGGAAGAAGGTGACGAAAACAGTCAGCGTGCCGACCAGCACCCAGGGGATACGCAGGGCCAGGGTGGTTGCGCCCAGCAAGCGGATGGTAATGCTGTTGAAGATAAAGCTCATCGTGGGCACGCCGAGCCAGCCGGTGGTAAATGGGTTCCGTATCTCCCGGTTGATGACTCGAATCGCCTCCAGCCCCTGCGATCCCTCGTCGCCGCCAAGCGTATAAGGGATGCTGCCCACCGCCAGCGCCCGCGCCAAAAAGGCGACGAGTATGATGCCGGCAAGCAGTAACACGGCCACGCGCTGCTCGGCCCACAGGCGGCGTAGTCGGCCCGGCCATTCCCGCCAGGTAGCCGGCTGCGGCGGCGAAACGGCGATCAGGTAAAGCAGGATCGCTGCCAGCCAGGCAAGGAACACCAGCACGTAATTGGCGTCCGCGTCCATGCGCGGTAATTGCCCCAGGACGATGATCGCCAGCAAGATAGCGCACAGGAGAGCGATCGGTTGCCACGGCGCGACCCCCGCCGGCAACCCGGCTATGCCGAGATAGGCCCAGATTGCGCCCCAGCGCGTCTCCGTTTCCGGCGTGGTTGGATTGCGTGAGCCGGCAGTCTCCGGCCCGCGCACTTCGGCCAGCGCCAGCCCGACGCCGGCCAAAACGAGGAACACGAAGGGAAGCAACGGCGGCGGTTCGCCTGAGCCGCCGGCCTGCGCATCGGCCAACAGCCCGACGCCGATCAATAGGCTGGCGAGCACCAGCAGAAACAGGCCGAAAGCCGGCCGATTCTTAATCAGCCGGGGCTCGAGATCGCTGACCTCCTTGGAGGCGCCGGTCGTGGATGACATACGGCCGCAATTGTAGCGATAACTGCTCCTCGCAGCGAACGCCCGACAGCCCGCGAAAGCAAGGGTCGGGGCTTCCGGCTTCTGCAAATACCGCCTGGAAATTGCTACAATAGTCGCATGAGCGATGACGATGTGCGGCAACTGGTGCAGGCGCTGCATGACCGGCCGCAACGCTTCATGATGGTCCTGGCCGGGGCCGGCTCGCAGGCATTGGCCTGGCTGCTAGGCGTGCCCGGGGCCAGCCGGACACTGGTCGAGGCGCTGATACCCTATGAATGGGCGGCGTTTGATGATTTTCTCGGCCGGCAGCCGGCGCAATATGTGGCCGCCGACACGGCGCGGCAGATGGCCGGCTGCGCGCTGAGACGCGCGTACTCACTCGGCTCCCCAAGTGAAACGTTGATCGGGCTGGCCTGTACTGCCACCCTGACGACGGATCGGCCCAAACGCGGCGAGCACCGCGCGCATGTAGCGACCTGGCAACGCACCGGCATCGCCGGTTATGCGCTGCAGATGGCCAAGGGCGCACGCGACCGGCTGGAAGAGGAGGATCTGGTCAGCCGACTGATCCTAAACGCGGCAGCGGAGGCCTGTGATTTGCCGCGACAGTTGTCACTATCGCAGCTGGGCGGGGATGTATTGAGCATGCACGAGACGGACCTGACTGCGCCGGCGGTGGAACTATCGGCCGGGCAGATTGCCTGCTTCGGCGTCTCTGCCGACGGCCGGCGGCTGGACCCGGCTGATCACCCGCCCCTGATCCTCTCCGGCGCGTTTAACCCGTTGCATGCCGGTCATCTGGAACTGGCGCAGGCGGCCGCTGCGTACCTCGGGCAGCCGCCGGCCTTCGAGCTGGCGGCGCGCAATGCCGAAAAGCCGGCTCTGGCGCACGACATTATTCTGGACCGGCTGGCCCAATTTGCCGGTCTCTGGCCGGTCTACGCCAGTACAGCCCCCACCTTCGACATGAAAGCCCGGCTCTATCCCGGCGCGACCTTTGTCGTCGGTTTCGACACGGCGACGCGTATCATGCAGCCGCGATATTACGCGAATGACGCGGCGGCCATGTTTCGCGCGCTGGATGAGGTCAGGAGCCTGGGCTGCCGCTTCCTGGTTGCCGGCCGGTTGGATGAGGGCGGACAATTCCACACCGCGACCAGCCTGGATGTGCCGGCTCTCTTCGCGGATCTTTTTCAGCCGCTGCCCGATTTTCGTAAGGACATCTCCTCCACCGAGCTACGCCAAAGTCCGCGTGAAGATTACGCCTGAAAGCGCAGGCGCGGCCGGCCGCTTATCGCCCGCCACGCCTGCCCGATAACCGATGTCTGGCTCAGGTAGCCACCGGCAGCTCTAATTGCTCCAACTGCTCCACCAGGCCGGCGATCACGTCAAAGCCGCCCTGCCAGAAGTCGGCCGAGGCGATGTCGATGCCGGCGCGCTGAAGTATGCGCGCCGGGGCGTCTGATCCGCCGGCAGCCAGGATCTCCAGATAACGTGGCTTGAAGCTGTCGCCTTCCTGCCGATACTGCTGATAAAGAGCGAATACCAGCAGTTGCCCAAATGCGTAGGCATACACGTAAAAAGGCACCTGGTAGATATGTGGAATGGCGGTCCATTCGAAGCGAAAGTCGTCCGAAACCTCGACGGCGTCGCCAAACTGGGTGCGCAGATTTTCAATGTAGAGCTCGCACAACTGATCGATCGAAGCGCCGTCGGCGATGGCCTGATGGGCGTCGCGCTCAAAGATGGCAAAGAAGATCTGCCGCAGAATCGTGGCAAAGGCGTCATCCATTTGCCGGAAAAGCAGGTCGCGGTGCAGGTCCGGGTCGGGGTCCGTCTCCAGCAACTGGTCAATGACCAGCATCTCGCCGAAGGTGGAGGCTGTCTCCGCCAGAGGCAGGGAAGCGTGCTGCGCCAGCGCGTTGTGGTGCTCTGCCAACATGGAATGGATGGCGTGCCCCAGCTCATGCGCCATGGTCGCCACATCATCCGGTCGCTCCTGGAAGGACTGCAGCACCCAGGGGGTAAGGTCCGGCGCTATTGTCGAGCAGAAAGCGCCGCTCATTTTGCCCTTGCGCACCTCGCCGTCCAGATGGCGCTCGTCGAATACACGCTGCGCGAGGTCCGCGACGCGAGGCTCGAATTTGCGGAGGCTTTCCAGCACCAATTGTGCCGCTTCGTCGTAGCCGTACGACTTTCGGCCCTGGACAACCGGCGCATAGATATCATAGCGGCGCAGTTTTTCCATCCCCAGCCAATAGGCCTTCAGCCGGAAGTAGCGATGGAATAGCGAGACGTTCTGCTTGGCAACTTCCAGCAGAGTTTCCACCACCTCATCGGGGATATCGTTGTGGCGGTTGCGCACCGCGATCGGGCTTTCGTATTTGCGCAGATCCAGCTTCTCGCTGCGCCAATCGCGCACCCGATATTGATATATCTGGCCCAGGATGGGAGTATCCGCCCCGTAAACCCGATAAAGCTCCTGATAGGCCGCCTCCCGCAAAGCCGGGTCCGGGCTGCGGTAGTGGACCTGCAACTCGCCGCGGGTCAATTCCTGTTCGATCCCATCCACTTCCAGTTTGAAGGTATAGCGGTTGGTGATCGCATCGTACAGCGTATCCAGGGCTTCGACGCCGTTCACGTTCTTGAGATTGATGATCTTTTCCTCCGGCTCAGTTAACGTGTAAGGGCGCTCGTTACGCAGCGCCTCCAGCCAGTAGTGGAAACCTTCAGCGCCGGCTTGCAGCCGCTCCGCCGCGTCATCATCCAGTTCCTTCCACCACAGTTCAAAGAACATCGTCTGGTTCATGGTCGTCGCCATGAGCTGCTGCATGGAAGCTACCAGCCCTTGCGCCTGCTGATCCTGCGTATTGGCGGCAAAGGAGAGCCGGGCGAAGCCGATCAGCCGGGTGGCCTTGCGCACCATTGCCTCATACATCTGCAGTATCTCAGCGAAGCGTTCGGGGGACAGATCAGGGCCCAGCTCGGCGCGCAGTTCGGCAAACGCGGCTGCCTGCTCCTGTAGATTCCTGGCGGCGGCTGATATGGCCGGGTCATCCAGCCCGAGAAAAAGGTCGTTGAGGCTCCAGGCCTCTTGTTCGTAAACTTTCATTACTCACTCCTGCGGGAATTGGCACCGATTACGGGGATAAACGGTTCGCTAATCACGTGAAACAGTTAACTGTGCGCGGCGGCCGTTTGCCTGGGATGGCTCTCAGTCGTCTGACGCAGCTTGTAAATAGTGTCCGGCGGATAGTAACCCTTGCGCAAACTCAGGTTGGCGTAAATGAGGGAGCGCCTGCCCACGAGGCAACCGGGATTCAGCACCGAATTGCAGCCGGTCTGCACATCGTCGCCGAGCACCGCGCCCAGCTTAGCCAGGCCGGTGTCGTAAAGCTGCCCATCGATCCACAGCGTGATCGTGGGACGCAAACCGGTGCCGGAGTCTTTCTCACTTACCAAGGTCAGATTACTCACCTTGGTGCCGGCGCCCAAGTTCGCGCGCTGCCCCAGCACGGAGTCGCCGATGTAGTTGAAATGTGGGGCGTGGGCATCGGGCAGGAAGATGCTGTTCTTGGCCTCGCTGGCGTGGCCCAGGACGCTGCCGGGGCAGAGGATCACGTCCTCGCGCACATATGCGCCGTGGCGCACGACCGCGCCGGCCCCGATGTAAGCCGGCCCGTGAATGTACGCGCCCGGCTCAATACGCGCCCCTTCCGCGATGTAGATTGGGCGATCGCCGAGGTATGCGCCAGCCGATACGTCGCCGCGAACGATCTGCCGGTCGCCGGTCAGCCGCCGCACGTGTCGCCTGATATTGGCGACCGCCTGCCAGACGAAGTCGCAATCTTCAAAGAGGGCTGCCGAAAAGGGATCGCGCAAGTCGAAGAAGTCTGCCGGATGAAGCATAGGGGCAGATTCTACCTGGGATGAGGCGTGGAGCAAAAACGCGTCAGGTCGTAAGCAGGCTTGTCCGGGGGGCCACCAGAATTCGAATAGCCGTCCGCTCTTGCGCGTCGATATCAATGTCAACAAACGAAGGCACACAGGCGACGTGCACATCTTCCTCAGCCAGATAGCCGGAGGCGATGATGATCGCCTTGAGCGCCTGATTGACGGCTCCGGCGCCGATTGCCTGCACGTCAGCTCTCCCTGTCTCACGAATAACGCCGGCGATAGCGCCGGCTACGGAGGCGGTACGGGAACGGGCCGATACTTTGATAATGCTCATAGCGATGCCTCCCGTGCGACGAGGACCCGTCTGGAAGCCAGGCCATTGGCGCGGCTCAACTCAATGAAATTCTAGACAAAACGCACAACCCATGTCAAGCGTCGAGATATGCGGTCGAGATATGCGTTTTGCCGGCCCAAAAGCCGGCGCGGCGTGCCTCTTAATTACCGGCGACGCGCCGTCCAGTTGATGCAACGCGTCATGATCATTGACGTGATTTTGTCCCGTCCTTCACATGCGAAAGATGATCTTTGTCACTCCAAACGCCGCTTGTGAAAAGTTACACTTTTAGCAGGCGGGAACGAGCAATCGTTCTCAGGGATAGTCTTGCTTTCCAGTTACGAACATCGCAGCCGCCGCGCAACTCTATCGGCCTAAATATCGCCCCGGCACATTTCCCTCTGCAAGGAGATCTTGATATGGCAGGTCTGGATAACGAAACGCTCGAGATGGTTCTCGACACGCTAAAACGATATGCCGAGCGCAAGCTCACACCCGAATTCCTGCTGGAACTGGATTACAAGGATGAGTTTCCCCATGACGTGCTGCGCGAGCTGTATGATCCGGCGCAATTGGGGTTGCATTTGCTTTTCATTCCTGAGGAGTACGGCGGGCTGGGTGGGGGCGCATATGACATCTATCGCGTCTCCGAGCTGATGGCCTCGATCGACCTGGGCGTTGCCACCGGCGTGCTCGCCACTTTCCTGGGCAGCGATCCGGTGCGCGTGGGCGGTACGCCGGAACAAAAAGCGTTCTGGATGGAAAAGATCGCCGAAGAAGCACTGCTGATGGCTTATGGCGCGACTGAGCCGCAAGCCGGCAGCGACCTGGCAGCCATGACCACCCGGGCCGTCCCCGTGCCAGAAAACGGTTCGCTGACCGGGTACCGCCTCAGCGGACAGAAGCAGTGGATTAGCAATGGCGGTGTGGCCGATCTTTACTCCATCCTGGCCCTGGCCCCCGGCGGCCCCACCTGGTTTGTGGTTGACAAGGATGTGGAGGGCTTCTCGCACGGCAAGCCGGAGGACAAACACGGTATCCGCGCCAGTAATACGGCGGCACTGTTTCTGGAAGATGTGTTCGTGCCCGCCGAGCGATTGATCGGCGAGAAGGAAGGCCAAGGTTTGGTCCAGGCTCAGGCCGTCTTCGGCTACACCCGGCTGATGGTGGGCGCCTTTGGATTGGGAGCCGGCTGGGAAGCGCTGCGGCGCGTCATTCGCTACTCGCAGGAACGTATTCAAAAGGGCGGGCCGCTCAGCGAGAAGCAGGCTTACACCCACAAGCTGATCGTGCCCAACGCGGCCCGGCTTGAGGCGGCGCGCAGCTACATCGAGTGGGTGGCGGAAAGGCTGGACGCCGGTGAAGAAGGGCTGGCGACTGAAGGGGCCATCGCCAAGTATATGGCTACCGAAGCCGGAAACAAGAGCGCGGAAGACGCTATCCAGGGCCACGGCGGCTACGGCTACACTAAGGAATATCTGGTGGAGAAGATCAAGCGGGATGTGCGCATCACCACGATCTATGAGGGTACTTCAGAGATCATGGAGTGGACGATTGCTCGCGACCGCTGGCAAACTCATCTGAAGAGCCGGGGCGAGTTCTACGGTGATTGGGCGCAGCGACTGGACAGCATGCACGCCCAGGAGCCGGAGAACGGCGCTCACTTCGCCGCCTTGGCGCTACGGGCGCTGGGCGTTATCCTGGAGCGCTGCCGGCTGGACAAGCTGACCCGCAACCAGCACGTGCTCTTCCGGCTGGGCGAGCTGATCGCCTACGCCGAGAGCGCGGCCGTCTTTGCCGAGCGTGTCCAACAACACCCCACGAATGCCATCCGCCTGGACATACCTACCCGGCAGACGCTGGCTCGCATTCACGCCCGTGAGGCGGCGCTCAAAGTTGCCACTGACGGGTTGCGCTGGGCGATCGGCGCCGGTCAGAGCGATCCCAACCTGGCCGGTTCGCTGGATCTGCCGGGCATCTACCAGGCGCAAGTGGGCCTCGTCGCCGATATGGATTGCGCGGCCGAGAAGTTGAACCAGGCATTTAGAGCGTAGCGCGGATATCGGGCTCGCGCAGTGAGGAGAGTACCTAATGGATGCAAAAGAACATGCAGTTGCGGTCGTGGGAGTGGGCGCAATACTTCCCGACGCGCCCAACGCGGCTGCATTCTGGCAAAACATTCTGAATAAGCGTTACAGCATCAGCGAAGTGCCGCCGGAGCGCTGGCGACCAGACTTCTATTACGATCCGGACCCCAAATCGCCGGACAAGACCTATTCCAAGATTGGCGGTTGGGTGCGGGGTTTCGAGTTTGATTGGCGGCGCTTTCGCATGCCGCCCAGAGTAGCTGGGGCAATGGATGAAGGCCAGCAGTGGGCGGTGACGATTGCCGCCGATGCGCTGGCCGACTATGGCTACCCGGACCGCCCGCTGGACACCGAGCGAACGGCTGTCGTTCTCGGCACGGCGATGGGCGGCGAGCTGCACTATATCACGCAGAACCGCATCGTCTTTCCCGAATTTGCCGACGCGCTGGCGCAGGTGAGTGACTTTCAGCAACTACCCGCCGGCGTGCGCCAGGCGATCATGGCCGGGTGGCATCAGCGCATTGACGAGACCATCCCGGCAATCACTGAAGATTCGATGCCGGGAGAGTTGCCGAATATCGTCTCCGGTCGGGTTGCCAACGTGCTGAATCTACGTGGCCCGAACTTCATCACCGACGCCGCCTGCGCGTCTAGCTTCGCAGCCGTTCAGGCGGCAGTGGAGATGCTGAGCGAGCATCAAGTGGATGCCGTGATCGCCGGCGGGGTGGACCGCAATATGGGCGCTGCCAGCTTCGTCAAATTCTGCAAGATCGGCGCGCTCAGCGCGACCGGCAGCCGACCATTCGGCGAGGGCGCGGACGGCTTTGTCATGGGCGAGGGCGCCGCCGCCTTCATCCTGAAACGGCTGGCGGACGCGGAACAGGCAGGCGATCGGATTTACGCCGTCATACGTGGGGTCGGCGGGGCCAGCGACGGCAAAGGCAAAGGCATCACCGCGCCCAACCCGATCGGCCAACAGCTTTCCATCCAGCGCGCCTGGGAACATGCCGGCCTCGACCCGGCTACCGCTACCCTGATCGAAGCGCACGGCACCAGTACCCGCGTCGGCGATGTGGTCGAGGTAGAGAGCCTGGCCAACGTATTCAACGGCGCTCCCCGCAACAGCATCGGCCTGGGTTCGGTCAAGAGCAATATCGGCCACCTGAAGGCGGGGGCCGGCGCGGCCGGTCTACTGAAGGCGGTCCTGGCAACTCATCACAAGATATACCCGCCGACGCTGAATGCCGGGCGACCCAATCCCAACATCGACTTCAGAGAGACGCCTTTCTTCCTGATCCATGAACCGCGTCCCTGGGAAAAGTCGAACGGCGATCCCCGTCGTTGCGGGGTCAGCGCCTACGGCTTTGGCGGCACCAACTTTCATATTGTGCTTGAGGAGCCCGTACCCGGCATGTTGACCAGACCGGCCCGACAGTTCCATGGGGTCTCCGTCAATGACAGGAGTACGGGGGAAGCGCAGGCCGGCGCTACCGCTGTTTCCGGCGAAAAGAAACCCCGGCCGGTGCGCGGCATCCTGGCCCTGGGAGCGGACACGCCAGTTGCGCTGAAGGAGCATCTGGACGAGACGATTGTGCGGGTGGAAGCCGGCTGGGTCCCGCCGCTGGAACTGCCTTCCGAAAAGGTGCTGAAGGCGCGCGAGCGGCTGATCGTGGATTTCGGCGATGGGCCGGAGCTATTGGAGCAATTGCGCCGGGCGCAAAGGGCCATGGGCTTCGACACCGTGCAGGCCTGGAAGGCGGTCGAAGCGCAGGGCATATTCCGCGGCAGCGGCCCTGCGAAGGGCAAGATCGCCTATCTCTTCCCCGGACAGGGCAGCCAGTACCCGAATATGGGGCGCAAGCTGGTCGAGGTCTCGCCCAGCGTCGCCGAGGTCTTCGCCGACGCCGATCGGGTGATGATGCCTATCCTGGGCCGGCCGCTGACCGATTACATATTCGTCGATGAAAATGAGCCGGCGGCGATGATGCGTGCCCAATTCGATCTGATGCAGACCGAGATCACCCAGCCGGCCATGCTCACTCTCGATATGGCTCTTTTCCGATTGCTCGCCGATTATGGCTTCCAGCCGGACATGGTGATGGGCCACTCCCTGGGTGAATATGCGGCGCTGATCGCCGCCAGCGTCATGCCCTTTGCCGAAGCCCTGGAGGCCGCCGCGGCTCGGGGCAGCGAGATGAGCAAAGTGAGCATGGAAGACAACGGCAAAATGGCGGCTGTGCTCGCTCCATTTGAGGTGGTCGAAGAGATCTTGAGCCGGGTGAACGGCTATGTGGTGCCGGCTAACATCAACAGCCACAGCCAGAGCGTTATCGGCGGAGCCAGCGCCGCCGTGGAAGAGGCCGTCCGGCTATTCGAAGAGCAGGAGTACAAGGCCATGCTGCTGCCGGTCAGTCACGCCTTTCACACCAGCATCGTGGCCCCGGCCAGCAAGCCGTTGCGACAGGTGCTGGACCGGCTGCACATCGCGCCGCCCCGATTGCCGCTAGTCGCCAACGTCACCGGCGACCTATACCCCACCGACGTCGAAGCGATCAAGGACCTGCTGCAAACGCAGGTGGCCGCGCCGGTGCAATGGGTGAAGGGGCTGCATACGCTTTACGATGCCGGCGTGCGCATGTTTGTCGAGGTCGGACCAAAGCGGGCGCTGCGCGGCTTCGCCAACGATGTCTTCAAGGATAAGGACGATGTGCAGGCTCTGCTGACCAACCACCCCAAAAACGGCGAGCTGGCTTCGTTCAACCAGGCGTTGTGCGGGCTTTACGCGGCCGGCTTCGGCCTCGCCGCCGAGCCGGAGATCGCGACGTTGCGCACCGGGGAGCACAATAGAATGGATAACCGCCCGGCTGCCGAAGAGGCGGCGGTGGCGAGGAGAGCAGAGATGACCGCGACCAGAGTGAGCGAATCACCGATTTCTGTTGAGGAGCTGGGGCAGGCGCTGAGCAGAGCGCTGCAGCAGGCTGCCGGCCAGTTTGCCCCGGTCCCAGCCACATCAACAACCGCCTATGACCGAAACGCCACGCCTCTGGGTTCTGTCGTGATCAGCGGCACCGGCCTGGGCCTGCCCGGCGCAGAGAAATCCATCATGGACCCGGACAACGCCATACGCATCCTGCGCGGCGAGCAATTCGTGGACTTGATCCCGGCCCGCTTCCGGCAACGGATGGTGGATAAGCACATAGTCCGTCTGGTGAAATCAAGCGACGGCAGCGGCAGTTTTGCCACCATCGACAACGCCTCCGACGTGATCAAACTGGCCGGCAGGCCGGGCAGCTTTGACCTGCATGAGGAATACGGCGTGCCGGAAGAGCTTATCGAAGCGCTGGACATCACCACTCAGTTGGCGATGGCTGCCGGCCTGGACGCCCTGCGCGAAGCCGGCATCCCATTGGTGCAGACCTACAAGAAGACGACGACCGGCAAGTACCTGCCGCAAAGCTGGGTGCTGCCGGAGGCGCTACGCGATGAGACCGGCGTTATCTTCGCCAGCGCGTTCCCCGGCGGCGACCGCTTCGCGGATGAGTTCAGGCGCTACTACGACTTCCGCAACCGGCAGGAGCAACTGGAGGCGCTGGAAGACTTACGCCGGTACACGGCGGACGAGGCGACATTGGCCGAAATAGGCCGACGGATCACCATGCTGCGCGAGCAACTGGAAGCCGAGCCTTACTTCTTCGATCGCCGCTTCCTCTTCCGTATTCTCAGCATGGGCCATAGCCAGTTCGCCCAGTTCATCGGCGCCCGAGGGCCGAACACGCAGGTCAATGCCGCCTGCGCCAGCACCGCTCAGGCCATCGCCATCGCCGAGGACTGGATCCGCAGCGGCCGTTGCCGGCGGGTGATTGTCATCGGCGCGGACAACGTGACCGGCGACAATCTGCTGGAGTGGGTCGGCGCGGGCTTCCTCGCCGTCGGCGCTGCCACCACGCAGGACAAGGTGGAAGAAGCGGCGCTGCCGTTCGACCGCCGCCGGCATGGGACCATCATGGGCATGGGCGCTTGCGCCCTGGTTGTGGAGAGCGAAGACGCGCTCCGTGAGCGGGGTATGCGCGGCATCGTCGAACTGCTCAGCAGCGAGACCAACAACAGCGCCTTTCACGGCACGCGCCTGGATGTGCAGCATATCGCGCTGGTGATGAATAATCTGGTGACTGCTGCCGAGCGCCGTTTCGGCATCCACCGGCACGCCATTGCGCCCCAGACGGTCTTTGTCTCGCACGAGACCTACACGCCGGCCCGCGGCGGCAGCGCCTCCGCCGAGGTGGTGGCCCTGCGCGAGGTCTTCGGCGAGTCGGCCAATGAGATCATTGTCGCCAACACCAAGGGCTTCACCGGCCATCCGATGGGCGTCGGGATAGAAGATGTGATCGCGGTCAAGATACTGGAACACGGTATCGTGCCGCCGGTGCCCAACTTCAAGGAGATAGACCCCGACCTGGGTCCGCTGAACTTCAGCCGCGGAGGCCGCTACCCGGTGCATTATTCAATTCACCTGGCCGCCGGCTTCGGCTCGCAGATCGCTCTGACCCTACTGCGCCGCATTCCGGGCAGCCTGGATCGTATAGACAGCCCACCGCAGTACAACCGTTGGCTGTCAGACATCAGCGGATATGACTGGGCCGAGACGGAGGTAGTGAATCGGGTGTTGCGCATCAAGGCCAACGGCCAATCCGCGCGCCAACCTGCTGCCAGCCGCTGGCAATTCGGCACCGGCCCGACCGTGCGCGCCCTGGTTGGCGCGGGCGAAAGGCCGGCGGTCATGCCGGCCCGCATTAACCTGCACGGCATGGAGATGCCCCCGTCTGTCAGGGAGACGAATGGCCGCGTTGTGGCTTCGCCCTCCACAACTACGCCGCCGTCCGCGCCCGTGGCTCCCGCGCCCATGCCGGCCCCCGTGCCGCCGTTTGTCGAGACAAGACCAGCGGCTGTAGTGGCAGCGCCGGCAACCGAAGCGCCGGTCGCGCCGGTGCAGAGAGATATGCCGCCGGAAGCTGCGCCGCAACCGCCGGCTGCCCCATTCATGGAAGCGGCAGGCGATCCCGTTGCCGCGCAGGTGCTGGCCCTGGTGGCTGCTCAGACCGGCTACCCGGAAGATATGCTGGACCTGGACCTGGACCTGGAGGCCGACCTGGGCATCGACACCGTCAAGCAGGCGGAGACATTCGCCGCCATCCGGGAGGCGTTTGACATCCCTCGCCGGGATGACCTGAGCCTGAGCGATTACAACACGATGGAGAAGGTGATCGGCTTTGTGCGCGAGATGCGCCCGGACCTGGCGGCGAAGCCGGTTCCGGTTGCCATTGCGAAACCGACGCCGGTGGTGATGGTTACGCCGATTGCCGGAGATGGGGACGCGCCGGCCGTTCAGCCGGGACGCGATCCCGTCGCTGTGCAGGTGCTGGCAATCGTCGCCGAGCAGACCGGCTACCCGGAAGATATGCTGGATATGGACCTCGACCTGGAGGCCGACC
>CAZIKT010000002.1:0-70352 GCA_964539885.1 uncultured Ardenticatenaceae bacterium | reverse complement strand
CAGACCGGCTACCCGGAAGATATGCTGGATATGGACCTCGACCTGGAGGCCGACCTGGGCATCGACACCGTGAAACAGGCGGAGACCTTCGTCGCCATCCGCGAGGCCTTTGACATCCCCCGCCGCGATGACCTCAGCCTGAGCGACTACAACACGCTGGAGAAGGTCGTTGGCTTTGTACACGAGATGCGCCCGGACCTGGCAGCCACGCCGGCAGCTGCTGTGACTCTGCCGCCCGCACCAGTTACAGTTCCTGCTGCGAAAGAGATCGTTCCGCAGCGAGATGGAAAGCCGGACGGCGATCCCGTCGCCATGCAGGTGTTGGCCATCGTCGCCGAGCAGACCGGCTACCCGGAAGACATGCTGGATATGGATCTCGACCTGGAAGCCGACCTGGGCATTGACACAGTCAAGCAAGCGGAGACCTTCGTTGCCATCCGGTCTGCGTTCGACATCCCCCGGCGCGACGATCTCAGCCTGAGCGAGTACAACACCCTAGAAAAGGTGATCGGCTTTGTGCGCGAGATGCGCCCTGATCTCGTCGCCATCCCGCCTGCGGCAGCGGTTCTTGAACCGGCTGTGTCCCGCACCAACGGAGCAAGCGCCGCGCAACCGGACAGCAAGGTTGAGGGCGACCCGGTTGCCGGGCAAGTGTTGGCGATCGTCGCCGCGCAAACCGGCTACCCGCAGGACATGCTGGAGCTTGACCTGGACCTGGAAGCCGACCTGGGTATCGATACCGTCAAACAAGCAGAGACTTTTGTCGCCATCCGGTCGGCATTTGACATCCCCCGCCGCGACGACCTCAGCCTGAGCGAATATAACACCCTGCAGAAGGTGATCGGCTTTGTGCACGAGATGCGGCCTGACTTGCACGGCGGGCAGCCGTTAGTTTTCGCCCCCACAGCCGCTCCCACGACCGAGCCGGAGGCGGTAATGCCTCGTGCGCCGCGAGCGGTTGATCTGGAAATGGCCGATCGCATGCCCCGTCGCGTGCCTGCGCCCGCGCCACGCCCGGCTATCGAGCTGTGCAAACCGACCGGCGTTGAGATAGACGCAAACAGCCGGGTGGTGGTCATGCACGATCAGGGCGGCGTGGGCAAGGCGCTGGTCAGCCGGCTGGAGAGGCTCGGTGCGACTGTGCTCGCCATCGATGGTGCGCCTCCGGCGGAGAGTTTGATCGCGCAAGTGAAGCTCTGGCTGGAGGAAGGGCCGATCCAGGGCATCTACTGGTTGCCGGCGCTGGATGTCGAGCCAGAGATCATGGCCCTGGACCTGGAAGGCTGGCGCGAGCACAATCGCTTGCGAGTCAAGAATCTGGCGGTCGTCATGCGCGAGCTATATGATGTCGTCCAGGGGGCCGGGGCTTTCCTGGTCAGCGCCACCCGGCTTGGCGGCCTGCACGGCTACGGGCCGGAGGGCGCGACCGCCCCATTGGGAGGCGCGGTCGCCGGCTTCACCAAAGCTTACAAGCGCGAACGTCCCGATGTGCTGGTCAAGGTGGTTGACTTCGCCCCTGGTCGCAAGACGGCGGCCCTGGCGGAACAGCTCATTGCCGAGACCTTGTTCGACCCCGGCATCGTCGAAGTGGGCTACCCGGATAACGGCCGCTATACCGTCACCCTGGTTGAGCAACCCGCCGCCGACGGCGCGCCCGGCCTGACGCTGAACGCGGACACCATCTTTGTGGTCACCGGCGCGGCCGGCGGCATTACCAGCGCCATAGTCAACGACCTGGCGGCGGCAAGCGGCGGCGTCTTCTATCTGCTGGACCTGGTTCCCGAGCCGGACCCACACGATGAACAGATCCGCCTCTTCCGCAGTGATAAAGAGGCGTTGAAGGAGCAATTCATCGCGGCGGCGCGGGCCAAAGGCGAGCGACCCACGCCGGTGCTCATCGAAAAGCAAATGATGGCGGTTGAGCGGGGCGAGGCGGCACTCCGCGCCATTGAAGGTGTGCAGGCCGCCGGCGGTGTCCCGATTTACCGCAGCGTCAATCTGCTCGACGGCGAGGCACTGGCGGCGGTGGTCGGCGAAATACGCGAACGCTATGGACGCATTAATGTGCTGGTGCACGCCGGCGGCATTGAGATTAGTCGCTCGTTGGATGACAAGCTGCAGAGCCAGTTTGATCTGGTGTTTGACATTAAGGCGGACGGTTTCTTCAGCCTGTTGCGCGCCGCCGGCGAGATGCCCATTGGAGCTACGGTCGCCTTCAGCTCGGTCGCCGGTCGCTTCGGCAACAGCGGTCAGACGGATTACAGCGCGACCAACGACCTGCTGTGCAAGCTGACCAGCAGCTTGCGCCGCTGGCGACCGCAGACGCGCGGCATCGTCATTGACTGGACCGCCTGGAGCGGCATCGGCATGGCCACGCGCGGCTCCATCCCCAAGATCATGGAAATGGCCGGCATTGAGATGCTGCCTCCAGAAGTGGGCATTCCCACCGTGCGCCGGGAACTAGCCGCCGGCGGCTTCAGCGGCGAAGTCGTGGTCGGCGGCGCGCTGGGCGTTCTGACTGCTGAATGGGATGAGACAGGCGGACTAGACCTGGGCAAGGCCAACGCCTGGCTGGCTGAGAACCGGCGATTGATGGTGGGCGAGATCGTCGCCGCGCATGTGTACGGCGGTCTGCAGGCGAGAACGGTCCTGGACCCGCGGGAGCAGGCGTTCTTGCATGATCACGCACTGGAGGGAACGCCGGTGTTGCCGGGGGTGATGGGCACAGAGGCCTTCGCCGAGATGGCGACGCTGTTGGCCCCCGGCTATCAGGTGCGGGCCGTGCGCGATGAAAGGCTGATGAGCCTGTTCAAGTTTTACCGCCATGAGCCGCAGACGTTGCGCCTGAGCAGCCGGCTGTACATAAACCGCGATGGTGAACTCGTCGCCGACTGCGAACTCCGATCAGTGCGCGATCTGGCCAAACCCGGCTTGCCGCCCAAAGAGCAAGTACACTTCACGGCGCAGGTTGATCTGATGCCGGGGGCGTTGACTGCTCCAGAGCCGATTCAGTTACCCGCGACGTCTGAAGATGAAGGATTGATCGGGGCCGATGCGATTTACGAACGTTACTTCCACGGCCCGGCCTACAAAGTGCTGGACTGGGCTTACGTGTCCGGCGACGCGGCGCTTGGATTGATGGCAAACGGGCTGCCGCCGCACACCAGCCCGGCGGATGCGGTCGAACTGATGGCCCCCCGGCTGATCGAACTCTGCTTCCAGACGGTGGGTGTGTGGGAGATGCGCAGCAAGCAGGTAATGGCGTTGCCGTTCTACGTGGGCAGTGTGACCGCCTACGCGCCGCCGGCAAGCGCCGAGAGCGGCAAGCGATATGCAATAGTGGAGGCCGTAAACGGCGGCGAATCCTTTAACGCCTGGGTGGCCGATGAAGCCGGCAACGTCTTCGTCGCCCTGCGGGATTACCGCACGGTGCAACTGCCGGGGAATGCTGAGCTGTGATGATGGGAGCCGGCGATCATTTAGCAAGGTTGTCGGCGAGTTGTGATCGAGCAGTTGATGATTGACTGGCTTGTCCAGAACACCACAGACCAGCCAGGCCTGGGCAACGCCCTTGCGCCGGCAGGCTTGTTGAGCGCGGCCGAAACAGCCGAGCTCGATCGGCTTCACATACCCAAACGCCGGACAGACCGGTTGCTGGGGCGTTGGACCGGCAAACGATTGCTGCAATATGTCGCGCACCGGGAAGAAGGGCGGCTGATTCCATTGTCCGAACTGGAGATCTGGAACGGTGAATCCGGCGCGCCGGCTCTGCGCTGCTCAGCTTTGGATGGTCATTACAGCTTTTCGCTGAGTCATTCGCGGGGATACGCTTTCTGCGCCGTCCTCGCCCGTTCTGCCGGCTCCAGCGGCTCGATAGGCGCTGACATAGAATGCATTGCTGCCCGTGGCGACAGCTTTGTGCGGGATTACTTTACAGACGACGAGCAGGCGCGCGTCGCTCTGAGCCCAGAAACTTCCCGGCCTACCCTGGCGACGGCTATCTGGAGCGCCAAGGAAGCGGCGCTGAAAGCGCTGGGTCTGGGGCTGAGAATGGACACGCGCAAGGTCGACTGCGCCATCGAGCCGGTCGAGCTCGCGACCCAATTATGGATACCCTTTCCTATCCGGCTGAATGACGGGCGCGCGCTGACCGGCTGGTGGCGCGCCTATGCCGGCTTTGTGCTGACCCTGGCCCTGGCGGAGTCGCAGCAGCCGGCGCGTGAGTCGAGTGAAATCGAGAGGTACTTTGTATGACGAAAGAGATGCCATATTACGTAGCAGACCTGCAGCAGCGCAGAGAGAGCGCCGCCGGCAGCGAAAAAGAAGCCGCCGTCCAACATGGCAAAGGGCGACTGACCGCCGGCGAGCGCGTCCGGCTGCTCTTCGATCCCGGCACGTTCACCGAGATCGACACACTGGTCTTGCCCCGTTACGACCAGTATCTGGACGGGAAGCGCTCGCGCTACGGGGACGGCGTCATCACCGGCTTCGGGCGGATTAACGGCCGTATGGCCGTTGCCTCTGCCCAGGATGCCGGCGTCCTGGGCGGCTCGTTGGGCGAGATGCACGCCAACAAGATCGTGAAGGCGATGCGCATGGCGCTGCAATATGGCTGCCCGTTTATCGCCCTGAACGATTCCGGCGGCGCGCGCATCCAGGAAGGGGTAGACAGTCTCGGCGGTTACGCGCGCATCTTTGACGCCAACTGCGAAGCATCCGGCGTCATCCCGCAGATCTCCGCCATCATGGGCCCATGCGCCGGTGGAGCGGTCTATTCGCCGGCGCTCACTGATTTCGTCTTCATGACCGAACAGAGTTACATGTTCATCACCGGCCCCAATGTCGTCAAAGCGGTCATGCAAGAGGACGTGACACTGGACCAACTGGGCGGCGGATTGATCCACAGTAAGGAGAGCGGCGTCTGCCATTTTCTCACCGCCGACGATCGTGAGTGCCTGACGAAGATTCGCACGCTGCTCACCTATTTGCCCGGCAACAACCAGGACGATCCCCCGTACTTGCAGCCGGTGGACGATCCCGAACGGCTATGCCCTGAACTGGAGCGTATTGTGCCCACCGACCCGACCAAGGCCTATGACGTGCGTCAGGTCATATCCAGCGTCGTGGATGACGGCCGCTTTTTCGAGGTGCATCAGCTCTGGGCGGAAAACATGGTAGTGGGCTTTGCCCGATTGAACGGCTATGTGATCGGCATTGTCGCTAATCAGCCGATGGTATTGGCCGGCTGCATCGACATCAAGGCCTCCATCAAGGCCACGCACTTCATCCGCATCTGCGACGCCTATAATATTCCAATCATCACTTTGCAGGATGTGCCCGGCTTCCTACCGGGTACCGACCAGGAGTATGGGGCGATCATCCGGAATGGGGCCAGGATGATCTACGCCTACAGCGAGGCGACCGTTCCCAAGTTGATGGTGATCACCCGTAAAAGCTATGGCGGCGCTTATTGCGTCATGAGCAGCAAGGGCCTGCGTGGCGACCTGCTTTACGCCTGGCCTAACGCCGAGATTGCCGTAATGGGAGCCGGCGGAGCGGTCAATATCCTCTTTCGGCGAGAGGTGATGAACGCAGAGAATCCGGAAGCTCGACGACAGGAACTGGTGGCTGACTACGAAGAGCGTTTCAACAATCCTTATGCGGCCGCTGGTCGCGGGCTGATCGATGATGTCATCCAACCGCGCGATACCCGGCGCGTGCTGGTGCGAGCGCTGGAGCTGACGCTGTCCAAGCAGGAGCGACACGTGCCTCGCAAACACGGCGTGTCGCCGATGTAGCGCATCCTCATAGAGAATGAGCGGCCGCTGATGGGTAAGGGAAATGAGATGTTTAGAAAGATACTAATCGCCAACCGTGGGGAAATCGCTGTGCGCGCGGCGCAGGCCTGCCGCGAGATGGGCATCCTCACCTTGGCGCTCTACGATCCCAGCGATATGCGTTCACTGCATGTCCGGCTGGCGGACGAAAGCGTGCAACTGGCGACGCCGGCTGACTTCATGAACGTGGACAAGCTGGTGGCCATCGCCCGCGAAAGGGGAGTTGACGCGGTCTACCCAGGCTACGGCTTCCTGGCCGAGGAGCCTGACTTCATTCAGGCCTGCGATACGGCGGGCATCACCTTCATTGGTCCACCGGCGCAGGTTGTCGACCGGGTGCGCAACAAGATTGGCGCCTTGCGGGCCGCGCGGGCCGCCGGCTTTCGTACGGTCGATCACTCACCGCGTTCGTTTGCGGTGGATGAGTGGGATGAGCTGCTCCGCACTGCCAACGAGATGGGTT
Organism: uncultured Ardenticatenaceae bacterium; assembly: GCA_964539885.1. Taxonomy (GTDB): domain Bacteria; phylum Chloroflexota; class Anaerolineae; order Promineifilales; family Promineifilaceae; genus JACKCB01. The sequence continues at coordinate 64,052 of CAZIKT010000002.1, read as the reverse complement.
ACCCGTTGGTCATCAAATCGTGCAGCGGTGGTCGTGGGCCGGGTGAAGGCCTGGTGACCGATGTCAGCCGCCTGCAGAAGGCCGTGCGCCAAGCGCAGGCGCGGTCGAAGGCGGTGTACAATCAGCAGCAACTCTTCATGGAGCGAGCGATCCTGCCGGCTCACCAGATTGGCGTGCAGATTCTGGCGGATCGCAGCGGTCAACGAATTCATCTGGGCGAGCGCGAAGGTTCGATTCAATACGGCAATCAGAAGGTAGTGGAGGAGTCGCCGGCGCCCAGTTTGTCTCCTGTACAACGTCAACAATTGTGGGAGACGGCGCTGGCCCTGGCTGAGCTTTTTGGCTACGAAAACGCCGGTACGGTTGAGTTTGTGGTTGACGAAGCCGGCGACTTCTATTTCACTGAAATCAAGGCGCGCATCCAGATAGAGCACTCGCTGACTGAGGTCGTCAGTGGGGTGGACCTGGTCCAGACGCAGATACGGCTGGCAGCCGGCGAGCTGCTCCCGATGTCCCAGGACGATGTGCGCTTGCAGGGCTTTGCGATGCTGTGCCGTGTTCGGGCAGAGGATCCCTGGTCACACTTCATGGCCAGCCCGGGCCATGTCTGGCGTGTGCGTTTCCCGAGCGGGTATGGTATTCGCGTCGATAGCTATCTGTACGGCGGCGTGGACATTCCCGCCGCCTATGACCCGCTCGTCGCCAACGTATGTGTGTGGGCGTCTGATCGCGAGAGCTGTGTCAACCGCATGCGCCGCGCGCTGGAGGATGTAAAGATCGTCGGCACGGCGACGAACATGTCCACACTGCAGCACATTCTCCGCTCTCATGAATTGATGCAGGGCGTTTATAACACAGATTTCCTGACTCGCTCGATTGACAGCCCGCCTCAATTAGAGACCTACTACCGGGACCTGGCGGTTGTCGCGGCGGTTCTCTTCCAGCGACGCAATGAATCCTATTCGCCGGTCATACCGCAACGCATAACGAGTGGCTGGCATCGTGGAAGCCGGCGTCTCTCACATTAGGATGACAAGATGAATGAGCTTACCGTTACAATCGAGGGCCACACCTTTGATGTGGATTTTGAGCGCTGGTCGCCGCATGAGCCGGTGCTGGAAGTGCTTGTCAACGGCGAGCGGCTGCGGGTGTCCGTGCCGGATATCGATTTCTCGGCAAGAGAAGTTGAGTGGCTGATCGTAGGCGGACGACCTTACGAGGTCATCTTCGACAGCGATCTGCGCTGGCTGCGGGCATATGGCGGCATGCACAACATTGAAGTGCGCGATCGCGGAGCGACTAATTACGGCCCGCAGAGTGGGGATGGGCGGGTGAAGGCGCCCATCCCCGGCCTGATCACCCGTGTCCTGGTGGAACCCGGGCAGGAAGTCGAGGTGGGCCAACCGGTGGTGGTGCTGGAAGCCATGAAGATGGAGAATGAGATACGCGCGCCCCATGCCGGCAAGGTCGGTACGGTGCTGGTCTCGCCGGAAGAAAACGTGGCCCGGGGCGCCATACTGGTCGAGATAGTCTGAACCAGGAGCGAAGAGCAACCGTCATGGCTTTAGGTACTGCTGAGCTTGCCCTGTTAGGTGTCTGTATCGGCTTTGGCCTGGCTGTCGGTGGGGCCGTCGCCTATGTTCTCTTGCGCCGCGGCGGGAAGCCCTGAGCGCCGCAGCGGAGGCCGGGAGCCTTATGACGCATGCTCTTGAGTCAGGCGCGCCGGTAGGTGGGGCATGAGCCGGGCGCGCAACCAGAAGGCATGCTCGCGCTCGTGCTTGATGAAGGAGGCAATCCAGCGGTAACGATTAGGGTCGCGGCCCCAGCGATTGGACAAGATGCGCGCCAAATCTGCCTCGGAGTAGCCGGACACAATCGCCTCAAACTCCCGGCGAATTCGCTGAAAGTCAAGCCAGGCATCAGCCCATGATTGGCCCCGGCGCGCTGCATGGTGCGCCTGATTCCACTGCTCCACCTCGCCATCATAGCCCATATCCGGCAGCTCCCCGGCCTGCAAAGCCTCGATAGCAAACAGCTCCCAATCGGCAATGTGGCCGACAATATCCTTCAATGTCCAGCCATCGCCGGCATCGAGCGGGCGACTGTCGCGCTCCCCTGCCGGCACCAGTTCGCACAGGGTCACAATCCCGTCGCGACTGGCGCGTAGGGCAGTCAGCAGCAAAGCCTTGGGTCCTGGAGCCGGCGCGGGGGCGGCTGCTTGGCGCCAGTTGCCGAGATCGGCGGCATGGGCGGCGTCATGCCGAATGCGCCACAGAACCCAGCTACGGATGGAGGTCTTCTCTCCCCCCGGCAAATAGAGCGGTTGATGGAGTTGTTCGTCGGAGGTCTGCGACAGGACATCCAGCAGCTCCTGCCGGGCAGTCACAAAAGCCGTCACAGCTTGCTCAATCGTCCAGTTCCTTTGTTCGTTGTGCAGTTGCTCGTTGTACTCGTCCAACGAGGTGCTGGGGATTTCGCTTTCCCGCCCAGCATGGGCGTAGCGCACACGTCCGCTATCGAGAGCATCCCAGGCCCCAATATGGGCCAACAACTCCGCAGCAGAGTAATCCTCAAAGACCGGGCGACGCGTCAGCCACTCCTCGTCCAACGCCAGCAGCAGGTAAAGCAGTTCTGCCCGCTCAGCCGCCAGGTGCGCCAGAAACTGCCGGCGCCATTGCGCCAGCAGTTCGCGAATATGCCCAAGGTGCTCCAGTTCGTGCTCCAGGAGACGGCGGAGGGCCTTACGCGCCGTCCAGTGTTCGCCGGGGCGGCGGGTAAACGCCGTTGGCACGTGCACCCGAGCCAATTCATCATCGGTCAGCGCCCGTAGCCGCGCTGCCGCTGTTCGCCGGGACATCTGCAGGAAATCAAACGTGGGCATGCTCTCGTCCGTTGCCCACTCCGCCGGCAGCGTCTCCGGCTCCACCAGGCGGGAGACATACCATTCCTCGGCGTTGCCCACATGGCGCAGCACTCGGCGGATGCTCATGCTCTGCTCGTCCGGCTGCCAGTTCAGCATCCTGTCCGGCAGGTGAGTGGTCATCGCCAGCAAATCGGCACGGCTGTAGCCGGCGCGGACTAGATAGGTCTCCAGCTCCTCCCTGGTCAGCGGTTGTCTGTCAGTCGCGAACAGGGCCGCGCGGTCGCCGGGATCGAATGGGCCGATCCCTCCTTCCACTTCCACAGTCTCCAGGTCGTCAGCGGAATGCGGTTCCGGCGTTTCCCCATGTTTGGCCAGCCAGGCGCAGTAATCCCGAATGGCGGCAGGCAGCAAAGCCAACGCCTGTTCTCTGCTCGCCGCTCGCGCGACGCAGCCGGGCAACTGGACGACGTGCGCCATCGTCTGCCCATCGGCCGCAAGCTCCAGATTGATCGTATAGCGGGCCATGACTGATAAGGATAAGGGTGGTTACTCGATTGAAACGACGCGCAGCAGAGTTTGACCGCTGGGCGCCTCCACCGAAACGGTATCATTTACCCGTGCGCCTAACAGTGCGCGTCCAAATGGACTTTCATTGGAGATAAAGCCCTTGCTTGGATCGGCTTCGTGAACCCCCACAATGCGATAGGTTTCCCGGTCATCGTATCCATCTTCCTGGATGGTAACCGTACTGCCCACACGAACCCTGTCCGCCGCGCCGGCATCTTCCTTAATGATCTGGGCGCGTCGCAGGACATCTTCGAGTTCCCGGACCCGGCCCTCGACGAAGCCCTGCTCTCGTTTCGCATCATGATAGTCAGCATTCTCTGAGAGGTCACCCTGTGAAATGGCGGCGCGCAGCTTTTCCGCCAGTTCAATGCGGCGCACCTCCTTCAGGTAATCAAGCTCTTCTTTGATCTTCTGTAGACCATCTTCGGTAAGATAGACCACGTTGTTACTCATCGGGTAAATCCTCTCTCCAAATACATCAACGGTGGGGCGGGAATGCGATCGGAAACGCCCGCATAGCCCAAACTTCTCGCCCGGACATCAACGGCGCTGCGGTCAGATTAAATCAATGCTTCGAATGAGTGTTTGGCGCAGGTTGTGTCTGTGAAACGGGAACCCCGCGACAGGCGGGGCGCCGAATTGTCTCAGTTGTGCTTACATCAATTGAGTATAGCGCACTCCCGGCGCTCTGTCTAACGCGGCTCCCGGCGGGCGGTGCGCCCGGCAGGATTCGATGCTAGAATTGGGCCTTATGACAGAAGTGATTGAGAGAGCGCCGGCGCCCGGCCGACGAGCGGCGCTCGCCATTGTCGTCCCGCCACTCTCGGCGATTGCGCTCAATACTCTGTTCAGTTTGTTGGGGGGGCAAAGCCTTGACTCCACTGGTCAGGGCCAATATGCGTTGCTGTTCGGCGTCCTGGGCGTACTCAGCTGGCTCATGGGCGCCCGCTGGTATGGGCGCGCCGGCATGGGCCTGCGTGGGGGACGTCCGCTATATGCCAGCATCGGTTTCGCGGTCCTGGGTTGGGTCGGTCTCTTCACAGCCCGGCTGATCTTGCTGGATAGCGACCCGGAGCAACTGGTTTCCGAGAACTCGGGCCGCATCTTCCTCTATCTGCTCCTGTTTGAGGCTTTCTGCCTGCAGATTTGGACTTATGGGGTTGTCTTCCATGCGGTGGCTGACTGGCGCGGGCCACTGGCGGCGGCGGTGACCGGCGGCATTCTCTTCGGGACAGCAGCGCTGCTTACCTACCTGGAGGGGTTTGTCCTCAGCCCGACCGCCCTGGCCTTCTTCATTAGTTGGGGTTTACTTTACGGCTTCATCCGGCTGCGCACCGGCAGTCTGCTGGGAACCGCAATCGTCCAGGCCATCCAGACGCTTACCGTCTGGCACATTCTGCTGCCGCAGGATCCGCCGGTAATCGAGCAATTGCATTACGTTTATCTGGCTGCCGGCACCTTCTTCATGATTTTGATCTGGCGGCTATGGCCAAGAGAGGAGACAGACTATCGTGTCTAAAGTTCACGTACGATTATCAAACAGAGTTCGACTGGCGGCGACGGTGCTGGCAGCGAGTGAATGGCCTGCTTATGAGCACGCCCGCGTCGGCAACGGGCCGGCTCATCCCCAGGCGGAAGCGACGCGTTTGTACATCGGCGACTACGCCGAACATCCGGCGGTGCAACAAATCAATGGGTTGCTCCCCACCCATCTGAATCTGGCTGACCTGTTTTCAACGGCGGTCCGCTGCCAATGGCCGACGCTCGCGCCGCAGGAACCCCTGCCGGGTCGTTTTGCCGACGGCGTGTGGGCCGGGCAGTTGGGCGATTTCTACGTGGAGACAGCCGTAGCGGCCTTCTTCTGGTCCGATCATGAGGCGGTCTGGCTGGAGGCGGAGCGCGATCTGCGGCATATCTTCTCCGACAACAGCATGACCACCCTGCTGTCAGCATTGGCCGGCAGGGACATTGATCGGGGGGTGACAATTGTGCCCAACCTGATCTATCCGGCCACAGAGACTGTGGTCGCGGAAAACGCCCAGGAGTACTTTATCGTTGTCCCGCCGCCGGCCGGGAAAGGGGAGTCTGCGCCACGCAGCTATCGCGAGAGCGCCGGCTGGGTGTTGGCGACCGTCTGCCATGCGCTGACCCCGTTGTTCCTGGACAAAACACTGGCCCAAATGACGCCGGAGCAGGCCGAACTGCTGCGCTACGCGGTGACCGCCGCTTTTGTTGAGAATGTGAGCGATGACAAGGCCGCCGCCCTTTTCTACCGGGTGCATTGCCGGACCGAATTAGGCCTGGAGCAGATCGATGAGGCGATTGACGCGGTGCGCGCATTCCTCGCCCAGCCGGAGGAATCGGGGCTGGCGCGCTTGTTCATCGGCGGCGAGTAAGGATGTGGATCCCATGAGCTACCAATACATTCAGACACGCATCCAGGACAGAGTGGGCGTCATCCAGTTTGATCGCCCCAAGGCGCTGAACGCGCTCAGCCGTGAGATGATGGAGGAGACCGTCGCGGCGTTGGAGGATTATGATGCTTCTGCGGAGGTGGGTTGCATCATCATCACCGGCGATGAGCGCGCCTTTGCCGCCGGCGCCGATATCAAGCAGATGGCTAACGCCACCCCGGTGATGATGCTGGACAACCCCTTCATCGATTACTGGGACCGCTTGCGGCGCATCAAGAAGCCGATTGTGGCGGCAGTCTCCGGCTTCGCGCTTGGCGGCGGCTGCGAATTGGCCATGGCCTGCGACATGATCATCGCCAGCGAGACCGCACAGTTCGGCCAGCCGGAGATCAACCTGGGCGTCATTCCCGGCGCGGGCGGAACGCAGCGCATGACCCGCGCTGTCGGTAAGGCTGTGGCGATGGAGATCGTGCTCAACGACCGCCGATTGACGGCCGAAGAGGCGTTGCGCTACGGGCTGGTCAATCGCGTAGTTCCCAAGGAGTGCTACCTGGAGGAGGCGATCCGCTTTGCCGCCCAGATAGCGGCGCGAGCGCCGTTGGCGGTCCGGCTGGCCAAGGAGGCGATCAACGCGGTGGGCGAGATGTCCCTGCAAGCCGGGCTTGCCCACGAGCGGCGGCTCTTCTATATGCTTTTCGCCACCGAAGACCAGAAGGAAGGCATGGACGCTTTCGTCAACAAGCGACCCGCCAACTGGCAGGGCAGGTAAATGGCGCTCACTGTTCATTGGCAGCAGGAGCCGGCAGCCGCGGATCTGGCGCTGCTGGAATCGCTTCTTGGTGCAGATATCCAACTCACTACCGGCTCCACCCTGCCCGAAGCGCCGGCGTTTGAGGTGCTGATCAACGGGCGGGCAACGCAGGCCGATCTGAGCGCCAGCCCGCATCTGCATACACTGGTAATCCCCTGGGCCGGCTTGCCCGAGCGCTACCACGAATTGCTCAAGGATTTCCCGGCCATCCGCGCATACAACCTGCACCACAACGGCCCGCCGGTAGCTGAATTAGCCATGGCGCTTTTGCTGGCAGCCGCCAAGTTTATCGTGCCCTTCGATCAGGCGCTGCGCCGGCATGATTGGACGCCCCGCTATGCGCCCAGCCCGGTTGCGTTGCTGGAGGGCAAGACGGCGCTGGTCCTGGGCTACGGCTCAATCGGGCGGCGCGTGGGGCGGGCGTGCGCCGGGCTGGGTATGCAGGTGATCGCCGTTCGCCGGCATCTCTCGGGAGAGGCCGACGAATGGGCGGCGGAGATCTATCCGCCGTCGGCGCTGCACAGCCTGTTGCCTCGCGCCGACGCCCTGCTGATCACCCTGCCGTTGACCCCCGAGACTAGAGGCCTGATCGGCGTGGCTGAACTGGCAGCCCTACCGGCTGGGGCAGTGCTGGTGAACGTCGGCCGGGGCGAAGTGGTGGACCAGAAAGCGTTGTTTGACGCGCTACAGTCAGGCCGCCTACGCGCCGCCGGGCTGGACGTATGGTACAACTACCCGACGGCGGAGGGTACGCGCAGTCATACCCCGCCTGCCGCCTACCCTTTTCACGAGCTGGACAATGTGGTCATGAGCCCGCATCGGGCAGGCAGCAGCGATGAAACCGGCCGGTTGCGGATGTTGGCACTGGCTGATTTGCTGAACGGCCTGGCGCGCGGCGACTCCCCGCCCAATCGGGTCGATCTCCAGGCCGGCTATTGACAGGAACTGCTCAATCGCTTCCGGGCCGCCAGTAAACACCGTGATCGCGCTGCATCAGGCCGTAGTCTACCAGGTAGCGCCGGAGCGCGGCGTGGTCAGGGTGATACGCTCGCAATAGCTGGTTGAACTCTGACTCCGGGTAGCGGACATCCACTTCTATCTGCTCTGCCAACCACTCCAGGACAAACTGCAACTTCTGGTGTTTGGTGGGTATCTCGCGAATGCGGCCATCTACCACGTATTGCCGTAACACTTTTCCCTTCGGCGTCAGCTCATGAGAGGGCGTGACCATCATCGCCAGGTTGTTTTGTGAGAAGACATCCCGGCTCATCTCTTCCAGGCCACTGGTGTCCAGCCGGTAGTAGCGCACATTCCCTTCTCCCCGTACTTGCACCAACCCCAGCTCCTTCAGGATCGCGAGATGATGCGATACGGTCGGCTCTTTCACGTCCAGCATGTTCGCCAGTTCGCCCACGCTGCGCTCTCCGTTTGCCAGCAGGCCAATAATCTTCAGCCGGCTTTCGTTGCCCAGGGCCTTGAAGAACTGCAGTAGTCTGTCAAATGATTCCTGTGTCATGACGCACCTTTCTGTGAACGTCCGCCGATTTCGTTTCAGGCCAAGCCAAAGCTCAATTTAGACGCCCATCTAAATTTAAGCGTATCGAAATTGTGCTGCTTTGTCAAAGCATGGCACGAGGCAATTGGGCGACAGGCAAATGGCCGGGCGCGTGCTATAATGCTGCCGGAAAATCCGATGCCTTAAGGAGGAGGCAGGCAACGTGAAAGAAGCTGTCGAAATGGTTGACGTACTGATAGTAGGCTCCGGCCCGGCGGGAAGCTCCACTGCCCTGCACCTCTTGCGGCTGGACCCGGCCTGGGCCGGGCGCATCGTGGTGGTGGATAAGGCCGTCCACCCACGGGAGAAGCTCTGCGGCGGCGGTGTCACCCACCCAGGCAGTAACATCCTGGCTCAACTCGGTCTGGAGTTTGAGCCGGAGCACTTTGTTGTCCGCGAGGCGCGCCTGGTCTTCCAGGATCAGAGCTACTCTTTCCGCGCCAATCCCATCTTCCGCATCACCCGCCGGGATGTCTTTGATCACTGGCTGGTGAAGAAGGCGGAAGAGAAAGGCGTGCGGGTCTACCAGGGCGAGGCGGTCTCAGATATTACGCCGGGGGAAGATCATGTGGTCGTGGAAACCAGCCGGGCGGTCTACCATGCGCAGGTTGTGGTAGCGGCGGACGGCTCGAAGAGCTTTGTGCGCCGCCGGCTGAAGTGGGACGATGATTCGCGGGTGGCGCGCTTGCTGGAGGTGCTGACGCCGGAAGATCCCCGCCAGCAGCCGGAGTTTCGCGACGGAGTGGCGGTGTTCGACTTCAGCAGAATGACCGCCGATTTGCAGGGCTACTATTGGGATTTCCCCAGCTACGTCGACGGACAGCCGAAGATGAACCGCGGCGTGTTTGATAGCCGCGTCCACCCTGAACGGCCCAAGGCGGACCTGAAACAAGTGCTGAGCGACGCGATGAGTGAGCGCAACCGGGATTTGGCCCAGTATGAGCTGAAAGGGCACCCCATTCGCTGGTTCGACAAGCACGGCAAGTTCTCGATGCCGCGCATTATCCTGGCCGGCGATGCAGCCGGGGCCGATCCATTGCTGGGCGAAGGCATCTCATTCGCGCTGGCCTATGGGGATGTGGCAGCGGCAGCGATTGCTGATGCGTTCAGTCGCCGGGATTTCAGCTTCGATACTTACCGGGCGCGCATCAACTCGCACGACGTGTTTCGTCACCTGGCTTTCCGCGTGCGTCTGGCCCGCCTGGCCTATTTACTCAGATATCCCCGGCTGATCCGGGTGGGCTGGCGAGTAGCACGGGTCATTGTCCGTTTTACCCGCTGGCGCGACCGCGACTATGTGCCGGTCACGCCCCCCCGATTCTCATTGGAAGCCAATTAGGCCGGCATGCCGTACAGCCACCAATAGTCGTCCGGCGGATAGGCCGGTTGCCAGGCCGCCGGCCAAACAAAGTCGCCTGTCCGCCAGTTGGCGCGCAATTGCCGGTCAAGCAGGGCCAGTTTCTCCACAGTGCGCGCCGGTAGTTGATAAGGCCCTGTCTGCAGCTCATCGACAAGCGCGGCAAGCATGGCCCGTGTCTCTACAGAGGCGGCGTAATATGCCGCGCTGCCGCCCTCGCCTTCTTGTCGGCTGCTGAGAAAGCGTTCCCATTGGCGTGATCGCACCTCTAGTTCCTCGTTAGCGCGATTCTCAAATCTGACCAGGCCTCCGGCCAAGCCTTTCTGGAACGTCTCCATGGCCTGCGCCAATCGCCGGCGCTCCCCCTCATCCAGCAGATCTTCCAGCGCCAGCAGCCGGTGGCGACGCATGAGAAAGCCGCCCAGCGTCAGCCGGGGGAAGTCGCCGCGCTGCATCGGCCAGAAGAGCACATCGCTCCTGAGATACTCCTCCATCTCTGCCGCCATCATCTCGACGATGGCCAGGTCTTGCTTCAATCTCTCGAGGTCTTCCATGTCGTCTCCTGTTCATCACCGGCTGAGCCTGCAAGTGAGCTATCTGCCTGGGAGTTTACCCAATTGTACCAGCCTGGTTGAACAGCATCTAAAAGATTCGCAGCCGATTGGGAAACACAAGATGCCGGTGCTAAACTACCTGCTCGATATTTGGGCGGCAGACCCGGCAGGTGGTAAGCGCTCACGGTAAAGAAGGTGTTGCAATGACGGCGATCAGACGAGCAGTGATTCTTCGGCTGGCGACGGCGGCCTACGAAATGGATCTGGAGGTCGCCTCCGGCGTGTTAGAGAAAGCCGACGACGGTAGCTGGCACGTTGGCGATCGCCGGCTGGATTCCTGGCTGCAGGCGCATGAGGGCGAGGAGCTGGTGCTGGTCCTGGGCTCACTGGCTGACGAGCGACCGGTTGACGTGCGCACGTGCCGCACCTGCGGGCGCGATTATACCGATCTGGAATGTCCATATTGCCGGACCAACCGTATACGTTTGCGAGGAAGGTAGACAGTGGAGTTTGGTGTGTTGTTCAAGGCGCGGAAGCGGTTACGAATTATTGCTCGGGTCAGACAGGCCGCGCTGTGGCTGATCCTGTTCTGCATTCTGTCTCTTCCGGCAATCGCTCAGGCGCAAAACGCCGCCGACTCGCTGACGGAGCTAACGGTAGACATCTGGCCGGACTACGATCGACCCTCCGTGTTGGTCCTACTCACCGGCCGGCTGCCGGCGAACGTTGCGTTGCCGGCCCAGGTGACCATTCCCCTGCCGGCTGACGCCACATTGAACGCGGTGGCCCGCCTGACGCCGGAGGGGGCAATGATTGACGATATTGACTTCACCGCTGAGGATGGAACGCTCACCATCCTGGTACCGGAAGAACGCTTCCGGGTTGAGTATTATGCGCCTTATGAGATCCAGGACGACCAACACTCTTATCTTTTTGAGTGGTTTTCCGATGTCATCTCGGTTGATCGGGTGTCCGTCATCATTCAGCAACCGGCCGCCGCGGACGCAATGGAATCAACGCCTGAGGCCTCCGAAACCACTGTGGGCCCTGATGGGTTGTCCTATCTCCACTTGCCGGAAGTGAATGTGCCGGCGGGTGACAGTTACAGCGTGGAGTTCTCCTATAATGCGACCGAGGGTGAGCTGACCGCTTCATCGGTGGAGGCGCAGCCGGCCGCACAAACGGGTTTAGAGCCGGTGGTATCGGCCCCGACTTCGGCACGCTCAAGCTCCCTCAGCACAAGCTGGCCGCTACTCCTGGCGGGCGCGGCCGGCTTGCTGATCGTGGCTTTGGTCGGCTGGCAGGCAATCTCCAGACGGCAGGGTAGCCGGCGCGGCCGGCCCGCCAGATCACGGGCTGCCAAAACTTCGTCGCCGCGCGCTACCGCCCAGCCGGTACAAAAGGCCGGCGGCAGCAGCAACCAGGGTGCAGGAACCGTCAGTTATTGTCACCAATGTGGGAAATCCGTCGAAGCCGCAGACAAGTTCTGCCGTAACTGCGGTACGAAACTAAAGGGCCGATGACTGGTCGTCCTCGGCGCTGATCGCCGGTAGGGTAGTGATAACCCGTTCATGAAACAAAAAGGGGACCCCAGCCGGGGTCCCCTTCGGTATTCGCTAAAGGATGGGGCTGCGGTTTCCGGGAACCCTATTCCTCCGGATAGACAACCTCTGCGCTGCTCTCAAAGGTCGTTGTACCAAGCACGTATGCCATGATATCCGCCATCTCCTGTAACGATGTCATGCGCAGGCCGAAATTCGCCGGCATCGTGCTGGGCGGGCCGGTGCATGGACCGTTTGGACATTCCGGAGCAATGAAGGCATTGGGCAACAGTATGGACTGGTAAACGTAGTCGGCAGCGGTATACCCATCTTCTCGCGTCGCGCCGTCCTCCGCGATGTTACCCAGCCAGGGTCCAATGGCCGCGCTGCCTTCCACAGCCGGGTCTCCGTGACAGGCGACACAACCCAAAGTCAGGTTGTATAGCTGCTCACCGGCGGCAGGGTCGCCTTCCGGCAAATCGGCCACAGAGGTGGGCCATTCCAGCGCCGGGGCCGGCGGCTCTTCGCACAGCGTTCCAACGCCCCAGTTCATGACAAAGAGCGCCACATCATTTACCTGGTTAAGCTGCAACGGCCCGCCGAACTCCTGCCCCCAGGTCGGCATACCGTTCCAGGGGCGACCGCTTGAGATCGTGCTGCGCACGTAATCCAGCGTGCTGCCCTCCCACCCCTGCGCTTCGATGCGCAGGGGCGGCGTCCCGCAGAGCAAGTCGGGGTTGTTAAGCGGCAAGCCGGCGCAGGCGATTTGCTCGCCGGAGGCGGCATCGAAGCATTGTTCAGCCCGGCCGTCAACTCCGTGACAGGTGGAGCAGTTGTTAGAGAAGATCTCCGCGCCGTTCTCCACCGAACGACCGAGGAAAGCGCCGGTGGTCTCGACCAGACGCGCCGGCTCACCCAGCGCGGCAAAGCCCAGAATAATCATAGTGAGCATAAATGCGACAGTGCCGATAGCGATTTTTACCTGCATGCCTATTCTTCCTCGTAGTTAGACAAGGCGTGGCGGTAAGCGACGCGCACGTAGTCCGTGTGCAGTGGTCCGTCCGGATTTTCCGGTTCACGGACTTGAAAATACATGCTCAACCGGACCATGTTATCCTGGAATAGCTCGATCTCCAGCCAGGAATCGGGATCAGGCATGGCGTCGCCGGTAAACGAGTTGCCATAGCGAAAGCCGCTTTCAGCGCTGCCGGTGCGGACGCAATCGTCGTTCCAGCGGGCACCGTCTCCGTTCAGGTCGGCCTCATGATTGCAGCTGCGCCGATTCATCGCCGCTTCGAACTCGGCTAACGCTTCTTCCAGATGTGGGCCGATGGCGGAATTGTCTTCGGCAGTCTCACCCGGTCGGAAGATGCCCGGCACCAGTTCCTCGAAAGGCACCGACTTCAAGACGCTGTGCCCCTCTTCAGGGAGTAACTCCTGTGCTACTTCCTGATCCGGCGAGGCCTGCACACGGTATTCCGGCGACCCCATCCAGTTGGAAATCCACATGAATGAGATGAAGAGCATCGAGACGACCAGGCCGACACGCCGGTCCGCGTAGCGGCGGCTCTTGCCCACTTCTATGTACGGCATGACAAAGAAGGCGGTCGCCAGCGCCGGGATGAACACAAAGGCGATGAACACCTTATCGGCGATTTTCAGCCAGCCCTGCGACCAGGCCAGATACCAGGGGGCTACTACATGCAACGGCGTGACGAGTGGGTTGGCGTGCCGTTCCAGCGGCGCGGTGTAAAACCACAGCGAGGCCGCCACCAGGAACAGCAGCATCAGGGCAGTCCACATCAGTTCGCTGGTCATGATGTCCGGCAGGAAGTATGAGCGCTCGTTGCGCGGGACCCGCTTGGCAGTGTCCTCGCCGATTGCTTCCCGGCCCGGCGGCAGCGAGTGACCGTGAATGACCACTTTGTAGTAGTGGACAAAGAAGAAGATGCCGGCCAATAGAGGCAGGGCCAACACGTGTAGCAGATAGAAGCGCAGAAGGCCGCCGGCGCCAATGCTTGGAGCGCCGCGCAGCAAGAGGTTGATATTTGTGCCTAAGAACGGCGGGCCGGGGGCCGCTTCCGCCGCGCTCACCGCCACAGTGACCGCCCAATAAGCCAACTGATCCCAGGGCAGCAGGTAGCCGCTGAAGCTGAGGATCAAGGTCAACACCAGCAACACCATGCCGGTGAGCCAGGTAAACTGGCGCGGCTTCTTGTAGCTGCCGGTGACAAATGTGCGCAACATATGCAGGGCGACCACAACCACCATTACTTCCGCGCCGAAGCGATGCAGGTCCCTGGTCAGAGCGCCCAGAGGGACATTGCTGAGAATGTTCCAGATGTCGTAGTAGGCGATATCCGGCGCCGGCGTGTAGAAGATCATCAGGAAAATGCCGGTCAACGTCTCCCATACCAGCATGAAGGTCGCCAGCCAGCCCAGCCGGAAAGTGGGATAGATATGCGTTACTTCGGTGTGATAGAAACTGGGCCGGATATGCAACCAGAAGCCGTCGGCGTGAGGGCGCAAACGCGGATTGGGCCGGCGCGGCTCATCTCCCCGCAGCATGCCGCGAATGTCGTTGGTATTCAGACCGGCAGTGATGCGCTCTACAATGTCATCGGCCTTGGCAATGGTGGCCTGCTTCAGCCCCATCTCCCGGACCTGGTCGACAAAAGTGGTCATTCCTTCCTCCTGAAACGCCGCTGCTCTGAAACCCTGGATTCTCGCATCTTCCCAAAAACTGCTCGCCCCGCCTAAAAAGGGCGATTCTCGACTCAGTTGCCAGGGAAATTGATCAGCCCTTGCCCTTCACCTATTCGCGCGCTACGGGCAATTGCCCTGAATATCGCAGATGAGGGTCTGAATTGGGCCATTCAACCTGGCGCCTGTCTGAACCAGCATTTCAACCGCGTCGGGATAATCCTCCAGATTGATGGCGGCAAAGTGGCCGTCCACAACCTCAGATTGAGTCAACACAGCGCCATCCCCATCCAGCAGCTCAATACGGAAGCGATCCAGCGTGCGCGGAGCCGGCGATTCAATGCGCCGTCCATCCAGCCGATACTTGGAGCCGTGGCAGGGGCACTCGAAGCGCTCGTTAGTCTGATTCCAGGGGTAAATACACCCCAAATGTGTGCACACTTTGTAAATGGCTGCAACACCCCGGATCGGATCCGGATCGCCCTCGATCCAATACATGCGCTGGTTCGGCTCAGTCGTATCCAGATTGACGATCCAGAAGCGACCGTCCGGGAAATTGGCCGGCACGCCGTTCTTCTCCGGCACGACGCCGACCGACAGCCGGAACGCACCGCCAAACTCACCTTCCCGGAAGCGGGGGAGCGCAAACCAGATGAACAGGCCGGTGAACTGCAGGGTGAATAGCGCGATGGAGGCTCCCCAGATATAGAAAAGGAATTCCCGCCTACTCATACCTTCGGCGCCAACCGCAGCTTGGGCCATAGCTCTCTCTCCTTAACGCAGCATTGGTCGATAATACGGGAGTTGCTTCTTCGTTGGTCTTACCTACAGCAGCAGTGGAAGGCATGTCTGAAGAGCAGTCCGTGTGTGCCTTTTGTCACAAAGCGGGATTATAGCAGAGCCCGAAGCTTGATCAAACTGGCCGCAGGAACGGCAGGTATGGGCGCTGAGGGACTCGAACCCCCGGCCTCTTCGGTGTAAACGAAGCGCTCTAACCGGCTGAGCTAAGCGCCCAAGGCAGCGCCATTATAGCCGCCCGGCCGAAAATTGCCAGCGTGCAGCTAGAATGTGAAAGGGGTCGGAGCCAGGAGCAGCACGAAAAGCAGCCCGGTCAGTCCGGCCAGGATGAGGCGCGGCCCGTTTACGCCGGCGATATCGTTCATCGGCGGCGCGTGGCGGATGCCCCCAAGGAATACGAAAAAAGCCCAGAAGAACCAGGTGTTGGAGATGAATGCCCCTGCCAACAGCAGCAGAACCAATGTCACACGGGCGACGATGTGCGCGTGCCGGCCCAGCACGGCATAGCTGACATGACCGCCGTCCAGCTGGCCGATGGGCAACAGGTTGATGCCGGTGATCAGCAGGCTGAACCAGGCGGCAAAGCAGATCGGGTGGAGGGCCAGCGTGTAGCCGGCAGGAATGTCTGTCAGGACGGTCAATATCCCCCGAACCAGCAGCGATTGCCCGACCAGGCGCAGCGTAATTCCGTGAGACAGGTCAAAGTACGGCACCGGAGAAGAAAGGTATAGCCCCAGGATGAACAGAGGTACAGCCACCAAGAAACCGGCTATCGGCCCCGCCAATCCGATATCATACAGCACCGTTCGGTTCTTCATCGGCGAGCGAATGGCGATGAAGGCCCCTAACGTACCCAACCCGCCAATCGGCATCGGAATGAAGTAGGGCAGCGTGGCGGTGACGCCGTGGCGGCGGGCGGCAAAGTAATGACCCAATTCATGAATGCCCAGGATGCTGAGCAGACTGACCGCGAAGGGTATACCGCTGCGTAATTGCGGGAGAATCTCGATTCCCCTGCCTGTCAACAACATACGAAAGGGGTCACCGGCCCCCGCTAGAGTAGCGCCGGCTGCCAATGTGGTGAATACGGTGGCAATGAAGAGAACGATGTTGATCAGCGGGTTGCCGGTGCGCCCTTCATCAATCAGACCACGCATGGCCAACACCACGTCCTTGCCTCGCTCGTGGCGCAACATCGGCGTATAACCGTGCGTCTGAAAGCGGCGCTGCATTTCGTCGTAGCCGGCGTCGCTGTTATCCAACAAGCGGCCGATGAAGGCGATGGTGTATCCGCGATCGCGCCTGCTTGTCTGATTGACCTGGAAAAGGCCGTCCAACTCGCCGCGCAGGGCTTCAGTTACGAGAAGTAGAGGGTCCGGTTGCACCGGCGCGGGGCCATACGACAGCATGACGCGGATTGTCAGGGTGACGCTAGATGCGCGGCAGCACGATGTCCTGCTGCGCCTGGTATTTCCCCTTGCGGTCGGCGTACGACACTTCGCAGACCTCGTCCGCCTGCAGGAAGATCACCTGAGCGATGCCTTCGTTGGCATAGATGCGGGCCGGCAGTGGCGTCGTATTCGAGATCTCCAGGGTCACATACCCCTCCCACTCGGGCTCAAAAGGGGTCACATTGACGATCAGGCCGCATCGCGCATAAGTGGACTTGCCCAGGCAGATGGTGATCACATCACGCGGGATGCGGAAGTACTCGACGGTACGGGCCAGGACGAAGGAGTTCGGAGGGATAATGCAGACGTCACCCTTGAAGTCGACAAAGGACTCGGGCGTAAAATGCTTGGGATCGACAATTGCCGAGCGTACGTTGGTGAAGATCTTGAATTCGTCGGTCACGCGAATGTCATAGCCGTAAGAGGACAGGCCGTAGGAGATGACGCCCTCGCGCACCTGGTTATCCACGAAGGGTTCGATCATCTTCTTTTCCAGCGCCATGCGGCGAATCCAGGTATCGGACCTTACACCCATATAGCAATTCTCCAGTCGTTTATAGCTGCACCGGGCATTCTAGCATGATGCCGGAGGCGCTCAAAGTGGACAAGAGCGAGATCGACGGCGCGCAGCCACCGACTTGCCGGCTCCATCCCGCCCTACAAATCCAGCGTGGGCCGCTTCTTCCCTTCCCCCAGGGCGATGGAGCGTTGGTAGGCGGCGAAAATGCCGTGTGAGATGACGGTGCGCAGACCGCCCTTCTCCATCTCGTATAGCGCCGCCGCCGTGGTGCCGCCGGGGGAGGTGACCTGGTTGCGCAGTTCTGCGACGTGCCTGGTGGATTGGGCGGCGTAGTCCACGCTGCCGCGCAACGTTTGCATGACCAGCAGGGTGGCTACCCGGCGCGAAAAGCCCATGTGCACGCCGGCGTCAATCATCGCCTCCATGAACATGAACACGTAGGCCGGGCCGGTGCCGCTGAGCGCGGTCGCCATATCCAGGTAATCTTCCTGGTCCATGAAGATCTCCGCCCCCAACGAGCCGAGGATGGCCCTGGCCTGTTCGTGCTGGCGCGGCGGCACTTCCGGCGTAGCCGTCCAGACGGTCATCCCCTGCCCGATTTGCGCCGGTGTGTTGGGCATGGCCCGCACCACGGCGGCGTGAGCCGTGCCGTCAGCCAGGAGTTTGATCGGCACGCCGGCAATGATCGACAGGAGCAGATTCTGCCGGCGCAGGTGACCGCGGATTTCGTGCAGTGTCTCGCCTAAGACTTGCGGCTTGATTGAGAGGACTACGATGTCGCCCGCCTCAGCCGCTTCCATGTTGTTGGTTGTGACCTGCACGCCGTGTCTTTCGCATAGCTCTTTGCCACGCTCAGGCCGCGGGCCGGAGGCGATAATCTGTCCCGGCTGCACAATCTTTTGTGACACAAGGCCCCGGATCATGGCCTCGGCCATCATGCCGCTGCCGATAAAGGCTATCTTCTGATCCTCGAACATGTTCAACTCCACTGATTCCGCACCATTTGCCCGGATACTGCTCAACACGATAGGTCGGACAACCGTCTATGAGTTTCCGGGAAAATCTCGAACCGCACAATTTTCTCGGAAACTGTTCACCGCCGCATTGGGCGATCGGCTATTAAGGTTCCGGGAAAATGCCTGTTGCGCTACTTGAACAGCTCCTCGCGCAAGGTCACTGCCTGAAGCTGTCGCCGGTCCACTTCGACACCTAACCCCGGCCCTTGTGGGACAGAGATGGTGCTGTCCCGGCGGTTCAATGTGAACGGCGCGGTGATGTCCGGCACGTAATAGCGCTCCGTTGCCGAGATGTCTCCGGGCAATGTAAAGCCGGGCAATGAGGCCAGCGCCAATTGCGCCGCCCGACCCACTCCTGTCTCCAACATGCCGCCGCACCACACAGGGATACCGTGCTCGCGACAGAGATCGTGAATCCGGCGCGCCTCTACCCAGCCGGCGACCCGCGCCGGCTTGATGTTGATGATATCACAGGCGTCCAGCGCCAGCGCGTAGCGCGCGTGGTCGGCGGAGTGGATGCTCTCGTCCAGGCACAACGGCGTGGCTATCTGCGGATGCAAGAGGCTATGGTCATAGATATCTTCATACCCAAGCGGCTGCTCCAGCATCAGCAGGTCGAGATCGTCCAGCCGGGCCAGCAGCGACGCGTCCGTTAGCCGGTAAGCGGAGTTGGCGTCGAGCATGATCGCCGTGTCAGGGAAGGCGACCCGCGCCTGCCGGGCGACTTCCACATCATGGCCCGGCTTGATCTTCAGTTTGATCCGCTGATACCCCTGCTCCAGGTGGCCCGCGATGACCGCCAGGGTGTCGGCAATGCTCGGCTGGATGCCGATACTGACCCCCACTTTCACGCGCTCCTTCGGACCTTCGGGGTAAGGCCGGGCTAGCTTGGCGGCGAACGAGAGGCCGTCGCGCTGCGCGGTCAGGTCCCAGAGCGCCTGCTCCAATGAGGCCTTCGCCAGGGGATGCCCGCGCACGAAATGCAGCATTGGGCCAAGATCCTCGGGCTCGTTAATCTCGTTGCCCAGGATAGCCGGGATGAGGAAGTCGGAGAGCACATGCCAGGCGGTACCTACCGTCTCGTAGCTGTAGCCCGGCGTATTCGTCGCCACGCACTCGCCCCAACCGGTGAGGCCGGCGCTGTGGATGGTCACGATCAGGCAGTCACGCTGCTGCTGCGGCCCGAAACTGGTGACGAACGGGGCGACCAATTGCTGGCTGATGTGAAACAGCTCAATGCGCTCGATATTCATCGGCCAATTAACCTATAAGCAAAGTCAGGCATGCTGGTAAGTGAGCATATAGAAGGAGCGGTGGCGTCCATCCGCGTCCTGCTGCCGGGCAAAGTCCGTCACAACGAAGTGGTCGGCGAAATAGCTCTGGAAAAGCTCCGCCGTGTGCGCGCGCCATTGTAGCGCCAGAGGCATGTTCTGTTTCTTTAGCGCCTGAAAATCGGCCGGCACTTCCACCAGGACCAGATTACTGCTGCTTTTGGCGAATGTCGCCGGTGGAACCGCCATGTTCTGCTCGTCAAGAGTCGCCTCATTGACCAGCCTCGCGCCGCCACCAATCATGGATTCGAATGTGAGCGGTCCGCGCCGGCCTGCGACCCGCGCATTGACTCGATTGCTGGTGACCCACCACTCTACGTAGAAGCGATCAGACGGCAACCCTTTGTTGATGCCGCCCATTTCGCCGTGGAAATTGGGCAGGTACTGATGACAGATTGCGCCCAGCTTGCCGACATTCAGCCAGGCGTTCCGGCTCTCCAGCGGGTCGTATGTCCAGGTTACCAGGCGTATTCCCAGTTTCAGTGCAAACTCCCGCTGCGCCAGTTTGAGTCGGTAGGCGATCTGCCTCCCCTGATAGGCCGGCAGCACGCCCATGATCGCTGAGTAAAGTTGCAGACGCGCCGCTGCCACCTGATCTATGCGCTCCTCCAGCCCTCGAGCTGTGCTGATCACCCCGAGGATAAAGCCCACCAGCTTAGAGCCGTCGAACGCGCCCAACAACAGCGCGCCGTTGAAGTGCAGGGCGTGCAGCAGCCGCTCCGGGATCAGCTCATTGTCCGGCATGCCCCAGGCCTCCCGCTGCAGCGGCTCCAATTGCGCCAGCGCCTCGTCGCCCTCTATTGGGCGAATGTCAATCCCGGTCTGCTCGTTCATCCGCTGAAATACAATCCGTAGATGCGCGGCCCCCAGACGATCATGATCAACCCGCCCAGCGCTAACACGGCCCCATACGCCATACTGCCGCGCCGCGATCGCAGCCGGGTGAGGAGCAGTG
Source organism: uncultured Ardenticatenaceae bacterium (assembly GCA_964539885.1). GTDB lineage: Bacteria > Chloroflexota > Anaerolineae > Promineifilales > Promineifilaceae > JACKCB01. The sequence continues at coordinate 43,616 of CAZIKT010000002.1, read as the reverse complement.
CCAGACTATATGCCCCAGCGATAATCATCCCAATCGCCAGGGTCAGCATGATCAACGGAAAGCCCAGCATGGCGCCCATCATCATGGCCAGGGTGACATCGCCGAAACCCAGCGCGCCGGGGCCATAAATTCGCCGGCCAAGCTGGAAGAGCAGGAAAAAAAGCGCGAAGCCGAACAGCGCGCCCAGGAGCGCGGACAGCAAGTTCGTGTAGTCGGCGAGCACGCTGCCCAACAGAGCCAGCCCCGTAGCCGGCACCGTCACGATGTGCGGGATCAGCCGGTGCTCCAGGTCAATAACGACGATCAGGATCAGGATCGCCGCGTAAAGGGCGACAATCAGGGCATCCACGCTGATCTCGAGAGCCAATGGTATGCTGCCAAATACCAGCGCCGTTCCCAGCTCCACTAGCAGCGGGCGACGCGAGTCCGGCATCGCGCAATGTGCGCACCGATTGCGCAGGAGCAGCAGCCGGCCCACCGCCAACCAGTCAATCAGCCCATACCGATGCCCGCAATGAACGCAGTGTGGGCCTTTCACGCCGGCTCTGTCGGGCAAGTCATCGGCCAACACGTTGATCAGACCGCCCGCCAACAGTCCCGCCAGGGCGAACAAGAGGCTTTGCATGCCGGCGATTATAGCGTGATTCAAAGCGCCGGACAGCCGCTGACTACCAGCGTTAGCAGGAGTTGTAACCAGTTTTACACGTTACATGCGTCCCTGTGGTATACTTCGCTGCAAAGGTGAGATGACTGATGTATAGGCGCGTTTCCGGCAGAACCACCCTTTTGTTGCTTAGCCTTTGCAGCCCATTGGCAAGATGGTGAAGCACGCCGGCCGGTAAGCAACCTCACTGAACGAATTATTGCGAGCCACGGGAATCCTTCACCCCGTGGCTCGTTTTGATCCCCTTACTGTATTGCGCGGGCCACGGACACTCTCGTGGCCCATCTTGTTTCTGCCGACAATACAGGAGGATATCATGAACTGGAGAGTCGATTTCAGGCAATTGGAAGCAAAGTGGCGGCCCTATTGGCGCGCCATCGATCTCTATCGCACCGAGGAGCAGCCGGATCGGCCGAAGTATTACATCCTGGATTACTTCCCTTATCCCTCCGGCGAAGGTCTATCGGTCGGCCACTGTCGCAACTATGTGCCCACCTGCGTCAACGCCCGCTACCTGCGCATGACCGGCCACAATGTGCTGCATCCCATGGGCTGGGACGCTTTCGGCCTGCCGGCTGAGAATTACGCCATCCTGCACAATGTGCACCCACGCGAGACAACCCGCCGGCAGGCCGCCAATTATCGCCGGCAACTGGAACTGGTTGAATGCTCCTATGACTGGTCGCGGGAGATTAACTCCAGCGACCCGGACTACTATCGCTGGACGCAATGGTTCTTCCTGCTGCTACATGAGCGCGGGCTGGCCTATCGCGCCATGAGCAGCCAGTGGTGGTGCCCGGTAGACCAGACGATCCTGGCCAACGAGCAGGTTGAAGAAGGGCGTTGCTGGCGCTGCGGCAACCTGGTCGCCAAGAAAGAGCTGCCGCAATGGTTCTTCAAGATCACCGACTATGCTGAGCGGCTGCTGGCTGACCTGGATCAGGTCAATTGGCCGGAGTCGATCAAGCAGATGCAGCGCAACTGGATCGGCCGCCGGGAAGGGGCGGAGATCACTTTCCCGCTGTCGGAACGTGTCCAGGGTGAGGCCGTGGCTGTCTTTACCACCCGGCCTGACACGCTGTATGGCGTTACTTTCCTGGCAATCGCGCCCGAACATCCGCTGACAAAGGAGATCGTCACGCCCGCTCGACGAGCCGTCGTCGAGGCGTATATCGCCGAAGCCATCCGGCAACCCGACGTTGACCGCCTGGCAACCAACCGCGAACAGAGCGGCGTATTCAGCGGCGCGTATGCCGTTCACCCACTGACCGGCGAGCCGCTGCCCATCTGGGTCGCCGACTACGTACTGACCAGTTACGGCACGGGGGCGGTCATGGGCGTGCCGGGACATGACACGCGCGACTTCGCCTTCGCGCGACGGTACAACCTGCCGGTGGTCGAGGTTATCCAGCCGGTTGACGGACAGGCTGACGACGCCGGCTGTTACACAGGACACGGCTTGATGATCAACAGCGGCCCGTTTAGCGGCCTGCCCTCCGAGGATGGCGGGGAGCGAATTGTGACCGCGCTGGCGGAACGTGGCCGGGGTAAGGAAGCCGTTTCATATCGCCTGCGGGATTGGTTGATCTCCCGCCAGCGTTATTGGGGAGCGCCTATCCCGATGATTCATTGCGCCGAGTGTGGCATCGTGCCTGTGCCGCGGGCCGATCTGCCGGTGCAGCTGCCCGAGATCGATGATTTCGCTCCGCAGGGCGACGGTAAAGCGCCCCTGGCCCGCGTCGACTCCTGGGTAAACACGACCTGCCCACAGTGCGCCGGCCCGGCTCGCCGGGAGACGGACACGATGGACGGTTTCGCCTGCTCCTCGTGGTACTTCCTGCGCTTCGCCGATACCCACCACGCAGACGGGCCGTTCAATCCGGAGGCGGTATCCTACTGGCTACCGGTGGACACTTACGTGGGCGGGGCGGAGCACGCGGTCATGCACCTGTTATTCGCCCGCTTCTGGACCAAGGTGATGGCCGACGCCGGTTTGATCGGTTTTACCGAGCCTTTCACGCAGTTGCGCAACCAGGGCGTGCTGCACGCGCCGGACGGTCGCCGGATGTCCAAGTCAAAGGGTAATGTGATCACGCCGGATGAGGTGATCGCTGTGCACGGGACAGACGCGCTACGCACCTACATCGTCTTCATGGGGCCGTTTGAGGCCAGCGTCAACTGGACGGAAACCGGCATCAAGGGCGTCACCCGTTTCCTGGACCGCTTCTGGCAACTGGCACAGGAACGCGGGGCAGTGAGTAAGCTGGACTCGGGCGAGTGGCCGCAGCCGGACAACCCGGCGCACGCCGCATTTCGCCGCCGGCAGCACCGCACCATCCAGCGGTTGACCGGCGACATGCAGGCCTTCCGCTTCAACACGGCGGTGGCGGCGCTGATGGAATGGTTGAATGAGCTGCTGGACACGCCGGCGGAGGCAGTCCCGCCGGCCGGCTGGCGCGAGGCGATCGCCACGTTCTGCCTGCTGCTGGCCCCTATCGCCCCATTTGTGACCGAGGAAGTGTGGCAGGAGGTGCTGGGCAATCGTGAATCTGTCCATCGCCAGACCTGGCCGGAGTGGGACGAAGCTATTGCGGCGGCTGACGAGGTGACAATCGCCGTGCAGGTGAACGGCAAGCTGCGGGCGACGATAAGCGTGCCGGCCGGCAGCGAAGAGGATACACTGCGCGAGGCGGCTCTGGCAGACCCCAATGTGAGGAAGTACGTGAACGGCAAGACTATCCGGCGCGTGATTGTGGCCCCGGATCGGTTGGTGAACCTGGTAGTATGAGTGTCTAGCGGGTTGGGATACCGCTCGTCGCTACAATAGCGGCGAGCGGTCCGGCCCTATCTAAATTGAGTATAGATGCGGAGGAACCAGGATGAGCCTTATCCAGAGGTTGGTCACCGGCGTACTGCCCAAATCATGGGCGGAATCGATCAAGGCTGAGTCCGAGAGTTGGATAGTGACCTGTCCGAAGTGTGGGACGGTGCGATCTGTGTGGGAGATTGGCGGAATTCGCTACAAAGCGGTCTCCCGGCACAAGAAGGCAAGCATCTATTGCACCACCTGCGGCAAGGTACGGTTCATGCCGATGGAGAAGAGGCGAAAGAGCGGCTACTCGTGACGCAGCGCGGTAACCGGGTCGAGGCGGGCAGCGCGGGCGGCCGGGTATAGACCGGCCAGCAAGCCGATAATCGCGGCGAAGACCAGCGCGCCGATGGCCAGCCAGGGCGGCACAATGGAAAGCTGACCGACGCCGGTGACCCCTTCGCTGATCAGAAAGCGGTGCGCGATCCAGTCCACCAGCCGGCCCAGCAATGTCCCGAATATCAGCCCGAAGACGCCGCCGATCAGCCCGATCATCGCCGCTTCCACCGTAAAGAGCGTGCGGATCTCCCCCGGCGCGGCCCCCAGCGCCTTCAACACGCCAATCTCGCGTGTGCGTTCGTAGATAGCCATCATCATTGTATTGGCCACGCCCAGCGCCGCCACCAGCAATGCCAGCGCGCCCACCGATCCGAGCAAGGCCTGCAGCAGCGACAGCACCTGGTTGGCGACATCCAGGATCGCTTCCAGTGATTGCGTCTCTACCTGCAGAGTATCGAGCTGGTCGAGTAGCGCCGGCACGGTGGCAAGGTCCACGGCGCGCACGGTCAGGCTGTCGTAGCCGTCGGTCTCCAACAGGTTGGGCCGGCCAAACCACCAGGCCTTGATCTCGGCCCGCTTCTCGACCCCCAGCTCAACTGAGCGGCGGCCGAAACCGGGCTGCACGCCGGCGATGACTATGGGGAACTCATTCGTTTCCCCTCTGGGCAGTCGGGCCGTCAATACCGCTTCCCGGCCTACCAGATCCGCGTAGCTTTCTCCTTCCTCAAGTAGCAGGTCAGCCAAACCCTCGACCAGGAGCGCGCCGGAGGTGTCCCCTTCCGCCAGATCCTCTCCGGCGAGCAATGGATCGCCCCCGCCGGTGAAGATGGGCGGCGGGCCGTCGAAATCGCCGCCGAATGCGTGCACCGGCAGCACATTTTCGCCCATGGTAAGGCTGAGCTCCAGGCCGGATGGCAGCGAGATCTCCGGCGTGACGCTGCGCACTTCCGGCAGCGCTTCGATCTCCGCTATCAGCGCCGGGGTCAGCGGCACAGCCGGCTGCGGCGCGCCAAAGGGGTCCAGCTCGTCGGTCTCTTCAAACTGGGGAAAGACAAAGACGTTCTCCAGGCCGACCGTCTCGAAGTTGCGCTGTACCTCTTTCTGCACGCCGACGCCGAAACTGACCATCGCCACCAGGGTCACAATGCCGATCAAGACGCCCATCGCGGTGAGGATATTCCGCACCGGCCTGCGCGCCAGATTCCGACCGGCTGTGCGGACGATATCTCCGAAGCGCAAACCCCTCCCATCGCCAGGCTTGCTCTCAGTCGGCGCAACTGCTTCCAGCGCGGTACGGTTATTGCCGTTTTCTCGGGAGGTGGGCGCTGTGATCGCCGCTACCTCGCCGTCTCGCAGATGCACAATGCGGTCCGCATAGGCCGCGACATCCGCGTCATGCGTCACCAGCACCAGGGTCGTTCCCTGCTCCCGGTTCAACGCCTGCAACAATGCCATCACTTCGTCGCCGGTGGCCGAGTCCAGGTTGCCGGTCGGCTCGTCAGCCAGGATCAGCGCCGGATCGTGGATCAGCGCCCGGGCGATGGCGGTACGCTGCTGCTCCCCGCCGGAGAGCTCGGCCGGGTAATGATGTAGCCGGTGGCCCAGCCCGACCCGCTCCAATAGCTGCGCGGCGCGCTGTTCACGCTCGGCCTTAGGCACGCCGGCCAACATCAGCGGCACAGCCACATTCTCGACCGCCGTGAAGCGGGGTAACAGGTTGAAGCTCTGGAACACAAAGCCGACCCGCTGCCGGCGATGGCGGGTTCGGTCCTTTTCGGCGGCCGTGTGCAGCGACAGGCCGTCCAGCCACATCTCGCCCTCACTCGGCCGATCCAGCCCGCCCAACAGGTTGAGTAACGTTGATTTGCCGGAGCCGGACGGTCCCACCAGGGCCACGAATTCGCCAGGGGCGATTGTCAGGTCAATGCCATTGAGCGCCCGCACAGTTGAGCTGCCCCGCTGGAAGGAGCGGTGCAGGCCGGAGAGTTGAATTGTGTTGATCGTCATAGGGGGAAGAGAGATGCCGGCTCCACTGAGAACCGGCATCTCATTGCTGTTACTGCAGGGATTCAGCCAAAGCGACTGCCTGCTCCGCGGTCAGGTTTCCGGCGACCCAGAAGGTGATCCCGTCCTCCTGCCAGGTGAGCAAGGTGCGCGTACCGTCCTCGTCGCTGAAGAGCGTGCCGGCAGCGCCGCGCACTTCTACTTCCGCGCCGTCAATGGCCGGCGGCGCGGCTGCCTCAGCCAGGCCCTGGGCGACCGTGAATGAGCCGCCGTCAGCCAGGTTGTAACGTTGGACAATAGCCCCGCGCATCTCGACCACTTCCACCAGCGTGGCGCCGGCCGGCAATTCAGCCGGCTCCAGCACATCAAACTCGGCCGCTGCCTCCGCTTCTTCCAGAGACAGCGATTCGTGCTCCTGCTCCAGATCGGCGATTGTCATTACCTCGGCCCCTTCAGGAACTTCAAAGGTAAAGAGCGCGTCATCCAGCTCGACGTTCAGTTCGAGCAACGTGGCCTGGGCGATACCCTCGCCCAGCGCGCCGCCGGTATATTCGACGCCCAGCGGCAGGTCGTCGGCGGCGCGGATCCAGACGTGCAGCAGGCCGCCGGCGGTGCGCACCTCATCCGGCATCTGTTCGGGGATGGGGATCAGGCGCAGCTTATTGGCATTGGCGTCGCCGATGCGCTCGCTGCCGGCTCGCTCCACTGTGAAGTATTCCAGCAGCTTGTCAACAGCTTCCTCCGGCGTCTCCGGATGATCCATCTCCGCCGGGTCCTTCTCCTGCCACTCGGAGCTGAAATCGCCAGGCGCGTAGTCGGCGAACTTCTCCTCCATGAGGGCGCGCATCTCGTCGGCTGTGCCGGTCAGGACGCGGTTCTCGGCCGGGTTCCACAGCCAGAACTGGCTGCCGTCGCTGACCAAGGTCATGCCCTCAGCTTCAGGGAAACTGGATGCGAGCACCTCGGCGCGGAAGGCCGGCTCGCCGTTCGGCCCGGCTCCCATCCGGCCCCACATTTCCACAGTCCCTGTTCCAGACTGCTCCGGCATGTCGAGCGAGACTTCCACAATTGCGTGGCCGGTAGAGAGATCTTCTGTCGCAGTCTGCATCGCTTCCGCAGCGTCGACCAGCATCTCGCGGGCGCCGGGCTGCAACACGAACGCTCCCAGGGCGAGTCCGGCCAGTACAAGCAGGAAACCGATCAATAGAATGCGCTTACGAGTCATCTTGCATACTCCTTTTGATGGCTAATGCCGATAGGCGCAGTTGCCCTTACAACCATCTAAACACCACCAGACTGCCAATTGTGACAACCGCAGAGCTTACCTGCGGTCTCTCAGTGCGCCTTGATACGCAGCCGGCGATCGATATCCGGACGCGGCGACATTGAACGCTCGCCTGCGCTCTGCGCCGCTGCTTCCTTCAGCAGGCGGTCGGCCAGCGCCCGCAACGGCTCGCCCGATTCCGGATGGCGCATGTCCGGGTCCAGCGCCGCTATCGGCACAGCCACATGGGGAAAGCGCAGCAGGTCCGGATCGGGCGGATGCCGGCCCTCCGCCGTCTCGTACTCATACAGGATCAGATCAGCGTCAATGGTGCGCGGCGCGTTCTTGTCCGCCGTGCGCACACGCTTCAGCCGGCGCTCAATCTCGGACAGCACCGTAGCCCTTAGCTCGGCCGGCTGCAGGTCGGTGTGCACCAGCACAGCCACATTGAGGAAGTTCGGCTGCTCGCGCAGGCCGACCGGCGCGGTCTCATGGACGGGCGAGATCGCCGTCACCCGGCACATCTCATTGAGCATGCGCACGGCGGCAACCAGGTTCGTCTCCTTGTCAATGTTGGAGCCGAGCAGGATAAAGGCGCGGTTCATTTGCCGTGAACGCCGGATCAGAGTCCGAAGTCAGCCCGGGTGCGCTCTATTTCTACGCCGACTGAGCGCGCAAAGCGCAGCGCCCCCGGCTTCTCCAGCCGGACCTGCACACGCTGCACGCCGAACTCCTCCAGCACGATTCGCGCAATATCGGTCACCAACTTCTCAACCAGAAAGTCAGAAGACGCTTCGACATGCTGAATAATGCGCTTGGTGATCGTGCGGTAATTGACCGCATCCTCAATATCGTCGCTGGCCGCCGCCGGCCGAATGTCGGCGTAGACGACCATGTTGATCAGGATATCCTGCGGGTTTTCGCGTTCATCCGGATTTATGCCGACGATGCCGCGTAACAGTAGGTCTCGAATGATGATCCGGTCCATAGTATTCCTTCCCGGCTGACTATTCGCCGCGCGCCGGGTACACGATCAAAGAAACTCGCCGCCGTCCAGCCGGATGGTGTGGCCGGTGATGAATGGCTGGCGTAACAGGTGGAGCACGTTTTCGGCCACAAACTGCGCGTTGCCGGGTTGCCGCAATGGTACGCGCTCTCTTGCCAGGCGCTCCAGGTATTCCTCATCCTTGTCCGGCGGTGGCATTATCGCGCCCAGCGCCACGCCATTCACCCGGATATGCGGGGCCAGTTCCAGCGCCAGCCCTTCGGTCATCGCGAACAGGGCAGTCTTGGTCAGGCGGTAAGCGAAGTGATTGACGTCGGGCCGGAAGATGCGCGCGTCGTTGATGTTGACGATGTTGCCCGGCTGCATAGGTGAGAAGTGCGTTTGGCCTGCAAACGCCCGGCTGAGCAAGAACGGGGCGCGCAGATTGACGGCAAATTGCCGCTCCCAAATGTCCATCGTTGTGTCGCGCAAACCGCCCTCAAGAAAGAGGGCCGCGCTGTTCACCAGGATGTCCGCGCGACCGAATATCTCCTGGGCGGCCGCGATGACGCCCTCAGTCGCGAAACTGTCAGACAGATCTGCGCGATAGACTTCGGCCCGCACGCCGGCTGCCCGCGCCTCTACCTGTGTGGCTTTCGCCGCCTCATGGGAGTGATTGTAATGGATGAGCAGGTCGCAGCCGGCTTGCGCCAGCGCCAGGGAAATCGCTCGACCAATACGGACCGCCCCGCCGCTAACCAGGGCCACCCTGCCATGCAACTCATTCATCACCGGTTGCGCTCCAATTGATAGATTACCATACAAAGGCCTTTTCATCCCGGCCTCAAACCGGCAACCGGCTTCATTGCCCCGGCTCGACCAGGTCGGCGAATTCGGCCAAGGTGGTCACATCACGGACGCGCAGGCGCGACCACTCATAGCGCTGGTCGATGTTGTGCCATTTGCCGCCCGCGGTTGTCACCGCTCCCCAGAAGTCCAGATCGCGCAGCGCCTGTACGGTGCTCTCGTCGTAGCGCCCGCCGGGATAACAGAGGTAACGGGGCGTATATCCGATGTGGGCCGCCAGCGTCTCCTGTGACCCCCGAAGCTGCCAGATCAATTCCTCCTGCGACGCGCCGCGCAGATCAGGATGTGTCTTGGTGTGAGATTCCATGCGATGTCCGGCAGTCGCCATTTCCTCAATCATCGCCCAGCTCATGTAATCCGGATATTGCCGGTCAACGAATTCGGTGATGATAAAGAAGGTGCCCTTGAAGCCGAACTCCTGCAAGATGGGGAAGGCGTTTTGATAGGCGTCCACATAGCCGTCGTCAAAGGTGAGCAGGACAGGCTTGGGGGGTAATACCTGCTTATCCGCCAGCGCGCGCGACAGGTCATACAGGTCAATCGTCGTGAAGCCGTTTTCAGCCAGGTAGGCCATTTGCTCCCGAAACTGCGCCGGCGTGACGGAGAGGTCACGGCGGTAGATGTCAGCGTCTTCCGGTGGCGCGCTGATGTAGTGATACATCAGAATCGGCACTGTCAGGGTAGGAGTATAGGCCGGGTTGGGCGTCGGCAAGCGCGGCGTCGCCGTAGGAGTCGGGTTAGGGGTGTCTGTCGGCAAGGGTGTAGCAGTGTCGGTCGGCCCTGACGTGGCCGTCGGACTCGATGTGCTGGTTTGTGTCGGCGTAGCGGTATCAGTGGGGGGTGATGTGGCGCTACTTGTGGCCGTGCTGGTGGGAGCGAGCGTCGGCGTGGCCATCCGTGTGGGTTGTTCAGGCCTCGCCGTCACGCCGGCTTCCAGGGCAAGCGCGGGAAAAGAGACTGCCGGCGTAGCCGTAGCCTGATCCTGCGCCCCGGCTACCCCGTTGCATGCTGTCAGCCCGGCCAACAGAACGAGCAGCAGAATCCAAATCCCACCGGAGAGTGGCCGGTGATTAACTGCCCTGAGTCGCAAATTCCACCTTAGTCTCGCGTTGCGCCGTCACTGCCGCTCAAAACGGATAAGCCGACCGGCGAACGACCCGGCTTTGTATCTCACGCGGCAGCGCCCGTCAAGCAGTAGGCGCTGATCTACCGATCTGTTATACTGTCTTCTAAAGTTTAGACGCCACGCCCCCTGACTATGACGCAACTATTCCCCCTGCCGCGTGTTTTCATAAGCAACATGCCGGGGTCGGAACTTGAGAAGTGACCCGCATGGATGATCCGGCTCTAATTGAGCGGGCAAAGCGCGATAAAGAGGCCTTTGGGCAGCTTTACGAACAGCATGTCGATCGCATCTACAGCTACATCTATTACCGGACCGGCAATCACGCGGACGCGGAAGACCTGACCGCGCGTGTCTTTTTTCGGGCCATGCAGCACATCGAGCGCTTTGAAAATCAGGGCGTCCCATTCTCTGCTTGGCTTTACCGGATCGCGCACAACCTGGTCGCCAACTGGCATCGCGATAACAGCCGGCGCACGCTAATCAGCCTGGAGGACTTGTCCAATTGGCGCTTTCCACAGGACGGGCCGGAACAGTTGACGGTGTCAACCGATGATCAGTCAACACTGTTGGATGCGATACAGCGGCTGCCGGCCGAACGACAGGACCTGCTCATACTAAAATACGTGGAACAGCTGTCTAATGCCGAGATCGGCGAGATCATGGGTCGCAGCGAGGGCGCCGTCAAGTCGCTCTATCATCGCACCCTGCTGACGCTGCGCGACGACATTCACGCGCCGGCAGAGCCGCAACTTCCTGGGAAGAGCAGATGGCGCCGATTGCTGCCCGGTTGAATCTCTCCCCGGCGCGTCGTCAATCACAATCGTTCGATACCCCAGAAGCCGGTGGCCATCCAGGGCGCGCCGGAGCGTAGCGAGGCTGTTATGAGACATCGGGACCTAGTCGAATTATTGGCCCAACATGCTGACTTGTTGAACGCCGGCGAGGACCGCACGAGCGCCTATGTGCGCCAGTTCGATCTGGGCGAGGAAGCGGCATCGCTTCTTCAGCTGGCTCGCAGTGCCAAGAAGGCTCTGAAACCGGTAGACCCACGCATCGGATTTCGGGAACAGCTTTACCACGAGTTGATGCAGTTGGATCCGCGGTACACGCTGACGGCAACGGGCAGGGTCGGCCGAAAAGCATGGGTGGGAGCCGCAACGATTGGCTCGTTGATCTCGTTGGCCGGCCTCGTATTCTGGCTTCGCCGGCAGCGTACAGGGACAGCGTTCATCGAGCTGTCCGCCGGCTGATCCGGCTCACGCGCCGGGCAGTCTGCCGCGATTGTCGGCGGATTTCCCGCTTTTTCCTCGAGAGACTTCGCTCAAACGGATGGGTCGGGAGCTCGGTTCCTTTTGCCCGACAAAATCAATTGTGATAATATGCACATGCTCTCTCTGTAGGGCCGGACACAATCGATCTCGTCGTTTGCTGAAATGCTGACTTCTCCAGGAAATTCAACATGAAATACGGAAAGCACCTTGTTGCCGTCATCGCGCTGATTGCAGTTACCTCAGTGGTGGTTTACTTTCTGTTGAGCGCAATCTACCAGCGGCCGGAGGCGGCCAGCGCCGAGGCAAACCCGATAGATACGTTGATGACGGCGCACTTCGGGCTGATCTCTTTCCTGTTTTCATTGGTGATGGTTTTCGTGCTCTATTCGCTGTACTTCTTCCGCCGCCGCCCGGGTGACGAAGGCGAAGGAGATCATTTTCACGGGCACACCGGCCTGGAGGTAGCCTGGACTGTCTTGCCTCTGGCCGCGGTGGTCTTCTTCGGCGTTTGGGGTGCGCAGGTGCTGGCCGACATTACCAGGGTAGAGCCGGATGAGATGGTCGTGCGCGTCGTCGGGCAGCAATGGAGCTGGTTCTTCGAGTATCCGGAGGAGGGAGACCTGCGCTCGCTGGAAATGGTGTTGCCGAAGGACCAGGTCATCCGGCTGCAGATGGAATCGCTGGATGTATTGCACTCCTTCTGGGTGCCGGAATTTAGAGTGAAACAGGACCTGGTGCCGGGCCAAATCACCGAACTGCGCATTACCCCCAACGAGATCGGCGAGTACTCCCTGGTCTGCGCGGAGATCTGCGGAGAACAGCATAGCACGATGGTGGCGAAAGTCCGGGTAGTCGAGCCGGCTGATTTTGATGCCTGGGTGCAGGAGGAGCAGAGCGCCGTGTTGCCGGATGACCCGGCGGAACGAGGCGCTTTCTGGTTTGAGCAATTTGGCTGCAACGCTTGCCATAGCACCGACGGCACTGTGCTGGTTGGCCCCAGTTGGCGCGGCCTGTGGGGCTCCGAGCGCACCTTTGCCGACGGCAGCACTGCCGTGGTCGATGAAGAGTATTTCCGGCAGTCCATCCTTGAACCGAATGCGCACGTGATCGAAGGCTTCCAACCGAACCTGATGCCGCAGAACTTTGGCGAGCGAATAGCCGAGGAAGAGGGCCGGCTGGGACCCGGCATCGACGCCATTAACGATCTGATCGAGTTCGTCAAGACCCTGGAAGAATAGTAGGGAACGCCGTCAAGTACGAACCGCAGCCGGTGACGAGCGCGGCGCGATATTTTCAGACCTGGTTACTTGTGAGTTAGAGGGACGCTATGAGGTACATCTTCACGCTTGGGATCACGCGGGCTCTCGCGGGCCAGTTTGTCGGCATTGCCCTGGGCATCGGGCTGGTGATGGGTATTCGCGCGGCGATGGGCTTGGACACGACTTCACCGGAAGCGTGGGAGGCTGCCTGGGTGGCAGGCGCGTTGCTGGGCTTCTTCACGGCTTTGTTGTTTGCCGGCGTGTTCACCGACTGGATCAAGTGGGCGATGGGCAGGCAAACGCCGCTCCGCCACGGCCCGCCCGCCGGAAAGCCGGTCTGGACTCGCTACTTCAGCGTGGACTACAACCACAAGGTAATCGGAATTCAGTACGGCGTTACCTCCCTCATCGTCCTAATGCTGGGCGGCGTGCTGGCGCTGATCTTCCGCATGGAGCTGTCATTCCCCAGCATGCAGTTCCTGACCATGGACCAGTACAACACCATCTTCAGCGCCCATGGCATTATCATGATCGCCAGTATTTTGCTGGGTGTAGGTGCGATGTCCAATTATCTGGTGCCGATGATGATCGGCGCACAGGACATGGCCTTTCCCCGGCTGAACGCCCTCAGCTATTGGATCACCATCCCATCAGCGGTGCTGATCGTGCTGGCGATGTTCGTCGGCGGCGGTTGGGACACCGGCTGGGTCGGTTACCCACCGCTCAGTGTGCGCGGTCCGCTGGGCACGCAACTCTTTCTGCTGGGCTTCTATCTGATCGGCTTTTCCTCCATTGCCGGCGCGATCAACCTCATTGTGACAACGCTGACCATGCGCGCGCCCGGCATGAGCCTGTTCCGGATGCCGATCTTCGTCTGGGGCGCGTTGGCTGCCGCGCTGATCCAGTTCACCGCCACGCAGACTGTCGGCCTGGCGCTGCTCATGGTGACCACGGAACGGCTCTTTGGTCTCGGCTTCTTCAACCCGGTAGCCCCGCCCGGCATCCCACCCGGCGACCCCATTCTGTACCAACATCTCTTCTGGTTCTACTCCCATCCGGTGGTGTACGTCTTTGTTCTGCCGGGGTTGGGCGTGATCAGTGAATTGTTGCCGGTCTTTTCCCGCAAGCCGCTCTTCGGCTACAAGTGGATCGCCCTCTCCAGTATCGCGATTGCGCTGGTCGGCTTTCTGGTCTGGGCGCATCATATGTTCACTTCCGGCATGAATGATGCCCTGCGGCTGCCCTTCATGTTCGCCACCTTATTGGTTGCTGTCCCCACCGGCGTCAAGTTCTTCAGCTGGATCGGCACCTTATGGGGCGGCAAGATCACTACCCCCACACCCATGCTGTTCGTGCTGGGCGCGATCTCTGTCTTTCTCATTGGCGGCGTCACCGGGCCGGTCCTGGGAACAATCCCCACGGACCTGCAATTGCACGATAGCTACTGGGTGGTTGGCCACTTCCATGCCACGATGTTCGGCGGCTTCATCTTCCCCTTCTTCGCCGCCATTTATTACTGGTTTCCCAAGATCACCGGCCGGATGTACAACGAGAAGTTGGGCAAGCTGCACTTCTGGCTGATGGTGCCCGGTTTCTGGGTGATGAGCCTGGGGCAGATGCGCATCGGCCTGATGGGTATGCGCCGGCGTATTGCCGATTATGATCCGGCGCTGGGCATTGATTTCACGCAGGCCCTGATCACTATCGCGGCGCTGGTGATTGCCTGGTCGATCTTGATCATGGTCTACAACCTGATCAGCAGCCCGCGCACCGCCCCCGTCGCCGGCGCGAATCCCTGGCGCTCACGTTCGCCGGAGTGGCAGGCCCCTTCGCCGATGCCGGAAATGAACTACGACCAGCCGTTTGAGGTGGTGGGCGAACCGTATGACTACGGCTTGCCCGGCGAGTATGTCAATATGCACCCCGGCGCACTGGCGCCAGCAGCCGGCGACTAACGCTGCATCGGCAGGTGTGGAAACGAGGAGATTGTTTGAATGAGCGCTGAAGACCGTCGGATCCTTATCGTTGTTCTGATATTGGTTGTCTTGACCGCGGTGGAATTTGCCATCGCCATTTACCTGGGAAGCGCGGCGCTGCTCTTCGTCGTGGCGCTGATCAAAGCCGCTCTGATTGTCAACTACTTCATGCACATATACCGGCTTTGGCGCCCGGAGAGTCACTGATGGCTGCTGCTACGACCCCCGAACTACACGCGGAGCACGACGGGCATCACGTCGTCGAGCTATCGTTCGCCGAACAATTGCGTAACAACCGCCTCGGCCTGTGGCTGTTCTGCTTTTCCGAGATCTTTCTGTTCATCGGCTTATTGGCGGCCCGCTTTTATTTGTGGGGCAACACCAGGCCGGAGCTGGATCAGGTGCTGGGCCTGATGACGACCAGCGTGCTTTTGTTGAGCAGCGTGTGCATGGCCTATGCCGAATCCGCCATGGGCGCGGGCAACCGCCGCCGCTTTTTGTGGATGTTGGCCATGACCTTCGTCTTTGGTGCGCTCTTTCTCGTCGGCGTGGTCGGCCTGGAATGGCGCGGCGAGGTGGCGCCGGGCGACGGCGCATATGGCGCGATATTCTTCGGCATGACCGGCATCCATGCCCTGCACGTGCTCACCGGGCTGATTCTGATCGCCATAGTCTGGAACAATGGGCGAAAGGGCGTCTATACTCCAGAGCGGCATTGGGGGGTGGAGGCCTGCGCCATCTACTGGCACTATGTCGACGTGATCTGGATCTTCTTCTACCCGGCCCTTTACCTGATCGGCAGCGCCGTACACATCGGCTAGCCCGGTTTGCTTGTTCTAGGCCCCTCGGCAGCGGCTGAGGGGCCTTTTCTGTTTCAGGCGATGGATCCCGTCACCCGAGCCATACTCAGCTCCTGGGATTTGCGCCCGGAGGTCATGCTGGCGCTGTCCTTCCTGGCGCTGCTTTACTGCGCCGGTTGGCTACGCTTGAGAAGAAAGGGCAGCCGATTGGCGACTCCCGGCCGGCTTATCGCTTATCTCGGTGGATTGTCTCTGATCGGCGTCGCGTTGATGTCTCCGGTGGAGACCCTGGCTGGGCAGTTCTTCTTCATGCACATGGTCCAACACCTGTTGCTGATCATGCTGGCGCCACCCTTGCTCATGTTGGCCAATCCCTTCCCGTTCGCCGTCTGGGGCCTACCGGCCGGCCCACGCCGGGTCGCCGGAAGCGGGCTCAGCCGGCTGCTGCATCGCGAATCGTCTTTTCGCAGGACGCTGCGCCAGGTTACCGGGCCGGGCACGATCTGGCTGCTGTATGTAGCTCTGCTGGTGGCCTGGCACGACCCCAATGCTTACAACGCTGCCCTGCGTATCAACTGGGTGCACGATCTGGAGCATCTGTCTTTCTTTCTGCCGGCTCTGGCCTCCTGGTGGTTGATAACCGGGGCCGCGCCGCATATCCAGAGACCGCTGTCCGGCGGCGTGCGCATCGCCTATGTGATAGCCGCCATTCCGCCGGCGATGTTGCTGGGCATCACCCTGGCCTTTGCCACCCAGCCGATTTACACATATTATCTCAGCGTCCCGCGCGTGTGGGGACTTTCCGTGTTGCAGGATCAAATGCTCGGCGGCGTGATCATGTGGGTGCCGGGCAGCATGATGTACATCATCGCTGTTCTCATTCTCACCGCGCGCTGGCTGGACCGTGAAGAGAAAAAGCCGCCTCTGCCGATGTCTAAATGGTCCACGGACGAGGCGATGGTAGCGCCGGGATTGGAGAAATAAACCTGTCTGCAGGGCGCTCAAAGCCGGGGCCGCCGGCCGATGAGGAGCCATCGCTTACCTTCTATGATCAGTGAACGCTTTTGTCCCCGGCGTGTCTCCCTGATGCGTTCGGCCCTTGTGCTTCTGCTCTTTCTCCTGTTGGTCAGCTTAGCTGCGCCGGCAGAGGGGCATGGCGGCGGCAGGCCGATGCTGGTTAATGAGCCTGCCGGCCCCTACCTGCTCTCCGTCTGGCTGGCCCCTGATCCGTTACGGGTGGGCACGATACACGTGACGGTGGCAGTGTCGGAGCCGAACGAGGACGGCAGCGCCGGCGAGCCGGTGCTTGGCGCGGCAGTGCGCATCCTGTTCACCGCCGAGGATCAGACCGGCGTGGTGCCCATTGGCGCGCTGGCGACCCATCAAAACGCCGCCAACCGGCTTTTTTACGAGGCCGATCTGGAGGTGAGCGCGCCAGGAAACTGGCGGGCAGAGGTAATTGTGGACGGGCCGGCGGGCAGAGGGCAGAGCGCGTTCTCGGCGCTGGTGCTGTCGCCGGCCTCGACTAACTGGGTCGTGGTGGGTGCGGTTAGCCTGGTGATCGCTGCCGTCGTCGCCCTGATTCTGCTTTCGGGACAGCGGCGGAAGGGTCGGGAGCACGCCTCACCAAACCCGAATCGTGGCCGAAAGGATCGCCGCCATGGAAAGAACGCAGTCGCCGGGCAATAGGGCGAGCGCGCTGGCGCGAGCACTGGTTGGTCGGCGCTGGTGGTGGACGACCCTGCTGGTGTTGGCCGGGTTGGCGCTGCTGATCCGGCTGGGCATCTGGCAACTGGACAGGCTGGAGCAGCGCCGCGCCGCCAATAGCGTCCTCGCCGCGCAGTTGGCGGAGCCTCCATTACTCCTGAATGCCTTGAGCGATCCGGCGAATGAATCGCTGATCGACCGGCAGGTGACGGCGCGCGGCGAGTTTGATTTCTCACAGCAGATGCTGCTGAAGCTCCAGACCTATAATGGTCAGCAGGGCGGACACCTGCTGGCTCCATTGCTGCTGGAGGGGCAGGAACGGGCTGTGCTGGTTGACCGGGGCTGGCTGCCGGAGGCCGAGTTGCCGGCGGAGCGCTGGCGGCAGTTTGATCAGCCGGGAACGGTGGAAATCACCGGCTATGTACGCGCTTCCGAGAGGCAGCCTGAAGGTGAGGAAGGCAGCGGCGACGCTCCCCGACTGGAGTGGTATCGCGTGGATGTGGCGGCGATTGGAGAGCAACTCCCCTATGAGCTATTGCCATTCTATCTGCTACAGGCGCCGGAGAGCACTGACACGACGGCATTGCCGGCGCGTGAGACGCCTACCTTCGATCTGTCGGAAGGCCCCCACCTCAGCTACGCCCTGCAATGGTTCGCCTTCGCGCTGATGCTGGGCGTGGGTTACCTGTATTACGTCTATCGCCGGCTCGACGCCGATTTGCCGGAAGCCGACGAGTAACGCCCGCACACATCCCAGAACAGGCTGCCGCAAACTCGCTGAAAAGGTTCAGCGTTGCGTAAGTTCCTGCGTACCTGCCGTATCTCCAATGGTACAATCTGCCGATGATCACCAGAGACGGCGCATTAAGCGAGGATACACTCCCGACCATCCGGGCGTCGAGCGCTTGGGCCGGCGATGAGTTGGCCCGTGGTCCCAGTCCGGCGCTTGACGCCCGGCTGCTGCTACAGCATCTGCTGGGCGTGAGTCACGCCTATCTCATTGCCCACGCCGATGAATTGCTCGCCCCGGCCCAATGGGAGGCTTATCAGACGTATGTGGCGCGCGCCCGGCAAGGCGAGCCGATTCCCTACATTGTGGGACAGGCCGATTTCTACGGGCGCACATTTGCCGTCACGCCGGCGGTGCTCATCCCGCGCCCGGAAACGGAAGAACTTACCGCGCAAGCTATTGCATGGGCGCGCGCCCGGCCCGGCTGCCACATCGCCGACATAGGAACGGGCAGCGGCTGTATCGCCGTCACCCTGGCCTGCGAACTGCCGGCGGCGCAGATTACGGCGGTTGACATTTCCGATGCTGCGCTGGCGACAGCGATCGCCAACGCAGTCCGGCATAACGTGGCGCAGCGGATCCGCTTCTCGCCGGGCGACCTGCTCGCGCCGCTGTCGACCCCGGCCGACCTGATAGTGGCCAATCTGCCTTATATCTCCGACGTCGAGTGGACGACCCTCGATGATGGGGTAAAATCATACGAGCCTGTCGGCGCGCTGCGTGGAGGACCGGACGGCCTCGCTTACATCCGGCAACTATTGCTGCAGGCGATTGCTGGACAGTTGGGCATCCGGGGAGCGATCATGCTGGAGATCGGCTGGCGACAAGGACAGGCCGCGCTGCGCCTGGCGAAAACGGTTTTCCCCCAAGCAGAGGTGCTGCTGCTCAAAGACCTGTCCGGGCAAGATCGGATGGTCAAGATACAGACGTGAGTGTGACAATGCCGATGGGGCCGATAAAGCCGCTGATGCAAACCGAACTGCTGCGCGCTGACAAGCCGGCCGAGATGGCCCGCGCCGTCGACCACATCGGTCGTGGGCAACCGGTTGTGTTCCCGACCGACACCCTGTACGGTATCGGCGTAGACCCATTTCAGGAGCAGGCGCTGGAGCGCCTGTATCGCGTCAAACGGCGACCGATCAGCAAAGGAATTCCCGTGCTGCTGAGCGACAGCGAAATGCTGGAACGGGTGGCGATAGATATCTCCCCTGTAGCGTGGTCGCTGATCGCCAGGTTTTGGCCCGGGCCGCTGACGTTGATCGTCCCCCGGCATCCGGCGTTGCCGGACAGTCTAGCGCCGGGCGGGAATGTGGCTGTGCGTATCCCGGATCATGAGATCAGCCGGACGTTTATCCGCCTTTGCGGCGGCGCCCTGGCGACCAGCAGCGCGAATCGTTCCGAAGAGCCGGCCGCCATGACCGCGGCCGAGGCGTTAGCGGCTTTCACGGGCGAAATCCCGGCCGTGTTGACCGGCGGTCCGGTGCGATACGGTCAGTCTTCGACGATTGTGGATTGCACAGTGGAACCGGTGCAGGTATTGCGAGCCGGGCCTATTACCGCAGAAGTGTTGTTCGCGTGAACGAAATCCTGCCCATCATCCTCTTTGTCGTCGCCGGCCTGATCATGGCCCTGTTTACCTATCGGGGCATTCGCCGGGGTGGGGCGCGCTTTTACACACTGGAACGGGAAGCGATATTGCGCCGGGCGATGTTAACTTTAGCATTGGCCGTGGTAGCTTTCCTGGCTGCCATCGGCTTCCTGTTATACGAAAGGCAGCAAAATCTGGTGGAGCTGGCGGTGCAATCCGGCGAGACGGTGGAGGGCGTGGCGACATTGACGCCGACCCTGTCTAGCCTGCCCCCAACAGAGACCAACACGCCGACCGTCGATCCCAATCTGCCCTCACCGACTGCCACCGCCCGAATTTGCCGGGCAGTGGTGCGCGGCACCGCCGGCAGCGGCCTGAACTTGCGCGATGCGCCCGGCGGGACGGAAGTGGAGACCCTGCAAGAAGAATCGATCCTGACGCTGCTGAGTGATGAAGCCCCTATTGAGTCCGGCGGCTTCACCTGGCTGAAAGTGCGCACCGTCGCCCTGAATGAGGGTTGGGTGGCGCTGGAGTTCTTGTTCATCAGCGATGAGGAGTGTCTGACGCGGGTTCAGCAGCAGCCCTGATGCTTATCGGTATAGATGCCAGCCGCGCCGCCGTTCGACCGCGCACCGGCACCGAAGCCTATGCGTATCACCTGATTTCCGCACTGATCAACCTGACGGCCGGTACATCACATGAGCTGGTCCTCTACTTCAATAGCGAGCCTCCCTCCGACCTGTTTCCCGGATACGCACATGTGCGCCAATCTGTTCTGCCGCTGCCCTATCTGTGGACGCACCTCCGGCTGGGGGCCCACCTGCGTCGTCACAGGCCGGATGTCTTTCTGACCCCGGCCCACGTAATCCCACTGAGCTATTACGGCCCCAGCGTGGCGACCATCCACGATCTGGGCTACGATTATTTCCCGGCGGCGCACACTCGCCGGCAACTGGCCTATTTGCGCTGGAGCACTCGCCACAACGGGCGTCGCAGCCGTCGGGTCGCAGCCGATTCGGCAGCCACGAAACAGGACCTGATGCAGCGCTACGGCATCGAGGGCGAAAAGATCGAGGTGATCTATCCAGGGTTTGACGCCGGCTTGCTCTCGCCGACCGATCCGGTCAGCCAGGCGAACGTGCAGCAGAAGTATCGCCTGGAATTGCCCTACCTGCTATACGTAGGCACCCTGCAACCACGGAAGAACCTTGCCCGTCTGGTGCAGGCGTATGCAGCCAGCCGCGTCCGGCATCAACTGGTGTTGGCGGGCCGTCCCGGCTGGCTGGCGCAGACCATTCTGGAGGAGATTGCTCGCCAACCGGAGGAGATCCGGGCGCGCATTATCTTGCCCGGCTATGTGGAGGAGGAGGACAAAGCCGCGCTGATCAGCGGTGCGACAGCCTTGCTCTACCCATCGCTCTATGAGGGGTTCGGCTTTCCGGTGTTGGAGGCGCAGGCGTGCGGCGTGCCGATTGTCTGCGCGGACAACAGCTCGCTGCCGGAAGTAGCCGGGGAGGCGGCGCTGTTTGTCGGGGCGGAGGACGTCGCCGGCATCAGCGAGGCTATCCGGCAAATCATCGTCGATCAGCCGTTACGGGCGCGCCTGATTGAGGCGGGCCGGCAGAATGTAGGCCGCTTCTCCTGGCAGAAGGCCGGCCGAGAGATGCTGTCGCTGCTGGAAGCGGCGGCTGGGGACGGCAAATGAGCGACTCGCCTCTGGAGTCTATTACCGTGCTCGGGATTCCGGTACACATGGTGTCCATGACGGAGACGGTCGGCGCCATCTCAGCCTTCATGGGTGAGCCGTGTTTACACCAGGTAGCGACCGTCAATCCTGAGTTTGTCATGCGCGCCCAACAGGACGGCGTATTTCGCCAGGTTTTGCAGGATGCCGATCTCTGCCTGGCAGACGGCGTAGGCATCTTGTTGGCTGCCAGGCGTTATCGACGACCATTGCCGGAGCGCGTGCCCGGCTCGGAGCTGGTATATCATCTGGCCGAACAGGCGGCTCAGTCCGGCTGGCGGCTGTTTTTGCTGGGAGCCGCCCCCGGTGTGGCGGATGAAGCGGCGCGAATATTACAGCAACGTTTTCCGGGCCTATGTATAGCCGGGGTGTATGCCGGATCGCCGGCGATCGAGGAAAATCAGGCCATTGTGGCGATGATCAACGCCAGCCGGGCGGAGATGCTATGGGTGGCTTATGGCGCTCCCCGGCAGGATAAATGGATAGCGCGCAACCGGCACACGCTATCCACCGTGCGCGTCGCCATCGGCGTGGGTGGATCGCTCGATTTCATCACCGGTCGGGCCCAGCGTGCTCCCGCCGGCTATCAACGGCTGGGACTGGAATGGTTGTATCGGCTACGCCGGGAGCCGTGGCGCTGGCGGCGGATGCTGGCCCTGCCGCAATTTGCCGTGCGAGTGATCTTGACGGGAGGTGACAGTCACTTCGATAAGTGACTGTCACCCAAGATTTTGTGGAGAGCAGTCCATGCGAGTTCTGATTACAGGTTCCAGCGGTCAAATCGGCACCAATCTGGCGATGAGCCTGATCGAGGACGGTCACTATGTCTACGGGATAGACATTCGCCCGAATAGCTGGACCACGCAGATCGAGACATTATTGCAGGACCTCAGCGTGCCCTATCGCGACTTCCATGGCGGCATCGGGCATGTCACCTACCCGCCTGACCTGGATGTGGTCGTTCATTTCGCTGCGCACGCCAAGGTGCACGAGCTGGTGGAGCAGCCGGACCGGGCGCTGGAAAACATCACCATGACCTACAACGTGCTGGAGTTCTGCCGGCATAATCGGCTGCCGCTCATCTTCAGCAGCTCGCGCGAGGTCTACGGCGATATCCACCGCTATATCACGGAGGAGTCTTACGCCGACTTTGCCTTCACCGAAAGCCCCTATTCAGCCAGCAAGATCTCCGGCGAGGCCCTCATCTACTCCTACGCCCAATGTTACGGCCTGCGCTATCTAGTGTTCCGCTTCAGCAATGTCTATGGCCGATACGACAACGACCTGGAACGGATGGAGCGGGTCATTCCCCTGTTCATTCGCAAGCTGAGCGCCGGCGAGGCCATAACGGTCTATGGGCGAGACAAGGTGCTGGATTTCACCTACGTGGACGACTGCATCGCCGGTGTGCGCAGCGGTATCGAATTACTTGTCTCCGGCAAAGAAGCCAACCAGACCATCAACCTTGCTTACGGGCAGGGGAACACGCTCGTCTCCATGGCCGAGTTCATCGGGGAGGCATTGGGTGTGCGACCGCAGATAGAGATCGCGCCGTCGCGGGTGGGTGAGGTGACGCACTACGTCGCCAACGTGGGCAAGGCGCGGGCGCTGCTCAACTACTCGCCACGGACGTCGTTGCGCGAAGGTATACAGCGGGCCGTCGCCTGGTCCCTAGACTGGTGGGCGACGCACTGAGCAAGGCGCATTGATATACCTGGATGTCTCCGCGGCGGTGCACGGCCGCGCCGGCCTGGGGCGCTACGCCGAAAGGCTGGCCTGCGAGATGGCCTACCTCATGCCGGGGGAGCTGGCGCTCTTTCACAACGGCAGCGCTGCGACCCGGCTACCGGCAAGTCTGCAAAGCCTGCCGCGTCGCCGGGTCGCGCTTGGATATAAGCCCTGGCGTATGGCTGTCTTGCTCGGAAACACGGCCCGCCTGGGCTTCAATGGGCTGCTGCCGGGGGTGGAGCTGTTCCACAGCACCGAGCATTTGCTGATGCCGCTGCGCGACAGGCCGGTCGTCCTCACGGTACATGACCTGATCTACAAGCTCTTCCCGGCCTACCACAAACGGCTGAATCTGTGGTACTTGAACCTGGCGATGCCGCTTTACTGCCGGCGGGCGGAGGCAATCATTGCCGTTTCACAGGCCACGAAGCACGATGTCGTCAGGCATTACGGGGTGGACCCGGCTAAGATTACGGTCGTTTATGAAGCGGCGGCGGCGCACTTCCGCCCGCCGGCGCCGGAGGATATTGAGCGCGTGAAAAGCCGGTACAGCTTGCCGGAGCAGTTCCTATTGCACCTGGGCACAATCGAGCCGCGCAAGAACCTGGAACGCCTGCTGGCGGCGCTGCAAATCCTGCGCCGGGATTTTCCGCGGCTGCAATTGCTGTTGGCCGGCGCGCGCGGCTGGCTCTATGATGCATTCTTCGGCCGCATTGAGCAGGAAGGGTTGACCGACGCCGTGCATGCGCTGGGCTGGGTGCCGGATGAGGACTTGCCGGCGATTATTGCCGCGAGCGGCCTGGCTGTGCAGCCCAGCCTGTACGAGGGCTTCGGTCTGCCCCTGCTGGAGCATATGGCCTGCGGCCAGGTGGTCGCCGCCAGCAACACCGCCAGCCACCCGGAAGTGGGAGGCGAAGCGGCCGCCTATTTCGACCCGCTGAATGTCGAGGAAATGGCGCACGTGATCCGCCGGCTGCTGACCGACCGCGATGAATACCAGTGGCGCCAGCAATCAGGGCTGGAGCAGGCGAGCCGCTTCAGTTGGGCCGGGGCGGCGCGAGAAACGGCCGCGGTATACGAGCGACTTCTGCATGGCGCATGACGCGGGGGCGGGCGGATCACGATTGACCGGCCGGCGCTTACTTGAACGTCTCATTCCGGCATTCCTGCTGCTGGTTCCCCTGCTGTATTTGGCGACGATGGCCCGCACACTGGTGCTGGGCGACCCCACAGAATACACGCTGGTCGCCAATGTGCTGGGCATCGCCCACCCGCCGGGCTACGCCTTCATGACCCTGTTGGGCAAGCTGTTCCAAAGCGTTGTCCCGCTGGGCGAGATCCCCTGGCGCATGCACCTGTTGGCCGTCGTTGCCGCCACTATAGCGGCAATCTCGGTATATGGGATCGTGCGCACTATCTCGACGACCGCTCCCGCCGAAAGGTTGCTCGATGTCTGGAGCTGGCTGGCGGCGCTCTTTGCGGCTCTATTGACGGCGCTGGCGACCGACTTCTGGCAACACGCCATTCACGCCAACCCGCACATCATCACGGCGACTCTTCTGGCGGTAAACCTGTTCTTGTTGACCCGCTGGTGGCAGGTACAGGTTGCCGGGCAAGAAGTTGATGAACCGCGGGTCTTCGCGCGCCGCCACCGCTGGCTCTTTGCCTTCTGTCTTTCAGCCGGGCTGGGCGTCACCCACCATCCATTGACCCTCTTTGCCTTTCCCGCTTATGGGCTGTTTGTGTTGCTGGTGCGCCCAACAATCTGGCGAGATTGGCGCACGCTCGTGACCATGGTCGGCTTCGCCCTTCTGGGGCTGGCCACGTGGCTCTATTTCCCTATTCGTAGCAGTATGTCGCCGCCGTTCGGACCGAACACCCTAGACACGCTGGATGGCTTCCTGAGCCACGTCCTGGCGCGCGGCCTTACTGAGAGCCTGCCTTTCTTTCAACCGGCTGATCAGCCGGCCCGGCTGACCGTCTTCTGGACATTGCTGCGTCTGCAATACAGCCTGCCGGCGATCGCGCTGGCCCCACTCGGTTTGGCCTGGTTGTGGGGCCGTCGCACGCCATCGCTGCGACCCCACTTCTGGCTGTTCTTGATTGCTTTCCTGGGCCAGTACCTTTTCGTGCTCAGCCTACGCGCGCAAGATATCATGGCCTATCTGCTGGGGCCGTTTCTGCTGGTGGGGTTGCTTGCCGGCCTCGGGTTTTACGGCCTGCTCGGCTGGTCGAGGCAGCGCCTGGGGCTGGACTCCCGGCTTCTGACCCTGCTGGCCGGCGGTCTCTTCCTGCTGGGTCCGGCGCTGCAGATCGCGCGCAATCTACCGCGTATCTCGCTGGCGGCCTATGACGAAGGGGAGCGCTATGTGGCGCAGGTCTTTGACTACTTTGCCGGCGGCGGCGAAGGCGTGGTGCTGCTGAACGACTGGGAACGTATGACCCCGCTCTGGTACTCGCAGTTGGTGGAGGGGCGATGGCCGGACCCGGCCGATGTGCGTCCCGAGTTCGTCTCTACTGATCGGCCCTGGGTGGAGAGCGTGTATCAATTCCTGCCCGGCGGGCCGGTCTATCTAAACGGCTACCGGCCAGAGATCGTGCAGGCCGGCTTTCGCCTGCGGCCGCGCGGCCCTTTCTACCAGGTAGTGGAGCCGGGAGATTCAACAATCCCGTATGAGCTGACTCCGGTGCCGGGCCGCGAAGAGATGACGACCGCGCCGCGGATCGCGGCCTACGATCTGCCGGAAGCCGAGGTGTCCGCCGGCGCGTATGTGCCCCTGACCCTGGCGATGAGCACGCTGGAGGCCACAGACGAATACTACGCGCCGGTCTTGACGGTGGGCGACCCGGCGAGCGGCGGCCTGACATTTGCCTTCACCACAGACAGCCACCTGGTTACGCCGCTCTGGCAGCCGGGAGAAGTAGTCGTCGAGCGCTTTGATTTCGCCCTGCCGCCTGACCTTCCCGCCGGCGACTATCCGCTGTCCGTGCAGATGAAGAATCTGAGCACGGACAGTCTGAGCGGCGAACCGCTCCTGTTGGGCACACTGACCGTCACCGAGCAGGAGTTTGTCGTAGATACCAGCCGGCTGCTGGCAAACTTCCGGCAGCGAGTCGGGTTGCTCTCTGCTTCAGCGCGAAACGGCTGGGAGCGGCGGGTAGCACCCTGGTCTGCGGAAGATCCGCTGCCGGCGGAGCCCGGAGATACCATCCACATATTGCTGGAATGGTTGAGCCTGGCCCCGGCGGAAGAGAGCTACACCGTATTCGTGCACCTGATTGACCCGGCCAACGTTCCGTATGCCGCGCTGGACTATACGCCGCTCGGCGGCTCCGCCCCTACCCATCTCTGGTTCTCAAAGTGGCTGCCGAACCAGACGATGCTCGATCCGTATCGGCTGGTGTTGGACCCGAATTTGCCGCCGGGGCTTTACTACATCGAAGTGGGGCTGTATGAGATGACTGGGGGTCGCCGGCTGCATATCAGCGACGCCGCCGGCAATGTGTCGGCCGATCGCTACATCCTGGGGCCGGTGCTGGTCAGCGCGCCTGACGGCTAAGGCCGGGAGCTGCCCACTTCCCCGTCTGTCCCCTGGAAAGCGTTCGGCCTCAGCCTAGGAGGGGGGAGGCTGAGGCCGAATCAAATCTTTGGCGACTTCATTGACTAGGATAACCGTACTATCTTAGTCCAGGCTGAACCAGGGATGAGCGGATCCTGATGTGCGCATGAGCGGTAGCTTATTCAGGGATGAGCGCCAGTTAAGCGGGGCTCTGCTCAGCCGGCAGAAAGAGAGGCGTACCGCTGGTACTGGTAGTGCGTCAGGGCGACCGCCAGGCCGTCCGCGGCGTCGTCCGGCCGGGGCATCTCCTCCAGGCGCAACAGGTTGCGTACCATCAGTTGCACCTGGTATTTGTCCGCCTTGCCGTAGCCGGTGACGGCCTCTTTAATCTTGGGCGGGGAGTACTCGGTCACGGGCAGATTGCGCTGAGTGAGGGCCAGAAAGAGGACGCCGCGCGCCTGCCCGACGCTGATCGCGGTGGTTACGTTCCGGCCAAAGAACACCTCTTCAACGGCGGCCGCATCCGGCCTGTACTCCGCCAGCAGGCTCTGCAGCTTATTGTAGATCTCCAGCAATCGTTCCCCCGGCGCATCCCCGGCCGGCGTCTCGATCACCCCGAAGTGGACAGCCACCGGCTCGCCGTCGACGACATCGATTATACCGAAGCCGGTGCGGGCGGTGCCGGGATCCAAGCCAATGATGCGCATGTATGTCGCCCGTCCTGAGCGATAAAAAAGGATGAAGTCGCCACTATAGGTCGCGACTTCATCCGCCGGCTTTCACATGTTGTCGGCCTGAGCTTAAGCGCCTGCTTCCAGGGTGGCCAGTGCCTCTTCGGAAATATCCAGCGTTGAATAGACACTTTCCACGTCGTCCAGCTCTTCCAGCTTCTCAATGAGGCCCATGACCTGCAATGTATGGGAGGGCTCGAGGCTGAGTGAGGCATTCGGCTCATAGATCACCGAGGCCTCGTCGAGTTTGTATCCGGCTTCTTCCAGAGCGCTGCGCACGGGTTGAAAATCATTCAGGCCCGTGTAGACTTCGGCGATCTCGGCCGAAAACTGAACATCCTCCGCGCCGGCGTCGACGGCGGTCATGAATAGTTCATCCTGATCTACTTCGTCTGCGATGCTGATGTATCCCTTGCGGGTAAATTGCCAGGAGACGGAGCCGGCCTCGGCCATTGAGCCCCCGTTCCTGTTCAACACGTGGCGAATGTCAGCCACGACACGGTTGCGGTTGTCTGTGACGACCTCGATCAGCAAGCCGATACCGTGCGGCGCATAGCCTTCATAAAGCATCTCGACGTATTCGAGCCCTTCAATCTCGCCGGTGCCGCGCTTGATGGCGCGCTCGATGTTATCTTTCGGCATATTGGCCGCTTTGGCTTTTTCCACCGCCAGGCGCAGACGCCCGTTGAACTCTACATCTCCCCCGCCTTCGCGGGCAGCCATGGTGATCTCCTTGGTGATGGTGGTGAACAGCTTGCCGCGCTTTGCGTCCGCCGCCGCCTTTTTATGCTTGATAGTAGACCACTTTGAATGTCCAGACATCTTGTCTCGCTCCTGTTACCACAACCAGAATGGCGGCTTCGACCCCCTTATCAGGCAGGCGATGGTTGGCAGTTCTGGTTGTTCAATGTCATGCAGAATGCGGCGAATTATAGCACAGCCCCGGCAGCCCGACATTTCAACTTGCCACCGGCGCCGGCGCCTGTCCGGGGAACAATTTGGGCAGTGTCTGTGGGGCAAAGCGGGCCGCCATGTCGCTGCTGATGCTACCGGTGCGGCAGATTTCGCCGTATAGCTCTCCACTCCGGCGCAAGCGTCGTTCTCCACTCTCCGGGTCCAGCGCGATGAGCCCGAAGCGCTGCGTCCAGCCCCGATCCCACTCGAAGTTGTCAATCAGGCTCCAATGATAGTAGCCTTTTATGGGCCAGTTGAAATTCACAGCCCGCCATACTTCGCGTAGATGGGTCAAAAGGAAGGCCGACCGCAGCCGATCGCCGCGATCCGGCAGCCCATTCTCCGTGATAAAGATGGGCTTCTTGTAGCGCATGGCGTGTTTGATCACCCGGAACATGCCGGCCGGATAGACTTCGCCATAATCGCCATCGCTGATCTCGCTGCCCGCCGGCCACCAGCTAGTCTCGCCGCGCAGAAAGCGGGTATAGAAGCGCGTGTAGTAATTGACGCCGGTGAAGTCATATGAGCCCGCCAGCCCATTGATCCGGCCACGCCCGAGCGGCCATTGCGGCTTGCCGTTCGTCATCGCCTCCATCCACCAGTCGTTCATTAGCCATGACACCTGCCCATTCCACCAGGAACGCAGTGGGTTTCGTCCGGGGAGTGGGTCAAAGACCATGAAATTGTGGGCCACGCCGACCTGTGCCGCGGGTAGGGCATCCTTGATCGTATGGTAGGCGACCGCATGGCAGCGCAGCATGTTGACCAGCGCCCGGCCTGCCGCTCCCCAACCTTTATGCGTGGCGGGCGGGAACTTGCCGGTCACGTAGCGCATATAGGCGTAAATCATCGGCTCATTGATGGTGATCCACAGCGGGATCAGATCGCCGAGGCTCTGAACGACTCTGGCAGTATAGCGCCGGAAATACTCCACCACCAGATCTGTATCAAAGTCACCCTTCTCCACCAACCAGAGCGGGTTGGAGAAGTGATGTAGGGTGACCATCGGCTCGATGCCGCGATCGTGCATACCCTGCAATAACGCGCGGTAACGGGCGAGCGCTTCGTCGCTGAAGAGGCTGGGCTCCGGCTCGATCCGGCTCCATTCCAGTGAAAGCCGGTGGGCATTGGTGCCCATCTCAGCGGCGTGATCGAGATCGGCCTCGAAATTCTCCCACCAGTCGCAAGCTATTCCCGACCGGCCGCCCTCCAGGATAGCGCCGGGCTGTTGTTCGAACTGCCACCAGTCGCTGTTTTCGTTGTTCCCCTCTATCTGATAGGAGGAGGTTGCGGTTCCCCAGCGGAAATCAGCCGGGAAGTACATGGTTGCCTGTGCCATAGCGGATGCGCCTCATCTGGTCGGACGACTATGGTTATTCTACCATTACGACGCACCGGCGCGCACGCCCAAGGCCTTGTTGGTCAAAGCGCGCCCCGGCAGAAGCGCTTTGGTCAATGCGGGCGCGGTTGCTATACTTCGCTGACCGGCGCGTTGGCATAGATCCGGCGGAGGTGTATGTGGAAGATCTGGTTCCCCTGAGCGGTCTCTATTACCCCAACAAGATGGGGCGGATCTTCCTGCTTGCCCTGGAAGAAGCGGTAGGGCGCAATGGGTTGAACGCGTTGCTGAATCTGATTGACCTGCCGCGCTACATGACTGAATTGCCGCCGGATAATCTGAACCGCGAGTTTGATTTCGCTCACATCAGCAACCTGAACAAGGGCCTGGAAGAGATTTATGGTCCACGGGGTGCGCGTGGGCTGGCGTTGCGCGGCGGGCGGGCGATTTTCGCGCACGGCTTGAAAGGGTTTGGCGCATTGGCCGGCGTGGGTGACCTGGCTTTTAAGGTGCTGCCCTTACAAACGAAGCTGGGCATTGGGGTGCCGGCGGTGGCGCAGATCTTCACCCAATTCAGCGACCAGACCAGCCGGGTGGAAGATCGCGGCGATCACTTTCTCTACTACATCGACCGCTGCTCGATGTGCTGGCAGCGAGATACCGACCATCCGGTCGGTCATATTGCGACGGGGATTCTGCAGGAGACATTGCTCTGGGTTAGCGGCGGGCACGAGTTCCGGGTAGAGGAGTTTGAGTGCAAGGGGATGGGAGACGCCTGCGGGGTCTATCGCATAGACAAAGAACCGCTGCGCTGACCGCCCCGCGGAACAGAGTAGCCGGAGCGGTGTGTTAGCGTGGGCAGGCGATAGATGCCGCCCGGCCGGAAGCGTGGTAGCATTGCCCAAATTTGTACGCAGAACAGGCCATGCGCACGATCTTTGTGGTCATCCCCACCTACAACGAAGCAGAGAATCTGCCGGCAATGGCCGCCGCGCTGTTCGCTCTGGAGATACCCGGCTTACGCATCCTGATCGTTGATGACAATTCGCCGGACGGCACCGGGCACATCGCTGACGAGCTGGCGAGCCGATACCCAGACGACTTCTCTGTCCTGCATCGCGCCCAAAAGCAGGGGTTAGGGAGGGCATACGTCGCCGGCTTTAAGGAGGCATTGGCCGGGGGCGCGGAAGTGGTCATCCAGATGGATTGCGATTTCTCGCACGCACCCCAGCATATCCCGGAGATGTTGGCCGGCCTGAAGCAGGCCGATGTGGTAGTGGGATCGCGTTACATCCAGGGTGGAAAGGTGGACGAGCGCTGGGAGGCCGGGCGCTACCTGCTGAGCTGGTGGGCCAACACACTTTACACGCGCCTGATCCTGAATCTGCATGTAAAGGACGCTACCGCCGGCTTCAAATGCTGGCGCGCGGACGTGCTGCGGGGCATCAACCTGGACATGATCAGTTCCAATGGTTACAGCTTTCAGTTCGAGATGGCCTATGTGACCGAGAAACTGGACTACCGGGTGCAGGAGATCCCCATTTACTTTGAAGATCGCCGCATTGGCCGCTCCAAGCTGACCATTCCGATCAAGATTGAGGCTGCGTTGCGCGCCTGGGAGATCCTCTGGCGCTACCGCAAGCTCACACCGGCCAAGCGCCGCCCTCTGCCGGAATCGTTACAGCCAAACCCGAACGCGGAGCACAAGGTGTAGCTCCGGCGCCCATCTCCCCCGGCGTTGGACGCGAAATCAGTCAGTATGAATTTGCTCAAACGGTATCAGGCAGACCTCCTCGTTGTGGCAGGATTACTCCTCCTGCCTCTCCTGCTATACGCGGCGGTCACGATCGGCGGTCGCACGATGGTGCCGGCCGACAACCTGGCGCAGTGGGCGCCGTGGAGCAACGCCGCCGGAGAACTGGGGGTCGAAGCGCCGCACAACAGCCTGATCAGTGACTTGATCATCCAAAATTACGCCTGGAAACGCTTCATCCAGCAGAGCCTGGCCGAAGGCGAGATTCCGCTTTGGAATCCACACATCTTCTCCGGCGCCCCCTTCCTGGCCACCGGCCAGAACGCCGCTTACTATCCCTTCAGCCTGCTCTTCCTTGTGCTACCCCTGGCCAAGGCTTACGGCTGGTACACGGTCAGCCAGTTGTGGTTGGCCGGCGTCTCTGCGTATGTGTTTGGGCGGATCCTGGGTATGCGCCGGAGCAGTAGCGCCGTCGCCGGCCTGGTCTACCAGGGCAGCGGCTTCATGCTGGTCAGCGCGGCGGTCTTTCCGATGATCATCGGCGCGGCCGCCTGGTTGCCCCTGCTGTTGGCCAGCATCGAGAAAGTCCTGCGCAACTCCTCCTCGCGGAACGGCGGCGGCGTAACGTTACCCTGGGTTGCCCTGGGAGCGCTGGCCCTGGGCAGCCAGATGCTGGCCGGCCACGTGGAGATCACCTACTACACGCTGCTGGTCATGGCGATGTATGCGCTCTGGCGGCTGGTCGCCATTGCCCGGCAGTTGTCCATCGCCAGGCGCGATGCAGCCGCGCCGGCCGAGCGCTCGCCCTGGTCCTATTACGCCGCCTATCTGCTCCGGCCGGCCGGTTGGCTGCTGGCCATGGTGGTGCTCGGCGCTCTGCTGGGTGCTATCCAATTCGTCCCCCTATACGAAGTGGCGCAGGTCAACTTTCGCGAGGGCGCGGTCTCGCTCGCCGAGGTGCGCGGCTGGGCTTTCCCGGCTCGGCGCATCATCACCCTGGCCATGCCCGACTTTTTCGGCAACCCCGCGCATCACAGTTACCGTGACCTGTTCACCGGCGACCTGACTAAGTTCACCGCGAATTACTACGGCGCGCCCAATCCCAACGGGGCCGGCACCAGCGACTGGGGTTTGAAGAATTACGTCGAGGGCGGGATCTACCTGGGCACGTTAACCCTGTTTCTGGCCGCGCTGGGTATCTGGTCGTTCAGGAGGCCGCCCGACGTTGGTGGTCGGCGGACGCAGATCCTCTTCTTTATCCTGCTGGCCTTCTTCTCGCTGGCCTTTATCTTCGGCACCCCGCTCTACGCGCTGCTCTATTACGGGCTGCCCGGCATCAACCAGCTCCACTCCCCCTTTCGCTGGGTCTTCCCGCTCTCGCTTTCCGTTGCCGTGTTGGCCGGCTTCGGCATGGATGACCTTTTCTGGCGACGGGAACAGGGGCGTATCGCCCGCTCGTTCGCCACCGTGCTGACCGCCGTAGCGCTAATTGGGGGCGCGCTCGTCCTGGTGGCGCTGGCCCTGGCCTGGCTGTTGTTTTCCCGGCTGGAGCCTTTCT
The DNA here is from genome assembly GCA_964539885.1 of uncultured Ardenticatenaceae bacterium. GTDB lineage: Bacteria > Chloroflexota > Anaerolineae > Promineifilales > Promineifilaceae > JACKCB01. Next base: position 10,800 of record CAZIKT010000002.1, on the reverse strand, counting down.
TCAACAGCGTATTTCTCAATCTGGCTCTCGCTCCGCAGGCGTTTCCGGATGCGCGCGCCTTTTTCAGCTATCAGGCGCGAAACGTGCTCCTGATGGGCGGCATGTGGCTGGCGGCCGGCGTCGTGCTCTGGCTGAGCGGCCGATCGCGCGGGCGCCGGCAATTCTGGCCCTGGCTGGCCTGCCTGGTGATCGCCCTGGACTTGTTCCTGATCGGGCGCAACTTCAACAGTGCCGCTGATCCGTCGTTGCTGGCCTACAAGCCCGAGTTGATCGCCTGGCTGGAGGAGCAGCCCGGCCTGTGGCGGTTCACCACCTTTACCCCGCATGGCGACAAACCGCTCAACGCCAATGTCGGCTGGTTGTACGATCTGCAGGACGTGCGCGGCTACGATTCGATGATCGCTCGGCAGTATACGGACTACATGGCGGCAATTGAGCCACAAAATGAACTGCTGTTCAACCGCGTGCAACCCATTGTGAATTGGGAGGCGCTGAATTCGCCCCTGCTGGACCTGCTGGGCGCGCGTTACATTGTCACCTCGGAACAGATCGCGCTGCCTAAGCTGTCCCTCGTCTGGGAGGGTGAGGGGCTGTTCGTCTATGAAAACCTGGCTGCTGTGCCTAGGGCTTACACGTTGCCCCTGTCAGCCACGCGCGTGACGGCGGATGTGTTGGCGGCGATGCAGGCGCATGATCCCCGGCAGTTTGTCTTTGTGGCCGCAGATGATTGGCCGGCGCAGGAGACGGAAGGAGAAGCAGAGGCCGGCTCTCTGACCCCGGCTGAGGTCCTCGCCTTCAGCAATCTGGAGGTGATCGTCGCTGCCGTAGTAGACGAGCCGGCCTGGCTGGTGCTGAACGACAGCTTCTTCCCTGGCTGGGATGCCTATGTCCGGCCGGCTGGTTCTGAGGCCGAGCTGGAGACGCCGGTTGTGCGGGTGAACGGCAACTTCCGGGGGGTGATGTTGGAGCCGGGCTCCTGGGAGGTCCGTTTTCGCTACAGCCCACTCAGCTTCAAGTTGGGCGGGCTGGCCAGCGCGATGGGCCTGGTGATCCTTTTCTTTGGCATGATTGTCTGGGGGTGGCGTCGTTTCTACAACCCAGCCGGTGAGCTGACTAACACCCACAGCATCGCCAAGAACAGCCTGGCTCCCACCTTTCTGAACCTGCTCAATCGTTTCATTGATTTCCTTTTCGCGGCCTTCTATTTGCGCCTGTTAGGGCCGGCCGACGCTGGCGGCTATGCCACCGCCATCGCTATCGCCGGCTGGTATGAGATTATCGCCAACTTCGGGCTGAATACGCTGGTCATTCGGGAGGTGTCGCGAGAACGAGGCCAGGCCGGCTACTATCTGCTCAACACGACGGTGTTGCGTCTGGGAACATCCCTGGTAGCCAGCTTGCCCATTTTCCTCTACATCTTCCTGGTGAGCACCCGCGGAACGCCGCTGGGGATCGATACCGTTGCCGCCATATTGCTGCTCCTTCTGGGCATGTTCTTTTCCGGCATCGGACAGAGTTTCACCGGCCTGTTCTATGCCTATGAGACCGCCGAGACTCCCGCCGCCATTGCCACGGTGACCACCATTCTGAAAGTGGGCTTCGGCGTCATCGTGCTGGTTCTGGGCTACGGCTTTGTAGGTCTGGCGGGCGTCTCCATCCTGGTCAATCTGCTCACGCTGGCAACTCTGGCCTGGGCGGCCTATCGCCGGATTCCATTGAAGGGCCCCTGGCGCATTGATTGGCCGGCGCACCGCCGGATGATCCGGGCCAGCTACCCGTTGATGCTCAACCACCTGCTGGCCAGCGTCTTCTTCTTTGTCGATGTGCCCATGATGCAGCAGATCAACGGGGATGAGGCGGTCGGCTGGTACAACAGCGCCTATAAGTGGGTCAACGCCTTCAATGTCATTCCCAGCTTCTTTACCTTCGCGCTCTTCCCGGTGATTTCGCGGCAAATCGCGCATGATGTGACGGACGCGCAACGCACCTTCCGCATGTCGATCAAGCTGATGGTGCTATTGGCGCTCCCATTGGCGGCCTGCACGACGCTGCTCGCGCCATTGCTGATTGGCGTTCTCGGCGGCCGGCAATTCCTGCCGCAGGGGGCCTGGGCGCTGCAAATTGTCATCTGGTCCATCCCGGTGGGCTGGATGAACAGCGTCACCAATTATGTGCTGATCGCCCTTGGCCGGGAGCGGGTGCAGATACGCGCTTTCCTGATTGGCGTCACGTTCAATTTTGTCTTTAACCTGCTGTTGTTGCCGAGATTCAGCTTTGTCGGCGCGGCCCTGACGACGATCGCGTCGGAGATCATCCTGCTCTTGGTCTTCAATTTCTACCTGCGTGAACGGATGCCCGGCGTGGGCTGGCTGAACCTGCTCTGGCGACCGGCGCTGGTCACTTTGGTAATGGTCGTCGCGATGGCCGCCGGCGCGCAGATTCACTGGCTGGCCGGGCTGCTGATCGGCATCGTGGTCTATCCCGCCGGGCTGTGGTTGCTGCGCGTCTTCGGCGCGGAAGAACAACACATTCTGGAATCACTGCTGCCCGCGCCGATAGCCAACCGGCTGAAGCTCATCCCCCTCTCCCGATGAAATACCGGCGCTGGTATATGCTGCCTGTGCTGTTGGTCGCCGCCGGGCTGCGCCTATACGGGCTGAGCAATCTCTCGCCCCCCGGCCTGGCGCACGATGAGGTAGCCCACTGGCTGATCAATCGCTCCATTTTGGCCGGCAACCACGCTGTCTATTTCACGGAAGCGTATGGGCACGAGGCCGGCTTCCACTATGTGCAGGCAGCATTCGGGGCGCTGTTGGGCGACAACGCGCTGGCGCTCAGGCTGCCGGCGGCCTTTGCCGGGATCCTGCTGGTCGCCGCCTGCTTTGCGCTGGTTCGTTTGTTGTTCAACTGGCGGGTGGCGTTGATCGCCGCCTCCTTCCAGGCAGTGCTCTTTTGGCCGGTCTTTTACAGCCGGCAGGGCTTGCGCGCGATCTCCCTGCCGCTGGTCTCGGCCTTCTCCGCCTACGCCTGGTGGCGGGGGATGGCCCTGATCGCGCGCGGCCGGTCTGCGTTATCCGGCGCAAACACGGTCCGCCCCGGTACGCTCAAGCTCGGGCCGTCGGCCTGGATGGCGATCGCCGGCCTGCTAGCCGGCCTCAGTCTGTACACCTACATGGCGGCACGGGCGGTGCCCATCTTTTACGGCCTGTTTGTCATCTACCTGCTGCTCGTCGATCGCAAGCTCCTGTTTACGGGCCGACGCAGCATCCTGCTCTTCGGGGCGGCGCTGGCGCTGGTCGCCGCCCCGCTGGCGCTCTTTCTACTGGGCAATCCGGGGGCGGAGTTTCGCATTAGCGAGGTGGATGCGCCCCTGCGAGCTTTGCGCGAAGGCAACTTGCTGCCCGTCCTGGAAAACAGCCTGCGTGCCCTGGGGCTGTTCGGCATTCGAGGCGATCCCCTCTGGCGTCAAAATGTGGCTCCGCAACCGGCATTCGGTCCGGCGATAGCCCTGCTCAGTTATGCCGGCTTGTTGCTCTGCTTGTGGCGCTGGCGCGATCGCCGGTATGCCTTTGTCGTCCTCTGGGTGGCGGTCTCCTTAATCCCCAGCATCGTCACCATAGACGCCCCCAGCACCATCCGGATGATCAATGCGCTGGCTCTCCTGACCGCGCTGCCTGCTCTTGTTATACACAGTTTCTATCGCTTATCCACAATTCATCCACAGTTATCCACAAGATCGGGGATAACTTCGTGGATAACTCTATTGACAATGGCGCTGGTGTTGTTCAACTTGGGGCGCACCAGTGTATGGATCTTTCACACGTGGCCGGCCAATCAGGAGGTGCAATTCGTCTGGCAGCAGGCGTTGACCCATGCCGCCGAATACCTGGATAGTCAGCCGGAAGCCGGGCCGGCGGCAGTCGGCGGTTGGACGCCGGAGACGATGGACCCGCCGACCATGGAATTGACCCTGCGGCGCGAGGACCTGGCCCTGCGCTACTTCAACCCGACCGAAGGGGTGATCGTGCCGGCGGGCGGCTCGGCGCGCATTACCTACCCGACCATTCTGCCTTTATCGCTGGAACTGCGGAGCCGGCTCGAGCAATGGGGTGGAACCGGCCAGGCGCAGGGGGACTTTACGCTGTATACGCTGTCCGCTGAGCCGCAGCCGGCGCCCGAGTTTCCGGCAGACGTAACATTCCGCAACGAGCTGCAATTCCTGGGACATGACGTGGAGCCCGGCTGTCTTGCTGAGCGTCCAGAGAATTGTCTGCTTATCACGTATTGGCGCGTGCTTGGGCCGGCGACTTCCCCCCGCCGCTTCTTTGTGCATCTGCTGGACGAGCAGGGCCGGATCGTGGCTCAGGACGATCGCAACAGCGCGCCGGCCGCTTACTGGCAAGCCGGCGATCTGATTGTTCAGCAGCACACGATAGATGCTTCCGCGGTGGATCAACTGCTGTTGCGTATAGGCGTCTATGATCCGGACACCGGCCTGCGCCTGTCAACGGATCAGGGCCAGGATAGTGTTGCGCTGCCACCGGCACTGGAGGAGTGAACCGGCTTTCTGAGTCAGGCGATGATCCGCAGCAGGTGGTAACCTTTCCGGCCTTTGCGCAGCACCAGGAACTGCCCGCCGATCGAATCGCTCACCGTGACGGAGTGATCCAGATCCGCCACACGCACATTGTTCAGGTATATACCTCCGCCCTTGATTGAGCGCTTGGCGTCAGCGCGGGATTGGGCCAGACCGCAATCAACCAGTAGATCCAGCAGCGGCTTGCCTTCGCCTTCAATGTCCGCCTTGACTAGATCGCAGGAGGGCACATCAGCCAGTATGTCGGCGATGTCGGCCGCGTCCAGGCCGTCCATCTCACCGCCAAAGAGCACCTCGGACGCCTGCGTCGCCTTGGTTAGCGCGCTTTCGCCATGCACCATCCGGGTGACCTCTTCCGCCAGCCGGCGTTGCGCTTCGCGTTGTTCAGGCCGGTGCAGGACAGCGAATTCCAGCTCCAGGATCTCCCGGTGGCTGAGCCAAGTGAAGAATTTCAGGTAGTCCATCACGTTGGCATCGTCCGTGTTCAGCCAGAACTGGTAGAAGCGGTATGGAGACGTCCGCTTGGGATCCAGCCAGACGGAGCCGGAGGCGGTCTTGCCAAACTTGGAGCCATCGGCCTTGGTGATTAACGGATAGACAAGGGCGTGCACGTGCCGGCTTCGCAAGCGACGGATGAGCTCTATCCCGGCGGTGATATTGCCCCACTGATCGCTGCCGCCGGCCTGCAACCGGCAGCCGTAGCGATCATGCAAGACCAGGTAATCGTAAGACTGGAGCAGCATGTAACTAAACTCAGTGAAAGAGATGCCCACGCCGTCCCGATCCAGCCGCGACCGGACCGAGTCCTTGGAGATCATGTAGTTCACGGTAAAGTGCTTGCCGACGTCGCGCAGGAACTCCATCAAGTTCAGCTCGGCCAGCCAGTCGGCGTTGTTCACGATGATGGCCGGATTCTTCCTGGTCTCGAAGTCCAGTATGCTGGCTAATTGCGCCTCGATGCAGGCGACATTTGCCTCTAGCTCGTCCCTGGTGAGCAGGTTGCGCTCTTCGGATTTGCCGCTGGGGTCGCCGACCATGCCGGTGCCGCCGCCGGCAACCGCGATCGGCGTATGTCCGAAGCGCTGCAACCGGGCCAGCCCCATCATGGGCACAAAGTGGCCCACGTGCAGGCTGTCCGCCGTCGGGTCGAAGCCGTTGTAGACGGTGACCGGCTGATTCGTCAACAACTCCGGCAGCCCATCGGTATGGCCATACACCAGACCCCGCCATTTCATTTCTTCAAAGACGCTCGCTACTTTCAACGTCTGCTCCTATACGAAACACAAAAAAAGACGCGGTGTCAGGCCGCGTCCTGCTTGTCAAGGTCTTCACGTCAACATTACAGCGATGTCAACTGCCCGTGAATAACCCTCCCACGCAATGGCGGCTGGTGGACGGCTGGGCATAATACGGATAGGCGACACTGCTGTAACGCTGCCTCATATAGTGACATCATACCAGATGGCTGCCGGCAAAGTCAACAAAAACCCGAGCGCGCCGGAAAATACCCTTGGCCCTCGTTGCGCGCTCATGTCAATTGGGTAAACTGAGACAGAGCAGCGCTTCCACGGACTTAACCAGGTTGCCTGCGCCGGCTGCGCGCCTGCTATAGGATAGATATTATCGGGCAAGAAGCGTCATGAGATTCGGTATTGAGGTTGTTACCCTGGGTGAATTTGGGGATCCACGCATTGTCCTGGAATTGGCGCAGGCCGCGGAAGCTGCCGGCTGGGGGGCGCTCTTCGTATGGGATCACCTGGCTTTTGCCTGGGGAGTTCCTTCCGGCGACCCCTGGGTTATCCTATCCGCCGTCGCCGCCCGCACGGAGCGGCTGCGAATCGGCGTCGGCGTCACGCCTCTACCGCGCCGCCGGCCCCACCTGCTGGCCCATACCGCCGCCACGCTTGACCTGCTCAGTTCAGGCCGGCTGATCCTGGGGTTGGGACTGGGCGGCGTGCCGGAGGAGTTCAGCTCCTTCGGAGAGAGCGGCGATGCGCGCGTTCGGGCGGCGATGATGGATGAGGGAGCCGAGCTGCTTGACCGCCTCCTCCGCGGCGAAGCGGTGACCCACCACGGCGAGTATTACACAATCAACGGCGTTACACTGGCCCCCGGACCGGTACAAAAACCACGGCCTCCAATTTGGATTGGGGGCGAGAGCGCTCCGGCCTTGCGTCGGGCGGCGCGCTGGGAGGGTTGGATCATCGGTGTCTCTAACGAACATGGCGAGACGACGCGCACGCCGGAGCAGTTGGCTGCGCAAATCACGACTATTCAGCAATATCGCGCCGGCGGTGCGCCATTTGAGGTCGCTCTGATGGGCGGCTACTCGACCGCCGGAGATACCCGCCTGCCTCAGGAGTACGCCGACGCCGGGGCCGGCTGGTGGTTGGAAACGTTGCACGGCCTGCGCGGCAGCGTGTCCGAAATGCTGGCCCGGGTGAAGGCCGGGCCGCCGGCCTAGCTGCCCCATAGCCACCGCGCTAATACGCCCGACAAGCTAGAACAGAAAGGGTCCTCTTGAATCAGGGCACGGTTGTCGCATTCCAGGGAGAACGAGGCGCCTACTCGGAGCAGGCTTTGCGCCGGCATTTCGGTTCGGCCGTCGCCACACTCCCCGTTCGTGCCTTTGCCGACATTTTCGCCGCCGTGCAGTCGGGCCGGGCTACCCACGGCATGTTGCCGGTGGAAAATTCGCTCGCCGGCACCGTCATCCCCGCTTACGATTCCCTGGTGGACCACGACCTGCGCATACAGGCAGAGGTAATCCTGAAGGTCGAACATTGCCTGCTGGCCCCGGCCGGCGTCGCTCTGGAAGATGTACGCGTGGCCCGCTCCCATCCACAGGCGCTGGCGCAATGTGAACAAACCTTGCGCCGGTTGGGCCTGGAGGCCGCGCCCTACTATGATACGGCTGGAGCAGCTCGCGACCTGGCAGCCAGGCCCGAGCCGGGAGTGGCTGCTATTGCCGGCGCACTGGCAGCGGAAACGTATGGGCTGACGATCCTGGCTCGCCACATAGAAGACCAGCCCGAGAACTACACCCGCTTTTTCATTCTTGCTACTGAAGACCCGCCGCGGCAGGACCCCAGCAAGACCTCTATCGTCTTCACCACACAGCACACCCCCGGCGCGCTCCATCGCGTGCTGGGTGAGCTGGCCCACCGCAACCTGAACCTGACCAAGATCGAGTCGCGCCCCCGCCGCAACCGGCCCTGGAACTATCTCTTCTATGTCGATTTTGAGGGGCACGTGGACGCGCCGGATGTTCGGGAGGCGATGCTCGGTATTCTGCGACACTCCTCGTTTCTGAAGGTGCTGGGTTCCTATCCGGCAGCCGCTGCGCTGAGCGATTCGCCGCGCGACTGACCGACATTGAAGCGTTAAGCGCTTCGTGCTACCATTTCCCAGCTATGACCCGTCCTACCAGCATCCCTGAAAAGCGATGGCAGATCGCAGAGCCGGCCCCCGCCGGCTTTTCTGAGCAGTTTCGCGGACTGAATCCGGTCCTGCTGCAGGTACTCCACAACCGGGGAATCGACACGCCGGGCCAGGTGCAGGCTTTCCTGGAAGGCCGCTATCTGGAGCCGGAAGACCCTTTCTTGCTCGCTGATATGGAGCCGGCTGTGGAACGCATCGGCCGGGCGGTGCGGGATGAGGAAAATGTGGTCGTATACGGCGACTTCGACTGCGACGGGGTGACAGCGACTGTGTTGCTGGTAGAAGCGTTGCGCGGGCTGGGCCTGCCGCGCGAGCGCGTGCGCCCCTACATCCCGGATCGGGTAGACGAGGGTTACGGGCTGAATGAGGACGCGCTGGAGCGCCTGAAACAGCAGCAGGACGCCTCGCTGGTGATCACGGTTGATTGCGGCATCCGCTCGGTGCGCGAGGTGCAACGGGCCAACGAGCTGGGGCTGGACATGATCGTCACCGATCACCATAGCATTGGCCCCATATTGCCCCCGGCTCTGGCAGTGATCAACCCCAAGCGTGAAGGCTCCCGCTATCCGGAGCGCATGCTGGCGGGGGTCGGTATCGCGTACAAGCTGGCCCAGGCGCTCCGGCTGGCGTACCCCGAGCAGGCGCAGTTCACCGATGAACAGCTGCTCGACCTGGCAGCGATCGGGACGGTGGCGGATATCGCTCCCTTGCTGGGAGAGAATCGAAAGCTGGTCACTGAGGGGCTGGCGGTGATGAACAGCCGCCCGCGCCCCGGCGTCGCCGCATTGAAGCAAATCGCCGGCATGGGCATGCACCGGGTGACGGCTGAGACGATCGGCTTTGGGCTGGGGCCGCGCATCAACGCCGCCGGCCGCCTGGCCCACGCCTATTCCGCGGCTCGGCTGCTGGCGGCAAACAGCCGGCAAGATGCGACTCACTTCGCCCATGAGCTAAACCAGTTGAATGTGCAGCGGCAGTCATTGACCCGCGCGCAGAGCGCCCTGGCGGAGAGTATGATTGATCCGGCGAGTTACATCCTCGTTGCCGCCGACGGTGAGTTCACCTCCGGCGTCGTTGGGTTGGTGGCCAGTCGACTGAATGAGCTGTACTATCGCCCGGCGGTGGTCATCGAGCAAGGCAGTCGGGAAAGCCGGGGTTCGTGCCGGTCCATCCCTGAGTTTCACATCACGCACGCGCTGGACCAGTTGCAGGATCTGTTGGTGCGTCATGGCGGTCATGCGCGGGCTGCCGGCTTCACCATAATGAACGAGAACCTGGACGCCTTTTGTGAACGGCTGACCACGATCGCCGCTGAGCAACTGGCGGGCCGAGAATTGAAGCCTACTCTGGAGATAGACGCTGAGCTGGCCCTGCACGAAGTGGATTGGGCGCTGCATGGGCAGCTGCAGCAGTTGGAGCCTACCGGCGAAGCGAATCCCACCCCGCGCTTCCTGAGCCGCAATCTGCACGTGGTTGACTGCCGCACGGTCGGCCAGGACAACACGCATCTGAAGTTGCGGGTCAGTGACGGCGAGCGCGAAATGGCGGTGATTGCCTTCCGGCAGGGTGCGTGGTTGAAGTACTTGCCCGGCTACATTGACCTGGTTTACACCATTCAGTCGAACACCTGGAATGGGCAGCGAGAGTTGCAACTGCGCGCCGAGGACATCAGGCCGGCCGCGCCCGTGCCGGGTCTGGACGAGCAAGCGCTGCCGGCGACGGCCGGCTGAAAAAATACACTATCAAGAGGCAACATGAAGATACTGGTTACGGGGGCCGCCGGATTTATCGGCAGTAACCTGGCGGAGAAGCTCTGCCGGCGCGGGGACACTGTTGTCGGACTAGATAACTTCAACGACTATTACGATCCCCGCAAGAAGCGAGCCAACGAAAGCCGGCTGAAGGCTTTCGCGAGCTTTCGCATGATAGAAGCGGATGTGCGCGACCGGCCCGCCATGCTCCATCTCTTCGAAGAAGAGCGCTTCGAGGCGGTGGCGCATCTGGCGGCTCTTGCCGGCGTGCGCAATGCTGTTCAGTATCCAGACCTGTATGTGGCCGTTGACTTCAACGGCACGCAAAACCTGATGGATGCCGCCCGCTGGAACGGCGTCGGCAACTTCGTCTTTGCTTCCACATCATCGGTGTACGGAAAGACGACACAACTGCCCTTCGCTGAAAGTGATCCCTGCGACCGGCCCTTGCAGCCGTATGCCGCCGCCAAACGGGCCGCCGAGATAATGGGTCACGCCTACCACCATCTCTTTCAACTCAATTTCACGGCGATTCGTTTCTTCACTGTCTATGGGCCGGGCGGCCGGCCTGACATGATGGCCTACCTCCTGGCTGACAGTATTCGCCACGGCACCGCCATCCCACTGTACAACGAGGGCCGGATGTGGCGCGACTGGACCTACGTGGATGACATTACCGACGGTGTGACCGCGGCGCTGGATAGACCGCTTGGTTATGAGGTGCTCAACCTGGGGCGCGGCGAGCCGGTGATGTTGCGCGACTTTGTCGCCTACATGGAGGAATTAGCCGGCCGCCAGGCGAATCTGATAGCTCAGCCGATGCTGGTGGCTGATGTGCCGTACACCTTTGCCGATATCAGCAAGGCGCGGCGTTTGCTTGGGTATGCGCCGGAGACTTCTTATCAGGACGGATTGACGAGCTTCTGGAATTGGTATACGGCGCAATTCCAGTAAGTGCATCGGTTACAAGTTAAGCTGTTTGGTGAGTTGTCAAGCCAGTAGCTGGCTACA
>CAZIKT010000001.1:288777-292320 GCA_964539885.1 uncultured Ardenticatenaceae bacterium | reverse complement strand
CGATGGTCCCTATGTTGGCATGAGGCTTATTCCGCTCAAACTTTACTTTACCCATGTTCTGAAGACCTCAATCCTTTGAATACTGTTCAACGATCAAAACTGCAACCGGCGCCAAAGTGTGTGTTCGACACGGCAAGGTGCCTTTCACAACAAGACCCCGCTACCCGTTTTTCCAGGATAGCGGGGGAAGAGCCCACGATGGGATTTGAACCCATGGCCTCATTCTTACCAAGAATGCGCTCTGCCGACTGAGCTACGTGGGCGCGACGGCCAGCCGGTTGCATGTGAAGTGGGCCAGGTAGGACTCGAACCTACGAAGGCTACCGCCAGCGGATTTACAGTCCGCCCCCTTTGCCGCTCGGGACACTGACCCGGAATGTAAACAAGCCGACGATGGGACTTGAACCCATAACCGATGCTTTACAAGAGCATTGCTCTGCCGATTGAGCTACGTCGGCGCTTTTCAGTCGCTTTCTAAATGTAGCAAAATTGAGGCTCGCGATCAAGCGGAGCGAATGCTCAGGACAGCTCGGTAAGTATAGCGTATGTCGTATTTTCGTCAAATCCCTTGACAGAACCGGCTGGCTGTTCACAATTATGTTGAGGAGGAAGCGGTCGTCAAGCCTGGTCCATTGGTGAGGAGAATGATGGCGGGCCGATTCCGTAGCGGTGAAACCAGCGCATGGATATTTCAGTAAGCCGGCTGAACAATCGCATGGTGTTACAGGTGCCGGCGGAGCTTCCGCTGGGACTGGTGCTGATTGTCGGACAGGTTCACGACCTGGAAGTACGAAACGGCGAAACGCACCTTGACCTGATCGAGGCCGGACATATTTTGCATTGCCGGCTCACACGACCACTGACCGAAGAGGTGTTGCTGAAAAACGGCGACACGGTTCGGGCCGGCGGACACCTGGCCTTTGACGTCCAGAGCGCACGCTATTACTTACTCGCGCGAGATATCGAGGTGGCGCCTGGGATGGCGGCGAGTCGCCGACAGATGGCTCCTATACTGGCGGACGTTCGCAAGCGAGCCGATGCCGCCGGTCTGGTAAGAGCTGATCTCCCTCCCTGGGTCAAGCGGTTGGCGCCACCGGAAGTACGGGCGGAACTGGCGCTCCTGGAGCAAGAAGCGCCGGCCGCCGCGGGCGCGGAGACACAACGCGGGGGGGAGGGAGTGCGGGCCGGCAATCCCGCCTCTGCGGCGAGCACAGACGAGGAAATGCTGGCCTTTCTGTCGGCGGCAATGGATCGCGCGGACGAAGTGGAATTAACGCCCGAAGTTCTGGCCCGGTTCCTGCCGATCGATTCGCAGCCGGGTCGAGAGCGAACAGCGCAAATCTCGCCGGCAGAATCTCAGGCGGCCGACTCCAGCCTTGCGGGCGGCGGGATCAGCGCGGGCGTGACCTCTCCGGCGACGCCGGCCGCGAATACCGCGACGATCACTGACCGGCTGCTGTTGGCGGCGATTGTGCTGCTGGTCGTTATGCTCCTGATTGTCCTGGTGCTGCTGCTCCTGACTGTGCTTTGAAACGAGACGGCCCTGGCCTAACACAGACCTCTCGCTGAGCCCAAGTGCACTGGTCGGCGATTCCGACGCGAAACTGACTACAATAGATAGCGAATTCCGGCTTTGCGTCCCGGCGAAAGCTATGCTATAATGTGCTCCGCAAGTTCTGGATAGTTGGCGGCGAGAAAAGTGGGCTTCACCCACTTTTTTGTTTTGTTATGGCCGGTTGAGTGCCGGGATGGTATTAGTCTGAAGCAGACAAGGAACGTGGGTTAGAGGCGAAATGAAAAGCGAGTTCATGTTGGCGTTCAACGAGATATGCGAACAGCGTGGATTGCCGAAAGAGGTCGTTATCGAGGCGCTCAAGACGGCGCTGGTCTCGGCTTACCGGCGAAACATGAATGTCAGCAATACGCAGGAAGTGTCAGTAGAGATCGACCAGCGTACCGGCGAGCCGACCATTTACGCTGAGAAAGAAGTCGTCGACTCGATTATCGATAATCGGACCGAAGTTCTCATCCGAGATGCGCGAAATCGTGGTTTTCCGGATGCTGAATTGGGGCAGACGATCATGATCGAAAGCACGCCGCGTAACTTCGGCCGCATCGCTGCCCAGACCGCCAAACAGGTCATCTTGCAGCGCGTGCGTGAGGCTGAGCGTGAGCAGCTCTTCGAGGACTTCTCCGGTCGCGAAGGCGAAATAGTCAACGGCACGGTGCAGAGCATCGGCGGCCAACACATCACAATCGGCCTGGGCAGGACGGAAGCGATTATGCCCAAGAGCCAGCAAGTGCCCCGCGAACGCTACCGGGCGCATGACAAGATCCGCGTCTATGTGCTGGAGGTGCGCCGGACCAGTCGCGGGCCGCAAATCCTGGTCAGCCGCAATCACCGCAATTTGCTGCGCCGGCTGCTGGAATTGGAGGTGCCGGAGATCTACAACGGTCAGGTAGATATCAAGAGCATTGCTCGCGAGGCCGGCGCCCGATCCAAAGTGGCCGTCATGGCGATGCAGCCGGGCGTTGATCCTGTCGGCGCCTGCGTGGGCATGCGCGGCGTGCGCATTCAAAGCATAGTGCGCGAGCTGAACGACGAGAAGATCGATGTGATCGAGTGGGACCCGGATCAGCGGACCTTTATTTCAAAGGCGCTTAGCCCGGCTCGCGTATCGCAAGTTTACCTGGAAGATCACCCGGACAGCGGCAAGACGGCCATCGTTATTGTGCCTGACGATCAACTATCCCTGGCGATTGGGCGCGAAGGACAGAATGCGCGCCTGGCTGCCAAGCTGACCGGCTGGCGTATTGACATCAAGAGCCTGACCGAAGCGGCATCTGATTCGCTTCAGCACCTGGATCACCCTGAGGCTGACAAGCAGGTGACCCGCAACAAGGAAATGGTGGAGAAGGTTGAGCACGTGCTGGCGAAGAAGCTGGCCTCGCGCCCGGTGACGGCTGAGGATTACCATGTGCTGGATCGCTTCGTGGCCGGCATTGAGGGACGCATTATCCAGTCGCGCTCTGTCGGTTATGAGGATATCCGAAAGGAGCGGGCCGAAGCGCGAAAGCAGGTGCCCGCCTACACCTGGGACCTGGAACTGGAAGAACTCAATCTACCCCTCGGCCTTCATAATAACTTGATGGAAAACGATGTCACCACCGTGGGCGAGGTACTATATCGATTGGAGGTTGGGCCGCAGTCCCTCACCCGAATCGAAGGTGTTGATGAAAGGTCAATACAAATCATTCGTGACGCGATGGCGGAGTTCGAGCGTGAATACGCCGAACGTGAACAAGCGGAAGCTGTCTCGGTGTCGAGCGATGCCGCCCTCGAGGAGCTGTTTGTCGCGCCGGAGGATGAGCGCGTTGACCAGCTAACAGAGGCCGAGGTCTTTGATTTCGAGGCCGTCGCGGAAGTAGAGCTTTCGCTTGACCAACCGGAGACCGAAACCGTGTCTGAGCTTGCCCTCTTTGAGGAAGCGCTCGAGGGAATCTCGGATGAGGTTTCTGCTGAGCTTGATGCTGAGCTTGATG
>CAZIKT010000001.1:139405-288677 GCA_964539885.1 uncultured Ardenticatenaceae bacterium | reverse complement strand
GCGCTCGAGGGAATCTCGGATGAGGTTTCTGCTGAGCTTGATGCTGAGCTTGATGCTGAGCTTGATGAAGCAGATTCGGTGGAAGTACCTGAAATTGATGATCTGTCGGTGTCACTGGTGAAGGAAGTGTTGGTCGAGCCGGAGAAGAAGCAGCCGGCCGAAAAGAAAGTAGTAATAGTTGCCCGGCCAGCTCCTGATGTGCTGGACGAGACCGAAGAAGCCGCCAAAGCTCGGCAGCGCAGTAAGCAGCGCGGTAAGGAGCTTGTCTTTGATGAGAATGCCGGACGGGTTGTGGTCAAACGCAAGCGAAAGGGCAGTCGTCGCCGGGGCAAGTGGGATGAGATCGAAGAGAGCGATGACATCGACACGCTGACTGATGACGGGTTCTAGTGGCGTGCAGGGCAAATGGCTGCGAAGAGTGCGCCACGGCGCAAGCACATTCCACAACGCACCTGTGTTGCGTGTCGCGAGAAGCACGACAAGCGGGAATTGACCCGCGTCGTGAATACGCCGGAGGAGGGCGTGATCGTTGATCCTACCGGCAAGCGTAACGGGCGAGGCGCATACCTGTGTACGAAGCAGTCTTGCTGGAATGCGGCCCTCCAGGGTAACGCGCTTGACCATGCGTTGCACACCAATGTAACACAGCAAGAAAAGGAGTTGCTGAGCGCGCACCGTTCAGCAACCGCGAAATCAGAAAGCGAGCTGAGGCCCGGCTAGATTTTGGGGCTTGATTAGATCATGGAGAGAGCAGGTGCCTGCCCTCTCCATGTTCATGTTGTTATCCGAGAAGTATTGGGCCTTCACATACGGTCAAACAGGATTGAAATATGACGACTGAAACAGCGGGCGAGAGAATTGAGATTCCGGACTTTCTTACGGTCCGGGAATTGGCGCAGCTGATGAATGTAAGCCCGATCAACGTCATCAAAGAGTTGATGACGAGCGGTATTATGGCGAACATCAATCAGCAGATTGACTTCGATACCGCCGCGATCGTGGCCGAGGAGTTTGGCTTCGCTGTTGTTTCCCGGGCTGAGGTGGAGGAACAAAAGGAAGAAGTTGGCGAGCAGCCGACCTGGCGAAAGATACTGGCCAGGGAGGCCGCCGTCAATCTGAAAGCGCGGCCGGTAGTAATCACAATGCTGGGACATGTTGACCACGGCAAGACTTCGCTGTTGGACGTCATCCGGCAGGCCAATGTGCAGGCGGGTGAGGCCGGCGGGATTACCCAACACATCGGTGCATACCAGATAGCTCACAACGGACAACCGATTACATTTCTGGATACACCCGGTCACGAAGCGTTTACCGCCATGCGAGCGCGGGGGGCGCAGGCTACGGACATCGCTATCCTGGTGGTGGCGGCGGATGACGGCGTGATGCCTCAAACGCGCGAGGCCGTTGACCACGCCCGAGCCGCTCGAGTACCAATCGTGGTTGCCTTGAATAAGATCGACTTGCCGAACGCCAATCCTGAGCGCGTTAAGCAGCAGTTGGCGGAAATCGGATTGGTCCCCGATGAATGGGATGGGGAAACGCTGGTCATTGAGGTATCCGCCAGGGAGACGTTTGGCATAGAGGAATTGCTGGAGGCAGTCCTGCTGGTAGCTGAAGACCTCGCGCCGAAAGCTAACCCGGATGCAAGCGCCACCGGCACAATCCTGGAAGCGCGTCTGGAGCGAGGGCGCGGCATCATGGCCACTGTGCTGGTGCAGAACGGCACCCTGCATAACGGCGACACCCTGTTGGTCGGCGAACACTACGGCCGGATCAAGTCTATGTATGACTTCAAGGGCGAAAAGGTAGAGTCTGCCGGCCCGTCAATGCCGGTCTCCGTATCCGGCCTCAACGGAATTCCGGCTGCTGGTGAGCAGTTTCGAGTGGTGGAAAACGAGAAAGCCGCGCGCAAGGTCGTGGCCGAGATCCAGGCCGGGCATGAGGTTCAGGAAAGTGTGCGCCGTGGGGTCAGCCTGGATGAATTCTTCTCCCGGCTCCAGCAAGGTGAAAGCAAGACGCTGAACCTGATCGTCAAGGCTGATGTCCAGGGATCATTGGAGCCCATAACCAGCTCGTTGGAGAAGCTGAAGGACGAGGAAGTTGATCTGGAGATCTTGCACGCCAGCACCGGCGCGATCACCGAAAATGACATCATGCTGGCCTCTGCCTCTGATGCCGTAGTCCTCGGATTCAATGTGGAGGCAGGTCCGGCAGCGCGCGCAGCCGCAGCTACCGAAAACGTGCAGATCCAGTCCTATACGGTTATTTACAAGCTGATCGAGGATATTGAAAAGGCGCTGAAGGGTTTGCTGGCGCCGGTGTATGAAGAAGTCGTGATCGGTCGGGCCGAAGTGCGCCAGATCTTTAAGATCAAGGGCGTTGGAACGGTGGCCGGCAGCTATATGCGCACCGGCATCGCGCGCCGGAATGCAAAGGTGCGCGTCATTCGCAATGGCCGCCTGCTGCATGCGGGCTCGGTTTCCAGTCTAAAACACTTACAGGAGAGCGTGCGCGAGGTGCGGGCCGGCTTTGAATTCGGCGTCAGCCTGGAAGGCTGGGATGATTGCGAGCCGGGCGATCTGTTGGAGTTCTTCGAGAGAAAGGCGGTAGAGCGATAAACCATGCCGACTGTCTATCAAAAGCGTGTTGCTGAGCAGATACGCGCCATCCTCAGTGAAATCTTCTTGCGCGAGATGCGCGACCCGCGATTGCAGGGCGTAACCGTCACAGAAGTGACAGTCGACCGCGAACTGCAACTCGCCGAGATCTATGTTCACGCGGCGGAAGAAGAGGAAGATGGCGAGATCATGGCCGCCCTAAATGGGGCCAGCGGCTATTTGCGCCACGAGTTGGCCGGCGTATTGCACACGCGTACGGTGCCGCAGCTCCGCTTTCATTGGGACCCGTCATTTGCCTACGCGGATCACATTGATCAATTGTTGGAAGAACTGGAGATTCCAGAAGACACCGACGACGACGCCGGCGAACACTAGATGGTCGCAGTGACCGAGCAGGTCGTAGCCGAAATAACGAAGCGGTTTGAGTCTGCCGAATCAATCCTGATCGTCACACATGTCGGGCCCGATGGCGACGCAATTGGGTCCCTCGCGGCTATGGGGCTGGCATCGCTGCAGTTGCGTAAGAGTGTAACGCTGGCTTGTAGCGACGCAGTACCGGCCCGCTTTCGGTATCTGGAGTTGGTCGAGCGAATCCAGCGTGTCTTGCCGGCAGACGCCAAATTTGATCTGGTTGTGGCGGTTGACTGCGGCGACATGCGACGAATGGGGGATATTTACGAATCGTTGCCGGAGCCGAAGCCGCCTATCATCAATATTGATCATCACATAACCAACACACACTTTGGCGACATCAACCTTGTTGACGCGGACGCAACTTCTACCGCGGAAGTGCTCTACTTTCTGTTGCCGCGCCTGGGTGTTCGCATCACCCCGGCCCTGGCCCAATGCTTGCTGACAGGATTGGTAACCGACACACTGGGCTTCCGCACTGACGGCGTAAGCGCCGGCACTTTCGGCGTCGCCCATGACTTGCTGCAAGCCGGCGCCGACTTGCCGACCGTGATGACCAATGCGTTGACCAGTAAACCGCTGTCGACTTTGTTACTCTGGAAGACGGGGCTGAACAAAATGCGCCTGGAGGACGGTCTGTTGTGGACCAGCATCACCAACCAGGAACGGTTGAACGCCGGCCATATGGGTACGGGCAGCGCCGGGCTGGTGAATCTGCTGGCCGATGCCGAGCAGGCTATCATAGGGGCGGTGTTACTCGAGTACGATGACGGCAGCGTATATGTCGGCTTTCGCTGCCGACCCCCGTATAGCGTCTCTGAATTGGCGCTCAACCTGGGTGGGGGCGGCCATCCGCTCGCTGCCGGCTGCAGTCTCCAGCAGCCCCTTGCCGACGCCGAACGGCTGGTAGTGGAGATGAGCAAGGAGGCGATCCGCCTGCAGCGCGGCGAAATGTTTGAACATGGAAATCAAAAACATCGCGGCTGATTCCGGCCGGCGCTTTTCCTCCAAGAGCGATTACTACGCTCGTTATCGGCCGGGATACCCCGCCGCGATCATTCCGTTACTGGAGCAACACGCCGGACTAGTCCCACAATTCAGCCTGGCTGACATCGGCTCAGGCACCGGCCTGCTGACCCAGCTTTTCCTGGATTATGGCTGTTTTGTCTTCGGTGTGGAGCCCAATGATGAGATGCGCGCTGCCGCTGAGACCCTGCTTTCCAGAAGCGAGCGCTTCCGATCCCTCCCGGGCAAGGCGGAGGCGACCGGTCTGGCGGATGCCTCGGTTGACCTGATCGTTGCCGGGCAGGCGTTTCACTGGTTTGATTGGCCGGCGGCGCGTAATGAGTTTCGGCGAATTTTGAAGCCGGGTGGTTACGTCGCGCTCATCTGGAACACGCAAGATCGTGAGTCCCTGCTGGTCCGAGGCTACCAGGGGCTGTTGCGCGCCCATGGCGGCTCCTACGCCGAAATCGACCACACGCGACCGGCGGTAGCGGAAGCGATAGAGCGCTTTTTTGAACCCGCTGGCTACCTCGTTAGCGAATTCGGCTACGCGCAGGTACTGGACCTGGAAGGGCTACAAGGGCGCTTCCTCTCGACTTCCACCGCCCCGCTGCCGGGCGATGTGCAGTACGCGCCGGCGCTGAATGCCGTGGCAACCCTGTTCGCGGCTCATGCAACCGATGGTCAGGTGCGGTTTCCCTATATCACCCGCGTATTTGTGGGGCAGCTCCAATAGCTTTCTAGGGCAGCCTGAGCCGTGACAGGTGCGCTCCGGCTTGCGCCAGGGTCGCCCTATCTTTGCAGAAAGCCAGACGCGCCAGCCCGGAGCCCTCAGCCGGATTGTGATAAAACGCACTGGGCGGGATAGCCGCCACGCCGATCTCCTTCGTTAGATAGCGACAGAACTGAACATCATCGCCCAGTCCCAGCCTGCTGATGTCGATGAGGATGAAGTAGGAGCCGGCAGGCATAGAGGCCGGTAAACCGTTGCTCAGCAGCGCCTCCAACAGCAGGTCGCGGCGGGCCTGATAGTCGGCCGCTAACTCGCCGTAATAGCCCAGGCTGTCGGCCTCTTCTAGCGCGACCGCCGCCGCTTCCTGCAAGGGGGCCGCGCCGCAAAAGGTCATGAACTGGTGAGCGCGGAAGACGCCGGCGAGCAGCAAGGGTATAGCGATGGCCCAGCCCACTTTCCAGCCGGTCACGCTGAAAGTCTTACCCAAACTGGACACGGTGATCGTCCGGTCGCGCATGCCCGGCATGGTCGCCAAACAGATATGCGTGTTGTCGTCAAAGACGATGTGCTCATAGACTTCATCTGTAAGGGCCAGCGCGTCATATTCCTGGCAAAGCGCGGCGATACGGGTCATTTCATGCCGGGTGAAAACCTTGCCGGTCGGGTTATGGGGCGAGTTGATGATGATCAGCCGGGTCTTCGGCGAGAAAAGGGCCGCCAATTCATCCAGGTCGATACTCCAATCCGGCGGGCGAAGGGTGTAATAGCGGATTACGCCGCCGGACATTTCCACAGCTGGCACATAGGAGTCATAGTAAGGTTCGAAAACGATAACTTCATCCCCGGGATCCACGTGCCCGAGTATGGCGGCGAAAATTGCCTCGGTAGCGCCATGAGTAATCAGCACCTCTCGTTGCGGGTCAACATCCAGCGCGTAATGTCGTCGCATCTTGCCGGCGACTGCTTGCCGCAAGCGTAACCGCCCGGCTGCCGGGGCGTACTGATTGATGTCGGCGGCGATGGCCTGCTGCGCGGCCTCCTTCAAGAACAAAGGAGCGGCGAAATCCGGGAAGCCCTGCCCAAGGTTGATCGCTCCATACTCATTGGCAAGGTTGGTCATTTCTGTGAAAATGGTCGTGCTGTAATGACGTACGCGCCGGGCAATCGTGTTCAATGGGACAACCTCTCATGGTCTGGCCTGACTACTGGCGAGACAATGTTAACACGACTGCGGGCGGTGTGCGCGTTATACGCGTGACATCAAGCATGTGGCGCTTCAACCGGCGGCCTCCTGTCCAGGAGAATTGATATGTCGATCACCATTTCGCTCGGGCAGATTGATGTGATTCTCGGGGAGCCGGAGACGAATCTGCAGAAGGTGAGGACGATGACCGCCGAGGCAGCAAGGCGCGGCTCTGACCTGGTGGTCTTCCCGGAGCTCTGGTCGACGGGCTATGATCTGGAGAACGCGGGACAATACGCGACCACGACGGAGGCGGGCATCTTTGCCGAGGTGGCGCATCTGGCACGACAACATCGGATTGCCATTCTCGGCTCCTGCCTATCGTTGCTTTCGCCGGGCCGCTTTGGGAACACGGCTGTCCTGTACGATGGCGACGGCGTCGCGCGGGCCAATTACAGCAAAGTGCACTTATTCCGGCTGATGTCCGAGCACCAGTATTTGACCGCGGGCGATGAACTGGCGACGGTGGATTTTGCCGGCGTAAAGGCCGGGCTGGCGATCTGTTACGACCTGCGCTTCCCTGAGATATTCCGCCGCTACGCGCTGGAAGGAGCCAGAATGGTCTTTCTTC
This sequence comes from uncultured Ardenticatenaceae bacterium, assembly GCA_964539885.1. Lineage (GTDB taxonomy): Bacteria > Chloroflexota > Anaerolineae > Promineifilales > Promineifilaceae > JACKCB01. Next base: position 282,096 of record CAZIKT010000001.1, on the reverse strand, counting down.
CTTCCGAATGGCCCCATCCGCGCCTGGCTCATTGGCGCACCCTGTTGCGGGCGCGTGCTATCGAGAATCAGCTATTCATGATTGCCTGTAACCGCACCGGCAAGTCAAAGGAGACGGTGTTCTTCGGCCATTCGTGCATAATCGATCCATGGGGAGAGGCCGTTATCGAAGGGGGAGAATCGGAAATGCTGCTCACGGCGAGCATTGATCCGGCGATGGTGGACGAGGTTCGCACACGTATCCCGGTCTTTGCCGACCGTCGGCCCGCGCTGTACTGAGGTGCGCCGGCGGCAGTGAATCGGATTAGAGATTAGCGAACAGGTCCGACCAGGGAGATTCCGGGGCCGTCTCCGGCCCGGCCAACGCAAAGTATTCCTTGCTCAAGAGCTGAATCATCCGTTCGCGCGGCAGCCGGCGGAAGCGGCTGTCAGGCCCGAACTGGGTGCGGTGACATTCCCAGGCTTCCATCTTCGCCTGGGAATGCGCAGAAACGTCGCAGATGACGTCTATCTGGTCGTCCGGCCATCCTTCTCTGGCCCGCTTCTCCAGGTCGAAGTCGTCCACCCGCCCTCCAGAGGCGGCGATAGCGTCGCGCAGTTCTGCGAGCATATAGTTAGGGAGGATCTGGTAGAAGAGGCGTTTCGGTTGCCAGGGCGCACCTTCCCCGGGAAAGCGATTCAGGTCCCCGGCTGCCTGGAAAGCTTCTACGGTGTGCCGGTTTACGGCGATATGGTCGGGATGCCCATATCCGCCATATGGTTCGAAAGTCATCACAATGTCCGGCCTGAGCCGACGAATGATGCCCGCCAACTGCCCTACCACTTCCGCATTGGGCGCGTTGATATAAGCGTCCGGATGTTCATTGTCTTCGGTGCCCGCCATGCCGGAGTCCCGATAGCCAAGAAAGATCAGCTCTTTGATTCCCAAAGCGACGGCGCTGCAACGCATCTCCTGCTCGCGCACCATCCCCAGCGTCTCCGGCGTCGCCAGCTCGGGGATGGCTATCTGGCCGACTTCTCCTCTCGTGGCGCAGACCAGCGCAAGATGAACGCCGCGCTGCGCCAGGCCGGCAAGCGTGCCGCCGGCGCCCAATATCTCATCATCCGGGTGGGCGAAAATCGCCAACAGTGTCCGTCTATTGTTCGTCAACACTGGCGCCTCTGATTCATGTGGAATTGCTATGGGACTTGCTCGCCGGCAAGCCGCAAGATGATGCCGTTTCCGGACGGGTCCCTGACCAAGATGCCGGTTTCTTCCGGCTGCAGGGCGATCCCGGCTTCTTCCAGTCGCCCGACCACAGCCGATAGGCTAACCTCATCCGGCAATAGGATTTCAAACCAGCGGAGGCCGACCGAGCCCGCCGGCGGCGGCGGAGCGCCGACCCCGGCCCAGGTGTTCGCGCCGATATGATGGTGGTAGCCGCCGGCCGAGAGGAATGTGGCCGCCGGGCCGAACCTTTGCATCAACGAAAAGCCCAGGATGTCGCGGTAAAAGCGCTCAGTCTCATCAATGTGGCCGACCTTCAGGTGCATGTGGCCGATCGTTGTGCCGGCCGCCAATTCTTGCTGACGCTCGGGATTACCGCCAAGTTCGCGGCTCAATCCATCAAGATCCAGCGGGTCGGACGCCATGCGCAGCCGCCCATTGGTAAGAGGCCATTGCTCTCTGGGTCGATCCCGGTAGATCTCTATGCCGTTGCCGTCAGGGTCGGCCAGGTATATGGCTTCGCTGACCAGATGGTCAGAAAATCCCTGCAAAGGAGTATTGGACTTCACCAGGCGGAAGAGCGCATGGGCCAGGTCCAGCCGAGTGGGCGTCAGGATGGCGAAGTGGTAGAGGCCGGTAGAGCGTTCAGGCGGCCGGCCCGCACGGCTGTCCTCGCTCAAGATCAGCAAGTCGCGTCCACCCGCGTCCAGGTATGCCGTATTCCCCGCCGTCTCTCGTAGCCGGAAGCCGATGTTTTCTTGATAGAACTTGAGCGAGCGCGACAGATTCGATACTGTCAGCGACACAGCGCCAATACTGGTGCTCGGGTGAATCTCTTCCATTGTGTTTACTCCTGCACACAGATTGCCGGTTCTGTGCCGGCAAATTCACGTCCACTATGCTTAGCGGATATTCTTACGAATCGCGGCGCGTGATATCAGCGACCTTGAGGATATCACGCGCCGCTCTGATGCTCAAGAACGTAGGTGGCTGTCACTCTCGAAAGTGACAGCCACCTCAAGCCCGGAATCGTCACGCCACTGCTTCGGTCGCTGTTTCCGGCTGCTCGACCAGTTCCAGATCGATATTGATGCCGATCTTGTCGCCAACCAAGAAGCCGCCTGTCTCCAGGGCCACGTTCCAGTTCAGCCCCCAATCTTTGCGGTTGATGGTGGTGGAGGCCGAAAAGCCGGCGCTGGACGCGCCCCAGGGGCTTTTTGCCTTGCCGAGAAACTGAACATCCAGCACGACCTCATGGGTGATGTCTTTGATGGTCAGGTCGCCGATTAAGCGGGCGTTCTCTTCGTCAATGACCTCGACGCGCTTGCTCTGAAAGCGCATGACCGGGTAGCGCTCAACGTCGAAGAAGTCCGCCGACTGCAGATGGGCGTCGCGGCGCTCGTCACGTGTGTTCACGCTGGCGGTGTCAATGCGAATGTCGGCGGTCGTGCGCTCGGGATTATTCAGGTCCAGATTCACCTCGCCGGAAAAGCTCTCGAAGTAGCCGGTGACCTTAGCGATCATCATGTGTCGGGCAACAAACTGTAACTGCGAATGGGAAAAGTCGATATTCCAGGGCATTGTCAAACTCCTTTCGAAACTCAAAACTCTCTAGTTGGGACAGCCGCTCGTGGCTATCTACTAAGCGGACTACAGTCCGGATTCATGACACTATCTTAACGGACTAGGGTCCGCTTGTCAAGAGGCTTTCCGCAAGTACTGTACTCAAGTACAGGTCTCCGGCGGTAGCTGATATGCACCCTAATGTGGACTTTGGTCCGGATTTGTGCTAGACTGTGGCTGAACTACCACACATTATGATGTTCTATATGGGAAAAGGCGTCTGATGCAAATTGATATGAGAGTCACCCCTACAATCGAACAGCCGGCCCGCGCAGAACGGGTCGACGCCGCCGAGAATCGAGCCCGCATTTTGGCGGTAGCTGAGCGGTTATTTGAGGAACGCGGCGTGGCTAACGTATGCATGGCGGAGATCGCCAAGGAAGCCGGTGTGGGTAAAGGGACGCTCTATCGCCGCTTCGCCAACAAAGGCGAACTCTGTCTGGCGCTGATAGACAACCAGATGCGCGAATTCCAGAACTCGTCCCTGCTCTGGATGCAAGAGATGACCGTCGCCGGCGCAACCAGTCTGGATCAATTGAAAGGCTTTCTGGACCGATTGCTCCGCTTTACGCAGCGGCACATGCCGGTGCTGTACGAAGTGCAGCAGCATTATCATGAGATCGATCGCGGCCGGCTGGTGCGCCCCCACTTCTGGCAGTACATGACCGTGCACGGGCTGCTGGTGACAGCCGTCCGCGCCGGCGAGCTGCCCGCAGCGGTGGATACCGCATATCTTGCGGAGGCGTTATTGGCTCCTCTATCAGCGGCGCTGTTCCGCTTTCAGCTTGAAGAGTTGGGCTTCTCGCTTGACCGGATCAGCGCCGGTATGCGCACGATGGTTGACGGCTTGGGCCGGCTCAACTGGGATGCCGGGTCTAGGGTGCATGAAAGTTGACATGAGAGAGGAGCAATAGAATGGAGTACCGCCAACTGGGTCATTCAGGCGCGCGCGTGTCGGTAATTGGGCTTGGGACGAACCAGTTTGGTTCGCAGGCAATGCCGCAAAGCGAAGTAAACAATGCCATCGATCTGGCGCTCGAGCTTGGTATCAACCTTATTGACTCGGCCGACGTATATCAGGGAGGACGCTCCGAGGAGACGCTGGGCCAGGCGTTGAAAGGGCGTTGGGACCGCTTTGTACTGGCTACCAAAGGGTATTTTCCCACCGGCGAAGGCCCAAATGATCGAGGGAGCTCCCGCTACCACATCCTGAACGCGGTGGAAAATAGCCTGCGCCGACTGCAGAGCGATCATATTGATCTCTATTACATGCACCGCTGGGACCCCGACACGCCGGTTGAGGAGACAATGCGCGTATTGGATGACCTGGTGCGCGGTGGGAAGGTGCGTTATGTCGGGGCGTCGGCATATGCCGCCTGGCAATTGGCGCAGGCAAACATGATGGCTGAATTGCGCGGCTGGACCCCATTTGTCGTCCTGCAGACGCACTTTCACATGTTGGAACGGGCCGCAGAGGCGGAAATCATCCCGTACTGCCGGGCATCCGGCCTGGGGATAATCCCCTATTTTCCGCTTGCCGGCGGCTTCCTGACCGGTAAGTATCGGCGGGGGGAAGAGCCGCCGCCCGGCTCTCGCGGCGAGCGCAGTCCCTATGTGCAGAAGTACATGACGCCGGCCAACTATGACCGCCTTGAACGGCTTTCATCGTGGGCGGCTGAGCGCGAACGCGGTATGAACGAATTGGCTCAGGCCTGGCTACTCAGCCAACCGCAAGTCACTTCAGTCATATCCGGCGCGTCCAAGCCGGCGCATGTTGAGATCAACGCGCGCGCTGCCGGCTGGCGGTTGAGCGAGTCCGATATGGTGGAGCTTAATGCAATCCTTACCGATCCGGGCAGCGATATGGGATAGGATTTGCGCAGAATGCAGTCAACCACGCGAGGAACTGCCCATGCATAGCGCCAACAGAATCAAGCTGCTATTAGCGCTCACCTTGTTCGTGACGGCAACGTTGGCCCTTGCCGTTATCCTGGAGGGCCTGCCGCCTGCCGTTGCTGCCGCCGACTCCAGCCCGATTGCCGGAACGCTAATTGGGCCGACAACCGGGCCGGACTATGGTGTTGTCTTTATGAGCTCGGCTGAGGAGACAATGGACGAGCAGCGCTACCAGAACGCGATTTCCACCGGCGCAACCTGGAATCGCTGGCCTATGTATTGGTCCACAATTGAGCCGGCGCCCGGCGTCTACAACTGGTCATCGCAGGACGCGACCGTGTTAAGCGACCTCGCCCACGGACTGCAGATCAACGCCATTTTGCTGGGCACGCCGGGCTTCTATACGACCGGGCTGTACTTGCCGCCGCTAGACCCCCGGCCAACGGGACGAGTGGCGCTCTTTGAGCCGGAGCGAGCGACGCCGGTCGGGCTGTACGAGCCCGTGTTCAGCGATGGCAGCGACGTGCCGGGTCCAGGAAAAAGTGTCAACCCGGCGAACGTTTGGGCGCGTTTTGTCTTTGCGGCGGTTGAGCGCTATCGGCCCGGGGGAACGTTGGCATCTCTGTTTGGTTGGCCGGAGGGTGTTGGCGTAACGCACTGGGAGATGTGGAACGAGCCGGATCTCAGTTCCTTCTGGGATGGTTCCTTAACAGATTATGCCCGCTTGCTTAAGGTTGGTTATCTTGCCGCCCGGCAGGCAGATCCGCAGGCGGTTGTGTTGTTCGGCGGACTGGCCAACAACTTCCAGTGGTTGAGCTTCTATGAGGAAGTGCTGACCATATACGATGGCGATCCCCTGGCCTCCGTCTGGAATTACTTTCACGACATTCTGGCCACCCATAACTACTTTGTCGCCTACCGCGCCTGGGAGCACGTCGAGCGCTCAAGACAGAGCCTGACCAGCCGCGGGCTGGATAAGCCGATCTGGTTGAACGAGAGCGGCGTGCCGGCGTGGGATGATTATCCGGGGCCGACGTGGGACCCCACCAGCGGCCTGCGCGCGACCCTGACGGAGCAGGCGGACTTCGTGGTGCAGAATGCCCTTTACGCGGCATTTGCCGGCGTGGAAAACATCTTCCATTTCCAGCTTTATGACGGTTGCGGCAACCAGCCGCAGGGCACTGACTTTCCTCCCCACAATGGGGAGCTGTGCGACGCCAACGGCAACCTGATCACCGATCCCAACTTCCCCTGCGCCGGGGACGCCAACGGGCTGTTCAGCAACCCGACCGACGCCGCCTGTTTCAGGCAACATCCCACGCCGGAAACCCCCCGGCTGAATTACGACGCCTTCCGGCTGCTAACTGAGCAGTTTCGCGAAGTGGAGCCGCTCTGGTGGCTGCGATCCGGCGGGAGTGTTCCCGGCGATGGGCCTCAGGAATGGCTGGCCTTCTACAAACCCGCCACGGGTGAGCGGATCATCGGGATGTGGGCGCGCTTTGGGCATGATGAAGTAGCTGCCGTGCCGGCCATATCCGCCCAGGCCACCTTGATTTCCCCCACCGGCATCCCGGAGCCGGTCACGGCGGTCAACGGCGAGTACACGTTCACCTTGCCGGCGGCCACCAATCACAACGCCTTTTGGGACCCCAACTTCTTCGCCATCGGCGGGCGTCCCTTTCTGCTCGTCGAGCAGGACTCAGTTGCCCCGCTGGCTGCTGTTTCCGGGCCGTACTTTGCGGAGACCGTTATCCCTTTGATCTGGAGTGGCGATGATGGGCTGGGCGGCGGTGTCGGCTCGTTTGACGTATCGGTCAGCCAGGATGGCGAGCCGGCGACAGCATGGCTGACCGGCACACAACAGACGGGCGGGGTCTATACCGCCGAGATCGGCCACACCTACACGTTCTTCGTGATCGCCTATGATCGCGCCGGGAACGGCAGCGCGCCCGCAGAGTGGGAAACGGTGACGATATCCTTGCCGGAAAAGAACTTCCTGCCGCTAACGCGACATTAGCGAATGTGGCGGCAATTGCTGCCTGCGCTATAGTTGTGTCCCGTATGGAAGGAAACGAGGAACGGGCCCGAATGGGCGGCCCGCGTGATCTGGTCTGGCTGATTGTTATAGGCCTCATTACGGTCGCCGCCATCTGGATCCTGCTGAACCCTGACTACCCGCTCAGGCCGGGGCTGGATCTGCAAGGCGGGTTGCAGGTGTTGTTGGAAGCCGACCTGGAAGCCGACGAAGAAGTTACTTTTGAAGACATGGACACGGCCCGGCAAGTCATCGGTCAGCGGGTTAATGGGCTGGGCGTGTCTGAGCCGCTGGTGCAGGTGGAGGGAGAGCGGCGAATCCTGGTAGAGCTGCCGGGTATTGATGACCCGGATGAGGCCATTGACCTGATTCAAGAGACCGCGTTGCTCGAGTTCGTGGATACCGGCTCATTCCCTCTGCCGGAAGGGCAGTGCGTGCGCACCTCGTTGAACAATGGCCGGCCCTCACCATGCGAAGGTGACACAGTTGTTACCGAGGCTCCGCCGGTATGGGAAACGATCCTGACCGGGGCGGCGCTCGAAAACGCCGATGTACAACTGGACGCGCTGAACCGACCGCTGGTGGTGTTCAGCCTGACGCCGGAGGGCGCGGAGACGTTTGGGGAGTATACCGGCAGCCACCTCGGCCAGTTTCTAACCATTGTGCTGGACAAGCAGGTCATTTCCAGTCCACAGATTGAGGGTCGGATCAGCGACTCCGGCAGCATCACCGGCCAGTTCACACAGGAAGAGGCGCGTACGCTGGCGCTGCAATTGCGTTATGGTCGGCTGCCAATCCCGCTACGGGTGGAGAGCATCCGCACCATCGGCGCTACCCTGGGACAGCTATCTATTGATGCCAGCATTCAGGCCGGGGTGATCGGCGTCTCCGTCGTGCTCTTATTCATGGTCGTCTACTATCGCCTGCCCGGCTCGCTGGCTGCCCTGGCGTTGATCGCATATGCGCTGCTCAATTTCGCCATCTTCAAGGGTCTGGGCGTCACGCTAACTCTGCCGGCAATCACCGGCTTTCTGCTCTCCACCGGCATGGCCGTTGACGCCAACATCCTCGTCTTTGAGCGAATGAAGGAGGAGCTTCGTTCGGGTAGGGAGTTGCCGGCCGCCATTGACGCCGGATTCAGTCGGGCGTGGAGCTCTATCCGCGACTCCAATATCGCGACCCTGGTCATTTGCGCTATCTTGTGGGCCTTCGGGCGGAACTTCAGCGCCGGCGCCGTGCAGGGGTTTGCCATTACTCTGTCAATTGGCGTTCTGATCAGCATGTTTACCGCCGTCATCGTGACCCGCACTCTCGTTCGGCTGGTGATGGGCCGACAAGCAGCGTTGCTGCGGGGCCGGCGCTGGATTGTGGGCGCCTGAGTAAGAGCGATGTTCAGCTTTGTGCAGTATCGGCGCTATTACTTCGCCTTCTCGGGATTGCTCATCGCGTTGGGCGTGCTGGCGATGATTGTCTCCCTCGTAACAACGGGCGCTCCCTTCCAGATAGGGGTTGATTTCCGGAGTGGTACACGCTTTGAGGTACGCTTTAGTGAGCCGGCCACCGAGGATCAGATCAGAGAGGTGTTTCGCTCATTCGGCATTGCCAACCCGGCGGTCACTGCGTTGGCCGGCGGCGACCTGGAGAATACCTGGCAAGTCCGCACGGAATTCTTGTCAAATGATGAAGCCGGCGAACTTGAGCAGCTGTTGTCCGACCAGGTAGCGCCGGTGGACAGTAATGCCACCCTGGTGGAGAGTGTCAGTCCGGCGGTCGGCCAGGAAGTGACCCGCGCTGCCTTTGGCGCGATCTTGTTAGCCGCAATCATCGTTCTCGGCTACATCATGTTCGCTTTCCGGCAAATGCCTCATTCCTTCCGATATGGGGCCTGCGCCGTTTTGGCCATGCTGCATGACATTCTGATCATCTTTAGCTTCATCGCCATCACCGGCCTGCTGCTCGGCTGGCAAGTGGACGCACTCTTCTTGACCGCCACATTGACTGTCGCCGGTTTCTCGCTGCAAGACACCATCGTCGTATTTGACCGTATTCGGGAGAATTTCACTCGCCGGCCGCTGGAGACCTTCGATTCAGTGGCCAACCGGTCGCTGCTGGAAACGCTGCACCGTTCATTGGCCACGCAGTTGTGTGCCATGTTCGTCCTGGTGGCCTTGCTGTTGTTTGGCGGCGCTTCCATCAGGCACTTCATCGGTGTGATGTTAATTGGCCTTTTGAGCGGTACCTATAGCTCGCTATTCACCGCCGTGCCTTTGCTATCAGCATGGGAAAATCGCGCCGCCCGGCGCGCAGCCTAGTAGCAGCGCTGACTGAGCCAGAGAAACCGGTCGAATCAAGGGTTGGTGAGAGCCGGGGTCGGCGTGACGTTCGACTGAAGCGCCAAGTCGGCCGGCAAATACAGCGGGTTATAGTCCAGCGCGGCCCTAAAGTCGCCGGCGGCAGCATCTTGCTCACCTAGCGCATGCCGGGCCAGGCCGCGATAGTAGTAGAGCTCCTCCAGTCCACCGGTTCCGTCCAGGACAGCCGTAGCCAGATCAATCACCTCAGAATAGCGTGCTGTGGCCAGGTAGGCTTCAAAAGGCTCGAACTGATACCAGAGCATGCGATAGGGCAGGCCGATGCGCCGGGCTTCATCAAATGCGCCGGCAGCCAGCTCCATTTCACCCAGGGCGACATAGATGCTGCCGATATTGAACCAGGAGTAAGGATCATCGCTATCCTCTCGGGCCTCCGCCTGTGCCTGCTGCAGGGCTGCTCTGAGCATTTGTACATCGTCCGTCGCCGGACCGAGGATCGCCCGCAATCGCTCCGCGTCCTCCGGCCTAAAGACCAGCACATATTTGCGGTTGAACACCCGCCAGAGGTCGTCGAATTCGTCGGCCGGGACTAGGACATCAGGGCCGCGCAAGGAGTCCTGGGCGATGAATGAGCGCGTCGCCTGATCATAGCCGGAGAGGAGGCGATAATGACCCAACCCGCCGCGATCTTCCGGGTCCAGCCATGTCTCCACAATCACCGGGAAGCCGTTGCTCAACAACGCCTGTAACAGGTCAGCGTCGCCATTGAGCCGCACAAGGGCCTCAAAGCCCTGCGCCCGGGCATATTCGGCCAGCTCTTCTGGGCTGACATTCTTGTCATCGGCGTTCGGCTTCAGCATTGCGGCTGCCTGCTCCTGGCTCGCCTGCAGGCCGTAGTAACTCAGATACATGCTGATGGTCGTCGGGCCACAGTTGTTCCAGGTCTGCCAGGCATGTGTGAAGCCGGCGAGCGATACCGCCGGGGCCACGGGGGTCAGGCGCACAGGCGTCGCGCTCGGCGTTGGCGTGGCTGTCGGAATGAACGTGGGGACCGGCGTTGTCGTCGCCGGGAGCAGCCTGAAAGCAGTCGGCGACGGATAAGGTGTGGTGGCTGTTGCGGGCGCGGTAGCCAGCAGCTCCTCTCGTGAGACGACCGACACCGGCAATGGAGTCGGGATAACGGCTGTCGGCTGCAAGGCGTTCAATTCGGTACGTATACGGAGGGGCAGCGCTGCGATCCGGCTGCGCACCGGCTGAAGGCTAACGGCGGCAACGATCAGTATGGTCAGCAGTATCAATGCGATAAGGATAAGCCTGCGCATGCCAGCAGTATAGCAGAGCAGACGTTCAGCGGGCATCCTGAGGCTGGACGATGCCGGGGGAATGGGCTACAACCGAATCGCTGAAATCTAATCTGTTACTCAGAGCAAAGGGATACCACCATGCAGGCGCTATATGTGGCAAACGGTGAATTGAGTCTTCGTGCTGATCTGCCCATGCCGGCAGTCGGCCGGGATGAGGCGCTGGTCAAAGTGCTGCTGGCCGGCATTTGCTCGACCGACCTGGAGATCGTTAAGGGGTACGCCGGTTTCCAGGGGATCCTGGGGCACGAATTCGTGGGCATTGTGGAAGCGGCGCCGGATGAAGCATGGGTGGGCAAGCGCGTGGTAGGCACGATCAACGTCGGCTGCGGGGAATGCGCCGTCTGTCTGGGCGAGGGGCCGGAGCACTGTCCGCAGCGTACCGTGCTGGGAATCATCAACCGGCCCGGCGTATTCGCTGACTACGTCGCTTTGCCGCTGGCCAATCTCATCGCCGTGCCGGCCGATGTGCCGGATGAGCGGGCCGTCTTCACCGAGCCGCTGGCAGCCGCGCTCCGTATCCGCGAACAGGTAGTCGTCAGGCCAACCGCGCGGGTGGCGGTGGTCGGCCCGGGCCGGCTGGGGATGCTTGTTGGGCAGGTCCTGGCGCTGGCCGGCGGCGATGTGACTATGTTGGGCAGGAGTGAGCGCTCGCTCGCGCTGCCGCGGCGCCTTGGTCTCAAGAGCGGCGTGGTTGACAGCGTTAACGACAATAGTTTTGACATGGTGGTCGAGGCGACCGGCAACGAGGCCGGTCTGGCGCACGCGCTGCGCCTGGTGCGACCGCTGGGTACGCTGGTGTTGAAGAGCACCTACGCCGGGGCCGCCACGGTGAACCTGACCAAGCTGGTGGTGGATGAAATCACGGTCGTCGGCTCGCGCTGCGGGCCGTTTGAGCCGGCATTGCGGCTGCTGTCTCACCGGCAAATGGAGGTGGGGGCGCTAATTGAAGCGGAGTATGGCCTGGCTGACGGTATCGCGGCCTTTGCCCATGCCGCGCAGCCGGGCGCGCGCAAAGTGCTGCTCCGACCTTCAGGCAACTGACAAACCTCTTGCCAACCAGCAATTCGGGTGTACAATATAGAACATATGAGCGAAAAACCGTTGCGCGCGAGTGAAATTGCCCAATATGTCTATTGTCGCCGCGCTTGGTGGCTGCACCGCAGCGGCATGCGTACAGGGAATGTGCGTCAGCTGGTTGCCGGCAGCGACCATCATCAAGACCACGGGAAGCTGGTGCGCAGAGCCAATCGGGCCCGACAGGCCGTGTTTGTTCTGTTCATGCTGGCCGCCGCTGCCGTCCTGATCGCTCTGATCCAGGTGATCTAAGAGGCCGGGCGGCTGACGTGAGGCGATAGCTAGGAAGGATTGCCGGCGGATGACGGGTCTGGAAATTGGTTGGCTGAGCCTTGGCGTGGCCCTGCTATTACTGGCCTTGTTCGCCGTGCTGCGGGCGAAGGAGCTGTGGTCACGTACCGGCCTGCCGGAAGGCAAGGTCGTCTACAGCGACACGGCTGCCTGGTACCCGTTGGAAAAGCCGCTTTACGATCGCGACCTGGGGTTGACGGGCCGGCCCGACTACCTGATCGCCGAGTCGGACGGAATGATCATACCGGTGGAGCTGAAATCCGGTGATGCGCCGCAGACGCCGCATGAAGGCCACGTCTTGCAGTTAGCCGCTTACTGCGCCCTGGTGTCGGCCGTCTATCACGTGCGCCCGGCTTACGGCATCCTGCAGTATCGAGACCAGGCATTCGCTGTCGACTATACGGCCGAGCTTGAAGAAGACCTGCTCATGCTGCTGGATGAAATGGACGATAACAGAGAAGCCGGGGAGTTGGCCCGCGATCACAATGAGCGCCGGCGCTGCGCCCGCTGCGGTTTCCGAAACCAGTGTAGCCAACGACTGCCCTAGCGCCGGCGCCTTCCGGCGCGCATTTCCACCACCACCCTCTCAACTGTCTTTTTATCTTTAGCCGCTATAATAGGGCCTCTTAGTTTGGACGGGCCTGCGCGCAAGCGCCGCTGAGCCTGTCCTTGCTGAATTGCGGAGGTGTTCATGACGCGGATTCAGCGCGTCACCGGCATGCAGGATGTGCTGCCGGACGACCAACGTTATTGGAGCTTGCTGATTAGCGCGGCGCACGAAGTAGCCGCGCGCTACGGCTTTCGACAGATTGATGTGCCGGTGCTCGAATATACAGATCTCTTCGAGCGCGGCGTCGGCACCGCTTCTGACTTCTTCGTGCAGAAAGAAATGTACACCATCGAAGAAGATGACGGCGCGAGCATTACGATGCGTCCCGAGTTCACGGCCGGCATTGTCCGCGCCTATCTGGAACACGGGATGCACAACCTGCCGCAGCCGGTGAAGCTTTACACCATCGGCCCCATCTTCCGCCGAGAGCGACCCCAGGCCGGGCGTTTCCGGCAACACAGTCAGCTCAATTGCGAAATCTTGGGCGAGATTGACCCGGCAGCCGACGTCGAGCTGATCATGCTGGCCATCAATCTGTTTCGTAGACTGGGTTTTTCCGGGTTGACTTTGCAGATAAACAGCACCGGCTGTCCGGTATGCAAGCCGGCATATGTCTCTCTTCTGAGTGACTATCTCGCAGAGTATCTGCCTCGTTTGAATGATGTTGACCGAGAGCGCTTGCGCCGCAATCCATTGCGCGTATTGGACAGCAAGGAGCGCGGCATGGAGGAGCTACTGGCCTTTGCACCGCACATCTCTGACCATCTCTGCGATGATTGCGCCGACCACTTTGCCGAGCTGCGCCGACTGCTTGATGCGCTGGGGCAAAGCTATGCGGTGAATTACCGGCTGGTTAGAGGCATCGACTACTATGTGAAGACCGTCTTCGAGGTATGGGCGACCGGCATCGGGGCGCAATCCGCCCTCGTAGGTGGCGGTCGCTACGACGGCCTGGCGGAAGCAATCGGCGGCTCGCATACGCCGGCGGTGGGCTTCGGCAGTGGCATCGAGCGGCTGGTAATGGTCATGCAAAATCAGGGCATCGTAGCGCCGCCCGCTGACTTGCCGCAGATTATGGTCGCGCATTTCGGCGGCGACAGTAAGGTGGTAGCTGTGCAGACGGTGGAACGGCTGCGTCAGGCGGGAATCGGCGCGTATCTGGCTTTCGCTCGCAGCCGCCGCAGCCTGAAGAGCCAATTGCGCGAGGCCAACAAGTATCTGGTGCGCCTGGCGCTGATCATCGGAGAGGAGGAGCTGACTGACGGCACGGTGATCGTCAAACCGATGACCGGCGGCGAGCAAGAGCGGATTTCGCTGGCGGAGCTGGTGAACTATCTCCACACCGCTCCACTGCTGGGATCCTTAGGAGACGACGGCGAGCGCTCCTGAGATGAAGACGGTCGGCATCCTTTACCACCCCAACAAAGATGATGCCCAATCGCTAGCAGCCGAGATCGAATCCTGGCTGGCCGGGCAGGGGGTCGCCGGCCTAGCGGCACCGGACCGCGACGGCGCGTTGGCGGATAATTTGGTGGTGCAGAACATGGCCGGGTTGTCGCTGTTAATTGTATTGGGTGGCGACGGCTTAACGCTGCGCGCGGCGCACTACGCATCTCCCCACAACATACCCATTTTCGGCATTAATCTGGGGCGCGTGGGATTCATGAGTGAAGCCGAGCCGGATGATTGGAAGGAGAAACTGGGCCCGGTCATCCAGGGAAACTGGTGGCCGGAAGAACGGCTCATGTTGCATGCGCGTCTTGAGCGCGGCAGCGATTGCGTCACGCAGATGGCGGCGCTCAATGACGTCGTCATCGGGCGCGGCAGTCAGGCACGGGTGGTCAGGCTTCGTCTCTTCGTTGACAATGATTATGTGACTACTTACACGGCTGATGGGCTGATCGTGGCAACCCCCACCGGCTCAACCGCTTACGCAATGGCGGCGGGCGGCCCTCTGTTATGGCCGCGATTGCCCAACTTTCTGGTTATCCCGGTCGCGCCGCACCTGAGCCTTGACCGAGCCGTTGTGCTTCATCAAACGGCAGTGGTATCGATTGAGGCTGAAACTGAATTGGAGGCGGCGCTGACAATTGACGGGCAGGGCGCATTCCCAATCCTATCCGGCGACCGGGTGATCATCCGTCAGAACGAGAACTCTTGCACGTTCGCGCGGGTTGGGAATGCAAGTTACTTCTACCACCGGCTAATGCAGCGCTTCGGTTACTGGCACCCCCGGTAGATCAACCGGTCCAAGCCGACTTGAAGGAATTTGCGGCACATTCTGATCGGAGTCAGGTAATCCGGCGGACGACTATCTGAACGAAGGAACTATGAGCATGACGAACAACTCTCCCCGCGTTCGCGCTCTGCTTAGACAGGCGAGCAAGACGGAGGAAGTGGGTAAGAAACAGGCGGCGGAACAGCTTTACCGGCAGATCGTGGACGAAGCGCCGGAGACAACGGCTGCCTGGCTGGGACTGGCCCGCGTAACCAGCGATCCCGGCGCGCAACACGAGGCATATCAACGCGTGCTGGAACTGGAGCCGGCAAACGAGGCGGCTCAAGTAGGCCTAAGCCCCCCGGAAGCGGAAGCTGAACCGGAGATCCCAGCTGCTGCGGTCAGCCACACCGGCCCGACAGCCAACAGCGCTCCGGCGGTCATGGCCCCGCCGGAAGCGGATATCCCGCCTGTCACGCCCACGCCTGTCCATGAGGAAGCGGATGAAGGCGAGATTCTTTACGTATGCTTCCGCCATCCTGAGACTGAGACGAACCTGCGCTGCTATAATTGCAGCCGGCCAATCTGTATGAAGTGCGCCAAACGTACGCCGGTTGGGTACATGTGTCCGATATGCGTACACGAGGCGCAAGAAGTGTTCTTTTCGGCCAATGTCATCGATTACCTGGCGGCAGCGGCTGTGGCGTTTATCCTGGGTCTGATTGGCGGCATTATTGCACGCTTCATCGGCTTCTTTGTGATTTTTGTGGCAGCCGGCGGCGGGGCGCTAATCGGCCGGCTCTCGTTTCGCGCGGCCCGTCGACATCGCGGTCGGTACATGCCGCACCTTGTGGCCCTGATGGTAGTAATCGGGGCGATCATTCCATCTCTAGGGACCCTTCTGTTGGTGCTGGTCAATCCCGGCTCATTCCTCGCATTGCTTTGGCCGGCCGTGTACCTGTTCCTTGCCCCCGCAGCCGCCTATTGGCAGGTCAAGTGATTTAGGTCATGGTTGCATTCACTCATGTTGAGCGAACTTTTCATTCAGAACTTCGCGATCATTGACGAACTCCGGCTACGATTCTCGCCCGGCTTTACCGTATTGACCGGCGAGACTGGTGCGGGCAAGTCGATCATACTGGACGCGGTGATGCTGCTGTTGGGTGGGCGCGCCGATACGACTATGATTCGCGCCGGGAGCGAGGTCGCTTACCTGGAAGGCACCTTTGAGTTGTCACCCTCCATGCGGGAGACGTTGCTGCCGGTGCTGGAGCCGGAGGGATTGGACGACGGTCAGACTGTGATCCTGGCGCGCGAACTGCGTATGAACGGCCGGAATATCTGCCGGGTCAACGGCCGGGTGATTACGCTGGCCCTGTTTGGCCAGATCGGCGACCATCTGGTGGACATTCATGGTCAAGGAGAACATCTCAGCTTGCTGCGCCCGGCATCCCACTTGCCTTTGCTTGATTCCTATGCCGGCCTCGACAGCGAGCGCGATGCGCTGGCCCAACAGGTGCGCCAACTGCACAAGCTTCAGCAGGAGCTTCAACGCCTGCGCGACGATGCCCGAGACGCCGCCCGGCGCCAGGATATGCTTGCGTTTCAGGTCCAGGAAATCCAGGCAGCGGGCTTGCAGCCTGACGAAGAAGAGGAACTACGCGTCGAGCGCACGCGGCTGGCCAACGCTGAGAAGCTCATGGCCTACTCCAATGAGATGCTGCGGTTGTTGCAGGAGACCGCCACTGATGCGCCGGCAGCCAGCGATATGCTAAACCAGGCGGAACGGGCCGCATCGCAGCTATCGCGCCTGGATGAAAGCCGGGCCGGGTGGGTCGCCCGCTTGCAGGGGCTGGTTTCCGAGTTTGATGAGCTGACCGCTGACCTGCGCGACTATGCGGAGTCGCTGGAGTTTAACCCTGAGCGGCTCAATTACACCGAAGAAAGGTTGGAGCTAATCAGCCTGCTCAAGCGCAAGTACGGCGATAGTATTGAAGCCATACTCCTCTTCCGCGAGAAAGCGCTCAAAGACCTGGAGGAAATCTCGCATAGTGAGGAACGGATTACGCAACTAAACGCGGAATGTGAGCGCTACCTGCAGCGCATCGGCGCTGCAGCCGCAGATCTATCGGAGAAACGTAAGGCCGCCGCCGAGCGAATGGCGAAGTCAGTGGAGAATGAGCTCGCCGAGCTTCATATGACCGGCACCCGCTTTCGCGTCGCCTTCCGGCGTGAGCGGCAGCCGGACGGAGTATACGTCGGCGAAGAGCGACTGGCGTTCGACCACACCGGCATTGATCGGGCGGAGTTCATGATTTCCACCAATCCGGGCGAACCGCTGAAGCCGATGGCCAAAGTGGCGAGCGGCGGAGAGACGGCGCGGTTGATGCTGGCGCTCAAGGCTACGTTGGCCCAAATTGACGTTACTCCCACCTTGATCTTCGACGAGATTGACCAAGGAATAGGCGGGCGAGTGGGCGGCATTGTGGGGCGCAAGTTGTGGGGCTTGACCGGCGATCAGCAGCACCAGGTTGTGGTGGTCACCCATCTACCGCAACTGGCCGGCTACGGCGACGCCCATTTCCATGTCAGCAAGCAGATAGACCATGGCCGCACCACCACGCATGTGGCGGTGCTGGATCAGGCCGGCCGGGTCAGTGAATTGGCCGCCATGCTGGGCACGCAGGAACACGCCCGTGAAGGGGCGGAAGCCCTGTTGCGCCAGGCGATGGCCAGCAAGCAGGGGGCGCTTGGGGCCGACCTGGTGCACCGACCAACCTGACCGGATCTGACGTTATGGCCGGGCCTTATTCTTCCCGGCGGGGCAGGGCCGCTCCCAAGAAGTCGCCTAAATCCAACTTCAGCTTTGCCAGCGACGGTGGGTGCATGTACATCATGTGGCCGGCTTCGTAATGGCTCATGCTGATGTTGCCCCGCAACGAAGGATCCAGCCCGATATGGTTAAAGGTGTATTCAGTCGCGAAATAGGGAGTGGCCAGGTCGTAATAGCCGTTGGCGACAAACACTCTCAAGTATGGGTTGGCTGTCATCGCCTTGCGCAATGTTTCCGCCACATTCAGAAACTGGTTTTCATGCTCTTTGAAACTCCACGGGTGGACGCGGCTGGTGAGGATTTCGTATGGTAGATCGCTCTCAAACTTCAGTTCCCGGCGGACGTAATCATTGAGCGCAGCCGTGTAAGGCCCTTGAATTGCCGCCATGCTAGGGTCGAATTCAAATGTCTCGCCGGCGGCGTCGCGGTCAATGCCGGTGAAGCGGCTATCCAGCCGACCGGTGGTCCGCCGCTGGTCGCGCAGCAGTTCCTTCATGAAGCGCATGTTCCCTATCCGCAGGTCGCTTCGGCGGACGTAGTCAACGGAAAGGCCGGTAAAGCGGGCCAGCTTGCGGGCCAGCGCATCTGCCGCCGCCTCCGGCAGCGCGTCTCCTTGCATCAGCGCCAGTAGATACTCTCCCCGGGCAAATCGCTCCGCCTGAGCCAGCGTCTGCGACAGGTCGGCGAGCAAGTCGTCCTCCAGCCGGCGGTGATACCAGGCGGTCGCCGTGTAGGTAGGCAGAAAGAGGATGAACGGCAAGTCGTTGCCGGGCGTAAACCGGCCGGTCTGGAAATTCAGGATCACTGAGACCAGCATGATGCCGTTGAGATAGATGCCCAGCTTTTCCTGTAACTGTCCGGCGAGCCCGGCGGCGCGGGTGGTGCCGTAGCTTTCGCCGATCAGAAACTTGGGGGATGACCAGCGGCCGTAGCGGGTCAGGTAAAGCCGGATGAACTCCGCCACCGATTCTATGTCCTTCTTGAAGCCGTGAAATTGATCGGCTTTCTCACCTGGGGCGGCGCGGCTGAAGCCGGTGCTGACGGGATCTATGAAGACCAGGTCGCTCACGTCCAGCAGCGAATAGTCGTTGTCTACCAAACCGTAGGGCGGGGGTAGTAGCCGGCCCACATCGCCCATCTCCACCCGCCGGGGACCCAGCAAACCCAGGTGCAGCCAGACTGAAGACGAGCCGGGACCGCCGTTGAACGAAAAGGTAACCGGCCGGCTCCCTGGCTCCGCCCCATCTCTGGTGTACGCCGTAAAAAAGATCAGCGCCTTCGCCTGAGCGCCTTTCTCATCAACTTCTTCGCGCACGATCAGCGTGCCGGCGGTAGCGGTGTAACTTATTTCCGCGCCGCCAATCACCACGCTGTGCTGCGTCTGGACGATCTCTTCTTTCGGCTCTTCGGCGGGTTTCTTCGGCTCTTCCTTCTCTTTGTCGTCTGCGTTCATTGCACTCTCCGCGATTCGGCGACAATCCGCCTCTCTCAGCCCTTCTTGAGTTCCGCAACCAGATCCACATATGATTGCATGGCCCACTTCGACGATTTGCCGCGCAGCTTGGACCAGGAATCATACTTGGCGCGACCCGTGGGATCGGTAAAGCCGGGTCGCTTGCCGGAGACATCGCCCACCGTCGCCTGTTTGTAAAGCGCATAAAGGCGCAAGAGCGTGCTGTTGTCGGGTCGTTTGGTTAGCTGCTGCGCTTCGGCAGCAGCCGTCTCGAATTGAGCCTGTAGTTCGTCCATTCGATTGCCTCCAGATGATGCTTGGGGAGAGTTCACTCACTCCACCGGTGAGATTTGACAGGTCGGCAGTCTTCCTTGCGGGCCGGTTCCCGAGAAGACATCGAGATGATGATACAGTCTAGCCGGCGATTAATCAATAACGAGAACCGGTCGCGCCGGCTTTTCTCCCCTGGATTAGCTGTTAGAATCACGGCTCAAGATCTGCCGGTCGGCTCTAACCGGGTCTTCCCTGCGAAACCCGGTTTTTGTCTGTCTGGTGGGCAGTGTGAAACAGCGATGAACCAACCTTGGACGCGACAGACCTGGGTGCGCGAGCTGGCGGCGATCGGCCTTTTGGCGGTTGTCGTGCTCCTGTTCCTTGCTCCGGCGCTGGTGCCAGGGCGGGTGTTAATGCCGCTGGACATTATCAACCAGGGCTGGCCACCCTGGCAGCAACCCAATCAGCCGGTGGAGGTCGAGAACTGGCTGCTCACCGATGTGGTGAACTACATTTTCCCGGTGAAGCAGTTCATGGCCGAGAGCGTACGGGAAGGGGTGCTGCCGCTCTGGAACCCATACGTGCTGACCGGTTATCCATTCACCTACAACACCCAGGCCGGTCTCTTTTATCCGCTCTCGCTGCTGTATTACCTCTTGCCCTGGTATTCGGCTGTTGACGGCACGATTGCGCTGCAAATGCTGCTTGGGGCGCTGTTCATGTACGCTTTCCTGCGCAGGCTGCGACTGCATCGGTTGGCCGCGGTCGTCGGCGGTGTGCTCTTTGCCTGTAACGGCCTGATGATGGTCTGGCTGGAGTGGCAGGTTGTGCACGCCGCAGTCATCTGGCTTCCTTTGCAATTCTTGTTTCTGGAGAGCATGATCGGCGAGGTGGAAACGTCCGCAGGCAAACCCGCCAAAGGGGTGATTTATGGACTGCTGACGGCCGTCGCCTTTGCCATTCCGTGGCTGGGTGGGCATTGGAACTGGACGCTTTATACAAGCATGACGTTGGCGGCGTATGGCCTGTGGCGGCTTTGGCCGACGTTTCATGGGGCTTCCGGCTGGCGGCGACGGGCCGGCCTGGCGGGTCTTTACTTGTTGCCTTTTGCCGCCGGCATTGCTCTGGCGCTGGTGCAGATATGGCCGGCTTTCAGCTTCCTCAGCCAAACTCACCGCCGGGCGTTGCCCTTCCGGGATTCGCTACTCAGCGGCCTGTGGGACCGGGCGGTGGTGTCGATTGTGCCCAATTTCTTTGGCAATCCCAGCCACGGCAACAATTGGTGGGGCATTGACAATTACAACGAGGTCACCATTTATCTGGGCATTCTGCCCCTGTTCCTGATCGGGTTCTCCTTGTTTCTGCGTCGCGATCGGATCGCGCTCTTCTTCGCCGGTTGGGGTCTGCTGGGTCTGCTATGGGCATTGGGGACCCCGGCATACGGCCTGCTTTACGTGTTGCCGGCCTTTTCCGGCCTCTATCCGGGCCGGGCGGCCATCATTCCCGTCGTCTGTGGGGCGGTGCTGGCGGCATTGGCCTTTGATCGGCTCCTCTCAGCGGAGGTCCCGGACCGCGCGAAACTTGTCCGGGCGACAGTCGGCGTCAGCGTTTTACTGCCAACAATCCTGTCCGGATACGCTATCGCCTATCGCGATGATGTCATTCGCACGGCAGGCTATCTGCTGCCGTATGTGGGCTGGGCGCTGCTTGTCCTCTTACTGTCCGCCGGCCTGCTCGTCGCCCGAATTCGGAGAGCGATCTCCGCGAACTGGTTTGGAGCATTGGCGTTCGGGCTGATCGTGGCCGATCTCTACTTGATGAGCTACGGCTACAACACGGTCTCATCGGTGGCCGATTACTATCCGGCGTCTCCAATCGTCGACTTTCTACAGGCCGATACAGAGCAATACCGCATTGCAACGCCGGCGGAGGGGATCGTTTTCTACCCCAACTCCTCTTTGTTGGCCCGCATCGGCAACGCCAGCGGCTACGAACCGGGATTGCCCCGCCGGCATGTGGACTATTACAACGCCGCGGAGGGAGAGAGCGCGATCCGCTTCAATCGCATCTTGATGCCGTTGCACGGCCTCGATTCGCCTCTGTTCGACCTGCTCAACGTGAAGTACATTACCACCATCAATGATTGGTGGCAGGGCGACTCCGTGGTCGCGGCATCTCAGGAGCAACAGCAGAATTGGATACCGCTGGAGTCCGGCGAGAGTGTCAGCCAGGTGTTTAGCATGAATGACGCCGGCTTACATCGGGTCGACCTGCTTCTGCGCGCTCAGGATGCGGGGGACGGCCTGGTCACAGTGCGCGTACTGACCGGCGACGGCGGCCAGGAGCTGGCGCATGATCAGTTGCCGGCGTCCACGTTGAGTGGTGATGGCGGCTGGCATTCGTTCCTGTTCGGGGCGTTTCCCTCCGAATGGGGGCGCGATTTTCGCCTGGAAGTGAGATATGAAGGCGATGGGCGCATTGAGCTGGGTAGCGCCGGCAGCGATCCTTATCCGGACGGAGCGCTCCTACAACGCGGCACGGCTGTTGAAGACGATCTGGCTTTCATCCTGTATTACCTGCCGCGCCCGGAACTGGCATTCGAAGCCGGCAAGACCCGTGTCTACATGAATGAAGGCTTTCTGCCGCGCGCCTTCATTGTGCATCGCGCTCTGGAGGTGGAAGCGGACGACGCGCTAAACAGTGTCCTGGAGCACAGCGACGAACTGGATGAATTAGTCGTGTTGGAGTCAGCCGGCGACGAGTTGCCGGAAGTAGACGACAGCGACCGCGAATCCTCTGTGACCATTACCGAATACGGATTGAACGAGGTGCGTTTGCAGGCCGAAATGGCGGCCCCAGGGTATGTTGTTTTGTCCGATAGCTATTATCCAGGTTGGAAAGCGACGGTATCCGGCGAACCGACCCCGATCTACCAGGCCGACTACCTGGTGCGGGCGGTGTACGCGCCGGAGGGCAGCCACGAGATAGTCCTCAGCTTCCGCCCACTGGATTTCATGCTCGGCGGCCTGATCAGCGCAGCTACATTGATCCTGATCGTGATTGTCCTGGCTGTGCTGAGCTATCGCATGCGAAAGGATGAGTGACGTGTCAGGCAGCATCCGGCGGCTGGCGTTACCGCTGATCATTGCCGGTTACCTGGTCCTGGGTATCGCTTACAGCGTCGTCACCCCGTTGGGTGAAGCACCCGACGAAGTGGACCACGTCCGCTATCTGCAGTTGCTGGCGCGGACCGAGAATCTGCCGGTGATGCAGCCGGAGGCGGCGGACAACCTGACCATGGAAGCCAACCAGCCTCCGCTCTACTATCTGTTGGGGGCCGGCGTCTGGCGTCTGTTTGTCCATGAAGCCGGGGCAACTGACGAATTACTCTCATTTGAATTCGCACCCTGCTTTCCACTTGATCCGGCCGTGCCGGGCAGAAAACAGTTTTACCTGCATACTGCTGCGGAGGCATTTCCCTACTCAGGCGAATTTGCCGCATTTCACGCCGTACGTCTCCTTTCGCTGGCAATGGGGGCCGGTGCGGTCTGGCTGGCATACCGCATTGGCCGGCAGCTCGCGCCGCGAGATGGGCGTGTTGCCCTGCTGGCGGCTGCCTTGCTGGCCTTCAATCCGCAGTTCCTTTTTATCACTGCCAGCGTAAACAACGACAATCTGACGGTTCTGTTAGGAGCCGGCATCGTCTTTCTGGCTTCTTCGCTGGCGCGGCAGGTCACTAACCGGCGTATCGTCTTTCTGGGAGCAGTGCTGGGGTTGGGCGCATTGACCAAGCTGTCCCTGTTCGCACTGTGGCCGGCGGCCTTCCTGGGGCTATTGATCGGCTGTGGAGCCGGTCGAGGCACTTGGCGCGTTACCCTGCGCCGTTTCATCCCCGGCGCGGCAGTGCTTGCGCTCATGCCGCTGCTGATCGCCGGCTGGTGGTATTGGCGCTCGCAGCAGCTTTACGGCGACCCGCTGACCTGGGCGGTACACTTGCAGGCCAAATACGATTCAATCGCCCGCCTGACCCCTTTCACGTCTAGTGACCTGGGGGAGTTCATCACCACGCATCTTTTGACCTACTGGGCAACCTTTGGCTGGCTGAACATCCGGCTGCCGGCGGCGGTGTACTGGCTCCTGGCAGCCATGCTGCTGGCGGCGCTGGCGGGAGTGGCGTTGTTGGTCAGCGACTGGATTCGGAGCCGCCGCGGAGCACCCCCGGAGGTGAGCAGCTCGCTTGCCTTTGACCCGGTCGTAATGGCCCTGAACTGCGTTGCTGTCCTCGGCGTTTACCTGTCGTTGTTGCGATATGTCCAGGTCATTAACTGGTCCGGCTACCAGGGCCGCCTGGCGTACGCTGTAGCAGCTTCGGTGGCCGTGCTGCTGGCGGTAGGCTTGTGGCGATTGGGTGGACGGGCGCTGGCCTGGGTAGCCGGCGGCGGGCTGGCGATCCTCGCGGTTGCCGGCCTGGGGTTATTGGCGAGTGAATTTGCTCGGCCGCTGATCTACCAACCAGTTGCGGCTGACAGTCGTCCCTGTGTGCGCATGATCGACTGGCAGGTCGAGGGCGTTGACATCTCGGATAAGGTCA
This sequence comes from uncultured Ardenticatenaceae bacterium, assembly GCA_964539885.1. GTDB lineage: Bacteria > Chloroflexota > Anaerolineae > Promineifilales > Promineifilaceae > JACKCB01. The sequence continues at coordinate 258,317 of CAZIKT010000001.1, read as the reverse complement.
TGCCGGGAGATTCATTGGCAGTCGTCCTGTATGGATTCGGTCTCAACGACAATGAGGCGACGCCCATAAAGCTTGAGTTGGTGGGGCGGGACGGCCAGATCGTGGCGCAGCTTGATGAGCAGCTAGCCGTCTTGGGTGGACAACCACTCTCAGCTACGCTGGCGTTGCCGGTGGTGGAGGGTGCGCAGCCGGCACGGGCCTTGTTGCGCATCGCTGCCCCAACCGCCGATGGGCTGCTGCCCTTGACTAACGCTCGTGGTCAGTCGTTGGAAACACCGTTCCCGTTGGCCTGGGTGAAAATCGCACCCGCCTCGACAGTGGCCGAAGCTCCGCGGCATCTTTCCGGGGCGCGCTTCGGCGACCAGCTTGTCTTGCAGGGCTATGATGAGCAGCACACGGCCGATCGTGCGCTCCGGCTGACGCTGCAGTGGCAGGCGCTCGGTGAGATGACACAGGATTATGCCTTCTTCGTGCATGTTCTGGATGGAGCAGGGAACCAGGTAGGGCAGTGGGATGGTCAGCCGCTTGAGGGCGCCTATCCAACCAGCATCTGGGACGCCGGCGAAGTGGTGCAGGACACGATTGAGCTGCAACTGCCGGCGGGGGCCGCGATGCTGGCGATCGGCGTCTATGCGCCGGAGACGGGCCTCCGGCTGCCGGTCACTTCCGCGGCCGGTGAGCGTTTGCCGGACGACAGGCTGCTAATTGGTATTGCGCCGTGATCCGGTCGAGCCGGCCGGTCATGCTATAATGCTGGCCCAGTCCAAAGACGGTCAAAGAGACTCAAAAGGCGGCAAACGAGGATGATGGACGATCGGGGAGCGAGCAACGGGACTGTGTGGCCCCGGCGGCTATGGGTGGAGCTGCTCATAGTCCTGATTGCGCTGCTGATCATGGGTCTGCCCAACCTGGTTTACCCTTTCGGCAGCGACCAGGGTGAATATGCCCATATCGGTAGCGAGATGTTGGCCGGCAAAGTCATCTACCGCGACATCTTCAATGTGAAGCCGCCGATGACCCATTGGCTGCACGCCCTGGCGCTGGAGCTATTCGGCCGCTCCATGCTCTCCATAAGGTTGCTGGATTGGCTCTGGCAGGCCGGCACGGGCGTGGCCCTGGCCGCGACAACCGCGCTCTTCTTTCAGCGGCGATTCGCGCCTCTACTGGCCGGAATCCTGTACGGCGTCTTCTTTTACAGCGTTGATTTCTGGCACAGCGCTCACACCGAAGGCTTTCTCAATCTCTTTGTGATCCTGGGGGTGATGTGTTTCCTGTTTGGGCTGCGCCATTCGCGACCCGGCTGGTGGATGATTGCCGGGGCTATGGTAGCGTTAGCCGTGCTGGCCAAATATCCCATCGGCCTGATGTTGCCCTTCATGGCGACCGTGTTACTGCTTGATAGGGGTTGGAACCGGGCCGGCTGGAAGGGCGTAGTCTGGCTTTGCGTGGGTTTTGCTGTGCCCTTGCTGCTGTTTGTAGTCATCGCCGGCCTGCGCGGTGGACTGGTCCCCTTTTTGGACATCCAATTCGGCTATATCCCCCGCTACAATGCCGGCTTCGCCCAAGACCTCAGCTATCCGGCGTATACTGTGGAACGCTTCCGCTTCTTCTGGGAGATTCGGCCTGCCATTCGCCTGTTCGCGCTGGTCTGGCTGGCGGAAGTGCTTCTTTCCGGCCTGGTCGCTCCGTGGCCCCGCTATCAGTGGTTGTTGCCGCTGTGGGCGGTTGCCGGCTTTATGCACGCGGCCGTGCAGAACCAATACTATGACGGGCATTTACATACCATGCTGCCGCCGCTGGCCATCATGATCGCCCACTTCTTTCTGAACATGGATGCACTGGCCCAGAGGTATTTATCCCGGCAAGGGCTGTCGTTGGCGCGCCCGGCGCTGTTTATGATGGCGGCGAGTGTGCCCCTGTTGTTGGCCTTAATGCCGGCGTCTCCTTACCGGCAGCGTGATTTGGGCCGGAAGGTGGCCGATTTCTGGTCGGTCGCTTCGGGAGGACTGACATTGGCGGAGCACTATGTCAGCGGCGACTACGGGGTATATGGCTGGGGCTTTTCCGCGCGGACGCTGATTGAGGTGGCGGACTACCTGAAGGAGCACACTGAACCGGATGAGCCGGTGCTCGTCTGGGCTTTCGAACCGGCTATCTATTTCCTGTCCGATCGCCAGAGCGCCTCCCGCTTTATCTTCAACTTCCCACTCTACGGCGACTTTGCCTGGCTGGACTATCGGGAGGAGTTTCTGGCTGATTTCGCGGCAGAGCAGCCGGCTTACGTGGTGGTCGCGCACAACGACGCCATGCCCTGGGTCTCCGGCACGGAGCAAGACTCGCAAGCGGCGTTCGACAGCTTCGCGGCGCTCAGAACCCTGGTGGAACGCGATTATCGGCTGGCTGATCAGTTGGCGAACTTCACGATTTATGAACGCCGGGACAATTAGTTGGCTACGGCCTGATCGCCGGCTGGTCCCGGCAGTGGTTCTGCTCGCGTTTGCGGTGCGGATGCACCAATTAACCAGCCAATCGCTATGGGGCGCAGAGGGGCTGCAGCTGCAACAGGCGGCGCAACCTTTGACGACGCTGCTGAGCGGTCAACCAGCGAGCGACGCTGCATACTCGGCCGGCTGGACAGGGCCGCTGTTTTCACTCTTGCTGGCTGCGTTGCAGGTAGCGCTCGGAGACGCCAACGAACTGGGTCGGGTGGCGGCGCTGTGGCTGGGCGTTCTCGCTGTGCCGCTAATCTATCGCCTGGGCCGAGAGGTGGTCGGCGTCCGGGCCGGCATGGGCGCGGCGCTTTTGCTGGCGCTCTCGCCCATTCACGTCTGGTTCAGCCAGGAAGTTGGGCCGGAAACGGCGCTGGTCCTGTTCTCGTTGCTCGCCGCCCTCGCGCTCTGGCGGGTCACTGAAGGCCGGCAAGCTCGTCGCGTCGCCTGGTTGACGCTAACACTCGCCGGGGCCGGGTTGGCCCTGTTTGTGCTTACCATCCCCGCTCCTGGAGCTACCTCTGCCTTCGCTGCGATATCCCCCGGCGGGCAACCGGCGCGGGCCGCCGGCCTGCTGGCGGTGGGGATTGCGCCCGGCCTGAGTTATCAGTGGTGGCGGTACGCGCCGATGTTGACTCTGGCCCTGGCCGGCGCTGTGGCATATTGGCGGCGCGGTCGCCGGCAGGTTGTTTTTCTGCTGGCTTACCTGCTGGTTCCGTTGATCGCCTGGTACTTGCTCTACCGATCTCAACCGGCCGCGAACTGCCTCTGGCTTGTCCTCGCCGGATTGCCTCCGTTGCTGGTGTTGGCGGCCGCCGGCTGGCTGTACCCCTGGCGAAGCTGGCGGGGACGAGCGCTGGGCCTGGGCTTGCTGTTGATCACGTTGCAGCTGAGCTGGCTGCAAGCGCAATCCTACTCGCCCGATCTGCGGAAGGATGATATCCGCGCTCTCTCGCGCGACCTGCAAGGATTGGCCGGCGAGGATGACCGGATAGTGCTGACTGATCCCGGCTTGTCGGCAGCCTTCGGGCGCTATTATCAGGGCAGCGCGCCCTGGACAATTATTGACCGGCAGGATGTAGCCGACCTTCAATGGTCATTGCAGGAAGGGCAGTTGCTCTGGCTGGTAGAAAACGCGCAGGGCGCGGGGCCGGCGAGTGTGGAGGACGCGTCGTGGCCGTGGCTGCGACAGTGGAACTATGATGGCCTTTGGAATTCATGGGTCGTCTCCGCGTTCATGCCGGCGCCGGCCGTCGCAAGTCTGCCGGAGAATATCGCGCCGGCAAATGTGGATTGGGGCGGCGAGCTGACATTGGCCGGCTTTAGCGTCCCTAGCCAAGGCAAATCGGGCGGCTGGTGGCAACCGGAGTTCTACTGGCGCAAGAGTGCCGCGGCCGCCGGGCAATACACCCTCTACCTGCGCCTGGTTGACGAGCAGGGGCGCACATGGACGAATGATGGTGAGTTGCTGTGGCACTCGTACCCGCCGGGCTTCTGGCCGGCGGAAACCCTGCATGTTGAGCGACCTCTGTGGCGATTGCCGGGCGGATTGCCGCCCGGGGAGTATCAGGCCTGGTTGCAGGTTGTGCGCACCGAGGATGGACAGCTTCTGCCGGCGAGCAGCGGCGGAACGGAGCTATTGCTAAGGCCGAGGCTATCGCTCGAACCGGCGACCGCGCCGGATGACTTGCCGTATCTGCCGGGGCACAAGCGGGTCGACGCCGGCTTTGGTCAAGACCTGACACTGCTGGGTTACCGTGTGGCTACGGATGAGGTATACCGGCCTGGCCACTCGCTGCCGGTGACGCTGTTCTGGCAGGCGGATAGCCCGCCGGACCCCGGCTACCGTCTGCGCCTGCAACTGGTCAATTCTGAAGACGAGATATTGCAGCAATTGGATGAACCTGTCTATGCCGGCGCTGACCCCTCGAAGTCCTGGCCGGATGGCGCGTTACTGACTACCGTCAGCGACCTGCCGATACCAGCCGTGGCAGACGGGAACCACCGGATCATCGCGGCACTGTTGCCGCCGGGGAGCGAGGAACCGATGCGGGCCGGCGGCCTCTTCGGCAGCGACGCAGTGCAACTGGCCGACGTCTTTGTCGAGCCGTGGCCGATGGAGACGGCGTTGCCGCCGATGGAGACGACGCTGCGAGCGGATTTCGGCGAGCCGTCGGCAATCGAGCTGCATGGTTACATGCTGGAGCCTGCGGTCGGCAACCCGGGTCAGCCGGCGACGCTGACGCTTTATTGGCGGGCATCAGCCCTCATGGATGAGAATTACGTGGTCTTCGTCCACCTGGTAGATGGCCAGGGCAATGTCGTGGCTCAAGGGGACGGCGCGCCGCTGAATGGCTTCAGGCCGACGAGTAGCTGGCGGCCTGGGGAGGTGTTCGTCGACGCGCACACTTTCGCGCTGCCGGAAAACCTGGCAGACGGGCCGTATACGCTCTGGATTGGACTGTATGAGCCGGTCTCAGGTACGCGTTTGCCGGTGTTTGTGAATGGCGAGCGTCAGGTTGATGATCGGCTTAAGCTGGGAGGAATCGAGATAGAACCTTGAGAGGGCCGTTTACTTAAGACCCCGCAGGTCTGCCGGACCTGCGGGGTCTTGATTGATGGGAGCAGCCGCAACTAGATCAGCGCACGACGCTGACGGACGCACCCGGATCGCAGACAGTCTCGCATTGACCCAGTGGATTACACTGTATGTGCGAGGTTCGGTTTGTGACGTAGGCGAGGTCGCGTTGGACATCGACTGCCACCGTCAGCGGTTCTTTGCCGGCCGGTATCTTGCCCATATTGGTCGCGATGTCGAACACGCTGATTGTATCCTCGCCCCGGTTGGCGATGTAGACACGCCCCGTCTGTGGATTGACGTCCAACGACCAGGGATTGTCGCCAACGTTGAACGTACCAAGTATTCCGACCCCTTGCACAATCGTGATGTCATCATCCTCCGGGTTGGCGAAATAAGCCAGGCCGTAGTTGGGGTTTACAGCCACGTCTTGCGAGCGAACGGCGGTCTTGAAGGAGGTCACAAGCTGGCTGTCCTTCATGATGCTGATATTATGGGGATATACATCGTTCGGCGTAGAGTGGGCAGCGTATAGGTAGCCGGTGTTGGGATCGATGGCAAGCTCCTGCACGCCCCAGCCGGCCTGCACTTCGCCGACCACATCCATGCCGTCAATGGTAAACACCTTACCCAACTCCAGGTTGGCGACGTACAGCAGGCCGGTATTGGGGTCCACCGTCATGCCCTGCAGCCAGCCGGAGGCCAGGTTGATGTAGCCCTTGAACTCATAGGTCGTGCCGTCGTAGACGGTGAGCCGGCTGAACAGGTCATTGGCATACAGCAGGCCGTTAACCTGGTTGTAGATGACGTCGAACGCCTCGCCATAGGTGGGAAGCGTCATGACCAGCGAACTCAAATCGAATACGCTGATTGTGGTTTCCCGCAGCGAGACCATAAAGGCGCGGGTGGAATTGGGATCTACACCTACGCGCGACGGCCACTCGCCGACGGGCAGCGTGCGGATGTGATTGAGCTCCTGGACGATGCTGGCAGTGTTGTTGCCGTTGTTGGTGATATAGGCATAGCCGCTAATCGGGTTCACTTCCACATCGTTTGGGCAATATGCCCCCGGCAGGGGCACCTCACCAATCACCGTCGGCGGCAATACGACAACCGGCGTAGCAGTGGGGGTGGGGGTGACGGTGGGATCGAGCCGGGCGATGGGCAGGAAGACCGGCGTTTCAACGCTTCCATAGGCAAACGACCGCGAAGTGAACGACACAAGGGCGACTGCCAACAACCCTGCGACGGTCAGCAGCAGCAAGGCTATTACCAGCCATTGAGCGGGGCGACTTCCAGATAATCTTGACCGAAGAGTATGGCCGTCTTTCTCAGACGGTTCGCGATTTAACACAAGTGGAATCCTCCTAAGGGTTTGAAAGTGGTGGTATCCGGGCCGGATTTCGCTCGGCCCGGCGCTATTTCTGGCAAACGGGGTGGATAATAGCCGTTTTGCGGACGGCAACAAGTGTTCAGCAGGCATCCGACCCTGCCACGCGGCTGGGATAATAGCATGGCTGTGGGGGGGGGGGCAAGCGCTGCCGATGAAAGCCCGCTCTGATAGAATTGGCGGCATGGATGGCGCTCGATCTACCCGCCGGCAAGTTCGTCAACTGCCATCACTCTGGCCGATCTCGCTCAAGTGGGCGCGGGTGTGGGCCGTCATTCTGTTGCTCCTCTTCTTTGCCCGCCTGAGCCGCACCGCCGCGTACAGCAGCGCCACATTCGATGAGCCGCTGCATCTATTCGGTAGCGCGATGTACTGGCAGTTGTCGCGATTGTGGCCCGCTATCGAGAATCCACTACTCATCCATGCCCTGATTGGACTGCCCCAGCGATTGCTTTTTGACCCAGCCCTGCCGCTGGATCACCCCTTCTGGGGAGAGCGCTTTGCGACACTGACGCTGAGCAGCGCGTTTCTGTGGAAGAGTAATACCACCGGCCTGCAGATGCTCTGGTCAGGCCGGCTGCTCGTGACAGGGATGGCGTTGTTGACCGGCGCGCTGCTATATGCCTGGAGCCGGCGCGCCACCAGCGCGACATTGCCGGCGCTGGCGGTCCTCTTACTATTCACCTTCGATCCAAACGTGCTGGCGCATGGAAGCCTGTCCACCACCGACATGGGGACCACGCTATTTGTGTGCCTGGCGGTATTCATTTTCTGGCGATACTGGCTCCGGCCCAGCCGCCGGCTTTACGTGGTAGCCGGCATTACGCTGGGGCTTGCCGTCAGCAGCAAGTTCTCGGGCGCGGCGGTAATCGCGGCTCTGGCTCCGATGGCGCTCTACCTGGGCTGGCGACGATCCGGAAGGCGGGGTCTGCTGCTCTCTGTGGCCGAGATTGCCGGCTGGCTACTGCTGGCGGTGCTGGTCCTGCTGGCGGTCGAACGCTTCGATCTGTCCGTCCTGGCCGATAATTTGCGGGCCGTGCGTGGGGCGGGGCAATTCGGCCACCGCACCTATCTGCTGGGGCAGATCAATGAAGGGGGCTGGTGGTATTACTTCCCGGTCGTGTTTCTGGCGAAGACGCCACTGCCCACGCTGCTGCTCCTCGGCCTCGCACTGCTCGTCCCACTCTGGCGCCGGCAAGTTGATTGGCAACAGGGCTGGCCGTTGCTCGTGGCGGCCATCTGGATCGGGGCGGCGATGGCCGGCCGCATAAACGTCGGCTACCGGCATCTGCTGCCGGCGCTGCCCCTGCTCTTTCTGCAAGTGGGCTGGCTCCTGCGACCGGGGTATCTGCCTGGGCGCTGGCTGCCGCGGCTGGTTGCGGGGGCTTTCGCCCTCCTGGCCATTGTCAGCCTCACCGCCCATCCACACTACCTGGCCTATTTCAACCGGCTGGCAGGCGGCGCGGAAGGAGGCCGGCGTATCGCCGTAGACTCGAACCTCGATTGGGGCCAGGACGTGGCGACGTTACGCGACTATTTGCGGGCAAACGACGTCCCGCTTGTCTATACGGCCCTCTTCTCGACTACCCCGCCGGGCGTGTACGGCGTGCCGGCGATTGATTTGCCGACCTGGCCCTTCTCCGAAAACCAGACCGCGCTGTCGAGTTTTTATCCGTCGCGTCCGGCTGCCGGCGTATATGCGATTAGCGAGACGCATCTGCAGGGTGTCTACCTGGAAGACCCTGACAGGTTCGCCTATTTTCGGGGGCGGACGCCGGATGCGCGCGTCGGTAAGTCAATCCTTGTCTACAGAGTGTTGCCGGACGGCCCACGCGCCGCCCTTGCCCTGTCGGGCGTTGATCTGCCGGATATGCCGCTCGCCGGCTACACTGCGACGATTGACACCAATTACCTTACCCTGCGCCGTTATGATGCCCGCAGCAGTCTGGTGTGGGCGCCGGCGGAGGCGACCTGGGCAGCGGTAGAGCAGGGGAGCCTGCCTGGGTCTCCACTCCTCCAGCGACTCTATCCGCCGGCCGCGAGATCGGAGGATACGGCGGACGGCGAAAGCCGGATCAGCTACTTTCGTTGGCAGGAATCACCGTTCTCCGGACTGGAACTGCACACGCCCACAGCAGACAAGGTAGAGTTTTACGCTCCTCAACCGGCCGGCGCGCTGGCCTTGCCGGCGTTGGAGTTCGCGGGACATACGGCAGCACCGGCGCAGCTATCGCCCGGCGCAAGCCTGGAATTGCTCACCGTGTGGCGTGTCTTCTCGACCCCGCCGCGCCCATTCGCCGTGTATCTTCACCTGCTGGATGAGTCCGGCATGATCATCGCGCAGCATGACGGTTGGGGTGTGGAGCTCGACGGCCTGTCTTTTGGCGACGAGGTAGGACAACTGCATGAGTTGACGCTGCCGGCGGATTTGCCGCCCGGGGAGTACACGCTACGCGCGGGCATCTACGAAACCGCCGCCGGCGGCCGTTTCATGCTCGGGTCGCCGACCAGCGGCGTTGACGGGCTAACGCTAGGCACAGTTACGGTAACGGCCCCTTAGCGGCGCAACACCGCCGAGGTTGCACTCCCGCATTAATCAAGGTTATGATCACCGGGTATGAGCAAAGTCATCGTGGTCATGCCGGCCTATAATGCCGCCGAAACGCTGGTGGACACTTACCGGCGCATTCCGGCCGAACATGTGGACCAGGTGATCCTGGTGGATGACGGCAGTATGGATGACACAGCAAACATCGCCAGCCAATTGGACCTCGACCTAATTGTGCATCCGCACAATGCCGGCTATGGGGCCAACCAGAAGACCTGCTACATGGAGGCCTTGCGACTGGGGGCGGAAATCGTGATCATGTTGCACCCGGACGGGCAATATGATCCGCAGATCATCCCGCAGATGATCGCCGCCATCCGTACCGGCCAGGGCGACTTTGTTTTGGGCTCGCGTTTCTTGCCCGCGAAGAGCGCGCTGGAGGGCGGGATGCCGCGCTACAAGTATCTATCGAATCGCTTCCTGACCGGCGTGGAAAATCTGGTTATGGGCACCAGCCTCTCCGAGTGCCACACCGGCTATCGCGCCTATAGCCGGCGGTTGCTGCTCACCGTTCCCTTCCTGCGCAACTCGAACGATTTTGTTTTTGATACGGAGATGATCTTCCAGGCCCATTGCTTCGGCTTTCACTTCGCCGAAGTGCCGGTCAGCACGCGCTACTTCAATGAGGCCTCCTCGATCAGCTTCAGCGGAAGCGTGAAATACGGCCTGCAAACTCTGGGCGTCGCCGTGCGCTATCTCATACACCGCCTGGGGCTGCGCCGGATTGACGTCTTTGAGCCGGCGCGCCGGGGCTGATCAGTCCTGTCATGGATTACCGCAAACCTGTCGTTTTTGGCGACAACTGGTCACAAAGTCGCTATTCGGTGCTGCCCTATTTCGCCGTGGAAAAGGAGATCATTTGCGGGCCGGCGGTGGAGCGTATCCTGGACGTGGGCTGCGCGGCCGGCTGGAATATGAGTCGCTTTGTACAATACGGTCGCCGGCCCATTGGGCTAGACGTGGCCCCTGAGCGCGTCAAACACGCGCTGCGGCACGGGCCGGCTCTGGTCGGCAGCGGCTTGCAGCTTCCATTTGCGGACGGCGCGTTGGACCTGATTTACATCCAACACGTCCTGCATCACATCGGCGATGTAGGCCGGGCGTTGGCCGAAGTGCGGCGCTGCTTGAGGCCGGGCGGCACCCTCTTTCTCATCGAGACAGTGGAGGACAATCCTATCATCCGCCTAGGGCGCAGGTATTATCCCAGTTGGCTGGGCGACGAGGTGAACGCCCGCTTTACGTTTGCCGACCTGCAGGAGCGGCTATCGCAGGCCGGCTTTCAGGTGACGATGGCGGAGCAATATAGTGTCCTCTTCTGGCTGTGGGAGATCATGCCGGACCAGTTGCCGGCCATGGAAAGGCTCACTCCCTTGTTCGTCAAGCTAGAAAGCGTTCTGGTGAAGCGCTGGCGCAGGCGCAGCGCGCATTGCTATCTGGTTGCTCAGAGAGCCGGCGCGAGCGATTCCCAAACTCTTCAACAGCGGCTTGGCCGGGACGCCGGGGGTACGTCCAGTAATCTGGCCATGGAAATGACACAGGCATGATCAGCCGCCTGACGTCCATCGATCGCGAGTGGTGGCTGATCGCCCTACTCTGCCTGATCATGCTGGTGAAGGGCGTACTGTGGAGCCTGGCCTTTCCCCTCTGGCAGGGACCGGATGAGGACGACCATTACGCGGTGATCCAGTTTATCGCTGAGAACGGCCGGTTGCCGGACGAGGCCGATGTCTGGCTGCCGGATGAGGTGACGCTGTCGCGCGAGCTGGCTGATGTGGGCCGGCTGCCCTACGCCCCTGAACAGCGGCAGGCGTTCAGCGATACGCCGGTTGGCCCTGGTGAGACCGCATTCGGTGAACTGCCGGCTGAGTTGCGCAGCAGCACTGATTTGCAGGGGGTTGGTAAACTGATGCACGCCACGCCACTATACTATGTGGTGGCTGCCGGAGTTTACCGGCTCTTCGACGGCGGCGACCTGCTGTATAGGGCGCAGGTGCAGCGCTTATTTGCGGTGCTCGTGGGTGCGCCGATTGTGCTGGTCGCCTATCTCATCACCCGCCTCCTATTTCCCACCAACCCCGGCATGCGACTGACGGTCCCTACCCTGGTTGCCTTTCACCCCTTGATCAGCGAGATCGTGGCGGTAGTCAGCGTGGACGGCCTGTTTATCCTTTTCTATTCGCTGCTGATCTGGCTCTCGCTGCTGATCTTTCGCGATGGCCTCAACTGGCGCAACGGGCTGGCGACTGGCGTAGTCTTCGCGGTCGGAATGCTCACCAAACCAACGCTTAGCGGGATAGCGCCGTTGATCGCGTTGCTGGTGGCGTATGACTGGTGGCGTGGAAGAGGGCGACGCCGGCAAGTGTTAGCGGCAGCGGTCGTCATGGGCATCGCCATTACTGTGCCGGTCGGGTGGTGGATGCAGCGTAGCTGGCGGCTGAATAACGATCTGCTCTACTTCAATCCGGTGGTGGAGGGACACCGGATCGTTCAGAACCCGTTTTACGACTACACTCCCTGGCAGCATTTGCTAGATTACTACCAGTCGGTGTGGGGCGGCATTTTCGTTAGCTGGTGGGCGCATTTTGGCTGGCTGGACACCGCCCTGCCGCCCTGGGTTTATCATCTGTTGCGCTTGCTCACATTGCTGGCGATGACCGGCCTCGTGCTCTTGTTCATTCGCAAACGGCATGCGCTGCCGGGCTGGGACGAATGGCGCTCCGGACACAGAGCGCCGCCGCTCCTTGTCTGGCTCTTTTTGGCGGTGGTTATCGCGCTTCCGATTGTGATGCTGCAATTCTATGACCTTACCTTCTGGTGGGAGTACGGCATTGGGCGCGGGCTACAGGGCCGCTACTGGCTGGGGACGGTCGTACCCATGCTGGCCTTCTTCGCCGTGGGGCTGCTGGCCTGGTTGCCGCAGCGCTGGCGGCCGGCGGGCCACAACGCCCTCCGGGTGGGCATCGTGCTGCTCAACGTGGTCAGCCTGCTTGGCAATATCGTGCCGCGCTATTATCTGTAGACCTGACTGCCGGCATGAAACCCTCCTGCGATAAGCGATGAAGAAAGCACTCCTTGCCCTTGTAATTCTGCTCGTGATGCTGCTGATCCTCATGTCGCTGGGTTGGTGGCGCAGCAGCAGCGCAAGCGCGCAGGTGCAGGTACCCATGTTCTATGACGCGCACTATCTGTTCCCGCGACCCTGGACACAGGAGCAGGCCGCTCCCGGCGTGCCTGCGCCGGCGCTTGCCTCGGTGCTGTATGGCCCGAATCAGGTGACCCAAACATTTGTGTCGGGCGCGGACCGGCTGGCGATGATCGAGTTGTGGATGGCCGGTCCAACCGATACACCGGTAGCGATTTCGCTGAGCACGCCGGATGGTAATCTCTACGGCACTGAGCTCCTTCTAGATGCGCCGGCCGGCCGTTACTACAGCTTCTCATTTCCGGCGCAGCCTGATAGCGCCGGCCAGCGTTTTGCGGTGACCCTGGCTGCTCCAGAGGCAACGATGAGCGAGCCAGTGACCCTGCGCACAGTGGGCGGCGATCGGCTGGGAGCGTCCGTCGAGATCAATGAGTATCCGCGACCGGGCAACCTGGATCTGCGCACTTATTCCAAGGGAGGCGCGCCGGGCGGTTGGTGGTTGAGCGCTGTCAGCGAACAGTTTTTGCCGGCGCTCTTTCGCTTGCGGCTACAACAGTACAAGCCGGCGGCATTCAAGGGCGAGCTGTTTGCCGGCTTGTCGCTGGTCATGCTGGGCATGACTTCGGTATTCCTCGTACTGGCCCGGCCGAGCACCCAGCGGTTGGCGGCAGCGTCCGTCTGGGCGGCCATCCTGATCTTGGGTGTGTTTCTTGTCTGGGAGGCGGCCACCAGCCAGGTACGATTGCCTGGGCTGACCCGACTAGTTGAACTGGAGGCCGTCACACCAGTCGACCGCGACGAGCGCGACGGGGCAACGGAGCGGCTGGTGAACGACCTCCTGTTAACCCTGTGGACGGCGCAGCGGCTGCCGGAGGAACGCTTCTTCCACCTGGAATCCGTTCCCGCAGAGCTAGAGGACACGAGCTTGGGGGCTGTGCGCGCGCCCGGTGATTCGGCGATACGCTATGCGCTGACGGTTCCTCTGGCCTCCAGGCTGATCGCCGGGGCACAAATAGTAGGAGAAGGGGAGGGATTGATTCGCATAGTCATTGATGCGGCAGGGCAGGAATATGAAGTTGCTGTCGAACGCCTGCGCACGTCTGACCAGCCGATATGGTTCGACATACCGCTATCGGAGTGGGCTGGTGAGGATGTCTTCCTGACGCTGGAGTCCGAGGCGCTGGAAGGGGAGCCGGAGGCACGCTGGCTGCGACCCCAGCTACTGGCTGATCAATCCGCCTGGCTGCTGGACGAACTGCCTGCGGGGGCAGCGCCCCTGCATTATCGCTTTGGAGAGCAGGTAGAGCTGGTAGGTTACGAGATTGCGCCCGTCAACCCCGCGCCTGGACAACCGGCAACCATCACACTGTACTGGCAAACCGATGTAACCAGTGTCGGGGACGCCAAGGTCTTTGCGCATGTCCTCGACGCGGCCGGCGAGATTGTGGCGCAGCACGACGCGCTGCCGGTTCAGAATACTTACCCACTTGACTCCTGGCAGCCCGGCAAAATCGTGGCTGATTCTCATCCGTTTGTCTGGCCGAATGATGCCGGCGATTTTAGCGTTGCCATCGGACTGTACGACCCAGGCACCCTGGAGCGATGGCCTGTATCGGATGAGGCCGGCAGCCGGCAGCCGGATGACCGCCTGCTAATTCCCCTGACCCAACGGGAAGCGCCATGATCGACCGCTTCCGGACCTTGCTGCAATCGGCCGGCATGCGCCACGCGCTGGTGATGTCGGCGGCCACGTTTCTGGCCGGGGGGTTGGACTATCTGTTCCAAATATACACCGGCCGCATGTTAACCCCGGCTGACTACGGCGTATTCATTGCGGTCACCGCGCTCCTGCAGGTTGCCGTCTACCTGACCAACAGTATCCGCAATGTAATGGCCTATTACACGGCTGAGATGAGCCTGGGGCCGGATGCCCAGGCGCAGGCCGGCAGCTTCTTACGCCAGGGCTGGGTTTGGGCCTGGCGCTGGGGAGTGGTCGCCCTGGCGCTCACGTTGCTGGTCAGCCCACTCGTGAAATCCTTTTTGCGCCTCCCAACGGGCTGGCCGATGGTCGCCGCCGCTTTGACAATGCTGCTCCTCTTCCTACGACCGATCACTGACGGGACGTTGCAGGGTATTCAGTTCTTTGGCGGCCTGGGCTCGGTGCAGGTTGTGCAGGCCGGCATGCGGTTGGTACTTGGCGCTGTGCTACTCATGCTGGGTTGGCAGGCATTCGGGGCGTTGATGGCGCTACCCCTGGCGATGGCTGTTGCTCTCGTGCTGGCCCTAAGTTTATTGCGCCGGCTGTTTCGCGCCGGCGACCGACTGAAGCCGGATCGCGCCGTTAGCTGGAACTACTCTCTGCTCACATTGGCCGGCTTGCTTTTCTTCGCCCTGATCATTAACCTCGATGCCATCGCGGTCAAACGGGCTTTCAGCCCGGAGCTTGCTGGCTATTACGGCCCCGTCGTCACGCTGGCGAAGATGAACCTGTTTATCCCGTTAGCGATGGGGCTGGTGCTCTTTCCAAAGGTGACCCAGCGCCAGGCTGCCGGTCGCGACCCGCGGCCGATATTGCTGCTGGCCCTGGCGGCAGCCACATTGCCCGGCCTATTACTGACTGCGCTCTTCTTACTTTTTCCCGGCCCACTGGTTGAGGCGCTGTTTGGTGGGGCGTACGCAGACCCTGGTCTTCTGCTGGGCGTGGTCGGGCTGGCGACGACGTGCTTCGCCGGGATGAACATCTGGCTGAACTACGCGCTATCGGCGGAGCGGCCGGCTTACGTGGCAGCGCTCGGCGGCGTGCTGGCGATTCAAGTGGCCGGGTTGCTGCTTTTTCATGAGTCGCTGATGCAGATCGGCCTGGTTACATTGGGGGCGGGCCTGTTGGGTAACCTGGCCGGAGCGGCGACGACGCTGGGCGTGGTGGCTGGCCCCCAGCCCATACGCTATACTTGACCAGATCAGCGAAAGTGAAGCCCGCGAAGCCCTGTGCGCGCTTCTCAGCCCGATACGAACCGGATGACTGAAAAGATCAGCTGCTCCCTGGGCATTACCGCCCATAATGAAGAGGCGAACATCGGCAAACTCCTCCAGCGAGTGCTCCATCAACGGTTGGAGATTGTCGAGCTGGCCGAGATCATTGTGGTTATTAGCGGCTGCACCGATAACACGGAAGGGGAAGTGCGGGCAGTCATGCCGCAGGATAGGCGCATTGGGCTGCTGATACAGGAGAAGCGCGAGGGCAAGGCGTCGGCGATCAATCTGTTTTTGCGCCACGCGGCGGAAAAGGTGTTGGTGTTGTGCAGCGCCGATCTGTTGCCGGAGTATGACGCCGTTGAGCGACTGGTTGCGCCGCTGGCCGACCCAGAGGTGGGTATGACCAGTTGCCGTCCTGTTCCAGTGAATAATCCCGATACCTTCATGGGATTCGGCGTGCATTTGCTATGGGAGCTGCACCATCAAATCAACCTGCACAGCTTTAAGGCCGGCGAGATGACCGCCTTCCGCAAGGTGTTCGAGCGCATCCCGTATCACACGGCAGTGGACGAGGCCAGTGTCGAGCCGGTGGTACGCGGTCAGGGATACGCGGTGCGCTATGTGCCGGAGTCCGTGGTCTTCAACAAGGGCGCGGAAACGGTCGCTGACTTTCTGCGCCAGCGACGCCGTATCTATGCCGGCCATCTGGATGTGAAGGAGATGTTGGGCTACAGCGTCGCCACCATGAGCGGCGGAAAAATCCTGGGGCTATTGCTGCGAAACCTGAATTGGCGGCCGAAGCAATTCATCTGGACCTGGGCTTTTGTGGCGTTGGAGGCGTACGGGCGCTTCCTCGGCTGGCGCGACTTCAAGACAAAGAAGGATCACGCTATCTGGGAGATTGCGTCGTCTACGAAGGAGTTGGAGATCAAGACGTAGCCGGCCGGCTGCCTCCCAGTGTGTCATGAACTCAATGTTGGAAGTGTTACTGCGGGTTCCGATGTTTAAGGCCTATCGTCGTTTTGGCCGGCCGCGGATGTTACCCCTTAACCTGACCCTTTCCCCGTCACCCAAGTGCAATTCGCGCTGCCTAACCTGTAATATCTGGATGAAGCGCGAGAACGAGCTAACAATCGAAGAATGGGACAAGGTACTGGCGTCTTTGGGGCGCGCGCCCTATTGGTTCACGGTCAGCGGCGGCGAGCCGTTCATGTTTCCCGGCATCGTCGAGATTTGCCAGCTCGCTTATGAGCACAACCGCCCCGGCATCATCAATATCCCCACCAACAGCATACTCAAGACCATTCCGGAGAAGGTGGAGCGCATTGCTCGCTCATGTCCCGATAGCCAGCTGATCATCAACTTGTCGCTCGACGGCATTGGCGAGAAACACGACTTCATTCGCGGCGTCGCCGGCAACTTCGAGAAGTTCGAGGAACGTCTGGAGCAGTTGCTGGAGCTTCGGAACGGACTGCCCAACCTGACCATCGGTATTCATTCGGTCATCTCCGTCTTTAGCGTCGGCCATCTGGACGAGCTGATCGCCTACGCCGACCGATCCGGCGCTGATCAGTTCATCACCGAGATTGCCGAGCCACGGGTCGAGCTGGACACGGTCGGCCTGCCAATCACGCCGGACAAGGAGAGCTACGCGGCGGCCATCGATCGGCTGATCGCTTATATTGAAAGTAAGCGTTTCAAGGGAATGGCCCGCTTCACAGAGGCTTTCCGCGTCGAGTACTACCGGCTGGTGAAGCGCATCCTGGACGAGCAAGACCAGGTCATCCCCTGTTATGCCGGCTGGGCCAGCGCCCAGATTTATGCCGACGGCACGGTCTGGCCCTGTTGTGTGCGGGCCGACAACCTGGGCAATTTGCGCGACCACAACTACGATTTTAAGTCAATCTGGTTCGGCGAGCGCATAGGTGAGGTGCGCCGGAGCATTGCCGCCAAAGAATGCCATTGCCCGCTAGCGAACGCCTCCTACACCAATATGTTGCATCATGGGCCGACCCTAATGCGGGTGGGGACGAAGATGATCGCCCCACAACGCCCCGGCGTCAGCCCAATTAACGACGTATCGCCCCAGCCGGAAGCAATTCCGCTGCGGGTCGTCGAAAAGCAGTAGTCACGCTCTGGTTTTGAGTACGTGAAACTGTGCCTGCGAATCTTGACACCCGCCGGTGCGCGTGCTAAGATGTCGCCAGTTAATCGAAAATCGAACAACTGTGAACCGGACTAGTACCTGGCGAGGCGAGTCAAAGAGAGTCGGCCCACTGGCTGAAAGGCTGACGACAGCGCCGCCGGCGAATGGACCGGGGAGTTGCCGGGGCGAACGCGATGGCCAGTAGCCCCGGTCGGAGAGGCCACCGTTATCAAGGCTGATATCTCGCGCCAAAGGGCGCCGGATTGAAATGAGTGAGGCTGGCACAAGGAAACGCGCAATCACCGCGCGTTTTTTGTTCGCCGGCCTAAGCAGGGTGGCACCGCGGGAGAATTCGCGCTCTCGTCCCTAGATGGGATGAGAGCGCGTTTTGCATCTTACGGAGTGACGCGAGCGCGCAAAGAGTGCCTGCACGTTCTCCGGCAGGCTCTTAAAGGAGATGCTATGAACCGAACCGTCTATCAGCCGACGTTGCCGGCCTTTCGGGAATTGGCCGCCGGCGGGGCGAATCTGATCCCCGTGTATCGTGAGTTTTCAGCCGATCTGGAGACGCCGGTGACCGTCTATCTGAAGCTTATGGACGAGGCCAGCCCTTCATTCCTGCTGGAGTCAGTGGAAGGCGGTGAGCAGGTGGGGCGCTACTCTTTCGTCGGCGTCAACCCGCGCGGCCTGCTTTCGCTCTATGGCCGAGAGATAGAGCGCAGAAACGGGGCGTCATCGCAGCGCCGGCAACTTGCGCCGGACGAGGATATTCTCGATGTTCTGAAATCGGAGCTGGCCCGCTTTCGCCCGGCCGACCTGCCGGACTTGCCGCGTTTCAACGGCGGCGTGGTGGGCTACCTTGGTTATGACGTGGTGCGGGAGTTCGAGCGTTTGCCTGAAACGGCGGCTCATGTCCTGGATGCGCCGGACGCGGTGTTCCTGCTGACGGACACGCTGGTGGTCTTTGATCATGCCCGCCACCGGCTGCAGATCCTGGCGAACGTGGACCTGAGCGGCAGCGAAGATGTCGAAGTAGCCTATATGACCGCGGTTGAGCGCATCGAGCGGGTGAGCGAGCGATTGCTTCGTCCACTGCCGGCTGTTCCGCAGCGGCGTTGGGGCGCGCGCCGACGAGCGCCGGGCGACAGCGTCCTGCAATCGAATATGACGCCCGACCGCTATCAGGAAATGGTGTCTGCGGCCCGCGAATACATCGCCGCTGGCGACATCTTCCAGGTGGTGTTGAGTCAGCGCTTACAACGAGAGACCAGCGCTCACCCATTCGCCATTTATCGGGCGCTGCGCATGTTGAATCCTTCGCCGTACATGTTCTACTTTGATTTCGGCTCGCTAGATTTGCAGGTAATTGGCGCGTCGCCGGAGATGCATGTCCGCTTTGAAGATGGGCTGGCGCATGTGCGGCCCATCGCCGGCACCCGCCCGCGTGGAGAGACGCCGGAGACGGACGAGGCGCTGGCAAAGGAGTTGCTGGATGATCCGAAGGAGCGCGCCGAGCATGTGATGCTGGTTGACCTGGGTCGCAACGATCTGGGCCGGGTATGCGAATATGGATCGGTGCGCGTGCGCGACCTGATGGTGGTCGAGCGGTACAGCCACGTGATGCATATCGTCAGCCACGTCGAGGGACAGATGCGCGACGATCTCGATGCCTTTGATCTGTTGCGGGCGACCTTTCCTGCCGGCACGGTGAGCGGCGCGCCGAAGGTACGGGCGATGGAGATTATTGAGGAGCTGGAAGGCGAGCGGCGAGTGCTTTACGCCGGCGCGATCGGATACGTTAGCTACGACGGTAGTATGGACACCTGTATCGCCATTCGGACGATGTTGATGCAGGGTGAGACGGTGTACATTCAGGCCGGGGCCGGCATTGTCGCCGACAGCATTCCCCTGCGCGAGCACGAAGAGTGTATGAACAAGGCTCGCGCCCTGGCGGTGGCTATTGAGCGGGCTGAGCAGGGGATTCTGTGATTGCCGGCATCGCAGCACAATTCGCAGCATCGAAAGGTAATATTGAGATATGGAAAAGAGACGAGTATTTAGCGGCATTCAGCCCACCGGCAACACCCACCTGGGCAATTACCTGGGGGCCATCCGGAATTGGGTTGCCGGGCAAGAGGAAAAGATCAACTACTTCTGCGTGGTCGACCTGCACAGCCTGACCGTGCCCCAGGATCCCACCGAACTGCGCTATCAGACGCGCTCGATGGCAGCGATGCTCCTGGCCTGCGGCATTGATCCAGAAAAGTGCACCATATTCATTCAGAGTCATGTCGCTGCCCACGCTGAGGCCTGTTGGCTGCTGAATTGCGTGACCCCGCTCGGTTGGCTGCAGAGGATGACGCAATTCAAGGTCAAGTCGGCCACGCAGGAGAGCGTCTCCACCGGCTTGCTCGACTACCCGGTGCTGCAGGCCGGCGACATCATCCTCTACGATGCACATGAAGTGCCGGTGGGCGAGGATCAGCGGCAGCACGTGGAGCTGTCACGCGACATCGCGCAGCGCTTCAACAGCCTGTATGAAGAGGAGTTCTTTGTGCTGCCGGAGGTGGTGATCCCGGAAGCCGGCGCGCGGGTCATGGGCTTGAACGATCCCACCATGAAGATGTCGAAGAGCTTCGCGCACGTTCGGGGACATGCCGTGCGCATGTTGGACGAACCTGACGAGATCATGTATGCCTTCAAGCGGGCGGTAACAGACTCCGGGCGGGATATCCGCTTCTCCAAGGACCCAGAGAAAGCCGGCGTCGACAATCTGCTGACGATATACAAAGCCGTCACCGGCAAGAGCGAAGCGGAGGTCGAGGCCGACTTCGCTAACGCTCGCGGCTACGGCGATCTCAAAACGCGCGTAGCCGAAGTGGTGATCGAATTGCTGGCCCCAATCAAGGTACGTCATGAGCGCCTGATGGCTGACCCGGCGGAACTGGACCGGCTGCTGGCAATTGGGGCTGAGCATGCCGCATCGGTATCCATGCCGAAGGTGGCTGCTATGAAGGAGATAATGGGCCTGGTGTTGCCGGGGCGTAGACATTGAAAGCTGCTCCCCACGTTGGGCGATCGACCTTATCTGTGCGGAGGCGAGATCATGACCGTATTGCTGATTGACAACTATGATTCATTCACCTACAACCTGGCTCAATACCTGGGTGAATTGGGCGCGGAATTACTGGTCAAACGTAATGACGCGATCACTCTGGAAGATGTCAGGGTATTGGCGCCATCCCATATCGTTATCTCCCCCGGCCCCGGCGATCCAGAGGACGGCGGTATCTCCAATGACCTCATACGAGAGTTCGGGCCGACCACGCCGCTGTTAGGAGTCTGCCTGGGTCACCAGTGCATCGGCTACGTCTATGGCGGGCAGGTCAGTCGTGCGCCCCGGCTGATGCATGGCAAGACATCGGCGATCTATCATCGAGGGAAGGGTTTGTTTGACGGCATACCCAGCCCTTTTCGCGCCACCCGCTATCATTCGTTGATTGTTGAAGAGCCGTTGCCGGAAGTGCTGGCGGTGACAGCTTTCACCCGCGAAGGAGAACTGATGGGCGTGCAGCATCGCGAATACCCGGTAGCGGGCGTACAGTTCCACCCGGAAAGCATTCTGACGGAGCACGGCAAACGGTTGCTGCGCAATTTCCTGGATGGTCGCATGCGAAACGGGCAATAGGAGCGGTAAGATGTCAATCAGAGAGGCTATCGCGGAAGTAATCAACAGGCGCGATCTGACCCAGGAACAGGCTGAGGCGGCCATGGATGAGATCATGGACGGCGTGGCGACGCCGGCCCAGATCGGCGGCTATCTGACCGCGCTGCGCATGAAGGGCGAGACGGTAGACGAGATTGCCGGCAGCGCGCGTTCCATGCGGGCGCATGTCGTTAAAGTGAACGCGGGTCTGCCCCCCGGCGAGATACTGGTGGACACCTGCGGGACCGGCGGAGACGGCGCGCATACCTTCAACATCTCGACCACTACAGCCTTCGTTGTCGCCGGCTGCGGAGTCAAGGTTGCCAAGCACGGCAATCGGGCAGCCAGCAGTCACTCCGGCTCGGCTGATGTGCTGCTGGCGCTCGGCGGCAGCCTGGACCTTTCGGCAGACGACGTTGCCGCCTGTATGCAAGAGGTCGGGATTGGTTTCCTGTACGCGGTCAACCATCATCCGGCCATGCGCCACGCCATCGGACCGCGCAGGGAGCTGGGCCAGCGGACGATCTTCAATCTGTTGGGGCCGCTGACCAATCCGGCTGGGGCAAGCCACCAGCTCATCGGGGTGTACGACGCGGCGCTGACCGAGCCGCTGGCGCGTGTGCTCGGTCAGCTGGGCAGTCGAGCCGCCTTCGTAGTCCACGGGGCTGACGGGCTGGACGAATTGACCACAACCGACAAGAATCAGGTCAGTCACCTGATTGATGGCCGGGTGACGAGTTTCACATTTGATGCCGACGCGCTCGGTCTGCGGCGGGCAAGGCCGGATGAGTTGCGCGGTGGCGAGCCGGCGGAAAACGCGAGAATCACCCGCGCGATACTCAGCGGTCAAGAGACCGGCCCCCGGCGCGACGTTGTTCTGCTGAATGCGGCGGCAGCCCTGTCGTTGGAGAGCGGCGACTGGAAGGCCGGCTTGCTGGCTGCTCGTGCCGCCATCGAGAGTGGGGCAGCGTTGAAGGTCCTGGATGATTGGATTGCAACGACCAATCGTCTTGCCGCGCATTAAGTGATGCCCAGACTTGGCCGGCTGTCTACCGACCTGCTTATGCTTTTTCTGCCTTTCTCGGTCTTTTGGCCGCTAGGTGAGCCGGTCGTAGAAGTTGCACTGCCTCTCTATGTCACCTGGGGAGTCCATCTCTCAGATGTGGCGCTTATCCTGGTATTGATTTTGGGGCTGCTGCAGAGCCGCGTGCAACGGGTCGGGCCGCGGATCTTCTTTTGGCCGCTTGCCGGCCTGTGTCTGCTGGCTCTGCTCTCGACGCTTGTCGCCTATTCGCCGCCATTCGCGCTTTACACAACCTTTCGCTGGGTGCTGGCGCTGCTTGTGTATCTCTGGCTGGTGCAGCCGGCAGTGGATGTTTCACGGGCTGTGCGCGTACTTCTGCTCGGTCTGTGCTTTCATGTGTCGATAGGGATTGCCCAGGTGTTGAACCAGGGACCGCTGGGATTACCGGGAGAGCTGGCGTTGCCGGCGCATATTTCGGGCGCCGCGATCATCCCGGTGGACGGGGAGCGCTGGCTGCGGGCCTATGGGCTTACCTTCCATCCTAATGTGTTGGGTGGCTATCTGGCGTATGCCCTTATCGTGTGCACTCCTCTGCTAAAGAGCCGGTTCTGGACTGTGGTCTGGTGGTGGCTTTGGCTCGGGCTGTTTTTGACCTTTTCACGGGCGGCGTGGATCGCCGCTGCGCTCGGTGTAGGTATCGCACTAGTCGGACTCATCTGGCGGTCGCCGGCATCGCGACGACCTGTGCTCGCAGCCTCGGCGGGCGCGGCCATATTGCTGGCATTTTGTGCAATCGTCTGGCTGCCACAGCTTGCCACCCGAGTTCAACCATTAACTGCCCGGCTTGGGCTGGACACGCCGCAATCTGAAGCAGCGCCGGTTCCGGCTTTCGAGGAGCGGTCCCTGGACGAGCGAGAAGAGTTCTTGCAGATCAGCCTGGACTTCATTGCCAGGCGGCCGTTAGTCGGCGTGGGTGCCGGCGGCTTTCCTATTGCCATCATGGCGGAAGGGATTCACGTCCTGCCGCAGTTCGCGCACATAGTCCCGCTGAACCTGGCGGCTGAGGTGGGAGTGCTGGCCGCTGTGCTGTGGCTGGCTTTGTGGTTTGGCGGCGCATGGCAACTTGCCGCCGGCCGGCGTACTAATGACCACTGGCGCATCGCGCTGCTTGCCGGCTGGCTTGCCATCGGGCTAATTGCGCTGGCCGACTCGTATCCCTGGAGCCTGGATGCCGGCCGGCTCCTGACCGTAGCCGCTCTGGGATTAGCCGGCAACCGCCTGACGGTTGGCGAACCTGCCGCCGCCGGGGAATGACCGTCCTTCGAGTGTGGAGGTATCCATGAGCGTATCAAAGGTGGCCAAACGTCGGGGGGAGATCCTGGATGAGATCATGCGTTATCATCGAGAGCAACTACCAAAGCTCATGCGGGAGGTGCCTCTGGCCGATCTGCGCGCATTCGCAGCCGTGACCCCGCCGGCGGTTGACTTCTACGCGGCGCTGGCGGGACGCGGCGTCTCGCTGATCGCCGAATGCAAAAAGGCTTCACCCAGCAAAGGCCTCTTGCGAGCGGACTACGATCCGGTTAGCCTGGCGCGGGCCTATGCGCGAGCGGGAGCGGCAGCGATCTCCGTACTGACGGATGAGCGCCATTTTCAAGGGTCGCTAACTCATCTGCGCGACATCAAGGAGGCGTTGCCGCGGATGCCGGTGCTGCGCAAAGATTTCCTCTTTCATCCCTATCAGCTCTACGAAGCGCGAGCTGCCGGCGCGGACGCGGTCCTGCTGATCGCCGCCGTACTCTCCAGCAACGAAATGCGGGAACTGCTGGCGTTGTCGCGAAATCTGGGGATGGCGGCCCTGGTTGAGGTGCACACGGAAGAGGAAATGCAGAGCGTTCTCCCACTTTCGCCGCGCATCCTGGGCATAAATAACCGTAACTTACAGACATTTGAAGTGGACTTCGCCAATACGGCACGCCTGCGATCGCGCATACCGGCCGGCGTGCTGGTAGTTGGGGAGAGCGGCATCAAGACGGAAGCGGACATCCGGCAGATGGCGGTAGCCGGCGTGGATGCCGTTCTGGTCGGCGAAAGTCTGGTGCGCAGCAAGGATGCTGAGGATGCGGCACGCCGGCTGGTGCTGGCTGGGGAAGCTCCAGGGCATCGTTGAATTCGGAAAAGACCCGCACATCCCAGGTCTCATTGCTCGACTAAAGGGCGGTAATTCCGGTGGAGCGGCGCACTTTTCGCGTTTCGAGTTCTGATCTCCTATCGGTATAATACCAGTCTGTATTCAGGTGCGGCCCGGCGCTGAATGGCGTCCGGTTTCTTGCCCGGAGGAGACGGCGATAGAATGGATGTGCAGGACAAGATCCGCGTGCTAATTGCCAAGCCTGGCCTTGATGGTCACGATCGCGGGGCCAAGGTCATCGCCCGTGCCTTGCGTGACGCGGGCATGGAGGTGATCTACACCGGCCTGCGGCAGACGCCGGAAATGGTCGTTGAAGCGGCGATCCAGGAAGATGTCGATGTCATCGGCCTGAGCATACTTTCCGGCGCGCATAATGCATTGGTGCCGCGCATCATGGAGCTCATGGCGCTGGAAGGCATGGACGACGTGCCGGTTTTCCTGGGAGGCATTGTGCCCAGCGAAGATGTTCCAGCATTGGAGGCATTAGGGGTTACCAGGATCTTCGGTCCGGGATCAAGTAGCCAGCAAATCATTGCCAGCATTGAGGAAGCAGTTGCCGCGCGCAGGGCGGAAGCCGGTGAATGAGCTTTTTGACGAGGTGCGACAGGGTCGCCGGCGAGCGGTCGCGCGGCTGATCACCTATATTGAACGGAGCGAAGACGAGGCCCATCGGACCGTGGCCGCCCTGTATGAGCTGACAGGCCGGGCACATATCGTCGGCATCACGGGAGCGCCTGGAACCGGCAAGAGCACCCTGGTGAATGAATTGGCCAAAGCGTTCAGGCGTCAGGAGATGCGGATCGCTATTGTGGCGGTTGATCCGAGCAGCCCGTTCACCGGCGGGGCAATCCTGGGCGACCGCATCCGTATGCGCGATCTATCCGGCGACCCCGGCATATTTATCCGCAGCATGGCCTCGCGTGGGAGCCTGGGTGGACTGGCGCGGGCCACTTCAGCGGTACTGAAGGTGCTGGACGCGGCCGGTTTTGAGGTCATTATCGTCGAGACAATTGGGGCCGGACAGGCCGAAGTGGACATTGCCCGCGCCGCCCATACGACGGTGGTCATTGAAGCGCCGGGGATGGGCGACGACATCCAATCCATTAAGGCCGGCATTCTTGAGATTGCCGATATCCTGGTGGTAAACAAGGCGGATCGCCCTGGAGCAGCGTTGACCGTCAGAGCGCTGCGGACGATGTTGCATCTGGGCGGCGAAATGAGCGTTCGCCATCACGGCGAACTGATGCAGGTTGCCGCCACAGCAGCGGAAGCAGATGGAAGGGGTTCGGCAAGCAGCTGGCATGTCCCTGTGTTTGAGACGGTGGCGACCCAGGCATCGGGAATCCCGGCTCTGGCCGAAGCAATTAGCGAGCATCGTGAGTACTTGCAGAGTAGTGGGCAATGGCTTGAACGAGAGAAGGATCGCAGCCGGCAAGATGTCAATCAGCTGTTGCAGGAAATGCTGGCAGCACGCCTGCGCGTGACGGTGCCGGATGCGGAACGCGAGGCGCTAATCGCGGATGTGGCGTCCCGCCGGATCGATCCCTACTCGGCGGTTACGCAGCTTTTTGCCAGAGTTTCACTTAGCTGAGCGCAGGCGTCAGCCGGCAAGGCGCGCCTGCCCCTGATGTTAACAGAGCGTCGGCGGGAGAGTAGGCTATGGTTGTCATTGGGTATGGGGACATCAAGATCTTTGCCGGGTCCGGCTGCCCTGACTTGGCGCAACGAATTGCCGATTATCTGCGCTTGCCGATCAGCGGCTGGGATATCATTCAATTCCCCAACGAGAGCATGTGGGTCAAACTACATGGCAGCGTGCGTGGTCAGGATGTATACGTCATCCAAACGCACGCCCGACCGCTCCATCGCAACGTTATGGAGATGCTCATTGCCATTGATTGCCTGAAGCGGGACTCCGCCGGGCGGATCACGGCTGTCGTTCCGTTTCTAGGTTATTCGCAGAGCGACCAGAAGACGCAGCCGCGTGTGCCTATCACGGCCCGGCTGCTGGCTGACATGATTGAGGTGGCGGGCACCGACCGCTGGATGACGCTCGATTTGCACGCCGGGCAGATCCAGGGTTTCTATAAGATCCCCGGCGATGTGCTGACGGCGCGCTATTTGCTGGTCGAGCATTTCAAGAAGCACGACCTCTCTAATACAGTGGTCGTCACGCCGGATCTGGGCTTTGCCAAGGACGGGCGGAAGTACGCCGACCAACTGGGCTTGCCCCTGGCCGTGGTGGAGAAACGGCGTTTCGGCAACACGACGGAGCGTCAGGCGCGTTCGCTCATTGGCGACGTTCGGGGCATGAACGTGATTATCGTGGACGATATGGTCGATACGGCCGGCTCCGTGGCCGAAGCGGTGCAGGTAGTCAAACAGGAAGGCGCCCGAGACGTTTCAATCATGTTTACCCACCCGGTGCTCTCGTATCCGGCCGTTGACCGGCTGGCCTCGTTACCCCTGAAAGAGATAGTAACCACCGATACGCTGCCCATTAGCCGGGAAGACCAGGCCCGGCTGCCAAACCTCCATATACTCTCGGTCGCCAAACTTCTTGGCGAAGTGATCTTGCGCAGCCATGAGGGGCGCAGCGTCGGCGAGCTATTCAACGAGTAGCAAGACCAGTTCTAATTGATCTCTTATGGCGGATAGCGCCAACTTGCCTTATGCTGTAAGGTCGATGCCGCGATCTTGGGTGTCCGATGGGCAGGACGATTCAGCTTGACCGGGCGAAAACCTTGCCGGCAAGGCCTGCAGCGAGAAGAGAAAGCTAATGTTCCGAAAACTGATGAAGAAGATTGTGGGCGACCCAAATGAAAAGCTGCTGGACAGCCTTCGACCCACAGTAGCAGAAATCGAGACCTTTGAAGAGAGCTTCGATAGCCTAAGCGACGACCAACTGCGGGAACACACGCAGGCACTAAGGGATCGTCTGGCGGCCGGCGAAACGCTGGATGATATCCTGCCGGAAGCCTTCGCGCTGGTTCGTGTCGCCTCCAAGCGCACCACCGGCCTGCGCCATTACCGGGTGCAATTGATGGGTGGCATCTTGCTACACCGGGGTGAGGTCGTGGAAATGAAGACCGGTGAAGGCAAGACGCTGGTCGCCACCCTGCCGCTCTTCCTGAATGCGTTGGCCGGTGAGGGCGTGCAGCTGGTGACGGTCAACGACTACCTGGCCCGGCGCGACGGCGGTTGGATGGGCAAGATATTCCATGCCCTTGGTCTGACCGTCGGCTGCATAGGCCCGGTACGCTTCTCCGCCCGTTACGACCCTGATTATGTCAATCCGGGCGCGGAGTTAGAGGATGAACGTCTGGTTCACTGGCGTCCCTGTAGCCGTATTGAGGCTTATCAGGCGGATATTACCTACGGCACCAGCAGCGAGTTTGGATTCGACTATTTGCGGGACAACATGGCCACCAGCCGGGAGCAGCTGGTGCAGCGCAAGCTGAGTTACGCTGTCATCGACGAAGTGGACAACGTGCTGATTGACGAGGCGCGCACGCCGCTGATTATCTCCGGGCCGGCATCCAAGTCCGGCAAGGATTACCAGCGCTTTGCCGGTTACGTCCGCCGCTTGAAGCAAAACACGGTTGAGGAAGAAGACGCGGAACCCAACGGTCACTACGACATTGACGAGAAGAGTCGCAGTATCTCTTTGACGGAGATGGGTATTGCCGAAATCGAGGAGCGTATTCCAGAGATTGACGTTGCTGCCGGGGATAGCCTCTACGATCCCAGGTTCTTTCAACTGACCTATTATCTGGATAACGCTCTGCGGGCTGAGTATATGTTCAAGCGCGACAAAGAATATGTCGTGCAGAATGGACAGGTCATCATTGTGGACGACTTCACCGGCCGGCTGATGCCCGGCCGGCGCTATTCCGACGGTTTGCACGAGGCCATCGAGGCGAAGGAAGGCGTCGAGATCAAGCGCGAAACCGTTACGGTCGCCACTATCACCCTGCAAAACTACTTCCGGCTATACGACAAGTTGGCCGGTATGACCGGCACCGCCCTGACCGACGCCGAGGAGTTTGACAAGATATACGAGCTGGGGGTGACGCCGCTGCCCACGAACGTGGAGTATATCGTGCGCGAAGGTGAAATGGACCTCGCGGAGCGAAGGCGGAAGCTGGAAAGCGCCGAGGAAGTCTGTTACGTTGATCCCAAGAGCGATGCGCCGGTGTTTTACAAGCGTGTAGATTTCGCTGATCAGGTGTATGGCTCACTAGACGCCAAGGATCAGGCAATTGTGGCTGAGATCACGCGCGTCCGAGAAAGTGGACGGCCGGTGCTGGTCGGTACGACCTCGGTAGAGCATTCGGAGGTAATCGACCGCATGTTGCGCCGCGCCGGCGTGGAGCATCGTGTCCTCAACGCCAAGCAGCATGATTCAGAAGCTCTGATAGTCGCTCAAGCGGGCAGAAAAGGCGCGGTCACCATCTCCACAAACATGGCCGGGCGCGGCACGGATATCCTGCTGGGCGGCAATCCCGAGGGTCTTTCGGCGGAAGCGCTGGAAAAGCAGATGTTCGACCGCAATCTGCTTAATCAACTCGCCGTCCAGTTATTGACTGACGGGGAGCAGCCGGCGCGTGCCTATGCGCGTAGTAACGGGCGGCTAAGTGAGGACCTCGTTGACAGCCTGAAGAAGGCGCGTGAGGAATTTCAGGCTGCCGCTGAGCAGAGCGAAAAGCTTCAATTAGAGGGCTTTCTGGCCCGGCACATGCAGCAGACCCACGGAGTGGACTATCAGCACATCCGGCAGGTGCTGAGCTATGTGCGCCTCAATCAGATCGAGCGGGCGCGCGCCTATCTGGCGGAAGCAGAGCTGGATGGCGTGATTGCTGATGAAGCGTTGCGGCTGATGAATTTGCACAGCCGGTATCTGCAGGCGCGGCAGGAGCCGCGGACGGAAGCGGCCTTCCTGTCTGAGATCGTTTTTGATCACAATTATAATGGTCGGGCCGCTCTTATCCGGGCTGTTATGGGCAACGATATGGCCGAGGCGGAACGGCTGGTTGCGAGCGTTCCCGGCCTGACCAAACGCGAGCTGGAGCTAATTCGCAATATCAAGCAAAAGAGCGAGCAAGAGCGCCGCGAGGTCTGGGATCTGGGTGGGCTACACGTGGTCGGCTCCGAACGACATGAGTCGCGGCGCATCGACAATCAGCTTCGGGGCCGGGCGGCGCGTCAGGGCGACCCCGGCTCGTCGCGCTTCTTCCTCTCAGTAGAAGACGAACTGATGCGCCGCTTTGGGGGTGAGCGGCTCAAGCGCTTCATGAACAGCAATATGGTGCCCAACGACATGCCCATGGAGATGGGCCTCTTGGACCGGATCATCGAAAATGCTCAGGAGCGAATCGAGGGCTACAACTTCGACATTCGCAAGAGCGTGGTCGAGTATGACGACGTGATGAGTAAGCAGCGTAACGCTATCTATGATGAACGCCGGGCCATATTGCTGAGTGAGTCGATTGATCTGGACGCCAAAGTGCAACAGGCTTTTGAAGTCGCTATCGACGATCTGGCTACAAACTACCTGATAGACTACCCCGGATATGTGCGGCGGGAGATTGACCGTGCTATAGGGGATTACAGCACGGACGCCACGGATACAGTCAACGTCAATGGGGTGCTTAACCGGCTTCGAGGCCTGCTCCCCGGCATTCTCAGGCTCGACCGGAATCAGTTGGCCGCTCTATCTCCGCGGGAGCTGCCGGAGCGTTTCATGGCGCTGGCATACCAGAATCTCGAAGAAGGGCAGAATCTCTTCCAGTTGCTGCAGGCCATGGGTCGCTTCATTCCCTTGCTGCCGCCCGTGCCGAACGTCGGCGCAAGGCTGAGCAGCCTACGCTCGGGCCAGCTACAGCTTCGCGAGAATATGCGCCGCGAGTTTCTGGGACGGATCAAGAGCTTCTACGATGGCTTTCTGGCCGAACAGATTGTAGAAAATCGGCGGGACGAGATCTGGCAACGCGCCGCCCAGGGAATCAATGCCGCTTTCTTGCAGTTTAATGTGGAAGGGGTTTCACTCCAGGTGATCAAGGGCCAGCAAGAACGCTTTCACCGACAGGTAGCAGAAGCGCAACGCCAGCTCCTGGTCGAAAGCCTTTCGGCGCTGACGCCGGAGCAATTGGTGTCGGCGCTGAGCGACCATGTGCTGCGCCAGCAAGAAGAATGGCGCAAGCAGATTGGGGAGAAGGAATACGAGAACTTCCGCCGCCAGTTGCTGCTCAGCGCCATTGACAATGAATGGCGCGACTATCTGACGGCAATGGATGATCTGCGGCGAGAAATCGGATTGGAAGCGGTCGGTCAGCGCGATCCCAAGATCGAGTACAAGCGTAGATCATTCCAGATGTTTGCCGACATGCGCAACAACATCGATGAGGATATCGCCAACCGCTTCTTCCGCGTGGTAGCCAATCATCAGCAGTTCATCCAGCAGCAAGAACAGGCGGCAGCCCGGCAAGAGCAAATGAGCCAGGCCGGCTACCAGGTTGTTGAGCGTAAGGGCGGCAAGGGTCGCGAGCTGCGCAGGGACATTCCCAAGGTCGGCCGAAATGACCTCTGCCCATGTGGCAGCGGCAAGAAATACAAGAATTGTCATATGCGGCTGGAAAAGGCCCCGGCCGATCCCGGAGGCGACGGTCGTCGCCCGGCTCCATCGTCAAAGGGACGCCGCAGAGGGTAGACGCTTACCGCAGAGGCCCTACTTCTGGCAGGCCGGACAGAAGTGCGTGCCCCGGCCGTTCAATGAGATCCGCTCAATCGGCGCGCCGCACTTGAGACAAGGCTGATCTGTGCGCCCGTAGACGGCGACCGCGTTCTGCATGTCTCCCTTGCTGCCGTCCGGTTTAAGGTAAAGGTCTACGCTGGCCCCTTCTCGCTCGATCCCCGTATTCAGCACCTGACGGATCGCCTCATACAGCGCCGCTCTTTCCTTTGGCGTCAGGGTGTCGCTCTTGCGAGTGGGGCGAATGCCGGCGTAGAACAACGCTTCGTCTGCATAGATATTACCCACGCCTGCCAGGAAGGTCTGGTCCAGCAAGAGGGTCTTGATCACGCGCTTGCTGCGCTGCAGGCGCGCCTCAAACTGCGCCAGGGAAAAGTCGGCGTCCAAAGGCTCCGGACCGAGACCGGCCAACACCTCGTCCAGATCGACCACAAGATAAACGCGCCCAAATTTCCGCTGATCGCGAAAGCGCAACTCCTGAACACCTTCATCGGCAAGGGGGACGAGCCGGAAAACTGTGTGGTCATGCGGATGGCGCGGCTGATGCGCGTCCACAACCGCCAGGTGTCCACTCATCCGCAGGTGGACGATCAGCGTGTCGCCGGATCCCAGCTCGAACAGAAGGAACTTGCCGCGCCGGCTGATTCCGGTAACCTGCTGACCGACGATGCGTTGTTGCATCGCTTCGTAAGCCGGCAGGGCGCAGTGGCGCGGCCAATCGCTCAGCAGGCCGGAGAACGTGCGACCAACCAGCGGGGCACGTAGCGCCCGCACGATAGTTTCCACTTCCGGCAGTTCAGGCATTCCGAGACTCTGCAGGGGGTGCCAATTGGCGGCCTGCCCGGAGGGGTAGATGGCTCAGATCGTGAACTCGCCGCTATCGTAAAAGAGCTGGTCGTCAACCCAAATCTTGCCGCCGTTGCGCATATCGCAGATCATGTCCCAGTGAATGGCGGATTGATTGCGGCCGCCGGTCTCGGGGTAGGCTTCGCCCAGCGCCATGTGAATGGTGCCGCCGATCTTTTCGTCATAGAGGATGGACTTGGTGAATTGGCGAATGCCGTTGTTCGTGCCGATGGCAAACTCGCCCAGGTAACGCGCGCCGGCGTCCGTGTCCAGCGTGTTGATCAGAAAGGCCTCATTCTTGCCGGCGGAGGCCTCAACCACCTTGCCGTCTTCAAACCGCAGCATAACGCCGTCTACCTCGCGGCCGGTGTATATGGCCGGATAGGTGAAGCGCACCCAACCATTGACTGACCCCTCCACCGGGCCGGTGAAGATCTCGCCATCGGGCATATTGCGCGTGCCGTCCGCATTAACGAAGGTGCGACCCTCGATGGACAACCGAAGGTCAACATTTGGGCCGCTGACGCGCACCTCCTTCTTGCCGACCAGCCAGTCGACCAGCCGTTGCTGTTCGGCAGCCACCTTTCGCCAGAATGCGACAGGATCGTCTTCATCAACATGGCAAGCGCCGTACACGAAATCCTCGTAATCGGAAAGCGGCATGTCCGCTTCCTGAGCAAACGCCGGGGTGGGATACTGAGTGAGGGTCCAGTGTAGCTCACCCGCCGCTGCGCGTTTCATGTAAACAGTCGAAAGCTCCCGAGTTGCCTGTCTGCGGCGCTGGATACGCGCCGGCTCGACGCTGCTCAGGTGCCGCGTATTGTGCGAGGCGATAATGGCGATCAGGGCATCATAGTGCTCATACATATGACGCAAGGGTGGGGCAATGAACTGAAGCTGGTCGTCATTTGCCTCCTTGTAGAAGATCTCCTCAAAATCGCCCTCGTCCCAGAGCAGGAAGGCATTGCCTCCAGCGCGAACGATCTCTCGATAGGTGGCGACCACCAGCGGCATGCCGGCGCTGTTGCCCCTTAACAATACGGTCTGACCCGGCTGAACGGCTACGCAATAATTAACCATCACTCGGGCAAGCTTTGTAACGCGTGGGTCTTCCATGTTATACTCCAGTGATATACCGAGACTTGAGCCGATTATACCCCAATGTATCCTGAAGATCGTGTGCTCATAGCCTGGATGTCGGAGCCGGCCGATTTTGAGCGGGTTCGACAGCAACGTTGGTACCGGATACCGCTGGAGTATGCGCCAAAGGGGATGCACGCTGAATATGTCGCCTTCTATTTCGGGCATGACTTTGGCGACCAGAAGTGGGCCATCCATTACTATTGCCAAAGACTGGGTCATGAGCTGACCACGCGGGCGGCGCTGTTTCCCGATCAGCCGAACCATCCGCGCGCTGACCATCTCTACTACAAGCTGCAGCTCGGCCCGCTGATGAAGTTGGGGAGACCGATTGTCAGCCTGCGTTGGCGGCGACTGACGTTTGTGCATACTACCTGGGATCGCTTTCAACAGGCAACCGAGATCAACGATTTGCTGCTGGACGGCGAGGGGTTGGTGGATCGGCTCTACGCCACGCTTAAGGAGCAGGGCTTGCAGCCGGAGCGTCGCTATGAAGTGAAGGAAGGGGGGTCGGCCTATGAGGTCGCGCTGGCTGTGCCTTGCCGGGATGGGACTGTGCAGGTGCCCGCCTCAGGTGTTCCCTTGGACAACGCCGGCCTCAAGCGACTGGCAAGCGAGATTGCGGAGGCGGTGGCGGCAAAGGGCGGCGAGTCGTTCTGCTGAGGATTCTGGGTCAGGCCGGGCTGCCAATCGCCGACCGGTAAGGGTACGTCAGCAACAGCACTTCCAGCGCGAGACGGGTGTTGGCGTTCTGCTCCAACTGCAGGATGGCACGATTTGTCTGCTCCAGCCCTCGCCGGATGTCTGTTCGGCTCCACGCGTGAGCATATCGTTGCAGCTCCTCCAGCCGGTCAATGTTGCTCACCATCTCCGGCGTGCCATCGCCCCACGAGAGCAAGGCCAGATCGCGCCACCACGAAAGCCAGGTACGCAGAATGTCCGGCAACGTCTCCGGCTCCCGCGAGAGTTGGCCGGCCAGAGCGAATCGCGCTACCCGGTCGCCATCCAGCGCCGTCAGCAACATTTCAAGCTGCCCATCCCGCTCGACAAGCATTTCCGGCGTGGCCGCCGCCGCCAACGCCCATCCCAGGCGACCGTCGGCCATCTGCGCTAGATTGGTGATCTGTTCTGCTGGGAGCGTGGTTTGCGCTGCCAGCGCACCGTGTACCTGCGCGGCCGGCAGCGGTCGTAACGCCAATATCTGACAGCGTGACGAAATAGTAGGGAGCAGTGAATCCACCTCATTCGCTGTGAGCAATAGCTTGGCCAAGCGGGGCGGCTCTTCAAGCGTTTTCAGGAATGCGTTGGCTGCGCCGGGCGTCGCCGCGTCAAAGCGCTTCAGAATAGCCACGCGAAACCGCGACTCCATCGGCGGGAGATTCAGGTCGCGTTGCAACTCCCGGATAGCTTCGATCTTGATGGTCAGTTTTCCACGTCCGGAAACCTCCGGCAGTAACAGCGATACGTCTGGATGGCGGTCGAGGGCGATGAGTTGGCATGACCGGCAGTTGCCGCAAGGACGTTCATCCGGAACAGGAGCGACACAGTTCAGCGCCTGGGCAACCGTTCGCGCGATGGTTGTCTTGCCAATCTGCGCCGGGCCGGTAAACAGATACGCATGGCTGGTGCGCCCGCGCCGAACGGCATCCCTTAACAGGTCAACCGCCCAGCGATGGCCGACGATATGGTCCCAGGCAGTCATGCCCGGATTGTAGGTTCTTCTGACATTACGACAAGGCGCGTCCGAAACTGGCTGCCAAATTGCCGGGAGCATCGACGCAATAGGCTATAATACGCGCCATGCAGGAACCACTGAGAGTTAGCGGAGAAGGGCTGCTGATCGACGACGTAGTGGCAGTGGCCGGAGGCCGGCCGGTAGAGTTGGATCCGGCAGCGCTTCCCGCCATCGAGCGGTCGCGGGCCGCGGTTGAGCGACTGGTGGCGGAGGGGGTCATTGCCTACGGCATTACCACCGGCTTCGGCCACTTCAAAGACCACATCATCCCTCCTGAGCAGGCGCGTCAGCTACAACGCAACCTGCTATTGAGCCATGCCGTGGGTGTAGGGCCGTTGTTGCCGGAGGAAGTCGTGCGCGCCATGCTTGTTGTGCGCGCCAACACGCTCGCGAAGGGCTACTCCGGCGTGCGTCCGGATGTTGTCCAGCAACTCCTAGAAGTGCTGAACCTGGGCATCGCGCCCCAAATTCCCTCTCAAGGTTCGTTGGGGGCCAGCGGCGACCTGGCCCCTTTGGCGCACCTGGCACTGGTGATGATTGGGGAGGGTTGGGCCTCCTATCAGGGAGAGGTGTTATCAGGCGGGGAAGCGCTGCGCAGGGCCGGGCTGGAGCCGTTGGTACTGCAGGAAAAAGAGGGCCTGGCCCTGGTGAACGGCACTACCTTCATGGTCGGTTACGGCGCGCTGCTCGTGCGACGAGCGATTAACCTGGTGTTGACCGCTGACGTGGCGGCCTGTCTCAGCCTGGAAGCGCTGCACGGCACCGCTCGCGCATATGACGCCCGTGTTCATGCCCTACGCCCACATCCGCGCCAGATTGATTGCGCGAAGTTCCTGCGCAAGTTGTTAGCCGGCAGCCAGTTCCTGCGCGGAGAAGATTCGCAGAATGTGCAGGACGCCTACACGCTGCGTTGTGTGCCGCAAGTACATGGCGCGGTGCGTGACGCCATCGCCTATGCACAATGGGTAATCAATATCGAGTTGAACGCGGTAAACGACAATCCCATCATCCTGATGGATGAGGAAACCGGCGATCCGGAAGTGATTTCCGCCGGCAACTTTCATGGTGAGCCGGTGGCTATCGCGACGGACTACGCCAGCCTGGCGCTGACCGAGCTGGGGAATATGAGCGAGCGCCGAACGGCCCGGCTGGTGGATGCCGACTGTAACCAGGCCGGCCTGCCTATGTTTTTGACCGCGCACGGAGGACTGGAAAGCGGGCTGATGATGCTGCAGTACACGGCCGCCGCGCTGGCGTCGGAGAACAAGGTGCTGGCCCATCCAGCCAGCGCGGACTCCATCCCGACCAGCGCCAACACCGAAGACCATGTGAGCATGGGCGCGACCTCTGTACGCCAGATGGCGCAGATTCTGGAGCATGTGGAGACGATTGTGGCGATCGAGCTGATCTGCGCCGCGCAAGGTGTGGATTTCCAGCGCCGGAATGCGGGACGTGAGGCGATGCAGTTAGGGCGGGGCACGGCGATTGCCTATGACATGGTGCGCCGGCATGTGCCTTTTATCGACCATGATACGGCGCTGTCGCCGCACATTGAAGCGGCCCGGCGACTGGTCGCGTCGGGGGCAGTGAAGCTGGCCGTCGAGCAAGAATTGAACTAACAGGCGGCGACGTTTCGGCTTGTCTCGTATGACGCGAACCTACGGAAGAGGGAAAACAAGATGCGAGAAGTAGTGATAGTTAGCGCGGTGCGGACGCCGATCGGTCGGTTGGCCGGATCGCTCTCTCAAGTACGGCCGGACGACCTGGCTGCGCTGGTGATCAAAGAGGCGGTTGCGCGGGCCGGGATCGATGCTTCCGACGTAGAAGAAGTGTACCTGGGCTGCGCGAACCAGGCCGGCGAAGATAACCGCAATGTGGCCCGCATGGCTGTCCTGCTGGCCGGCTTTCCCCACGAGGTGGCGGCGGTCACGATTAACCGGCTGTGCGCCAGCGGCCTGAACGCGGTGAACCAGGCGGCCCGCGCGATTGCGGTGGGTGAGGGCGATGTCTACATTGCCGGTGGCGTGGAGAGCATGACCAGAGCGCCCTACTCATTTCCAAAGAACTCCACTGCCTTCGGCCCGTCGGGGAATATCACCGGCTATGACACGACCCTGGGCTGGCGTTTTCCCAATCCAAAGATGGAGGCCCTCTTTCCGCTCGAAGCAATGGGTGAGACGGCAGAAAACATATATGACCTGAGTTGCGCCGGTGAAATCGAGGGCGGAGTGATTACCCGTCAGGAGCAGGACGCCTTCGCGCTGGAGAGCCAGCGCCGCGCCTGCCGGGCTATCAATGACGGACATTTCAAAGCCGAGATCCTGCCCGTGCCGATCCCGCAACGCAAGGGGCCGGCCCTGATGGCGGACACTGACGAACACCCGCGTATCCGCAAAACTGATAACGGCTACGAGTTGGATACTAACCTGGAACAACTGGCGAAGCTGCGCCCGGCCTTTCGGACCAACGGCACGGTGACCGCCGGCAACGCCAGCGGCCTTAATGATGGCGCGGCGGCGTTGGTGCTGATGTCCGGCGATCGGGCGGCCGCCTTGGGTCTTAGGCCGCTGGCCCGCTGGCTGGCTTCCGGCGCGGCCGGGGTTGATCCGCGTACAATGGGCCTGGGACCGGTGCCGGCGACCCGCAAAGCGCTCGCCCGCGCCGGGCTAGAGCTATCTGAGATCGACCTCGTAGAGCTGAACGAGGCCTTCGCCGTGCAATCGCTGGCGGTGATGCGCGAACTGGGTCTGAATGGCGAGATCACCAATGTGAACGGCGGTGCGATTGCCCTGGGCCATCCCCTTGGCTGTTCCGGCGCGCGCATCCTGACCACACTCATACACGAGATGCGTCGGCGCCGCGATGCCGGCGAACGGATGCGTCATGGCCTGGCCACTCTTTGCGTGGGAGTGGGCCAGGGTGAAGCGACCATTGTTGAGCTGGCGGTATAGCGGTTGCCCACTCAATTGTTTCTGCTAGAATCCCGACAGCACCCCAGTATCAAGTCATTGGCGACGTCAGGGGCATGTGTTATAAAAGAGATGGATTTCACAAACGCCCTGAGGAGGAAAGCGCGGCGTGTTGACTGATTGGCAATTTATCGGCATTTTCCTGGTGCTCTCGCCTATTTTCCCGGCAATGCCGGTGATCTTGAATCACTTTCTTGGCCCCAGGAAGCCCAATCCACTCAAGCAATCAACCTATGAATGCGGCATCGAAACGGTTGGCGATTCCTGGATTCAGTTCAAAGTTCAGTACTACATTTTTGCTCTCATCTTCGTCGTTTTCGACGTAGAGGCCGTATTCCTATTTCCCATTGCCGCAGCCTATGACTTACTGACACTCTTCGCGGTCTTTGAGGTCGCGTTGTTTGTCATCATATTGGCAGTTGGGCTTGCGTATGCCTGGCGGGCAGGCGCGCTGGAGTGGTTCTGAGTCGCGTTGCCAGTCGAGCGCTGTCGGCCTGGACCTCAAGTCCTGTATGCCGGGGCGCCTATTCCATCCGAACCGTTGACAACGTAATAAAGAACACCATTCTCCCCTGCTACGGAGCTTGACTATGTCTTTCAATATTCTCGACTTCTTGCAGAGCCTGATCACGCTGACTACTTTCGACTATCTAAGGGCGGTGTGGGCCGGCAAGATTCCAGATGCGACAATCGAAGTGATACTGGATGTGATCGGCGTATTCATCGTCTCCACATTCTGTTTGCTGATCGTCATTTTCCTAATCTGGCTGGAGCGGAAAGTGGTTGCACGCATGCAGGACCGCATCGGCCCAAATCGCGTCGGTGGGAAATTCGGCTTGTTGCAGACCGTTGCGGATGTACTGAAGCTGCTGACCAAGGAAGACATCACGCCGGCGGGCACGGATATTATCGCCTATAACTTAGCGCCAATCCTGATTGTGATGGCGGCGTTGCTGATGTGGGCGGTCATCCCCTTTGCCCCCGGCGTCATCGGCACGGACCTGAACGTGGCCCTCTTCTATGTACTGGCGGTCAGCTCTGCGTCCGTCGTCTCGCTTCTGTTGGCCGGCTGGGGCTCAAATAATAAATACGCGCTGCTCGGCGCTTTCCGCTCCGTTGCCCAGCTAGTCAGCTATGAGGTGCCGATGGTGCTGGCACTCATCGTCCCTATTTTGCTGGCGCGCTCCATGTACATGACCGAGATTGTGGCGGCGCAGACCATACCGTTCATTCTGGTCGTTCCGATTTCCGCGCTGATATTTTTCATCTCGGCGCTGGCGGAGACGGGTCGGACCCCATTTGATCTGCTCGAGGCGGAGTCTGAGATAGTCGCCGGCTTTCATGTTGAATATGGCGGCATGAAGTTCGGTATGTTCTTTCTGGCCGAGTTCATCAGTACGTTATTTATGTCAGGTCTGTTCGCTACGGTCTACCTGGGCGGTTATCGTTTCTTCGGTCTGGAGACGCTGGGTGAGGGCACCGCTTGGCCGATTGGCAACCTGTTGGGTCTGGTCATCTTCTTTGTAAAGATGTTCGCAGTCTATTTCGTGTTTGTCTGGATTCGGGGCACATTGCCGCGCGTGCGCATTGACCAGATGCTGAACTTCAACTGGAAGTTCTTGGTCCCGCTTTCGCTGGTGTTGGTCCTGGTAGTGGCATTGGTCGACAAGGTAATGCCTGCCGGCGCTAGTGATTTCTACCGCGCGGGTGCGCAGTTGGCCGCCAATCTGCTCATTGGCCTGGTAACGATTGAGATCTTGCGTCGTGTGGCGCGCCGGCAGCGCATTGCGGCCGAGGCGCCTCCTGCGCCGCCCTCTGCATTCGTGACGGAAGCAGTTGACACGCATGAGCATTCGGAAGCGCCGGGGCATGGGACGCCCATCGCGCAGCCCGCGCATTAGATCAGACAAGCGCAGCGCTGGTTCGCCGGCGGCCGTTGCGACCTGAATGGCATTTGAACTAACGCGAGACATTGTATGGCATTGCAGATAGTCTTCATTCTGGTCAGTTTGTTCACCCTGGTGTCGGCCTGGATCGTGGTCACAAACCGCAATCTATTCCATGCGGCGCTGGCGATGATGGCCTCGTTCCTGGGGGTCGCCGGGATCTATGTGCTGTTAGATGCCGGCATTCTGGCGGTGGCTCAATTGCTGGTCTACATCGGCGCTATCTCTATCCTGGTCATCTTTGCGATTATGATGACGCGCCGACTGATGCAGACGACTGAGTCGCCGTTTAACGCCCAGTGGCAGGGCGCACTGGTTGGGGCAATTGTCGGCCTCATCCTGGTGCTGATTGTAGTGATCAGTTGGGGATCAAATCCTGGGGCCGCGCCCGCTCAGGTGATGCCGGAGGTGCCGGCGCCCCTATTGCGCGAGTCTGTTCGGCAATTGGGGATTGCTTTGGTCAATCCGGACCAATACGTTGTCCCCTTTGAAGTTGCTTCTATCCTGCTGTTGGCCGCTCTGGTCGGAGCCATCTTTATCGCCCGGCCCAGGAGGGAGGAAGAGTGATACCGCTTTCCTGGTTTCTCATAGTGGCAGCCATCCTATTCAGCATCGGGCTGTACGGCGTCATGGCGCGCAGAAACGCGGTGGCTATCCTGATGTCCGTTGAGCTGATGTTGAACGCAGTTAACATCAACCTGGTCGCTTTCTGGCGCTTTCAAACGCCGGAGCAACCCATCGGCCTGGCCTGGGCGATTTTTGTCCTGACAGTGGCCGCCGCCGAGGCCGCGGTCGGGTTAGCAATTATCATTTCCGTGTATCGCTTGCGTGACTCGGTGATCGCGGAAGACCTTGACACCCTGAAGAACTAGGGAAACGAGGGCTTCCAGAGGCTATTGTATGTCAGAAGAGACACTCATACTCTTAACGTGGCTCATCCCGACCGGACCGCTGTTGGCGTTCTTTCTGATCGTCCTTCTTACCAATCGCAGCAAGACGCTTAGCTGGCTCATCACCTGGATCGCCATCGGTCTTTCGCTGGTTTTTAGCTGGTATATTGCCGCTACGATATTTGTCGAGGCGCTGGCGGACGGGTTCCATGGTCTGGCGGAGCATCCGGTCGTAATCCAGGATTCAATAGCCTGGCTGCCTTTCGGCACATTCCCGAACTGGCTGCGCATGGGCGTGGCGGTTGACCCATTTACCGCCATCATGCTGATCATGGTGCCGTTCGCCATTGCGATGATCTATGTTTACAGCGTGGGCTATCATCGTTGGAATGAGGGGGAAGGCAGCCACCCGGTAAAAGGAGAACCGAACCACGACGGCGTCGAGCCGCTTTTCTCCCGATTCTTCGCTTTCATGGCGCTGTTCGGCGGGTCGATGTTGGCGCTGGTGGTGGCGGACAACGTGCTGCTCCTGTTTATGGCCTGGGAAGTCATGGGCCTCTGTTCTTACTTGTTGATTGGCTTCTGGTACGCCCGGAACTACGACGATCCCAAGAAAATCACGCCCCGCAGAGCCGGCGTGAAGGCCTTCCTGACCACCAGGGTAGGCGATGTGCTGATGTTGCTGGGCATCGTCTTTTTCTATCGCGCTTTCGGCACGCTTAGTTTCAGTGAAGCATTTACGGCGGAAAGCATGGCCCATGTGGTGGAAACGGTCGGACCGGCGATGCTGGGGATCATGGTGCTGTTGCTGTTTGCCGGCACGGTGGGCAAGTCGGCCCAGTGGCCGCTTCATGTCTGGTTGCCGGACGCGATGGAGGGCCCGACGCCGGTCAGCGCGGTCATTCATGCGGCGGCAATGGTTTCCGCCGGCGTTTATCTGATCATTCGCCTGTTCCCGTTGGTATTTGTCGGAATTGCCGGCAATGAGGCGATCGGACCAATCATCGGCGGCATCGGCGCATTTACGGCATTGATGGCAGCTACCATCGCCGTCGCCCAGAACGATGTCAAACGTGTACTGGCATATTCGACAATCTCCCAGCTGGGTTTCATGGTGGCGGCGATCGGCATCGGCGCGTATGTGGCCGCCGCTTTTCATCTGATCACGCACGGCTTCTTTAAGGCGTTGCTGTTCCTGGGCTCCGGCTCCATCATTCACGGTATGGAGCACGGCGCGGGAGCGGTGCACGACCATCACACCGACCCGCAAGACATGATGAACATGGGCGGGCTGCGCAAGCGAATGCCCTGGACCTTCTGGACATTCCTGATTGGCGGTCTGGCATTAGCCGGCTTCCCGTTTGTGACCGCAGGATTCTGGTCCAAGGATGAGATCTTCGCGGATGCCTGGTCTCAAGCCACGCACGGCAACACCATGGCGATGATTGTCTTCATCGCGCTAGCAATCGCCGCGCTGCTGACCGCCTTCTATACCATGCGGCAAATCTCGCTCACCTTTTTCGGACAGCCGCGCACGCCGTTGGCGGAACACGCACATGAGAGCAACTGGTTCATGGTGGTGCCGCTGGTGGGTTTGGCGTTTTTTGCGGTTGTATTCGGCTGGGCCGGCATCCCACATGATTTCTTGGGAACCGAAGGCATCTTCACCAATTACGTCCATGGGTTTGTCGGCGCGACAGTCGAACATCTGCTGCACGAGCTGGAGACGCTTGGCCTTGTCGAACACGGCCTGGAAGTGTTGGTATTCAGTTGGGTTCCGTTGGCCACCTCGTTGGTCGTAGCGCTCGGCGGTTTGACTATCGGCTATCTCATGTATGGTCGCAGGCCGCTCAAACAGGGTCAGGCCGACCCGCTGATTGCTCCCTTGGGGCCGTTGCATACCTTTTTGCGGAATAAATGGTACTGGGATGAGTTGTACCAGACCGTCTTCATTGGGCCCGGCGTCTTTGTTTCCGAGGTTGTGGTTTATGAGTGGGTAGATAAAGGCGTCATAGACGGCACGTTGCACCTTATCGCTCGAGCCGTTTATCGGGCCGGACACTATATGCGCCGGTTCGAAGAGCGCGTGATTAAGGACGGCGTAGACGCCGTGAAGGACAGCGTGCTCGCCGCGGCCAATGAGTTCAGGACGATCCAGACCGGCAAGATTCAGGAGTACGTCCTCTTCTCGGTCGGTATCGGCGCGTTATTGGCGCTGCTAATCCTGGCGATCAACTATGGTTGGCCGGGCCAGATAGCAAGCTGGTTCAGCGCCATATTCTAGGAATGCCTGGAGTTCTCATGGACTTTGTGCAAGACAATTTGCTTTCGGTGCTGGTGTTTTTGCCGGCTGTCCTGGCAGTGGTGATCTATCTGCTGCCGAGCGACGCCAAACAGACCACCAGGTGGCTGACCTTCCTCTTCTCGCTGGCGCCGTTGGCCCTGGCGCTGGTCCTCTGGTTCAGCTACGACCGCGTGCATGCCGGTATCCAGTTTGAAGTGCAATATGAATGGCTGCCATTCCTCGGGTCCAGTCTGCACCTGGGGCTGGACGGCATCAGCCTGTCGATGGTGCTGCTCACAGTCATCCTGCTGCCGTTAGCGATACTGGCTTCGTTTGGAATCGACACAAAGGTCAAGGAGTACATGGCCCTGTTCCTGGCGCTGGAGACCGGCATGCTGGGCTTGTTTGCCTCTCTTGACCTGATCATCTTTTTCATCTTCTGGGAGATCGGCCTGGTTCCGATGTACTTCCTGATCCGGCTATGGGGCGGCAAGGACCGGAACTACGCCTCCTTCAAGTTCATCATCTACACCATGGCCGGCAGTCTGGGCCTGCTGCTCTCCATACAGATCATTGGGCTGGCTTCGGGCACCTTTGACATCATCGAGCTGGGTGAAAGCTGGGTCAATCTCACCAGCGCGACACTACCCGGGACGGGTCTCAATACCGATCTGGTGAAGGGCATCACATATGTGCTGTTTGTCATCGCCTTCGCCATCAAGGTCCCGGTGTGGCCGTTCCATACCTGGTTGCCGGACGCACATACGCAGGCGCCCACCGCCGGCTCAATGATTCTGGCCGGCGTGTTACTAAAGCTGGGAGCGTACGGCTTCATCCGGCTGGTCATCCCCTTCTTTCCGGAACAGGCATATCTGACT
This sequence comes from uncultured Ardenticatenaceae bacterium, assembly GCA_964539885.1. Taxonomy (GTDB): domain Bacteria; phylum Chloroflexota; class Anaerolineae; order Promineifilales; family Promineifilaceae; genus JACKCB01. Next base: position 214,628 of record CAZIKT010000001.1, on the reverse strand, counting down.
GCCGGCATTTTGGCTGTGCTGGGCATGTTGAGCATCATTTTGGGCGGCTTCGCTGCCTTCGGCCAGTGGGATTTCAAGCGGCTCGTGGCCTATTCCTCTGTCAACCACATGGGTTTTGTCATCCTGGGCCTGGCCGTGGCAGCGTTTACCTACGGCCTTCAGGTGACCGAAGGGGCGTCCAACCCCGGCCTGGTCGGCGACGCAATCATGGCTCTGAACGGGGCCGTGCTGCAGATGTTTAACCATGGCCTTTCATCTGCGGGCATGTTCTTTCTGGTGGGCGTGATCTACGAAAGGACTCACACCCGCGAATTGCGCGACTACGGCGGTATCTGGTCAGTGCTGCCGGCGTTTGGGGCGATACTCATCTTCACGAGCATGGCGTCGCTGGGGCTGCCGGGTCTCAACGGTTTCGTCAGCGAGTTCATGATCGTGCGTGGGGCCTGGAACGCCTTCACTATCCCGGTAGTTCTGTCGATGCTGGGCCTTTTCATGACTGGCGCTTACATCCTGAAGGGGATTGGACAGACGCTGCACGGGCCGCTCAATCCGCGCTGGAAGGGTCTAACAGACATGACCTTCCGCGAGCACCTGGTTATCTGGCCGCTAATGATCCTGATCCTCAGTCTCGGCGTGTGGCCGCAATGGCTGCTGGCCATCATTAACGACACTGTGACGAGGATCTTCTCCTAAGGTAGCCATATGGAATCATTTCCGTTCCTCTCTGTCATTGCGCTGTCGCCGTTCCTCTTTGCGGCCATCATCTTGATGCTGCCCAAGGAACGCGGCGAGAACGCACGCATGTTAGGGTTGGTGGCCACGGTGCTGGGCCTGGTCCTGTCGATCTATGTTTATGTGTCTTATTACACCAACTTGCCGCCGGCAGATGCCACCTGGTCCGATGCATTACGCTTTGTAGAAGAGTACGCCTGGGTGCCCAGCATCGGCATCAACGCTATCTTTGGGGTTGACGGCCTGAGCGCCACACTGGTGCTGCTCACCGCCATTGTGGGATTGGGCGGGGTGTTGATCTCCTGGGGAATCGAAGACCGGCCGCGCGAGTTCTACGCCTTCTTCATGCTGCTGATTGCCGGCGTGCACGGCGTTTTCGTATCGGTAGACGGCTTCATGCTGTTCTTCTTCTACGAGCTGGCCGTATTGCCCATGTATGTGCTCATCGTCATTTGGGGCTGGAAGGAGACCAGAGAATATGCGGCGATGAAGCTGACCCTATACCTGCTGATCGGCAGCTTTATTGCGCTGGTTCCTTTCCTGGTGCTCTACTTCAACATGCCGGAGCCGACATTCGACCTGCGCGTGTGGGCCGAAACGGACTTCGGGCGAGACTTGCAGTTGATTACATTCCTGCCGGTGTTCCTAGGATTTGGGGTGCTGGCCGGCTTATGGCCGTTTCACAATTGGTCGCCGGACGGTCACGTCGCCGCGCCGACGGCGGTGTCTATGATTCACGCAGGCGTGCTGATGAAGCTCGGCGCATACGCCGCCATGCGGGTGGGCATCCAGATGCTGCCGGACGGTACCGTCTATTGGATGCCGTTCATTATCCTGTTCACGGTGGTGAACGTGATATACGGGTCGTTGGTCGCCATGCGCCAGCGCGATATGAAGTACCTGATCGGCTACTCCAGCGTCAGCCATATGGGGCTGGTGACTATGGGTTTTGCCACCATGACCATGACCGGCTTCATCGGGGCCGGCATCCAGATGGTCAGTCACGGGATCATGACCGCCCTGTTCTTCTCCGTGGTCGGAATGATCTACGATCGCGCCCACACACGTGACATGGACGAGCTGTCCGGCATGTCCAAAGTATTGCCGATTACAGTGGTAGCCTTCACCGTTGGCGGTCTGGTGTCAATGGGTATGCCGGGTCTTTCCGGCTTTGTGGCCGAGTTTCCTATATTCCTGGGTCTCTGGGAGGGTGGTGAGTTGTTCCTCGAAAACACCTTCCTCGGCCTGAATCCTAGCATTTACTATCCGATCCTGGCCATAATCAGCGTTTTCGGTATCGTCTTCACGGCAGCCTATGTGCTGCGCGCTATCGGCACTGTCTTCTTCGGCAAGTACGAAGGAGAGAAATGGCACGACATGCGGCCGTTGCTGGCAATCGACAAATTGGCGTTAATCGGCTTTACGTCAATCCTGATCATTCTGGGCGTTTTCCCGAATCTGATTGCCCCCATTATCTCTTCCGGCGTCGCTCCGGTGGTGAATCGCATACAGGAAACGGACCCGGCATTCACGGTGTTTAACACCCTGCAGAACGTGGCGGCCAACCTGGTATCATGGCTGGGAGGTGCATAGGTGAGTTCCCAGATAACGTTGGAGATGGTCCTGGCCTTAGTGCCGGAGTTACTGCTGCTGATTCTGGCAGTGGCGATCATCTTCTATGATCGCTTGTTGAAACCCGCCAGTGGTCGGCGGGCCGGCTTGATGACCGCCTGGGGCGCTCTGGCGATATTGCTGGTGACGTTGGGTATTTGGCTGATTCTGGGCATCCCAGAGGCCGGCGTGCCCTGGCAGGAGAATACCTACTGGGGCGGAATGATCCGCAACGACAGCGTGACGCTCGTCTTCCGGGTGATGTTCCTGACAGCTCTGGTGGTCACCAGTCTGTTGTCGCTGGACGTGAAACGCCTGCAACGCAGCGAGTATTATCTGCTGTTGGTTTCCGCTACGATTGGCTTCAGCCTGATGGCTGCATCCGCGGACCTGATAATGCTCTTTGTCGCCCTGGAGACGGCGAGCATCAGCCTGTACATCCTGGCCGGCTTCTCGACAACAAGCAGCCGCTCAACTGAAGCGGCAATGAAGTATTTTGTCTACGGCGCATTCGCCTCCGCCGTGATGCTGTTCGGCATGAGTTATCTGTATGGCATCATGGGCATGACGAACATCTACGTGATCGCCGAGGCTGTCACCGGCTTCATCTCGGCCAGCGGCCCGATTCCACCTGAGTTCAACGGCGTGTTCCTGCTGGCCGCCGTGATGCTCGTCTTCGGCTTCGGCTTCAAGGTGGCGGCGGTCCCCTTCCACTTCTGGACGCCGGATGTCTATGAGGGTGCGCCGGCTTCTGTGGTGGCCTTCCTGTCTACGGCATCGAAGGCAGCCGGCTTCGCGGTCTTCATTCGGGTCTTCGCCGCCGGCGTATTTGGACTGCCCAACTTCGCCAACGCCTGGTGGGCCATGCTGGTGGCCATGACTGTCGTGACCATGACCTTGGGCAACTTCCTGGCCATTTACCAGACCAACATCAAACGCATGTTGGCGTATTCCAGCATCGCGCAGGCCGGCTATGTGATGATGGGGCTGGTTGCTCTGTCCCAGGACGGCTCCGGCGCAGCCATGTTTTACCTGTTGATGTACGTCTTCACCAATGTGGCCGCTTTCGGGGTGGTCATCCTGGTCAGTAATGAGACCGGCTCTGACGAAATGAAGGACTTCTATGGACTCAGCCGGAGGTCGCCGGGACTTGCACTGGCGATGCTGTTCGCCCTGCTGTCTTTGGGCGGCATTCCACCGACAGCCGGCTTCTTCGGAAAGTTCTTTGTTTTCAAGGCCACGATCGATGTCGGTCTCTGGTGGCTGGCGGCGATAGGCGTGCTGAATGCTTTTGTCGGCCTTTACTACTATCTGGGCGTGGTTAAGTACATGTATCTTTATCGTGGGCCGGACGAGGTGGAACAGGCCGCTATCCCGGTTTCGCGAGCGGCCAACATCGGACTGGCGGTTAGCGTCATCGCCATCATCTTTCTGGGTGTAGTCGCCAATCCGGCTTTTGAATGGACCAGGAGTGCGGCGTCGTCCTTCTTCCTGGGAGGTTAACAACAGGCGTTGCCGCCTCCGGCCCTTGTGATATAATGCGCAAGCTGTCGGCGTCCGCGTCGCTCGCACCTTAAGGTCATTGTGTCCCGGAATCCGCAATTTAATCAAACGACGCTACTTGCCGGCGTAATGGGGCAAATTGGATGCCTGGTTGTCTTCCTGGTCATCCTTTCGCTTGGGGTGGGGATGCTTGTAGACCGATTCCTGGGGACGGACGGCATTTTTACAGCACTTTTCATGTTGGGTAGCGTTCCGGTTACCCTTTTTCTGGTGGTACGCGTCAGCCTATCTGCGGCTCACCGGGCTCAAGAGCAAGTTGAGCAGCAGATGGCAAAATCGGAGAGAGATGACGAGGTATGAAGAAAAGATACATAGTTTATCTCTGTATGTTATTACTCGTCGTCGTTGGCGGTGTGATGGGCGCGGGGCTTGTCCCCCCGGTCCTGCCCATTATTCAGTTGCCGGGCGAGGTAGTGCTCAAATGGGGTGAAGGAAGCCCGCTGCAAGGTTTGTTCGGCACTGGCCTGACAAACACCTTCATTGCGGCGATTCTCACTTTCCTGGTCGTGATAGCTATCGCGCTGGCAGCAAGAGCGCGATCGCGAACGGCAGATGACGTGCCCACGGGTTACTATAACTTTATTGAAATGCTGGTGGAGCTGGCCTACGGCTATGTGCAGGGTTCTGCCGGCAAGTGGGCCAAGGCATTCTTCCCCTTCTTCATGACCATCATCCTCTGGATCGTGGTGGCTAACTGGATGGAACTTGTTCCGGGCGTGGACTCAATCGGGATTATGGAAGATGTTGTCCATCTGCGAACCGAGCAAGCGCTGGAGGAGGCCATCCACGATGCGGAGGCGCGCGGCGAACCATTGCTTCCTCAGGCAATCGAAGAGCTAGATGAAGAGATTATGCACCAGATGGAAGACTCGGTTGAGGAGGGTGTCCGCTGGAACACGATCTTCATCATGAGTCCGGGTAGCTGGCTGGTGAGCGAAGGGGAAAAGCCTCACTGGAATATCATTCCTTTCGTTCGCGCGGCGGCGACCGACCTCAATTTCACACTGGCGCTGGCGCTCATTTCGGTGGTGATGACGCAGTATTATGGGATGCGGGCGCAGGGGTTGAGGTACTGGAGCAAGTTCTTTACCTGGCCGGCTGACCGAATGGCAAAGAATCCGTTGGCTATACTGGACCCGGCAGTCGGGCTGCTGGAGTTCATTAGCGAGCTGTTCAAGATCGTCTCATTTGCCTTCCGTCTCTTGGGCAATATCTTTGCCGGGCAGGTGTTGCTGTTTGTAATCGGCGCTCTCCTGCCGATTGCGAACCTTGCCTTCTTTCATCTGGAGTTTGCCGTTGGTCTGTTGCAGGCGGCGGTCTTTGCGCTGCTCACACTCACCTTCATGGCTAGCGCCACACAAGGGCACGGCGGCGACCACCACTAATGAGATTGTGCGCCGGGCGGAAGGTGGTCAACATCAAATCGATCGCTCGAATTTTCTGAAAGAGTATTGAGAAATCATTGGAGGAACGAGACTATGGACTTGGCTGCTGCGGAAGCAATTGCGATTGGACTTAAGCTGCTTGGGGCCGGGCTGGCGATGACTGGTGCAATCGGTGCCGGTGCCGGCGTCGGTATCGTTGTCGGTGGCGCTGTGCAGGGCATTGCCCGCAATCCGGATGCCGCCGGTCAGATCACCGGTAACATGATCCTCGGCGTGGCCTTGGCGGAAGCGGTGGCCATTTACGCCCTGGTGGTCGCGCTCATCCTCATCTTTGTGGTCTAAGCGGCAAAGCACTCGAGCGCGCATTAGGAGAGGGATCATATGGAAGGACTAGGCATAAATCTCGGCTATCTGCTGATGCAGATCTTGCTTTTCGTCGTCTTGCTGTTGGTGCTGCGAGCCTACTTGTACGCCCCGATTACCAGGACACTTGAACAGCGCAAGGCGCGTATCGCCAAAGGCCTGGAGGACGCACGCCAGGCAGCGATTGCGCGGGACAATGCCGACGCGGACGCCAGGAAAATCCTGGACGGCGCTCGCGGCGAGGCGGCAAAGATGCGCCAGGATGCCGCCCTTGAGGCGGAGGAGCGGGGGAATGCCATCGTCTCCCAGGCTCGTGAAGAGGCGAAGGGAGTGATGGCGGCAGCCAGAGAAGACGCAGAACTCGAACGCAACCGCATTCTGGCTGAACTGCGTGGACAGGTTGTCTCCATTGCCATGGCAGCCGCGAACAAGGTCGTGGGCGAATCGCTGGACGAAAAGCGGCAGCATGAGTTAATCAACGATTTCCTGGCTGCGCCGCCCGCCGGCCTGAAAGCGGCACGCGGCGAAAAGGTGACTGTGACCAGTGCCCTGCCTCTGACAAAGCAAGAACAGGAGCGCATCGAAAGGAGTGTTGACACCCACGAGGTGAAATACGCTGTAGACCCGCGTATCCTGGGCGGACTAATTGTTCGTGTGGGTGACCAGGTTGTCGACGGCAGTGTGCAGACTCAAATGAGCTCGCTGCGGGATTCCCTGCAGTAGGAGATTGCCGGTTGCGACTTTCGCAGTCGTTCAGGCCGTCGGCCGCCTTGCGGTTTCAGATACTTGGCTGCAAGGAGCTGGGTGTCCAGCTGCCGTGAAACGGCTTCATTCATCAGCTGTCTATTCTTCTGCTCCGATTGGAAGTCTGGATTTCAGTGATAAGTAGCGCCGACTCTTGTTAACTGAGGGAGAAGAACCAGTCATACAGCCATAAGCGCCCGGTTGTTTGACAAGAGGTCAGGGCTCGAGATGGGTCCTGACCTCTTGTTGTTTCAGGGCGAGACTGGATGATCCTAGCTATGAAACTGCCAATTCCCGATTCCTTTGTCTGGCCGCAATACGCCGGCGGCTCAATAGCTAATATTCCCGCTACCATCGCGAACTGGTTGGGCGCGCCCTTTCAGGGATTGCCGCAGTTAAGCGGTCAGCCGCTTGCGGGCGATGCGGTCGTCCGGCGCGTCGTGCTTCTTATCATTGACGGTATGGGCTGGCAGCTAATCCCCCGACTGCAAGGCGAGCTGCCGGGGCTGTTCGAGCGGGCGCGGACCGTGTCGCGCCTAACTTCGGTCTTCCCTTCCACGACCGTCTCCGCGCTGACCAGTCTCTGGACCGGATTGGCTCCGGCACAACACGGCCTGGTCGGGCTACGACTGTTCTTTCCGCAGTGGGGGACGCTGGGCCAAATGCTCAAGATGTCTCCTGAGTTTGTGGACGATTCGGATACGCTGATTGAGGCCGGATTGAAGCCGGAACGCTTTCTGGCGGGTCCCGGCTTCGCGCAGCAGTTGGCTGCCGCCGGCGTGCGCACAATCTCCGTGAAGCAGCGTCACCTGCAGGGGACGGCGCTGAGCAAGATGCACAACCGCGGCGTGAAGGATGAATCTTCAGTTTACACGGCTGCCGATATGTTCGTGCAATTGCGACAATTGCTGACCGGCACAACGAGTTCACGCCTCTTCGTGTCCGCTTACTGGCCGACCGTTGATTCCCTGATGCATTGGCACGGGCCGCTGTCGGACAACGTGTACGCGGAGGCGCGGATGCTGCTGGAGCTTTTGGAGCGCGAGCTGATCGCTCCGCTTGAGAAATCCGGCGGCGGCGGGACGCTGCTGTGCGTTGTCGCCGATCATGGGCAGATCAATACGCCGATGGCAGAACGGGTGTTCCTGCATCATCATCCGGAGATGGCGGCCATGCTGATGATGCGTCCGGCCGGCGAGCCCAGAGCAGCTTATCTCTATGCTCGACACGGAGCGAGCCTGGATCTGCTGGCATACATCCAGGAACAACTCGGCGCGGAAATGACGGCCTACACGTCCGAAGAGGTGTTGGACTCTCATCTGTTTGGACCACCTGTGTACGCGCCGGAGACGGCCCAACGTCTGGGGGATGTCGTGGTTATCATGCGCGACGGTCACGTATTGCTGTCTGAGGACGAGCCGGATTACTTGAAACGCATGGTGGGCCGGCATGGCGGGCTGTCAGCCGACGAGATGTACGTGCCCTGGTTAGTGTTTGCATTGTAGCTGATCAACAGTGGTATCGCGGCTTGACATGCCCTGCTAACTCCTGTAGCATCGCGCCATCTTTCGCAAACAGGTTATGTATGACTGCCCCTGATACGACCAAGGCTCAACCGGCGAAGCCGACGCTGACCGATAGGTTACGGCGGATCTTTTTCCCAGTGATAGATCCCATCGTTACCGTATTTGCTCACTGGAAACTGTCTCCGGACTTGCTGACCGTGCTGGGGATGTTAGCCCATTTCATCCTGGCGGCGCTGATTGCCACCGGCCAGATGCGCTGGGCCGGCGTCGGCCTGATTCTGATTGCACCATTGGATGCTCTGGATGGCTCGCTCGCCCGCAAGCTGGGCCGAAAGCAGGGTGGCTTTGGCGCGTTTCTCGATTCCACTTTGGACCGGCTGGCCGAAATCATCCTTTACGGCGGCTTTATCTACTACTATTACTATGTGGCAGAAGACCCCCGAATGTTGGCCATCTCCTATCTGGCGGTCTCCGGCTCGTTGATGGTGAGCTATGTGCGCTCAAAGGCCGAATCGCTCGGACTCGACTGCAAAGTGGGCGTCTTCAGTCGCGTGGAACGCTATCTGGTGCTGATTGTGTTTCTCTTGCTGGGTCTGCCGGACTACGCTCTGATCATCTTGGCTGTTGGCGCCTATTTCACCCTTGCCCATCGCATCTTCCATGTATGGCGTCAGGCTGTGGCGCGTGATGGCGGATGAGCGAGGACGCGGAGGCGCGCCCGAGCCGGCGCACGATTGAGCCATACTGGTATGTTATCCTGGCACTGGTCATCACCGGGCTGGTCCTGTTTATCTATCATCAGATCACCGGCCTGACCCCTGACCGAGTAGCCTTTACCATCCCCTTCCTCAACCTGGATGTCTTCTGGTACGGTATCATAATCACCGGCGGGATCGCGTATGGCGCGTATGTGACCAGCCGGCTGGCGAGCGAACGTGGGGAGAGACTGTTCGTCGTCACGGTGCCGGATGATGTTCGCCAACGCTCCCTCGAACGGCTGCAGTTGCCCGCTGAGTTACTGAAGACCCTGCAAAAGAGACGTATCACGACCCTGGGCCAACTCTTGCTCCCATGGGGTTATAATCCGGGTTACGTTGGTCTCAATAAGGACGGTCAGCGCGAAGTGCGCAGCCGGCTGCAGAAACAGCCTGGAGTCGCGCCGGAATGGCTGACCGACGCCCCCTGGCGAATCTGGGATCCCGGCCATGTCTGGAGCGGGATCATCTGGTGCTTGATCTTCGCCATTATTGGCGCGCGCCTTTATCATGTGCTCACCCCGTCGCCCAGCATGGCCGAAATCGGAATCAATACGCCGCTGGATTACTTCCGCAACCCGCTGGAACTGATCAACTTCCGCCGCGGAGGGCTGGGAATCTACGGCGGGTTGGCCGGCGGGCTCATAGGGCTTTTCATTTACACAAGAAGGGCGCGTATCCCGTTGCTGGCCTGGGCAGACATTGCCGCGGTCGGCGTGGCGCTGGGCCAAGCGATTGGTCGCTGGGCGAACTTCTTCAATCAGGAGCTTTACGGCGGGCCGTCCAATTTGCCGTGGGCCGTCACGATTGACCCGTCTTATCGCCTACCTGAGTTCGCTGACGTCTCGCGCTTTCACCCGGCTTTTCTTTATGAGTCTCTCTGGAGCCTGCTTGCCTTCCTGCTTCTTCTGTACCTGGCCCGGCGGGACGACGACCGGATTATGCCGGGCGACCTCTTCGCCCTATACCTGATCCTGTACGCCGTTGGGCGCACATTGTTGGAACTGGTGCGGCTGGACAGCCGGACAGTGCAATTACTGGGGGTGGATATTGGCCTGCCGGTGGCGACGTTGGTGTCTATCGTCGTGGCGCTGCTGATGGCCGGCTGGCTTATCGTTCGTCACCGCCGGCAGCCGCAGCCTGCTTCCCACTAACACGCCCACTTTCGCGGGCCACCCGCCATCAGGGCCAAGCGACCTGTCACCGCCAAAGCGCCGGCTGAGCGTTGCCGAAGCGTGCCTCGCCCCGCTGTAGTCGCTCTGGTAAACTTGCCCCGATGAGCGATCGCAAGAGCTTCGTGTTGTTGGTGAGCATTGTGGCCCTGGTCGTCGTGGCTGTTGCTTTGGCGATTGGCTGGCGGCTGATTCGTGGGAATGACACGCTTATCCGCAGCGCCGGAATCTCCGCCGAGGAGATCAGCCCGAACGCGGACGGTGACAACGACATTGCGCTCTTTTCGTACGAGCTCGCAAGGAACGCGGACGTAACTATCTTCTTTGAGGATCAGGACGGGCAGCGTTACCATTTTCGCGACGAGAGACCTCGAGGGAAAGGCCGGTACGAGGTGTATTTCAGCGGTGTTGTGGAGGGCTATGAACTTCCCGGCGAGGTGATGCAGGGGGAGATCGTGTCGCGGCTGCTGCAGAACGGCGAATACACGTGGACGCTGGAAGCGACAGATGAGAGCGGCAACGTGGAACGGGCGCAGGGGACGCTGACGATCACCAACGCCGACAAAATGCTGCCGGAGATGCGGAATTTCACCCTGGACCGGGACACTTTCTCGCCGAATCGGGACGGAATTGACGACCGCCTTGAAGCGCAGTTCTGGCTGGAGAAACCGGCAACGGTGCGCGTATTCTTGCTGACGCCGGAGGGCGCCGAATTGCCGATCGCGGAAAAGGATCGCGGGGTACCGCCGGGCCAGGTAGGCCGGCATTATTTCGACTATGAAGGCGGCGTTGACTTCGGGGCTACCCCACCGCCGGACGGCGAGTATACGATTGTCGCCCTCGCCGAAGACTCGGAGGGGCAGAAGATGCGGGTTGAAAACCGGCTCACCATTGAGCTTGGCGGCGTCCCCCGGGCCGAGATCGTCTCCCCGCCGGTCGGCGACACGTTGGAGTTCAATACCACGTCGGTGGTCGTCTGTGATACGCTGTACTTTACGCTGACAGTGGAGAACTATGGCGACACGCCCATTCGCACCACCGGCCCGTCGCCGGGTACGGTGTACGACTCGGACTGGAACGCGAACACGCTTGGCTGGCCGACGGAATCCGGCGCCTGGCGGGTCGGCATCGGCTTCGAAAACTCCCTCTCCGATTACCCATACCGTTGGGCGCTGGGAGAGACGGAAGAGCTGACCGAGATTGATGGACACTATTACCTGATGCCGGGCCAGCGCGCCGTCGTCACCGGCGGCATCCGCCTGGTTGATGAGCTGGGCGTGCGCAACCCGCAGCCGGTGTGGGCCGGCCTGATCCACGAAGACGTCGAGATCTCGCAGTTCAACAATCGCGTTGACCCGCATGACATACTGATTGAGTTCCCTGATCCGGATCAGGAGCCGGCCTGTGAGCCCAGGGAGATCGAAGCTGCCGCTCCATGAGCCTTGCCCGGACACGCCGCTTGCTTGAACCACCCCTCTAATCGGGCTCTAAACTGCTTCGCTTTGTAGTCAGGTATACTTGCAGGGCGAGATACGGTGAGCCGGAACGGTGTGATATTGCCCTCAAAGACAAATGCCCTCATATGCTCGCTGGCCGGAATACTCTTGTTGATTGTCGGCGCAGCGGCCTGCCAGCCTCGAGTGGAAGTTGTGACCGTGGAATCCGGCCAGATGAGTGAACCTGACCAGGTCGTGGTGACCCGGTTGGTCATGGTAACGCCGGAAGGGGCGGGACCAGCCATCCCGGGAACGTTGACTCCCCTGATTGAAGAACGGGTGGTCACAGTGACAGTTGCTGTGCCGGCGACTCCGGTGATGGTGGGAGCGCCGGAGCGCCCGGTCAGGCTGCTGTTTCCGGCGGATGTGCCGGAGCGCGTACTGAACGTCCGTGGCGAGACGCTCAGTGAGGCCCTATCGGAGGAAACAGGGATAACCCTGCAGATTGAACGCCTCGAAAGCTACCAGGCAGTGGTAGACGCGATGTGCGCCGCCCCGGCAGATACGATTGGTCTCCTGCCTGCGATGGGGTACGTGCTGGCTAATGAGCTGTGCGACGTGCAGGCCGGCGCGACGGCGCTGCAATCCGACTTGCCCTGGCAGATGGGGATGATCGTGGCCCGCGCGGACAGCGGCATTACTTCGCTGGAAGACCTGGCCGACAGGCGGTGGGCGAAACCGGCCTTAATGTCGGTCACCCGCGACCTGTATTTTCAGGCACTCATGCAGGATGCCGGCATCGAACCGGCGGAAGTGGTGGAGTATGACAGCGAAAACAGCGCATTGTTGGCGGTCTTCAACGGCGAGGCCGACTTCGCTACTGCCACCTACTTGCCACCCATCCTGCCCTACAACGAGCGACCCTGGGTCTACGGCGAAGATGAGCCGGAGGTTTGGCGCCGACTGGGGATCGCGCCCGAAAGACTGCCGGTTGGTTACATTGTAGTCATCGCCGACCCTGAAGATGGCGGGTACCGCATCCGGGATGCACGGGCGAGTCTGTTCGATGTGCAGCCGGAGATATTTCGCCAGACGAGGATCATCGGTATTAGTGAACCGATTCCCAACACATCCGTCGCGTTTGGGGCCGAGTTCCCGCTATCGCTGGCGCGAAAGCTACAGGAAGGCATTGTGGCGTTCGCTGCCTCAGAAGCCTGTGCTGAGGCGCTCTGTTCAAACGACTTCTATGGTTGGGACGGGGCGGCGCCGGTTGATGATCAGGCATACAACCCCCTGCGCTTCATTCAGGAGCACCTGGGATTGACAGCCGAACAGCTCTGGGAAGACCTTGGACAGTAGGCCCAAGACTATGCTGGATGTAGCGGTCATTGTCGTAAGTTGGAATGTGCGCGATTACCTGGCGAAATGCCTGGCCTCGACCTACGAGGATCTGCGGCGCTCGAATCTCGCCGGCAAGATCTGGGTGGTAGATAACGGCTCCACGGATGGAACGCTGGAGCTACTAGACGACCTCTTTCCAAGCACGACGGTGCTGGTCAACGCCCAGAATGTGGGCTTCGGAGCGGCCAACAACCAGGGGATGCGAGCGGCGCTGGAAGACAATCCCCGATGCTTTCTTCTGCTCAATCCGGACACTGTCGTTCGGTCCGGGGCGATTGCGGCGTTGGTGGACTGCCTGGATGCACGGCCAAAAGCCGGCATGGCAGGCGGGCGGCTCGTCTATGGCGACGGTCGCTTTCAACACAGCGCCTTTGCTTTCCCGGGTGTCTTGCAGGCGGTGTTTGATCTCTGGCCAGTACCGCACCGACTGTACGACAGCCGGTTGAATGGCCGATATGCCCGACGGTACTACCAGCCAACCGGCGACCCCTTCAGCGTGGACGTCATTCTCGGCGCGGCGATGCTGGTGCGTCGGGACGTGGCTGAAGCTACCGGCGGCTTTGACGAAGCTTTCCACATGTACTGTGAGGAGATCGATTGGTGCCGACGGGTTCGTAGCGCGGGCTGGGTAATATACAGCGTACCGGCCGCCGAGATTGTCCACTACGCCGGGTCAAGCACCGGCCAGGCCCCGGCGCGGTCGCTGGTGGAGCTGTGGGAGAGCCGGCAACGGCTTTACGAGCGGCATCATGGGCCGCTGCGCCTGGGACTGGCGCGCCGGCTGGTAACTGCCGGATTGCAGCGTAAGGCCCGGCAGAGTATTGACCCCTCTATGCAGCGCGCCTATCGGACTGCGGCCGGCTTCTGGAGTCCACACCTGGGCGATCAGAGACAGCCGGACGTGGTGGCGGGGCCGTAGGGGCGGGATGGAGTCCCCTGGAGAACATACCACCCTCACCGCCGTCATTCTGACCCTCAACGAGGAGGCGCACATACAGGAGTGCATTGCCAGCCTGGCATGGGTGGACCGCGTCCTCGTCTTTGATAGCTTCAGCACCGACAATACGACCTCGCTGGCCGAAGCTGCGGGCGCTGATGTGCTCTACTCCCGCTTTGAGAATTACGCTCAGCAACGGAATGCCGCGTTGGAAGCGGTAAGCACAGATTGGCTCTTTTTCGTGGATGCCGACGAGCGGGGGACGCCGGCCTTGGGAGAGGAAATCCGGCAAGTTGTGGCGCAACTTCCGGAGGCGGGCTGGTATGTGCCTCGCCTGAATTACCTCTTCGGCAAGTTGACGCGCTGCGCCGGTTGGTATCCGGACCACCAATTGCGACTGTTCCGTCAGGGTCACGTGCGGTACCGGCGGGCCGTACATGAGATCGCGGATGTGGACGGAACAATCGGATACCTGCAGGAGCCGCTCATTCACTACAACTACCGGGATGTTGCCCAGTTCCGCCGGAAACAGGAGCAATACAGCGCATTTGAGGCCGAGATACTGCTGCAAGCCGGCGTGCGTCCAAGACCGTACACTTATTTGACGATGCCGCTTCGCCAGTTCTGGTGGCGCTTTGTCACGCTCAATGGATATCAGGCGGGGGCGCATGGTCTGCGATTGAGCGCTTACATGGCCTACTACGAATGGGTCAAGTATCGCAAGTTGGGCCGGGCCTGGAAAGCATCCGCGGGCGGCGTAACCCAAGCCCCTTACTCTTGACAAGCGCAAGACATTAGACTATTATCTAATGTAATCTTCTGCCGGATTGCGCAGTATCCCGTGGGCGCGCATATCATGATGGCTGTCATCTGTGTTGCCGCGCAACCGCTTGCGGGCGGCTGCGGGCAAGGGTAGGCCGATTGCAGAGAACACCGGATGACGATCAGCCAGTGACGTTGAGAGTGAGAGTGGCATGCAAGAGCCGGAACTGAGTTGGGAAGTTGGGACAGGACATGATCTCTTCTTGAGCCTGCATGTCCTCTATCATCCGGACAAGTATGGGCTGCGCGGCGCGTGGGCAGCGGGTGTGCGCTCGCGGTTGCCGACGCGGGAGCGGGATTATCTGCACAACGTGGTGCCGTTCTTGTGGCCCTACGGCTGGGTTCATCACCTGTCGCCGCCTCGTGATGGTCTGACGGTGCTGAAAGCCATCGCCGCGACACCCCTCCGGCAGCGCCTGCCCCAATTGACCGCCCTGCCGGAAACGTGGGCCGAACCGATCAACCAGGTCCTGGGAGAAGTAGCCGAGCGCGGCGCCTGGCGCCGGACCGACTACGATGCCGTACGCCGGCTGATGACTGAGAAGTGGTCGCACGCGCCGGCAAAACGGGAGCTGGAGGCGCGCCTGGAGATGCATGCGCGCCCTGACGAGTTCGGTGAGTTGATCCTCTCCGGCTTGCAAGCGTATTACGATAACTTCTTTGCCGAAGAGGAAGAGCGAATTTTGCCTGCTCTGGAAGAAGCCGTATCGGCCGGCCGCCGGCTGGCGGAGACGCTGCCCCTGCTTTCTCTGCTCGAAGAACTCTCTCAGGGCCTGCGTTATGAAACGATGCCGGATGTGACCGAGCTGATCATGGCTCCATCGTTCTGGAGCACACCGCTCATTATCCAGTTACCCGTGGGACAATCCGGCATGCTCTTTATCTTCGGGGCCCGGCCGCAGGATGCCTCGTTGGTGCCGGGTGAGTTCGTACCCGACGCCCTTTACCAGGCGCTTAAGGCGCTGGCCGATCCCACTCGCCTGCGCATACTGCATGATCTGACCGCTGAGCCGATGAGCCCATCAAAGCTGGCCCGCCGGCTGCGATTGCGCGCACCCACAGTCGTGCATCATTTACATGTGTTACGCCTGGCGCGACTGGTGCATCTGACCATGGGCAAGGAAGGCAAGCGACGTTATGCAGCAAGGGCCGGGGCAGTAGAAACGACCTTCGCGGCGCTGCAGCATTTTCTGGAAAGCGAGCCGGCTGAGAATGGGCGTGAGGCCCCTGCTGAGGAGTAGGCCATTGAAGCCGGCTCCGGTTGACTCAGAGTTGGGACCCGGCCAAGACAACGGCCTGGTGTGCTCAGAATAGCATCATCGCGAGTTCGGAACGGTATCGGCGGGTGAGCTCATGCTGGTCTCCCAGGAGCGCAAACATTGCCAACAAAACCTGCTTCGCCGCGCCGCTCCGGAACTGCCGATCCTGGCGGACAATGCCGATCAAACCATCGAACGCGGCCGGCAGATTGCCGCTGCGGACAAGCTGCGCGCAGTGCATGTATTGGGCGTCAAGCGGCGGCAGATCCGGCCAACCGTTCTCTCGTTCCTGCAGCTCGCTGTCGCACAGGTAGCGGGCCAGGGTGAGCAGGCGCTCGGCCTGATCCAGCAGGTGCGCGGCATTGACCTCGGTAAGCAATTGCGCCGCTTCACAGCCCTTGCCCTGTCTGAGCAGCGTCTGCGCCAGGCCCATGACGGCGGCTTGTTCATCCGGCTTGCGCTGCAACACCAGCCGGAACGCGCCTTCCGCTGCCGGCCAGCTTTCCTCAGCCAGAAGCTCGCGGGCGGTGCTGAGGTGACGATCGAGCTCATTTGGAACGAGTTGTTTCAGGAACTGGCGGATGCGCGGCTCGGGCAGCGCGCCCACGAATTCGGCGACGACTTTGCCGTTGAAGAATCCTTTGACCGCCGGGATGCTCCGCACTTGGTATTGCATCGCCAACCGCTGGTTGGCGTCCACGTCGACCTTGGCCAGGACGAATCCGCTGTTCGGCTCACCGGCAAGCCGCTCCAGGATCGGGCCCAGCGTTCGACAAGGTCCGCACCAGGCAGCCCAAAAGTCAACAACGACCGGCGTGCTCCGCGAGCGCTCGATAACTGCCGACTCAAAATCCTGTTCTGAAACATCAATAACACTGTTACCGTTATGGTTCACGTGGTGCCCTCATGCAGGAAGTTTGGTGTCGAACTGACGCGCAAATGACGCTCGCGGGGCCTGGCCCTATTAGGGAGCAATTGTATCAGGTTACTGGGAAATTGTACCAACGCCAGACTCTTTTCGCCTCCGTTCGGTTATGCGATCCGCAACATAATTGACACGGATGTAAGATTTTATTATATGACTTGACAATATTGCACAGAGAAACTAGAATTCTGGTCACCATTAGTCATGAAAATCCATCACAATATCAGAAATAGTTTGGTTGTCATTAATTTTCCGCAACTAGCCAATTCGGCGAGGAATTAGAATGCAAGCAGAAGGAATTGCGCATCGACCTACCGGCATGCGTGCCTTCCTCATTATCTGGGTAGGGCAATTCGTGTCATTGATGGGCACCGCGATGACGAATTTCGCGTTGCCTATCTACATCTTTCAGCAGACGGGGCGCGTGCAGGAGCTGGCGCTGCTGAATCTGGCCTTTGTGCTTCCGCTAATTATCATGAGCCCGTTTGCCGGCGCGATCGTCGATCGCTCGAACCGCAAGCTGATGATGATGATCAGCGACCTGGCCGCCGGTGTCATGACCATCGTCATCCTGATTCTTTTTACGACCGGCAGGCTGGAGATCTGGCAGCTTTACATCACGGCGGCCGTGTCCGGCGTCTTCCAGTCATTTCAATGGCCTGCATATTCGGCCACCATCAGCGTCATGCTGCCAAAGGAGCAGTACGGCCGGGCAAATGGCCTGCTCTCGCTGGCCGAAAGCGGTTCACAGATCTTTGCCCCGGTCATGGCTGGCGCGCTACTGGCGTTTGTAGGTCTGCAAGGCATTCTGACGATTGACATCATCACCTTCGTTTTCGCGATTGGAGCGTTGGTGTTTGTCTTCATTCCCCAGCCGCCTCGCACTGCGGAAGGTGCCGAAGGTTCCGGAAGCCTGCTAAAGGAGTCTCTGTACGGCTTCTGGTATATCTGGAAACGACCCAGCCTGTTGGGGCTGCAGCTTGTGTTCATGACCGGCAACTTTCTGACTGGGATAGCCTATGTCACGATGCCGGCTCTCATTCTGGCACGCACAGATTCGAACGAGTTGATCTTCGGTACGATCCAATCGGTTGCCGGGGTCGGCGGCGTGTTGGGCGCTCTGCTCATGAGTGCCTGGGGAGGGCCAAAGCGAAGAGTGCACGGTGTGCTGATTGGCTGGCTCTTGACCGGCTTGCTCGGCATGACGCTGATGGGTCTGGCGCAGGGCATTGTCTTGTGGGTCGTGAGCGCCTTTATCGGATTCTTCCTCATCCCCATCATGAACGGCTCCAATCAGGCCATCTGGCAAGCGAAAGTAGCCCCTGACTTGCAGGGGCGGGTCTTTTCCGTACGCCGGGTCATCGCCTGGGTCACCACTCCGCTGGCAAGCTTAATTGCGATTCCGTTGGCAGACAAGATTCTTGGCCCGGCAATGGAGGAGGGCGGCGCGATGGTTCCGCTCCTGGAGCCGCTAGTTGGGTCCGGGGCCGGCGCAGGCATCTCGGTGATTTGGGTGGCCACCGGCCTGCTGACTGCAGTTGTCGCGGTTGTCGCTTACCTGTTTCCGGTCATCCGCAATGCCGAAGATCTGCTGCCGGACCATGAGGTTGCACGAGGCGAGCCAGCCAAGCTGGAAAACAGTGCAGGGGCCGAGGCCGAGCTAACGCACGCGGTCATGTAATGCTCCCACTCATCTCAGCACCCAGATTGAACCAGGCTCTATTTGAAAAGTTTCCAATGTCTAAAAAGTGTTGACAGGTGTGGCATTGTCTGTTACAATGTTTTCGACCATTGAAAATAATTACAACGACCAGACTAATTAGACAGGCGATGCCTCAATGAGCGCAAACGAGCCCTACACGCCGGCTGAAGAAGTCATCATCTCCGATCCAGACACCTTGAAAGTGGTGGCTGATAGCTTGCGACTACAGATTCTGCGCCTGATGCGCCGGCCCCGGACCGTTAAAGAGATTGGCGCTTCGCTGAATATTGCGCCGACTAGACTTTACTACCACATCAATCTACTGGAGCAACATGGTCTGATTGGCGTGACGGAGACCAACGTCGTGTCCGGCATCATCGAGAAGACTTATCAGGTGACCGCGCGCAGAATTCGCATTGATGAAGCAGTTCTGCTGGGAAATGCGCCATCCGATGAGCATGTGGAGGCGGTCGTTTCGGCGTTGTTTGATGGGTCTCGGGATGAAGTGCTGCGGGCAGTACGGCAAGGTATCCTGGCTTTACAGGAAGATCGTCAGGCGGGGTTCAAACACGACGTGTTGGTTCGAGGTTACGCCCGGCTTTCACCGGACCAGGTCACGGCGTTCCATGCGCAATTGGAGGCGATCGTGACCCAGTTCGAGTCAATGGGCCGCGAGAACAGAACCCGGGACGATCTGCCTGAATACGCACTTCTTGAAGTCTTCTATCCGCTTCCGGCAACGGAATGAACAGCCGGGACCGGTCTCTCTCTTTGTAGGTTCCCACTGCTATTCCAAGTTCCGAAAAGATTGACAGCATAGAATTCGGGCCGCGATGCAGTTGTGCAAGGCCAATTATCAGTTGGAGGTAACGAGAAATGGATGCGAACACAGCCGCGCCGGCAAGCAGTTATCACGTACGCTCCTTCTTTGTGCTGTGGGCAGGGCAGGCGCTGTCCTTGCTGGGCAGCCAGATCGTCCAATTTGCGCTGATTTGGTACCTGACGGCTGAGACCGGCTCCGGCACCGTGCTGGCCATCGCCTCGCTGATGGGGCTCTTGCCGATGGTGCTATTAGGTCCCATCGCCGGCGCGCTCGTCGATCGCTGGCCGCGGCGCTGGGTTATGTTTTGGGCCGATTCGATCGTGGCGCTGGCTTCGCTGCTGCTGGCTGTCCTGTTCGCGACCGGGCAGGTTCAGATCTGGCACGTCTACGCCATCCTGTTTGTCAGGGCGTTAGGTGGGGCGTTCCACGGCCCGGCAATGATCGCCTCCACCTCGTTGATGGTGCCGCCCGATTACCTGACCCGCATAGCCGGGCTGAACCAGATGCTGAACGGCGGCCTGAATATCATTGCAGCGCCGATTGGCGCGGTTCTGGTGGAATTCCTGCCCATGCAGAGCATTATGCTGATCGATGTCGTGACGGCGTTCTTTGCGGCTGTACCACTGCTCTTCATCGCCATTCCGCAGCCGCCGGCCAAAGCACAAGCAACAGAATCGGACAGTCACCCAGCGCAGTCTACCGGCCTGTGGCATGAACTGGTGCTCGGCTTCCGCTATGTGCTGGGCCGTTCCGGACTACGCGCCCTGATACTGATAGCCGTGCTGATCAACTTCCTGATCAGCCCGGCGATGGCACTGCTGCCCCTCGTCGTTACCGAGCACTTTGAGGGCGGTGCACTGCAGCTCGGCTGGCTGAATGCGGCGTTCGGCATCGGCATTATCCTGGGCGGCTTACTGCTCAGCGTGTGGGGCGGTTTCAAGCGCCGGATGGTCACCAGTCTGGCCGGTCTGGTAGTGTTGGCTGGGGCGATGCTCATGTTGGGGCTGGCTCCGGCTGATCTCTTCCCACTGGCCCTGGCGGCGATGTTCCTGGGAGGACTGGCCCTACCTAACACAAACGGGCCGGTGCAGGCTACCTTGCAAGTAACGGTCGCGCCGGAGATGCAAGGCCGGGTGTTCACCCTGTTGGCCAGCCTGGCTACCGCCATGACGCCGATCGGTCTGCTGTTGGCCGGCCCACTCTCAGACCTGGTTGCCGTCAACGTGTGGTATGTGGTCGCCGGGATAACAATCCTGATCCTGGTTGCCTGGGGCGCCACCAACAGCGCGTTGTTGAATCTGGATCAGCAGCCGGCGTTCACTCCTTCGCCGGCAACCGAGATGGAGGTAGAGCCACTCGCCTGAACATCTGGTCAGTAAGTCGTCAACCTGGGATATCGCGGGCGACGCCACCCGGCGTCACCCCGCACTCTATGTAGAAAGGAATGTAGGATGACACGAATTGAATCCCTGTTAGCAGCGCGCCTCTTTGTGGCGCCTCAGATCGCCGGCGACAAGATCTATTTCGTCAGCAACTTGAGCGGCCGGCTGAGCCTGTACGCGATGCGCTTCGGCGGCAGTGTGCCGGAGCCATTGCTGCCGCCGCACCTCGCCTTGCAGAACCCGGACCTGATGGATGGGCGTTTGTTCGCGCTATTCCCGCGTCTGGGGAAGATCCTGGTGATGATTGACAACGACGGCGATGAGAACTATCAGCCCATGTTCATACCCATGGACGGAGGCTTCCCAGAGCCGGCATTTGGCGACAGGCTTTCCCAGCATCGGGTCTATCTCATAATTGTCCGCGAAGAGGAATCCATCGTCTACCTATGGGCAGAAGCGCAAGGCGCGCAGCGCTCGGACCTCTTTAGAGCAAATGTTGAGAGTGGCGAACTAGTGAAGCTGGGTGAGAGTAAGTATGGCGCTTATCCGGCAGGCCATTCTGCAGACCACAGTCGGGTGGTAACGATTGACGCTTACGGGGCCGGCGATCATGTCGTATATCTGCAGGAGGGCGGCGAAGCGCGCAAGCTGCTCTTCGGCACACCCCTGGAGGATCGCCAGCCGGGCCAGGAAGTGCCGCGAAACGGCATTGGTCGTGCTCACTTCGTGGGTGATGGTCAGGCGCTCCTGGTAAACACCCTGCTGTTTTCTGACGAGGGCGGCCTGGGCTTAATGCCGCTGGACAATCCGCAAGGTATTCGAGAGGTCAGCATCTCGGGGATTGTTCACACCGGCATAGGGGAATTGGAAGGATGCGAACATCTCTATGGGAATCGTTATGAGCTGATTTACAACATTGACGGTTGCGACTGGCTCTACGAAGGAGTGTTCGACTCTGAGGCGGCCGAGATGCGGCTGGAGTATGTGGTTGCCGGCGAAGGCCGCCTTTCCGGCGGCGTGCTGAAGGGCCATTACTACGACGAGCAGGGCGATCGGTATGTGCTTAGCTTCACCACCGCCACGTCGCCGGCTCAAATCCTCACGGTATCCGGCCCAAAGCGAGATCAGTTAGTGCGTCACACCAACGAGAGGGTACTGGGTATTCGCGATGGTCTACTGGCTGCCGGCGAAGACTACTCCTTCACCACTTTCGATGGACTGCGTATCTCAGCGCGCCTCTACCTGCCGGCCGACTCGTCGGGCTTCCAGGCTCCCTATCCATTGGTCTATTATATTCATGGCGGTCCACAGGGGCAGGAGCGCCCCGACTTCGTCTGGTTCTCGATGCCCTTGATCCAACACCTGACGCTCAACGGGTTCGCGGTATTCGTGCCCAACGTGCGCGGCAGCACGGGTTACGGCTTCGGCTATATGAATCACGTGGTGAAGGATTGGGGCGGACAGGACCGGCTCGATCATGTGCACGCGATGACGAAAGTGCTACCCAACGACCCTCGTATTGACGTCAGCCGGGCGGGCGTGGTGGGCCGGTCATACGGGGGCTATATGACGCTCACCCTGGCTACCCGGCATCCCGAGCTGTGGTCTGCGGCCGTGGATATGTTTGGCCCCTATGACCTGCTCACGTTCGCGGATCGCGTGCCGGAGACTTGGAAGCCGTACATCCGCTTCCTGGTTGGCGATCCAGAAACTGAGCAGGAATTTTTGCGCGAGCGCTCTCCGCGGACATATGTGAAGCAATTGCAGTGCCCCACGCTGGTGATTCAAGGCAAGAATGACCCGCGAGTGTGGGAAATCGAGTCGCGTGAGCTGGTCAAGGAGTTGCGCGGCCAAGGAAATGTTGTGGAGTACCTGATGTTCGAAGATGAAGGCCACGACGTGCTGAAATACGAGAATCGGGTGCGGTGCTACAACTCAATCGAGGAGTTCTTCAGCAAACATCTGGACCGCGCGTCGGACTGAACGCCCCAAACAGACAGAGGGCGGATTCCGTCCGCCCTCTGCACTCCTTTCTTCCTCATTCCCGGCAAAGAGCCGCCGGATACCGGCCGGAACCTTAAGAACGGGTATCCGGCGCCACGCCCACCGAACCGGTGCGCCACATGTAATCCGGCGCGTAAGAACTCAAGACGCGCAAATAGTTCGCGCGCTCATAAGCAGCCGGCTCGGCGCAACTGAGCTGGCTGAGGCTGCCCTGCATCTCCTCGACGGAGTTGTATTCATGCTCGATCAGCCAGGCTTCCAGCTCAAACAACATCTCGCGCAGGCGGATAATGCCATTCCGCAACAGCGCGGAAGCCATCATCGTGATCTTCGCGCCCGCCATCAGCCCCTTGACAGCATCCTCTACGTTATGGACGCCAGTGGTCAGCGCCAGGTCGGCATTAATGCGCCCGTATAGGATGGCAATCCAGCGCAATGGCAGGCGCAGTTCATTGGACGAGCTCAACTTCAGATTGGGCACCACTTCCAGGTTAACGATGTCCAGGTCCGGCTGGTAGAAGCGGTTGAAGAGCACCAGGCCGTCAACGCCGGCGTCGGCCAGCCGGTGCGCCATGTTGGCCATGGCGCTAAAGTAGGGGCTGAGCTTCATCGCCACCGGGATGGTCACTGTTTGTTTGATGTCCTGCAGAATGTCCAGGTAGATCTGCTCAACCGTCGCGCTGGTCATATGCGGGTCGGTCGGCAGGTAATAGACGTTCAGCTCCAGCGCGTCGGCCCCGGCGTCCTCGATCTCACGCGCGTGGCGTATCCACCCGCCGGTGGATACGCCGTTCAGACTGGCGATGACCGGGATTCCCAGGCTGTCCTTAGCCTGGCGAATGTGCTCCAGGTAGGCGTCAGGGCCGGTCACGTAGTCGCTGGCCTCGGGAAAGTACGTCAGCGCTTCCGGAAAGCTATCAATGCCCTGCGTCAGATAGTGGTTCAGGTCATGGCTTTCCAGCGTCATTTGCTCCTCAAACAGCGAGTGCAAGACGACCGCCGCTGCGCCGGCATCTTCTAGTCGGCGCAGGCTGCTCAGGCTGCGCATCAAGGGCGACGAAGACGGCACGAGCGGGTTCTTCAGTCTCATGCCCAGGTATGTGGTGCTCAGATCCATCTGCGATTCTCCTTTCTACCTGCGATATCCGGCGTTATTCCTGGTGTCCGTTTTCCTTGTGCTTGCCGGCCATTTCGGCGTAACGTTCCCAGCGACTCTTCACATCGTTTTGGGCCAGCTCCATCAATCGTGCTGCGCGCTCGGGGTGGCTCTGGGTCAGCATGCGGTAGCGACCTTCACGATAGGCGTACTGCTCCAGCGGGATGCTGGGCGGTCGCGAGTCAAGCTGGAAGGGATTGAATCCCTCGCTCGCACGCTCCGGATTGTGCCGGTAGAGGGGCCAGTAACCGCTGTCAACGGCCGCCTTCTGCTGATCCAGGCCGTACTTCATGTCATAGCCATGCGCGATACAGTGGCTGTAGGCCAGGATCAGAGATGGGCCGGTATAAGCTTCCGCTTCTAGGAAGGCCTTAATCGTCTGGCTGTCGTTGCTGCCAAAGGCGATGCGGGCGACGTAGATGTTACCGTAGCTGATAGCCAGTTGACCCAGGTCCTTCTTGGGTAACGGCTTGCCGGCGGCGGCGAACTTGGCGATGGCCCCGCGCGGTGTAGATTTGGACATCTGTCCGCCGGTGTTCGAGTACACCTCGGTGTCCAAGACCAGCACGTTCACGTTGCGGCCGGAAGCCAGGACGTGATCCAGCCCGCCGTAGCCGATATCATAGGCCCAGCCGTCCCCGCCCACGATCCAGACGCACTTCTTGACGAAGACATCCGCCACGCTGAGCAGCTGCTCCACCCGCTGATGATGAACGGCAACCTCGTCGGCTGTCATTTCCGGCGGATGTACCTCGAGTAGCATGGTCAGACGATTCTTCAGGTCGGCTACCCGGGCGCGTTGCCGCTCGATGCCGGCTTCATCCAGTTGCTCGGCGTACAGGACTGCGTCCACCAATTCGGACCCAATTTCATCCCGAAGCGCGCGCAGAACATCAGTTGCCGCCTCCAATCGCTGATCGAGGGCGATGCGCATTCCTAGGCCAAATTCGGCGTTGTCTTCAAACAAGGAGTTTGACCAGGCCGGCCCGCGCCCGTTGGCGTCTTTTGCCCAGGGTGTGGTGGGCAGGTTGCCGCCGTAGATGGAGGAACAGCCGGTGGCGTTGGCAATGATTGCGCGATCGCCGAAGAGCCGGCTCAGTAAGCTCAGATATGGGGTCTCGCCGCAACCCGCGCAGGCGCCGGAAAACTCGAAAAGCGGCCGGAGCAGCTGCGAGTATTTGACCTGACCAACCGGGATGGCGGTGCGGTCTATCTCCGGCAGCGTCTCGAAGAACTCCCAGTTCTCCACTTCCGCCTGGCGCAATGGGAGGATCGGCTCCATGTTTATCGCCTTCAGCTTGGGCTGGCGCTTGTTCTTAGCCGGGCAGACTTCGACACAGAGACTGCAGCCGGTGCAATCTTCCGGCGATATTTGCAGTGTGTATACCTGATCCTTGAATTCCTTGAAACGGGCCGGCGTGGACTTGAACGTCGCCGGCGCGCCGTTCAACAGCGCCGAATCGTAGATCTTTTCGCGCACCACCGCGTGCGGGCAGACCAGCACGCACTTGCCGCATTGGATGCAGACCTCGGGATCCCATACCGGTATCTCGGTGGCGATGTTCCGCTTCTCCCATTGCGTCGTCGCGGTGGGGTAAGTGCCGTCAATGGGCATAGCGCTCACCGGGAGCAGGTCGCCCTGTCTCTCCATCATCCGCGCAGTCACCTTGCGCACAAACTCCGGCGCCCTTTCGGAGACGATTGGCGGGCGTTCGAAAGCACTGTCCACTCTGGCCGGGACAGCTACTTGGTGCAGATGCGACAGCGCGGCATCGACAGCATCGAAGTTGGCCTGCACGACAGCTTCGCCGCGCTTGCTATAGGTTTTCTCGATCGCGTGTTTGATGGCGGCAATCGCTTCGTCCTTTGGCAGAACCCCGCTGAGAGCGAAGAAGCAGGTCTGCATAATTGTGTTGATCCGCTGGCCCATCTTCGCCTCGCGCGCAACGAGGTAACCGTCCACAACATAGAACCGCAAGCGCTTCTCGATTATTGTCTCCTGAACGGAGCGGGGAAGGTGATTCCAGACCTCATCAGGGCCATATGGGCTGTTGAGCAGAAAGGTTGCTCCGGGGGCGGCCAGGTCCAGGACCTCATACCGTTCAAGGAAATTGAACTGGTGGCAGGCGACAAAGCCGGCGGCTTGAATGAGGTTTGTCAGCCGGATCGGTCTTGGCCCAAAGCGCAGGTGGGACACTGTGACCGCCCCGGATTTCTTGGAGTCGTAGACAAAGTAACCCTGGGCGTAGTTATCGGTGTCCTCGCCGATGATCTTGATCGAGTTCTTGTTCGCGCCAACCGTGCCGTCAGCGCCCAGACCATAGAATACCGCCCGCACCACTTCATCCGGCTCGATGTTGAAGTCCTCCTCCCAGGGCAGGCTGGTGTTCGTTACGTCGTCGTATATACCGATGGTGAAGTGCTTCTTCGGCTTTTCTCCGCTCAATTCATCAAAGACGGCCTTCGCCATACCGGGCGTGAACTCCTTGGAAGAGAGGCCGTAGCGACCGCCGATGACGCGCGGCAGCCCGATCTCAGGCAGGTCGCCCACTTCCGCTTCCATCAGGGCTGACACAACATCGAGATAGAGCGGTTCGCCGGTCGCGCCCGGCTCCTTTGTGCGGTCCAGGACGGCAATTGACCGCACGCTCCGTGGTAGAGCCGCGACGAAAGCCTCGACATCGAACGGGCGATACAGGCGCACTTTCAGCACGCCGACCTTTTCTCCCCGCTCGGCGAGGAATAGTGCGGTCTCTTCCGCCGTTTCAGCGCCGGAACCCATGATCACGATCACCCGTTCCGCGTCCGGAGCGCCAACATAGTCGAACAGCCGGTATTGCCGTCCCGTTAGCGCGGCAAATCGGTCCATCGTCCGTTGTACGGCGCCGGGGCAGGCCAGGTAGAAGGGATTGACGGTTTCGCGGCCCTGGAAGTAGACGTCTGGATTCTGGGCGGTGCCGCGCATGACCGGCGCGTCCGGCGTCAGTCCGCGGGCGCGATGTGCCCGCACCAGCTCCTCATTGATCATCGCACGGATGGTCTCATCGTCCAGCAGCTCAATCTTGTTGACCTCATGTGAGGTGCGGAAGCCATCGAAGAAATGGACGAAGGGTATTCTGGCTTCCAGCGTGGCGGCGGTCGCTATGAGCGCCAAATCATGCGCCTCTTGAACGCTATTGGCCGCCAGGAACCCGAAGCCGGTATTTCGCGCCGCCATCACGTCGGAATGGTCGCCGAAAATTGATAAGCCCTGGGCGGCGAGCGAACGGGCAGCCACATGGAACACAGCAGCGGTCAGTTCACCCGCAATCTTGTACATATTTGGGATCATCAAAAGCAGACCCTGCGATGCCGTGAAGGTGGTGGTCAGTGCGCCGGTCTGCAATGCGCCGTGCACAGCGCCGGCAGCGCCCCCTTCCGATTGCATTTCGACAACCTGCGGCACAGCACCCCAGATGTTGGTCTCCCCGTTCGCCGACAGCTCATCGGCGATTTCGCCCATCAACGAGGACGGGGTAATAGGATATATGGCAATTACTTCACTTACCTTGTGCGCCACACGCGCTGTGGCTTCGTTGCCGTCTAGCGTAGCTATTTGCTTGGGCATTATTCCCGCTCCTTGCTGCATTGTTTCCGGTGCAGGCCTCTTGGCATCCCAGCGATGGGCCCATTCAAGCCTACGTCGCTATTGTACTTGCCGGCTCTTGACGGGGGGCAGTGACAGAATACACCAATGCCGATGATGATTGTCATTCGACGGCCGGCCAATGTCAGTTCAGGAAGTGGGTTGAAATCGCCTGGGTTCAGCGCCGATCGCGCTGGATGTTAAGAGTCCGGGCAAGACAGACGGATTCTGCTCTCTATGACAGTTGTCACCGACAGTTGGTGACAGATGTCGCTGCGGCGCGGATATGCTTTACCTATAATTGGGTACATAGTGGTATGCCGTGGAACCTGAGGCGTTGGTTTCAGAGTACCTCAGGCGTAGATGTGGTAATAGCAGGCGCTGTTTAGGAGGTTGCCATGAGAGTTATCATTGATCGCCGGTTATGCGACGCGAATCTGGCTTTCTGCCAGCGCTGTTCCGCCGCGCTCATTCGGCACCCCGAGGGCGTCGACCGGCATTGCATCATTGACGTTGTGGACGATGGAAGCGATCTGCTGACATTGGAGATGTTCACCGATGGCCGGGTACTCGAAGTAGAGTTGTCCGACGAGGAGCGGGAACTGGCCGCTATCGAAGGTTGGGAGGTCCTGGCCGACTTTGACCCGGCCCTCTTCCGGACCGGCGCGATGGAGCGGTGGCACGAAATTAGGATGGCGCCTTACAATCCACCCACTGAGGAAGCCAGCGGTTAATGACCCTTGCCCGGCTGGCCCGGCCGGATAGGTGAGTCTGCGGGCCGTTTGTCGGTTGCCAACGACACAAAGGAGACGGCAGCCAGTTCAGACTCATCGTCAACCCGCCTCACAGCGAGCGTGGAGGCAAAAGGGGCCGACTGATCTGTCGGCCCCTTTTTCGTTTACTATCTAGCTAAACGCGAGGCGTTCAACCGCCTTCTTTCAGAACAGCGTGTGCCGCCGCCAGCCGGGCAATGGGCACACGGAAGGGCGAGCAAGAGACGTAGTTCAGCCCCAGCTTGTGGCAGAGGGCGATGCTCTTGGGATCGCCGCCGTGCTCACCGCAAATGCCGACCTCCAGGTCAGGCCTCACCTTGCGGCCCTCAGTGACAGCCCACTCCATCAGCTTGCCGACGCCGGCAGGATCAATCGTAGCGAACGGATTATCCGGCAGAATGCCTTCCTGAATGTAGTGCACCAGGAAGCCGGCTTCCGCATCATCTCGCGAAACGCCGAAAGCGGTCTGGGTCAGATCGTTGGTGCCGAACGAGAAGAACTCGGCATACTCGGCCATTTCGCCGGCAGTGATGGCCGCGCGCGGGATCTCGATCATCGTGCCGAACTTGTAGTTGATGGTGATGCCCTGCTCCTCCATTACCTGTTTCGCTTCATCTTCCAGAGCGGTCTGCTGCACACGCAACTCATTCACGTGGAAGGTGAGCGGGATCATTACCTCCGGCAGCACCGACACTCCTTCTCGGGTGACGTTGCAGGCCGCCTCGAAAATCGCCCGTACCTGCATCTTGGTGAGTTCGGGAATGATGATGCCCAGGCGCACGCCGCGCGTCCCAAGCATTGGGTTCAATTCGCGCAACGTCCGCACGCGCTCCAGATAGTCCTGTTTGACGCGGATTTCTGAGAGCACCCTGTCCATTTCGCTCATGGAAGTCAGATGCTGCACGCTCAGCTTGAGATCAGCCAGTTCCTGAATCAGCTCATCGTAAGCGGGCAAAAACTCGTGAAGCGGTGGGTCGATCAGCCGGATAATCACCGGCAATCCGTCCATGGCGCGGAAGATGCCTTCGAAGTCTGCGCGCTGCAGTGGCAGCAGTCTCTTGATGGCCTCATTCCGCTCGGTGACGTTCTTGGCCATGATCATGTGTTGCACGGTGGGCAATCTTTCGTTTTCAAAGAACATGTGCTCGGTGCGGCAGAGACCAATTCCCTGAGCGCCATATTCGCGAGCACGCTGCGCATCGCGGGGATAGTCGGCATTGGCCCAGACGCCCAGCTTTCGAATGTCATCCGCCCAGCTGAGGAGTTTGATCAGATATGGGTTCTTGAGGTCAGGAACAACGGTCGGCAACTGGCCATAGTAAACCAGACCCTCAGTGCCGTCAATGGAGATCCACTCTCCCTCCTTGATGACCTGCTGACCGTCGAGACTCATGCGCCGGTTATCCATGTCGATATCCAGCTCGCCGACGCCGACAACTGCCGGGATACCGAACTGCCGGGCCACCAGGGCGGCGTGGCTGGTGCGCCCACCGCGGCTGGTCAATATGCCTTTGGCGGCCAGCATGCCGTGCACATCGTCCGGCTTTGTTTCCGGGCGGACCATGATCACCGCTCTGCCGTCCTGTTTCGCCCAGCGCTCCGCCGTGTCAGCGTCAAAGGCTATGACGCCTACCGCCGCGCCTGGCGAGACGTTCAGGCCCGTGGCAATCGGCTTGTTCTGTTTACGAGCCTCGGCATCGAACTGGGGATGTAGAAAGAAATCGACCTGCTCAGGCTTCACCCGGGCCACGGCTTCCCGCGGGGTGATCAAGCCTTCTTCGACCATGTCGACCGCAATGCGCACTTCGGCTTGCGCCGTGCGCTTGCCGTCGCGTGTCTGCAGCAACCAGAGCTTACCATCCTCAATCGTAAACTCCAGGTCCTGCATATTGCGGTAGTGGCGCTCCAGCTTCTTGGCGATTTCCTCAAACTCCGCGTAGAGAACCGGCATTTCTTCCTTCAGCTGGCTCATTGGATTGGTCAAGCGAATGCCGGCCACCACGTCCTCGCCCTGCGCGTTGAGCAAGTAGTCGCCTTCAAGCTCCTGCTCTCCCGTGGAAGCGTTGCGGGACATGGCCACGCCGGTGCCGGAGTTGCGGCCCAGATTGCCGAATACCATCGTTTGAATGTTTACCGCTGTGCCCAGATCGTGGGCAATGCCGGCGGCGTTGCGGTAATCAATGGCCCGCTTACCGTTCCAGGACTTGAACACTGCTTCGGTCGCGAGTCGCAACTGTTCGAATGGGTCGGTCGGGAACTCCGTGCGCGCGTAGACGCGGGTAATCTCTTTGAATCGGCCGGTGACTTCTCGCCAGTCGGCAGCGCTCAGTTCTGTGTCCGTGGTCACACCGGCGTGAGCACGGCGCTCGGTAATCACCTCTTCGAAGACTTCATCGGGCACGTTCAACACGACGCTGCCGAACATCTGCACCAGCCGGCGGTACAGATCATAAACGAAGCGCGCATCAGCGCCGCGAGCGATCATGCCGGCAACAACCTCGTCATTCAAGCCGATGTTCAGGACAGTATCCATCATGCCCGGCATCGAGAATTTAGCGCCGGAGCGACAGGAAACAAGCAAGGGGTTCTGTGGGTCGCCGAACTTCCTTCCAACTTGCTTCTCGATAGCAGAGATAGCATCCAGCACTTCCTGCCACATACCGTCCGGGAACTGCGAATTATTGGCCAGGTAAGCATTACAGGCGCGCGTGGTCACCGTAAAACCCGGCGGCACCGGCACACCGACTCGCGTCATATCGGCCAGATTGGCGCCCTTGCCGCCCAGCAAGCCGCGTACATCGCCCCACTTGCCGCCGACTATCTCCTCCGCAATTTCCACTTCATTGAAGAGGAAGACCCACTTCTCCTGGGCCGGTTTCCCGTTCCATGAAGCCTGCTCCTTTGTCCCACTAACTACTGAATCCATTGTTTTCCTCCCGGCGTGAGCGACTTGCCTGCACGACGTCGCATCTGTGTCGCCAGATAGCGGCACGTCGATCCGCTTTAGCCTAGTTTTTGTATGTAGATGGCCTGTTATATCTGATGCAGCACAGAATGTGCCGCCCGACAACTCATTGTATGTTCGATGTCACTTTGCAGGCAGTGACAGAAGGCACGTTTGACTTCGACAAAAGTCATGCCAAGCTCAGCGATTATAGCCGACTCCGGCAGGGAATCCCAACCAGCGCGGGCAAACCTTCCGCTCCTGTTGCTTGCGCTTCGCCGGTCTGCGTTTATACTGGCTTAAAAGCGGCGCTCAACGACCGCGCAGCGGAGTGCCGACATCCGCTCAACCATACGACCCGTATGCCGGGACAGCCAGGAGTAACAGGTGTCACTTCATGAACTAGCCGGGAAGCCGGCGCCACGAAGTCTTCTCGTCAACGTTCCCCGCCTCGTGTCCGCCTACTTTACACATGCTCCTGATCCAGCTGACCCGGCGCAGCGCGTCGCATTCGGCACATCTGGTCATAGGGGCACGTCAACGGCAGGCAGCTTCAACGAGGCGCATATCCTCGCCATCGTGCAGGCGATCTGCGACTATCGCCGGGCGGAAGGCATCCGCGGGCCACTTTATGTCGGCATGGATACCCATGCGCTATCGGAGCCGGCTCTGGATACCGTCGTAGAGGTTCTGGCGGCCAACGACGCGCAGGTCATGATTCAGGCCGGGCGCGGTTACACGCCTACGCCGGCCATCTCCCATGCAATCCTGACTTTCAACCGGGACCACGACCAACTGGCGGACGGCATTGTCATTACGCCATCTCACAACCCACCCGAGGATGGCGGGATTAAATACAATCCGCCTTCCGGCGGGCCGGCCGGGACGGAGATTACCTCCCGCATCGCCGCCGAGGCCAACCAGCTTCTCGAAGGCAGGCTGCAAGGGGTTAGGCGCATGCCGTTGGCCCGTGCGTTTCAGGCTGACTGTGTCCATGCCCATGACTTCGTGACGCCCTACGTTAACGACCTGGCTGATGTATTGGACATGGATGCTGTGGCTAATGCCGGGCTGACCATCGGGGTTGATCCGATGGGCGGCGCGGGAATAGAGTATTGGGCGCCAATAGCCGAGCGCTACCGGCTGGACCTGCGGCTGGTCAACGAGGCGACCGATCCCACCTTCTCATTCATGACCGTTGACCGCGACGGCAAAATCCGTATGGACTGTTCGTCGCCATACGCGATGGCCTCTTTGATCCGCCTGAAGGACAGATTTGACGTCGCATTCGGCAACGATCCGGACTACGACCGGCATGGCATTGTCACGCGCAGCAGCGGCTTGCTGAACCCCAACCATTATCTGGCTGTGGCTATCTGGTACCTTTTTCAACATCGGCCCCAGTGGCGACCCGACGCGGCAGTAGGCAAGACCCTTGTCTCCAGCGCCATCATCGACCGCGTGGCGGCCCACCTAGGGCGCAGACTGGCTGAGGTGCCGGTCGGGTTCAAGTGGTTCGTCGACGGGCTGATTGACGGCTCCTTTGGCTTCGGCGGTGAAGAGAGCGCCGGAGCGTCGTTCTTACGCCGGGACGGGCGGGTATGGACGACGGACAAGGACGGTATCATCATGGACTTGTTGGCGGCCGAGATTATGGCCCGCACGGGCCGCGACCCTGGCGAGCACTACCAGTCGCTGACCGCGATGTTCGGCGCGCCCGTATACGAGCGAGCAGACGCGCCGGCAACAGCGGCGCAGAAGAGCGCTTTGGCCTCGCTGTCGCCGGACCTGATCCGCGCCCACACGCTGGCTGGAGAGCCTGTCCTGGCCAAGCTCAGCCACGCCCCGGCAAATGGGGCCGCTATTGGCGGGCTGAAAATTACCACCGAGAACGGCTGGTTTGCCGCCCGGCCATCCGGCACGGAGGCCGTCTACAAGATTTACGCGGAGAGCTTTCGGGGTGAGGCCCATCTGCGACGGATACAGGAGGAGGCGCGGGAGATCGTCAGCGACGCTTTCGAGGCGGCGGGCGTCTGAGATCCGGCCTTTCTGCAGCAAATAGGCGGTTCGCGTTGGCCGGACCCGCAAAACAATGACTGCCGCGCCGCTGCCGGCTCGTTGATGAGAGCCTGACAGCGGGCGGCAGTCAATCATGCGGCCGCGCCGAAACGGATCAACCGCGGTCTGCTCAGCCGATCAGCTACGGCTGTCGAAGCATGATCGGCAGGAAGAGCAGATCCGGATTGTACAGGATCATCCCCACCGCTGGACCGATCGATTCGTTCCCGAAATCGTCGCGGAACATGACGTAGACGGAGACCATTCCCGGCGTATTGGGCAGCACCCAGGGCACGTCCTGCTCAAAAGGCTGCCAATCCGCGCCGGCGAAGCTGGGATCGTTGCTGATCTTCATCTCAACGATGTCGTCGAAAACCTCCGCCAGCTCCTCCATGGTGTCCTCATAAGGAATGAACGAGAGGACCACGTTTCGCGAGTTGGTCGAAGGGGCGCCGCCGTTGATCAGCACCTGCGCTTCCGGCGGATAAGGATCCTCGCTGGGGTTCGCTTCCGTGCTGGTCGGAATTGCGCTCCAATGACCATCGGAGTCACGCCCAACCATCCTGTACCAGTAGCTCTCGCCATTGTTGGCGCTGTCATCGTCGTATGAGCCGTCGAGCGGAAGCTCGCTTACCAGCAGCGAGTACGGGCCGTCCGCGCTGTTTGCACGATAAAGCGCGATCTGTTCATATTCCGGCTGCACGTCGTATTCGACAAGTACAGAACTGTTCTGATTGGTAGTCTTCAAGTACTCCGGCGCGACGATCAGGTCGTCGCTCGGGTCCAGCGGGTCCTGGCCCATGTTCACTTCCGATCCATCGTTTTCGCCGCCGCCGTCGGTGTCTGAGTTGTTGGGATCGGTGCCGACATAGTACTCATCGGCGCAAGAGAGCTGGTCGAGGTCGTTGTCAGAATTCGGCGCAGCCGGGCAATGCGTCTCAATGAAGTCATCCGGCACGCCAGGGACGACGGTCTCCTCGCCGGCCTCGACGCTGAACGAGCCGCGGGTTTCACGGCGCAATTCGCCATCGGTTGCCAGCATATCGACTCTGTATGCACCTTCATCCAGAGCCGGCGGGCTGGGCACACCCTGTTCGTCTACCGGCTGCACGATTTCAGCCTGATTTACGAGTGTATACAGGCCGGCAAAGAAGCCGTCGCCGGCCCGCCCGTCTCCGTGCTGCCCGTCGTCGTGTAGGAACATTGTGTTAGCTGTGCCGTCCATGGCAGTGACTCTGACCATAACCTGTCCGCCGGGACGCCAGATAGCGTATAGCGGGAAGTACTGGCCTGTAGCAAGGAAGCCGGCGGGCAGCAACAAGTCGGCAGTAACAGGCGTCCGACCGAAGGCCATCACCTGATATGGCTTGTCATTGTCGTCGAAGAAGGAGAGGACCACCACTGACCATTCGCCGCTCTCTATGTTCGCATTGTCGATCCTATAGCCGGCAAAGCCCGCGGAACCATCATAGAAGTACTCGGGCGACTGCGGGGTATAGGTGACACCTGATGGTGATTGCAGATAGACCGACATCGGGGTCTCGCCCTCTAGGGGGATGACATAACTAGGATACCAATCAAGGACGACAGTCAGGTCGAGAACGGAGCTGTCGACGCTAAACGAGTGGGAAATCGGTTCAGCGTAACCAATCTCGCCCTGTACCGAGTACAGGCGCTCACATCCTCGACCTTCGCAGAAAGCGTGCATGTATGAATTGCCCAACTCCAATTCGGTCTGGTCTATTCCTCCGCCGCCATCTTGATTGCTGACGTAGACGTCATTGTAGTAAGACGCGCCGCCGGTCTCAGTAGCGATCTCCTGCATCAGCAGTTCGTTGCTGGCCTCGCCGAAGGCAACGGTCATGACCGGGCAGTCGGTATCCTTGACATCACCCTCTACATCTGCCCAGTACAGATCACGATTTTCCATGCCGTCAGACAACAGCGTGAACTGGCAGCGCGTGTTGCCGGTTGGGCTGGCGTTCAGCAGGTCAACCGCCTTGTCCAGGCCATCGCCGATGCTTGTCGCCAGGGTCGGCACGTAGCTGTCCACCTGGTCATGGGCATCGTTCCTGTGGCCCAAGGTCCCGAACTCGACATCCAGGAAGTCCTCCACATCTGTGCTAAACGAGACCAGCCCCAACCCGTCTGAGCTGTTGCTGACGTCTATGTACAGATGCGCGGCATCGGCAGCCGCGATTAGCTTGCCGTCATCGTTCATCGAGTAGGAGACATCGGTGATAATGATGTGGTCAATATTGGTGTTGTCGTAAACGACAGCATCAGTTTCGGTGTCTGAGGCGATCACGGTGGTTGTGCCCGGCTCCTCCAGGAACACCTCCAGGTCGTATGGGCCATTAGCGCCTTGGGTCGGCGTGTCTACCCGCAAGAAGTACTCCTCCTGCACGAAGCCGCCGCCGACGACCAGCGCCGGATCGCCGCCGATTTCCACTTTGAAGTCGGAGTTGGCGATACCGCCGACGACCGGCCCGGTGGGGGAACCATCGGTAACGGACACCTGAATGATGATGTCGTCCGGGCTGCCGGAATTGCCCACGTAGGCCGGGGCGAGCTGGTTCGGGATCTCGATGTCAATGACCGGGTCTACGCAGCCGATCTCGATATCTATCGTGGCATCGCTGTCCTGCCCGCCGATGATGGCGACCACCTTTGTGATGCCGTTGTTGAGGAAATTCTGCGTCCAGTCAGTGCCGCTACCCTCCACGTGAGTCTGGAAGGCGCTGCCAATCTGGGTGATTACGTGATAAAAGGCGTCCGGCCCTTCATCCTGGTGGAACGTTGCGCTGATCGCCGGGCAGTCGGCGCCCGGCGTTGCCTGGTAATAGCGGAGCCCATAACGATCTACCCACTGATTGTTCCAGACCGCAGTTGTCGCCGTGGTGATTGTGCCGCCGTTGGTCGGCACCAGCGGTCCATAGGGAGCCCCATTGCCGACCTGATCCTCGTCGGCGTAGTTGTAGGAGTCATCCGGCACGCCGGTGAGGTCCTTTGTCCAGTTGGCGACGGCGAATTGGCGGAAGGCATCGTTGAAGTTGTCACTGGCGCCGAGCGCTGCCAGGGCGCTGTTCAGGGCAGCCAGATCGTCACTCGTCTCTGCCGCCTCCCACAGAGCCAGGAATGCACCGACGCCCAGTTGCGGCTCGCCGGGAGTGCTGCCGTACTGCTCCGTAAAGTACTTCCACCAAAGCGCCGAATTGTAGCGCTGGTTGTCACTGGTGATGTCTTCGTTCGCCGTGGTGCCGGAGAGGTAGGTGTTAACCTGTTTGTTGAAGGATGAGGAGACAGCGGTCAATGTCGTGGCCCAGTTGTCGATATTGGTGAATGCCAGATCCTCCATAGCCCGGGCTGTGCCTTCCTTGAACCACTTCACCTCGGAGCCGTCGTAGCTGTATTGCACGCGATGGAACAGCTCATGGCCCAGGACCTTTTGAATGGACTCGGCGTTGCCGTAACATTCTGTATAGCTGTACATGTAATTCCACGTTGAGTTCGTGGCGCCGTTACAGCTACCGCCGCCCTCGACCAACACCTCGAGCTTGGTGTTTGGGGCCAGGATAAACGGTTCCTCGAAGCCGAAATCAACGGCGTAGCGATCCCAATAGTCTTCGACGTGGTCGGCGGCGATGATCGCGTCAGCTGCGGAAAGGATCCCGTTCGCGTAGTCGCTGGTCACCCCTTCCTCGTAGTAGAGACAGAAGTCGGTGCGCTCGATGATCTCCAAGCCGGCCGTGTATGGGGGATTGTTGAGGGGACAGGCGGTAGGGACCGCCGGATTCGCACCCTCCGTCTGCTGCAGAGGAGCGCCGGCAACGGAAGATGCGACCATGAGCAAGGATATTTCGTGATCGGCGACCGCCGGCGAGACGGCCTCGCTCTTGCCGGGCAACTGGGCTAACAAGAAGGCGGCTGCTACGATAATCAGCAGCCGCAAGAATAGGGTACGCGAGTGTCTAAACATGAAAACGCCTCCTTTGAGCGATAGTCACGTTGAACGATTCTGCCGCGTCATTTCGTGGCAAAACTGCCGGCACCAGAAAACATGCGCTATCGAGTACCTCCTTGTACTGGGTATTGAGAAGCACTGGTCAAATGGCGTTCAAGACCGAAGTGGGAAGTGAGCAGGCGGGTGATCACTGTTCCACCCACCGTTAACTTGCGTATGCAGGTTCTCAACCTCTGCTAGTGAACGCGAAAATGCCGGATATCCGGTATGTGCCCAAACTGACTCAAGACGCCATCACCAACGCTGAATGGTCCCCCGACCTTGTCCTCGTGCATCCTAGCGAAGACTTTCATCAGTCGCAACAATAAACGAAAACGGCCGCCGCTCACAGTAAAGCAATTTACACATAGAAAATAGCTCGCCCAATCCCGGCTCATATTGGAGGGCGTCTGGTACAATCGGGCTAGCCAATCGGGGAATGAAACCATGCAAACGACTGGGTCGATACTGACGGAGATGAAGGATGTGACGCACAAGGACGGCCGGCAGTGAGCAAGATCATCACCAAGGGCCGCTACATGAACTTCCTGCGCTGCGCAAAGAGACTTTGGCTTGAGGAGTATCAGCCCGACCTGGTCGCGCCGCCGGATGACGCCGCCCTGCGCCGGATGCGCCTGGGACAGGACGTAGATCGCACGGCTCGCGACCGATTCTTAGGAGGTGTGCTCATTCCTTATGAGCCGCAGCCGGCGGAAATGGTCTCGCGTACCCGGGACGCTCTGGATGCGGGGGCGAACGTGCTTTTCCAGGCGACATTCGCTGCGGAAGACCTGTTATGTAGAAGTGACATCCTGCTGCGCCGGGATCAGAGCTGGCATCTGATCGAGGTTAAGGCAGGGCTCAGCGTTAAGGAAGAGCACTTGCCGGATGTCGCTTTCCAATACTACGTGTTGCGCCAGGCCGGGATGCCGGTGAGCCAGGTCAGCATCATGCATATCAACGGACAGTGCCGGTACCCTGACCTTGAGGACCTGTTCGTACTAGCTGACGTGACGGAGCAGGCTGTGTCGATGACAGGTCGGATAACGGAGGACATAGCGGCAATGCGCGAGGTCAATTCCCAGCCTCGAGCTCCACAGATTGACGTCGGCCGCCACTGTCAGAGGCCGGATCGCT
Organism: uncultured Ardenticatenaceae bacterium; assembly: GCA_964539885.1. Classification (GTDB taxonomy): domain Bacteria; phylum Chloroflexota; class Anaerolineae; order Promineifilales; family Promineifilaceae; genus JACKCB01. Next base: position 176,390 of record CAZIKT010000001.1, on the reverse strand, counting down.
GCCCGCTATATGACCACTGCTGGCAGCTCGTACCGGGCCTTACCATCTATGACATTCCACGTTTGGGCGGCCAACGGGAGTTGCGCCTTCGCGCAATGGGCATACTGTCGTTGGCAGACGTGCCGGCTGACTTCGCGCTTACGGAGAATCAGCGCACCTTCACCTCCCGTATCAATCAGCGGTTGGTACAGATTGACTACGAGCCGCTTCGCGGCGAGCTGGCAGGGCTGGAATTCCCGCTGCACTTCCTTGATTTTGAGACCATCGAGTACCCGGTACCGATCTACGCCGGCTGCCGGCCCTATCAGAACGTACCATTCCAGTACAGTTGCCATATCCTGCACGAAAACGGCGCACTTGAGCACCGCGAGTTCCTACACTTGGACGGCACAGATCCGCGACAAACGCTGGTCACGTCGTTGTTGAACGATATTGGAGAACGGGGACACATAGTTGTTTACTACGCCTCTTTTGAGCGGTCGCGGCTGCTTGAATTGGCTGAGGCCTTTCCGGCGCATAGCGAGCGGTTGCTGCATATCATCGGCCGATTGTGGGACCAATACGAGCTGATCAAGCGCAGTTATCACCATTACGGCTTCGGCAAATCGAATTCGCTGAAGTCGGTGCTGCCGGTGATCGTGCCTGAGCTAAGCTACGAACATCTGATTGTGCAGAACGGTTCCCAGGCGCAGGCCGCCTGGGAACAAATGATCACCTGTGAAGATCAGCTGGAGAGGGAGTTCCTGATGAATGAACTGCGCAGGTATTGCGGCCTTGATACGCTGGCGATGGTCAGGATTCATGAAGCGCTGGCAATGCTTTGAAACGAGTCGACTATCAGGGAAGTCCACACGTGCGGTAGATATCGCTTACCGCTGCATCAAGGGGCTGATAAATGTGCTAGGGCGGCCGGCAAGCACATAGTGTGAAAGCATCATTGTGACGATTGTCATATCTTGCATATGCAGAATGTTACCTTGGCGGAGTCTCCGCCCTTGATACACTTGGCGTCATCTGGTACTCTCTCCTGACTAGGATAAGAGGATATTACGCCTGCTCTGGTGAGATCGTAGGCGGACGAAGCCGACTCGAATAACTACACCGGGCTGGTTGGCGTAGCGGGGCACTTGCTCTAGAATTGGAACGAGTATTCTCTTGTCTAGCACAAAGCCGGCAGTTCCGGCGACTCGAACCGCATAGCTAATTGAGTCTCCTGCCCACAATGGGCCTGGGAGGGAATAATGAGGCGCATTCATCTCTCTAGTTGGATCATCTTCATCGCTGTAGGCCTGTTAATAACCGCCTGCGCCCCGCAGGAAGGACCGCAAGGACCTCCAGGTCCGCAGGGACCACAGGGCCTTCCTGGACCCACCGGCAGAGATGGAGCGCCCGGCGCGTCCGGGCCGGCAGGAGCGGACGGGGTGAGTTTCGAGCCGGCGCAATACATTGGAAGCGAAGCCTGCGCAGAGTGCCACCAGGAATTGTTTGATATCTACGCTCTGAGTGGGCACAATTTCCAGCTCAACGCGGTCGTTGATGGAGAGGAGCCGACCTATCCATTCAGTCGAGTGCCTGACCCGCCGGAGGGATACACCTGGGAAGACATAGCGTTTGTAATAGGCGGCTATAACTGGAAGGCTCGCTTTATCGGTCTGGACGGCTTGATCATTACCGGAGACAGCGCCGAAGCCACCACGCAGTACAATCTTCCTAATGACGAGTTGGAGACTCGCGACGAATGGGTAGCCTATCACCCGGGAGAGGAGATTTCATACGATTGCGGCCGCTGCCACACGACCGGCTACTCCTCATCCGGCAACCAGGATGGTCTGCCGGGCATAACCGGCACCTGGGCGGAAGCGGGCATCGGTTGTGAGGAATGTCACGGCCCCGGCAGCCTGCATGCCAATCACCCGCTTTCCTTCCGTCCAGTCGTGGACCGGGACAGTGCAGCTTGCGCCGCCTGTCACGCCCGGGGAACGGTTGACGAAGTCGCCGGCAGCGACGGCTTCATCCAGCATCACGACCAGTATCAGGACCTCTTTGAAGGCAAGCATGTGATACTCGACTGTGTGGTCTGTCATGACCCGCATACCGGGGTAGTCCAGCTTCGTGAAGCTGAACTGCCTACCACAATTGTCAATTGCGAGAACTGTCATTTCGCGCAGGTGCAGAACCAGAATAACGAAGTGCACGCTCGAATAGACGTGAATTGTGTTTCCTGCCACATGCCCAGGATAATCCAGGTTGCTGCCGGCGATCCGGCCAAGTTCACAGGCGATATGCGCACGCATCAAGTGTCCATTGACCCGCTCCAGATCGAGCAGTTCAACGAAGACGGCACAGTGGCCCATCCACGCCTCGCGCTGAATTCTTCTTGCCGGAGCTGCCACAACCCGGATGGCTTGGGCAGAGACAAGACGGATGAGGAGTTGATCGAAACCGCGGTAGGATATCATAATCCTCCGGTTGAGGCGTCGGCTGAAGAAGTGATCGAAGAAGGAGCGCCGACCGAGGGAACTCCGACCCCCTAGGGTCACAAGCCGCGATTCCGCCGCAGAACAGATTGTCGGCGCGTAAAGTGATTTGTTCTTGGCGCTTTGTTGAGGAGAGATAAGAGTTTTGGGCTCGTCACAGCGACGAAATCGTAGTCTGATCAGTGTGAGTATGGCACTGGCGCTGGTACTCCTCATATCGGCGCTGTGGTTTGCTGCCGGCCGCGCCGCCAGCGATCCGTCGCCGACGAAGTATAGCCCTGCACCGTCCGCTCTCCCGGTCGCTAGCGTGTTGGCGCAATCGGCCGAACCCCTGCCTCACCCCGGCGATGACCTGCAATGCCGGATCTGCCATGAGGGTTCACAGGCAATCCTTGAGTTGCCGGACGGGTCGCAGCTGCCGGTAGCCGTGGACCCGCAGACATTGGCCGATTCCGTTCACGGCGCGTCGGCCGAAGAGCCGCTCAATTGCACAAGTTGTCATGCGGCCGGCGATTATCAGTTTCCGCACGGGCCGACAGATGCCGCGGATCTGCGCAGCTTCCAGATCGCTCGCTCAGAGAGTTGTTTGAGTTGTCATCAGCAGCCGCATGAAACCGCGCACGCCGGCCCGGATAGCGATAATCCAGTCGTCTGCACGGATTGTCATGGCTCGCACGAGGTGATGCCGGTTGCCACACTCACCACTCCGGAAGGTGTCCAGGCATGCGTCAACTGTCATACCAAAAACGACGTCCCACAAACCGACCCGGAAATCCTTGAGACAATCATCCGAGACGGCCTATTCACGTCCCAGGTGGATAACCAGTATTGCCTGGCCTGTCACGATCAGCCGGGGCGTACACTGACGCTGGATAATGGGGAGGAGCTATCGCTAACCGTCGATCGGACCCACTTTGGTGGATCAGTGCATGGCGCTGATAATCCCTGGCAACCACTGAATTGCACAGACTGTCACGAGAACTACAGATTTCCGCATGAGGCGCCGGCAAACACCGGCAGCTTGCGTGAATACACTGTCGCCAACAGCCTGCTTTGCCATCGCTGTCACGAACAGAATGCGGAGAAGGCCGTAGATGATGTACATGGCGCCCTGGTCGCCGGCGGCAATCTGGATGGCGCGGTCTGCACCGACTGTCACGGCGCGCACGATACGCCGCCGCCGAATCAGCCTCGACAACGCATCTCAGAGACGTGTGCCCAATGCCACCAGGAGATCCATGACGAGTACGTGGACAGCGTTCACGGTGAGGCGCTGGCGCAAAACAGCAATCCGGATGTGCCCACCTGCATAGACTGTCACGGCGTGCACAATATCCAGGACCCCACCACCACCCTTTATCGCTCCCGGTCGCCGCTGATTTGTGCGCGTTGCCACGCTGATAAAGAGCTGATGACCAAATATGAGATCTCCACCAGCGTGTTTGACACCTACGTGTCAGATTTTCACGGCACTTCCGCGGTGTTGTTTGATCCGACCGCAGATCCGAACGCTCCTTTTAACGAGGCGGTCTGCTATGACTGCCACGGCGTGCACGACATTCGGCGGCCCGATGATCCCGAAAACGGTATCCAGGCTAACCTGCTAGAGACGTGCCAGAAATGTCACCCGAACGCTACGGAGAACTTCCCGGCAGCCTGGACCAGTCATTACGAGCCGTCGCTGCAAAACAACACCGGCGTCTTCCTGGTTGAAACCTTCTACCGCATCGTTATTCCCATGACGCTGATCGGGTTCGGTTTCTTGGTTGCGACGGATATCTTCCGGCGCGTTCGGCTGCGTTTTGGTCGCCAACTGGAATGAAATGTTGACGGAAATGAGGTAAAGCGTACTGATGAGTGAGTCCACCCGCGAGTTACCAACCCATTACCCCCGATTCCGCCTGGGAGCGCGGATCGAACATCTCATACTGATCTTCAGCTTCACAACTCTGGCGATCACGGGCCTGCCACAAATGTGGGAGACTCAACCGTGGGCACAGACGCTTGTCGGTTGGTTGGGGGGCATCACCAATGTGCGCATCATTCACCATTATGCCGCGGTCGTGCTGGTGCTCGGCTCAATCTATAGTTTGGGGGTGGCTGCATATCGCTTTTTTGTCCGGCGGGAACGCATGCCGATGTTCCCGACCCGCAAGGACCTGGACGACTTAACGGGCACCGTCAAACACAATTTGGGTTTGCAGGAGGAGCCGCCCAAGATGCTGAAGTTCAACTTCGGCGAAAAATTCGAGTACTGGGCTGTACTTTGGGGTACCGCGCTGATGACCATTACCGGCTTCATCATGTGGAACCCCATTGCCTTTACCTCTATCTTTCCCGGCGAACTCATTCCCATGGCGAAGGCGGCGCATGGCTGGGAGGCCATCCTCGCTGTCTCCGCCCTGATCGTCTGGCACATGTACAATGTGCACATCAAGCATTTTAATCGCAGTATGTTTACAGGCACGATGTCGCGTAAGCAAATGGAGGAGGAACATGCATTGGAACTGGAGCGGCTAGATGCCGGAGGCGAACCGTGGCCAATCGTTGAGAAGCCCGTATTGCGACACCGGCAGCGAATCTTCTTTGCGTTCAGCTTGGTGGTGGGCGCACTGCTGTTAGTCGTAATAATCTGGGCATTTACCTTTGAAGAGACGGCCATCATTACTGTGGTGCCAACCGTTACGCCGGCGCCATAAGAGATGGTCGTCACGCCGGTCATTGGTCAGCCGGCCTTGTACAGGAAAAGGGTCTGTCAGGAGCACCTGCCCTGTGCGCATGCCCTCCGGACCCGGGAGTGAATGATAATAAAGGGGCGCAGAACTATGCAACGAAAAAGCCTGATTATCATGGCGCTACTGCTCCTCGTCGCCCTGGCTCTGGCGGCATGTAGCGACGAACAGCAAGAGCCGGTAGAAGTAACACGTATTGTGGAGGTGGAAGTCGCGGCGGAATGTCCGGACGTGGAAGAGGCTGTGTGCCCGGAAGTTGAGGCGCCGGTATGTGAAGAATGTCCGGTGCCCGAAGTCAGCGCGGCGGACGAGATGGTCTTCGTCGAGCGCTGGGAATCGTCTCCGCACAACGACACCACCGCCGAGGCGTTTGTCCACTGGAACGAAGAGGATCCAGCAGAGATTCCGACGAGTTGCGCCAAGTGTCACAGCACGCCGGGATACCAGGATTTCCTTGGTCTCGATGGATCGGAAGCCGGTGTGGTGGATGTGGCGGCGCCGATCGGTACCACGGTGGAGTGCGCTGCCTGCCACAATGACGTAACGATTACCAAGGACAGTGTGGTCTTCCCATCAGGGCTTGAAGTCACCGGATTGGGTGATGAGTCGCGCTGCATGGAGTGTCACCAGGGTCGCGAATCTACCGTTTCTGTTGATCAGAAGATCGCGGACGCGGGATTGGCGGAGGCACCCGACACAGTGAGTGAAGACCTCGGTTTCTCCAATATCCATTACTACGCGGCGGCAGCGACGCAGTACGGCACGCTGGCGAAGGGTGGTTATGAATACGCGGGGAAATCATATGATGCCCGTTACGACCATGTAGATGGGTACAACACGTGCAACTCTTGCCATGACCCGCACACCCTGGAGGTGCAGGTTGAGGAGTGCACTGCATGCCACACTGACGTGGAAACAGTTGAGGATTTCCAGGACGTGCGTATGCCGGGGTCGTTGGTTGACTACGACGGCGACGGCGACATGGACGAAGGCATTGCATTCGAGATTGACGGCATGCGGGACATTCTGCTCACCTCAGTGCAAGCATATGCAAACGAGGTAGCCGGCTCGCCCATTGGCTACAACGGCGATAGCCATCCCTACTTCTTCATCGACGCCAACGGCGATGGTACCATCGGCGAAGATGAGACCGAGCGCTATGCCACCTGGACTCCGCGCCTGACCCGCGCCGCATACAACTACCAGGTGTCCCTGAAGGATCCTGGTCGCTTCGCACATGGCGGCAAATACATCATCCAGTTGCTGTACGACTCGATCGAAGATCTGAATGGATCGATCGCAGCCCCGGTGGATTTGGCCGCCCTGCGGCGAATTGATCATGGGCACTTCGCCGGCTCCGAAGAAGCCTTCCGGCACTGGGACGGCGAAGAAGACGGTGGGATCGTGCCGGGGAGCTGCAGCCGCTGCCACAGCGCTGCCGGCCTGCCGCTGTACATCGAGCAGAACGTGGCCATCAACCAGCCGGCTTCCAACGGCTTGGCCTGCTCCACCTGCCACAGTGATGTGGGCGAGTTCACCATCTATGAGGTTGAGTCAGTCACGTTCCCAAGTGGAGCCGAGCTAGCCCTGGACGATCCCGGCAGCAACCTCTGCTTGAATTGCCACCAGGGGCGCGAGTCCACGGCGAGTGTGAATCGCGCGATAGGTGAGCTGGGCGATGACGAGGTGTCGGATTCGCTGGGATTCCGCAACATCCATTACTTCGCCGCCGGCGCGACGCTCTTTGGAACTGAGGCTCAAGGGGCATATGAGTTCGAGGGCCTGGAGTACAACGGCCAAAACGAACACGTTAACGCTTTCAACGCCTGCACGGAATGTCACGGTACCCATACCCTGGAAGTGCAGTTCGAGGAATGCGCTGACTGCCACGAGGGCGTCGAGACCATGGACGATCTGGTCAACATCCGCTTCGACGATGATGATGAAACTCCGGTCGATTACGATGGGGATGGCGACGTAACCGAAGGCATCGCCGGCGAGGTGGCAACACTAGCCGAGTTACTCTACGCCGCATTCCAAGGTTACGCGGCTAACACGATCGGCACGCCGATTGTGTACAACCCGGCTCGCTATCCATACTTCTTTGTGGATGCGGACGCCGATGGTGTAGCGTCTGCCGCCGATACCGAAGGGTATGCATCCTGGACGCCGGCCCTGTTGCGCGCCGCCTACAACTATCAGTATTCGCAGAAGGATCCCGGCGCGTTCGCCCACAACGGCGATTACGTGATGCAGATCCTTTACGATTCGATTGCCAGTGTGGGTGGGGATGTATCAGCGCTGAGCCGGCCGCCGGTTGTCGTCCCTGAAGAACCGGCGCCTTAGGCTGTACAGCAAGACGGTTGCCGGTTGGTCGGAAACGACTGATTCTCGCGGCCTGAACTGAGTAATCGTAGAGGTCCCGTGACGATACTGCATCCCACGGGACCTCTCTTTTGGAAAGCTTATTCCCTAGGCGCCCCCGCCAAAAGCCATTCCCACAGCGCGACCAATTCGTCATCCAATACCTGCCCGAAGTGCTCCTGGGAGGCCGATTGCACTGCGATCAGTGCGCTGTTCTCCGGGTCGCCAGGAACGATGACGGGTCCGCTTTTGCCGCCTTGCATGATCCCCTCATAGCTACTCAGGTCCAGGTCTGCCTTGGTCTCCTCCGTCCCATGGCAGAAGACGCAACGTCCATCGAACAGCGCTTTGAAAGTACTGTCATATGTGCGCGGCACGCCTTCCAGCAGATAAGGGCTGGTGTTTTGCAGGATGTAAAGCTGGCGCTCCAGGAAGGGTTCCAGCGCCGGGGAGTCGAAGCCGGCATACTCCCAGTCAGGGCCATGACAGGCCGCATTGCCGCAAAAAGAGCCGTCATTGGGAGGTCTGCCTTCCAGCGCGGTGTAATCCATTTCCGGATCGGCCGGTTCATGGCAGGCCGCGCATGAGGAATCAATGGCTTTACCGTGCAACGCTATCCAACTGCTATGAATGTGCGACGGCGGTTCCGGCCCGCGCACAAGTTCCAGGTTAGTGACCAGGGTGGTTTCATCGCTGATGATCGGCACTGAATGACACAGGTTGCACTCCAGGCGGATCGCCTCCCCTGTGCCGCTCAGATGCTTGCCGTCGTGGCAGCGAAAACAGCCGGGAGAGTTGACATGGCCCAGATTATCTGGATGTGTCTTCCAATCCACGCGCTGGTCGCCGAACACCATCTGACTATAGAGGTCCGCGAGCACGGCCGGGATCGCCTCGATTTCTTCTTGGCGCTCACTGTAGATGTCCGGATACCCCTCGGCATAGAAATCCACCACGGAGTCAAAGCTCTCTTCCGCGGCCTGACTGTCGGTGTAGATCTGACTGAGCCGCTCATACGCGGCATCGTAAATTGCCGGCAGGTCTCTGGACAACTGCCCGCTCGTGAAGGCCAGGTCGATGGCGTCTTCCGGGCTGGGCACGGTGTGGGTCACGCGATTGTGGCAATTGATACAGTCCATCAGCTCCAGGCTTTTGCCGGCAACATCATCCGGCGTGATGCCGGATTCAATGTCGTAGAATTCCGAAATCTGCCCATCTTCGTCTACGACGCGCACATAAGGAATGTCTTGCTCGAGCTGGTCCTCGGCCAGATACCACACCTCGTTTTCGATGTGCCAATGTATGCCCCGTCCAAGGCCCTCGCGTTGGCTGCCACCGCCGGTCTTCATCAGTAGATGCGTGGTGAGCAGCGAGTTGTCTTCACCCTCATAGTCGCGGATAAGGCGCAGGCTATCGTCGGAAAACTTCTCGGGGAAATGACATCTTTCACAGCTGTCCCGCGCCGGGCGCATCGCCTCGGAATGAATGGGATACTCGAAGTCTTGAGTAATCGTGTAGTAGACATGTCGCAGGTCGCCAGCCTTGCGGGTGAATTGGGTGGTGATCACATCCCGGCCAATATGACATTCGACGCACTGCACGCGGGCGTGCGGCGATTGCAGATAGGTGCTGTAGTTGGGCGGCATCGTGTGGCAGGCGCTCCCGCAAAACTCAGGCGAGTTGGTGTACGTCCAGGCGTAAGACGAGCCGCTGAGCACAAATACTGTCAGTACACCAAGGACGACAAACGGCAGGATGCGCAGCCAGACTGAACTCCCTGGTGGAGGAAGAAAGAAATGCTTGATACCCCTGAAGAGCCTGCGCATAGGATTACCTCCGAGTCACTTGATTGCGGCTCCGCTACGGAGTCGGCGTGGGGGTGGGCGTCTCCTCGCCTGATTCGACTGTCGACGTCGGTTCCGGCGTAGGCGTGGCGGTCGCCGGCTCGTGATAGTCACGGGCCATCTCCGACAGCGTCACAAGGTCCTGCTCACTGAAAAAGGAACCGTTATGGCACTGCTGGCAGGCATATTGCAGCGTGATGTACGGCATTACCTGACTGCCGTCTTCACTGAACTGCGGCGCGTTCGGGTCCGTGTTGATGGCGAATTGATGGGAGTGAATATCGCCGCTGAATTCCTCCGCAATGGATTGCGCGGAGACGGCCATGGCCGGCATGTGGCATGTGGTGCAGGTCAGGTTGAAGTGCCGGCGCTCATTCTTCTGTATGACCTGCGCCCAATGGCAATTCTCACATGATTGCCGAATACCCTGTGCGCTCGTTGCCTCCGGGTCGGTGAAGCGCACGCCGGCATGCGGATCGTGGCAAGTCACGCAGCTAATGGCGAAATGGCGGGAGTTGTACAGGTCGTCATATTGCTGATAATTCTGCTCAAGGCCGTCGCCGGCGTCGATCAGCGCCGGGTTGTCGCGCATGTGGCAATCGCCGCACATCTGTGAGGAGCGATCGAGGACCATGCGGACTCCATAGGGATCGGCGGCATGCAGGCTGCCCGGCCCGTGGCACGCCTCACACTGGACGCCGGGGTAGGCCCAGACGCCCACAATTCCCTCCAAGGCATCTTGATGACCTTCCGGCTGATAGCCGGTCGTATGGCAGGTGCCGCAGTCGTAGGATAGTTGCTCGCCGGAATGATAGGGGACCCAGCCAGCCGGCAACTCCAGATCTTCATTGGCTAAGTTGTATTGGGTGGCAGTCTCCTCATCTCCCGCAATGATGTAGCCGTCCAGGTCCAGGAACTGCGCCTTCCAACCATAACCGCCCACGACGTAGGAGACATCGGCCCACTCATAGCCGTCCGGCGGAGAGGGGATGCCGTCGGTTATCTCATCATAAGGGAATACCGGTGGCTCTCCGTTTTCAATCTTGGTCAGCTGGTAGGGATGGCCGGACAGGACAAAGGTAGCGTATTGGTCCTCGTGGCAAGAGCCGCAGCTTTCGGAGCCGACGTACTGCTGGCTGGCCGACGCGTTTTCTCCGGCGGGACCAACCGGCCCCATCGGTCCGGGCGGCCCCGCAGGTCCGACCGGCCCACTATCCGGCGCAGGCTCTCTGCATCCCCCTATCAAGGCGGCAACCAACAGCATAAGCAAGATTGCAGGAAGACGAAACCGAGCTTTCATAATATCGTGCCCCTTTTTTTGCCTAGCTTGGAAACCTGGGAGACCGGCGCAACGCACGGTTCCTTAACCCGCTTGGTCAATCCTTTGACCGATCTGCGAACTACTTACGCTGGGCGCGTATGTCCATCCTGGCAGGCTCAAGATTGCTATGCTAGCGACAATTGGAAAAGGGACAATTGTCACTGATTTCTGTGACAAGTGTAATGTGAAGTACCGGCCGTTGCATCAGTGCATGTCTCACAGCTTCACTGCCAGCCAATGTTATCCAGGATCACGTCTCCGGCCGGCGACCTGTCAAAGAGCAACCGTATCGTCGAGAGAGCCTCTGGCTGGAATGCGTCATCACCCGTAAAGTCAGCCAGTGGCAGTCGAAAACTTGCGAGTATCGGTTCGGCCGGCTCCAGGTCGGTGAACAGCCCAAGTTTCACGAGTGGCACAACCAGCGGAGGCGAAAGGAATTGCTCCTCACCGAACTGGGATGTTACGCGCGCTCCGAAGCGATCGCTTAGTTCAACGGTGAATTCCAGTGGGGCAAGATCTTCCTCCGGCTCGCGATCATCGGCCAAAGAGAAAAGGAGAACACTGTCCTTCGACAGTGAACCCGGGGGCGACAGCATAGACAGGGTGAAGGTCGGCATCTGCGATGCTCGCTCGCGATCCCAGCCGAGGTAGACAGCATGGTCTTGCCGGCTGCCCCACTTGCTGTGTATGGCTCGTTCGCGCCAGGTGGTGAGGGTCGTGGCGTTCATGCTCACACCCGGCGCCGTGCCCGTCAGCACATCGACGTCTTCCTCGAATGTAGCCAGGTAATGGTATGAGGGATCACTGTACTGCGTGATGTAGGTTGTCGCCGGTAACCAGGCGGCTCCTATCGAAGCTTCCTGAAAGAATGGCCGGTAGTCAGATTCACCGCGCAGCATGGTTTCCATGAAGGCGGACAGGAAAACGGCGGCCGCCTGCTCCTGGTCGGTTGCACTGAGCAACTCGCTGCGCTCAAGGAGCAGGCCACGGGGAGGGGTGCGGTCGAGCGACCCCCAGGTAGAGTTAAACTGCCCATGATTGGCACCATACATGTAGATGGCACTCTTAAACCAATCCGGCCTGCCGTCAGGGAAATTGACCCGGGCGTATTGATCGATGCCGGCAAACGATGAAACGTCAGCGTCATGGGAACCCTGTAGCACAAGATAACTGACATTTTCCAGCGGGGTTGGTCGACTGCCGGGCAAATACTGCCCATCCACAGGGGCGATGGCAGCGACGGCGCGAATGTTGAAGCCGAAATTGAAGGCGACGCGCGCGTTCTCAGGGTAGCGCCCCAACGAGTTGAAGAGCGTTGCGACGGCAATCGCTTCCCCTCCCCGAGAGTGACCGATCAGGCCGATGTTGTTCAGATCAACCCTCGCGGCGAAGGGATTGTTCGCACCATTATGCCAGCGCTGCCATTGCGCGAGGTGCTGCAATATCAGCCAGGCCCGGGCGTCGTTCTCGTTGCTCAGGCGTTCCATATCCAGTATGTCACCGACGGCGGAGCCGTTCAGGAAGTTCTGATCAATGGATACCGCGATGAACCCTCGGCTGGCCAACAATTCTCCCAGGTATGCGTAACCCGGGTCAGAGAAATCGGCCATATCATGGTTGCCGTGTACCATCAGTATCAGCGGGGCGGTGTCATCTCCTGCCGGGTACCAGACTCTCCCGTTGAGCGGCATTGCACGCTGGTTGAAGCCCCAGAACTGTGTTCGCAGCGCGCTCCAATCGCTGACAAACGAACGGCCGTCAATTGGCTCGGTCAAAAGCATTGCCTGCGTTCCGTATTCCGGCCTATGTCGATCCGCGCCACTCCCGTACGTCAGGCTAAGCACCTCCCGAACACCCGGGAGTGCCGGGTTCGGGAGGGCGGTTTCAAGTATTGACGGTTGCTGCTGGAATTGCGATTGTGCCGGCCGGTGTGTGTTCACCTGGAACAACCAGACGGCACCCGCCAGGAGTCCGCCAGAACTTAGCGCGAGCACCAACGGAGCGGCTCGCGAGGGCTTCCGGCGGGGATCCAACCACGCCCACAGCGCCGCGCCCGCAATCGACGACAGGAGCAACACCGCGGCTACCAGGAGTGCTACTCCCCGAAGCGGGACGTTGATCAGGGGCAGCGCGAGTGCCAGGACGCCAACCACCAGCCAGAACTGATAGCCGCGGGGAAGTCGGTTGAGGGTGGCCAGCAGGACAACGGCGATCCCGGCAGCCGCCAAGCCAAGCAGCACGAACAGCAGGAAGCCGGCGACGAAATAAAGCGGCCCCGCAGCGGCAAAGAGAGAATGGCTTACCCATAGGAGCATCAGTAGCGAGGCGGCGGCTACCCCGATTGAGGCGCCCTTCCAGGCTCGACCGCCTCGCGCTCCAGGGCGGCACATTTGGCGTAAGTTCCGTGCGATTGGTTTCAGGTGGGTCGGCCCTGCTGGTGGTTCGCCCTGCATGACACCCCCGCTCACTTCACTCGGACGCGCTCATAACGCAGCCACAAAGATCAGTCCGCCAACTACTTCAACCGCGATCTCCAGAAATCCGAAGCGCTTGATGTTCGGTATCGGCCGCGCAGCGGCCGCCGCCCACGCCGAGCGAACGGCGAAGCCAAGGAAAGGGAGCACAGCCAACCACGGCAAGTACCCGGCGGCCGCAATGAGTATGAACAATGCCGTTACCGCCACGTGTAATAGAAAGGAGGTGCGGCGCGGCGCAGGCCGGCCATGGGTGTCGGCGATGCGCACCCGGACATAGAGCACCCCGAGCAGATTTTGCCCGGCCAGCAGTAACCAGAGCAGCAGCGCCACAACGTCAGCGACCCCTGCGCTGGTGATATAGGCAGCCGGCGCCATTAGCGCCAACCCGGCGGCGCCGGCGACCTCCATCCACAACGTGCGCACGTTGGACGGCTTGCTGAACGCCAGGGCAAGGTAAATGGTCAATAGGATCAGCACCGGCGGAATCAGCCACAGAAGGGCGGTTGCTCCCATTACAACCAGCCCGATCAGGCAAGTGAGTGCGATCAGGGCAAATGCGGCCGTCCAGCCGGCGGCGAGCGATTCGTCAGCGCGGCGACCTTTGCCGGCCCGGATGCGAACCCAGCGGGTGGCCGGCTGGCGCATCAGAAACAGCGCCAGGCCGCCGACAAGCGTCAGCAGCGTGGCCAACGTCAAGGCGCCGGCGACCAGCACACCCACCCCGAATGGAACGAGGAACCAGGACCAGGAGCCATGCTCGGTAGGCAAAAGCAGGTTTCTGCGAAAGATGGCTCTGGAACGGCGGCGGTCGGCAGTCTGCGTTGCTTCGTCAATCATGGCATCAGATTATACACTTCCTGCGCCGAGACCAAGAGCCGGAGTTCGTGCTACGCATTTGACACGAGCGCGCATTGATGAGGTAATATGACATAATGGAAGTTCGGGACATCCAATAGTCTTAGCCTGGCAAGGCCACATTCCGACTTTGGTCGCTTTTCGCCGCAATGGTATTCGAATATGATGGCAACTACCTGGGCTACTTTGACTGGATGCCTGCTTCTTAAATCGGGGCGCGGCCTCACAAGCTGCGCCCCACGCTTGTTCCAGTTTTTGTCAGCAAGGTCTAAAGGAGGATTTCTTGATGAAGAAGTTGTTGATGATTACATTCACACTTTTGCTGCTCCTGGTGTTGGCCGCCTGTGGGGGCGGCGACAACTCAGCCGAGTCGAACAACGGCCAGGCGGTCAGCGAAAACAACGGCGCGGACGAAGAGGCTGCTGAGCCAACTGAGGAACCGACGGCTGAGCCGACAGAGGAACCGATGGCTGAGCCGACAGAGGAACCGATGGCTGAGCCGACAGAAGAACCGATGGCTGAAGCGACAGAGGAACCTACCGCCGAGTCGACAGAAGTAGCGACTGTTGAGCCAACCGAAGAGCCAACCGCTGAGCCAACCGAAGAGCCGACCGCTGAACCGGCTGGCGATGCCGTTCGCGGTGAGCAACTCTATAACCTGCCAACGCTTGGCGCAGCGGGCAGCGCCCCCGGCTGCGCGGCCTGCCACTCTCCTCTGGAGGGCACGGTCATCGTTGGCCCTTCTCACTTTGGCGTTGGAACGGCGGCAGCCTCCCGGGTGTCGGGAATGTCGGCTGAGGAGTACTTGCGCGAATCGATCGTGGATCCGAACGCCTTCATTGTGGATGGATTTGTCGCCGACATCATGTACCAACTATATGGTGAGCAGCTGTCGGAAGAAGATATCGCCGACCTGGTAGCCTACCTCTTGTCTCTGCAGTAATCAGCACGGCCAGGCAAGTCGCTTGCCTGATGAGTAACAGAAACAGCCCCGTAGCCACTAGCGAGCATGTTCCGGAGGGGACTTGCCCGACAGTGAGCTGCGGGGCATTTTTGTGCCGGCGCTATCAAGGGGGATCGACAGGCGACCGTGACGCACCAGGGTCGTTGGAGCCGCCCCAAGGCGGCTGAGAGCCGATGCCGGCTGGCCCAAACCTTACGTCACCCGTAGTCAAAGTGTGATAAGATCCGTGTTGAGTAGCGAATCCGGGAAGCTAGGCTGCTGTACTTGCGGCGGCGCGCCGGTACTCGCTACTTTGTACCCCGAATTCTTGCTCACGGGGTTGTCTAGTTAACATGGAGGTAACCAGTATGCGCAAGAATCTAGTGCTCTCAATTCTAGTTTTCCTTCTTGCCCTGGCGCTCGCTGCTTGCGGCGGAGGAGAGAACAACGCCGAATCCGGCGCAAATGAAGGCGCCGCCTCGGGCGGCGATGCTGCTCGCGGCGAGGAGTTATACAACCAGACGACAATTGGCTCAGCTGGCGCCCCCGGCTGCGCTACGTGCCACTCGCTCGAAGACGGTGTTGTGCTGGTTGGTCCCTCACACGCCGGCGTAGCGACCCGCGCGGGTATGTACGTCTCCGGCCAATCGGCCGAGGACTACCTGCGGGAGTCCATCGTGAGTCCGGACGCACACATCGTTGACGGCTTTGTGCCGGGAGTCATGTATCAGAACTTTGGGGAGGATCTGACGGACCAGGAGGTCGACGACCTGGTTGCCTTCCTGTTGACGCTAGAGTAAGCCGCCGGTAGGCGGCGAGTGGGCAACGGTACTGGCGGTGCTCTCATCTCCGCATCGATCATGCGCTCGCCATCCGTTTGAGATTTGCAGATCACTGGACCAGTTTCGAAGAGTGAGCCATTAACCACTACTCGAAACTGGTCCAGTCCCCCGGCTAAGAGGCCATATCCGGAAATGCTGTGCCCTTTCACGGTCACTGGCGGAATGAAATGAAGAGGGCTATACTTGAGTGAACTCGAGTACCTGGAAAGTCGGCTCAAGAAACCCATTAGACCGTGAGCATGTGCTCCGGCCTTCCACGATCGCCATTCTATGACTCACTTGCGAATCCTGCTTGTAGATGACCATGAGGTTGTTCGCCTGGGCTTGAAGAGCCTGTTGGAGCGACATGCCGGCTTTGAGGTGGTCGCGGAAGCCGCGGCCGCACAAGAGGCGGTGGAAAAGGCCGTTCAGTTTGAGCCGGACATCGTATTGATGGATATCCGGCTGGTGGGCGGCAGCGGCATCGAGGCCTGCAAGGAGATCACCAGCTTACTGCCGGCCACCAAAGTAGTGATGCTGACTTCCTACGCGGAAGACGAATTGCTCTTTTCGGCCATTCGCGCCGGCGCGTCCGGCTATGTTCTGAAACAGATCGACAGCAAAGACCTCATCCGCGCCATCGAGGCGGCCTCCAAGGGTGAAGCGACGCTTGATCCGTCGTTGACGCAGCGAGTGTTCAACGAGATGCGCCGCGCCATCCAGAATGAGGAGAAGGCCGCCTTCACAAACCTCACCCCCCAGGAGATGCAAGTCCTATCGCTCATAGCGGAAGGCAAGACCAATCGGGAAATCGCCGAGGCGCTTTTCTTGAGTGAGGGCACTGTACGCAACTACGTGAGCAGTGTGTTGTCGAAGCTGGGAGTATCTAACCGGGCGGAAGCAGCAGCCTACGCGGTTCAGCACCACCTCAGGGACTACCTGTCTTAGATCACGTATTCATGCAGAAGCAAGTAATCGACGAGTACGCGCTGAAGGCTCTCAGTGACGCGGCCCTGGCAGTCTCCTCTAATCTGGCGCTGGATAAGGTTCTGCGCCAGATCGTTGAGTCGGCGCGGAAGCTTGTTAACGCGCGATACGCAGCCCTGGGAGTGCCAAACCAGGACGGGGAGTTAGTCGAGTTTGTGCACGGGGGAATGGAACTCGGACAGGTAAACAGTATTGGCCGCCTTCCCCGTGGGCAGGGGCTTCTCGGCGCAATTCTAACCGAAGGCAAGACGATCAGGATTCCCAACATAGCCGATGATCCGCGATCGGTTGGCTTCCCGCCCGGCCATCCGAGCATGCACTCCTTCCTTGGCGTGCCGATCCGAGGCGCTGAAGGCATCATCGGCAATCTCTATCTGACGGAGAAGCAGGGCGGCGAGCCGTTTACGGCGGATGATCAAGGGCTCATTGAGTTGCTGGCGGCGCACGCAGCCATCGCCATTCAAAACGCCCGCCTTTATGAGCAGGTTCGGCGGCTAGCGGTAGTCGAAGAGCGCTCGCGGATCGGTATGGATTTACACGACGGCGTCATTCAGGCGGTATACGCGGTCGGCCTGACACTAGAGTCTACGCGACTTCTGCTTCTTGAAGATCAGGTGGAAGCGATCGCGCTGATCGACCGGGCTATTTCCGGCTTGAATGATGCCATTGGCGATATGCGCAACTTCATCCTGGATTTGCGGCCCAGACGGTTCGAAGGCAACCTCAGCCAGGGGCTTGCCCGGCTGGCTCGCGAGTTTCAGGCGAATACGATGGTGCCGGTGATCATGCATGTGCCGCCCCCCGCGGCTGGTGGTCTTCCGCCCAACGTCGCTCGGGCGCTCTTTCTGACGGCGCAAGAGGCGCTTGCCAATGTCGCCCGGCACGCCCGAGCCGACAACGTGTTGATCAGGTTGACCCAACGAGAGGATGTGATCTCGCTGCAAGTGCAGGATGATGGAACCGGCTTTGATAGCGAGAATCAGGCCTTCATGACCGGCCACGGATTGGCTAACATGCGCGCGCGTGCGGATGAGCTGGGGGGCGCGGTCTATATTGAGGCGGAACCGGGGCTGGGGACCTTAATCACATTTGAACTGCCGATACAGACCGAGCAGAAGTACGCCGGTGTCGGCTGAATCCTAGAGTCCGCTCAAGAATCGACTACCGTCGTCTGCTTTTCCTGTTCGATGAACAGTTCCAGGAAATCGGTGACGCTGATTATCCCCACCAACATTCCCTCATGCACAACCGGCAAAGCGCCGAATTTGTAGCTGCTCAGCAACTTGGCCGCCTTATGTGCGGGCGTGTCCGGCGTGACAAAAACCGGGTCTGGGGTCATGCAACTGGCAGCCGTCATGGTGTCCAATAGCGTCTCATCCTGCCAGCGCTCGTGCAATATGAGCGGCGAGTTCATAGCCAGTCGCAGGTCCCTGTCGGTGACGATTCCCACCAATTTGCCTTTCTCGGTGAGTACCGGGAGCTGGCGACAACAATCTTCGCGCATTCTGGCCAAAACCTCTCGTAAGGGTGTTTCTGGCGTCACAGTCGCCGGGTGCAAAGTCATGAGATCGCAGACCATCAATTCGCTCATTCTTGCTCTCCTACATCGCGTTCTACATCGACAGAGCAGAGCGCTCGCCGGCGCAGCCCTCCTGGCCGGCTCGCTGCTGACCCCTGTATTGGCCTCCAAGCAGTACCCTCCCTGACCATAAGTATACCCGAATCATCGATCGTTCGCCCATATCGGATGCGGCTTCCAGCAATTCCAGACATCTCCCTCAGCTGGGAGACTGGATCAGTTCAGTGCATGCAGCTAACGGCTTGCTGCCCAAAAGCTAGTCGAGGCGTCCACATTTCGCGGGTGACCCCGCTGTCTCAAAACATGTGACCAGGATCCAGGATTGATCAGCCGTCGGGGTCTCCCGCCTCCCCCTGTTTCCGAGTGACAACGATAATGCCTTTCTTATGACATTTGTTACTGTGGTTGGCAGGACGGTTCACCTATACTGAACAGTGAATTATCTGGCTGCCCTGAGCAAATCGGGCCATCATCTTCTTGTCCGATAGCAGCATTCAGGAGGAGCGGCAGACGCCGGAAGCAGTGAGCGCACCAACCAACCAGACCATCAAGCCATGATGCAGAAGGTACACATCCTCATCATTGACGAGCATCCGGCGGTTAGCCAGGCGTTGGTTGCCCGGCTCAGCGCGGCGCCGCACCTGGAAGTTGTGGCGGCTACAACCTCCTTTCAGTGTGGTCTGCAGCGGATCCGGGAGCTCGAGCCGGACGTGGTAATCCTTGAACTGAAAGGGCTAAGCGAATTCAGGCTGGATCCTATTGGCGCGATTTCGCGCGCTATTTCGGGCCGTTCGGTCGGGGTCATTGTATTGACCTCGTACCCGGATGATCTTGAGAGGGCGGTAGCTCTACAATCCGGCGCCCACCGCTATTTGTTGAAGGACATTGATTCAGAGCGGCTGATTTCCGAAATCCAGCAGGTGGCAGAGGTCGTCCACAAGCAACTGTACGCCTGATTCTCACGGGAAAGTTCTCTTGAGCGAGGAGAGATAGGTCATGAAGCGGGAAGTAATTGATGACTGGATGAGCAAAGATCCGATTACCATCCAACCGGAGACCACCCTGCCGGAGGCACATCGGTTAATGAAGAAGCACGGGATTCGCCGTTTGCCCGTGGTCAAAGATGGGCGCCTGGTCGGCATCGTAACCCTGGGAGATGTGCGCGGCGCTGAGCCTTCCGGGGCTACCGCGCTGAGCATCTGGGAAATCAACTATCTCATCAGCCGGCTCAAAGTCGAAGAGATCATGACTCCGAATCCTATTGTCGTGCAGCGGGAAGCGAGGGTGGGAGAGGCGGCGCACCTGATGCTGCGTTACAAGGTCAGCGGTCTACCGGTTGTGGATGATGCCGGCGTATTGGTGGGTATCATCACCGAGTCAGATATCTTCCGGCTGGTCGTCCACGACTGGCTGCGAGAGGCCGAGCCCGTATAGTAAGCAGGCAATTAACCGGGGGAGGGACGGACTATTGAGCGAGCGCCTGCTGCGCTGATCTCCTGCCGGAGTTGGTCAGCGCCAGATCCCCATTGCTGCGCAGAATCAGCCCCTGCTTCTCGGCGCGGATGACCACCTGTTCGGCAAAATCCGGCTGCCAGCGCAGATGGCGGCCCAGGTGTTCCAGTCGGTTTTCTTCCTTCTCCTCCGGCAGGCCCTCGTGATGATAGAGGTGAATAGCCAGCGCCGTCTGAGCAAACTGCCACCTTTGGCGGGAGCGCCGGCGCGCCATGGCCACAATCCCACGCTCAGGGGCCGCCAGAAAGACGACCAGAAACCAGACCCCAACCATGGTCGCCATTGCGCCGGCAATGTTCGCGTCAAGCATCCGGGCCAACCAGTATCCGCTGACTGCTCCCAGTATTCCGAATAGGACACTGAGCGACAGCATCCGCGGCAGGCTGTCCGTCAACAAGTACGCGGTGACCGGCGGGCCGACCATCAGCGCCACGACCAGCACCGATCCAACGGTGTCAAAAGCCCCAACAGCCGTGATTGAGACCAGAGTCATCAAGCCGTAATGGATGAGCGCCGGCGAGAACCCTAGGCTGGCGGCCAGCGCTGCGTCAAACGTTGCCAGTTTCAATTCCTTGTAGAAAAGCGCGATGAACAGGATATTCAGCAACAGGATCCCGGCCATAACCCAGAGCGAGAGCGGTCCCATATCGAAGCGGTTGAAAAGCATGAAGCGCTCGAATGGCGCGAAGGCAAGCTCCCCCAGCAGGACAGCGTCGCTGTCCAGGTGCACATCCCCGGCATAGCGCGAGATGAGGATCACGGCCAGGCTGAACAGCGCCGGAAAGACCAGTCCGATTGCCGCATCCTGCCGGACAAGGCGGGTGCGATTCAGCGCTTCCACCAGACTGACAGTGAGAACGCCCATCAGCGTGGCGCCGACAATCAGGACGGGTGAGGATAAGTCCTCGACCAAGAAAAAGGCCAGCACGATGCCCAGCAGCACCGTATGACTGATAGCGTCGCTCATCATCGCCATGCCGCGCAACACCAGGAATACTCCCGGCAATGCGCAGGCGACGGCGACTACGGCGGCGATAAGCTGGATCTCGAGTTGCGTGATGGTCATTTTGGATAATCCCCTAGACCGAGCGGGCCGACCCCGGCAACTTGGCGGACTGCGGAAACTTCCCGGCAAGCTCATCCTCAAGCCGGCGCGCCTGCTCCACCCCTGCGACAGTGAGCGCCCAGGAACCGGGTTGCACTTCCTGCGCCCAGCCTTGCGTCTGCATTCGCTCCAGCGAGCGCTGAACGCCGCCGGCGCCGCCGCTCATCGCTCGCAACACAGCGATATCATGGGCGTGTCCAGTGTCCCCATGTTGACCGGCAAGCCGGTGAAGATCGAGTAACACGGCTTCGATCCTTAATCGACGTCGGTTGCGCCGGTGGCTTATCCAGTTCCAGATCAGCCCGCGGTTTGGCGCAAAGAGCAAGGACATCAGCACGATGAGACTGACCGACAATACGATCACCGGCCCGGTGGAGAGGCCGGCTCCGCTACTGCTGACCAATGTGCCGGAGACGCCGGCCAGAGCGCCGAACAACGCCGCCAGCAGCACCATTACGCTCAGCTTGTCCGTCCACTGGCGGGCCGCTGCTGCCGGGGCGACAATCATGGCGCTCATGAGCACCACGCCTACCGCCTGCAGCCCTACCACAATGGCAATCACAATGAGGGTGGTCAGCGCAACATCCAGCAAGCGCATCGGGAAACCTAAGGTCGCGCCAAAGTCGGCGTCGAAGCTCAGTAGCTTGAATTCCTTCCAGAAGAGGGCCATCAATAGCAGCGCGATACCGCCAAGCGCCGCCATGGTAATCACATCTCGCTGTAGGAGCGCTGCCGCCTGCCCGAAGAGGAATTTGTTCAGGCCGGCCTGTGTTGCATCCGGTATCCGCTGGACAAACGTCAACAGCATCAGCCCAAAGCCGAAGAAGACGGAAAGTATCAGCCCCAGGGCGCTATCCTGTTTGATGCGGCTGTGGCGCACTATCTGGCTGATCGCAATGGCTCCAAGCCACGCCGCTATCATCGCGCCGATTTGCAGATAGATAGTCGTTTTGCTGCGCGTGATGATGAAGGCCAACACGATACCCGGCAGCGCGGCGTGTGACATGGCATCGCCGAGTAGGCTTTGTTTTCGCAGAACGGCGAAGGAGCCAAGCGCGCCGCTGACGACGCCCAGCACAAGGGCTCCAAGAGCTACCGTGCGCACCGTGTAATCAAAGAAGAGATCGCTGATCAGTTCCATGGAAATCGCTCAGGAAATGCTCTGGGCCAAATCAGGGACGACCTTTTCCGGCCCGGCCTCACCAGTCAACACGCCGTGGCCGTTCAGGAAACCCACCCGACCACCATACGTCAGGCGTAGATTGTGCTCGGTGAACACGTCTGAGACCGGGCCGGAGGCGATGCGGCGCACGTTGAGCAGGGTGACCCAATCAAAGTACTCGGCCACAGTCTGCAGGTCATGATGAACGGCGATCACGGTCTTGCCGGCCGCGCGCAGCGACTTGAGCAGATCGACAATGGCGCGCTCAGTGGTAGCGTCCACCCCTTGGAAAGGCTCATCCATGAAGTAGACCTGGGCGTCCTGCGCGAGGGCGCGAGCTAGAAAGACCCGCTGCTGCTGCCCGCCGGACAACTGGCTGATCTGGCGACCGGCAAATTTCCCCATGCCCACTTTATCCAGCGCTTCCATTGCCGAATGCTCATCAGCGGGTCCCGGCCTGCGCAGCCAGCCCAACCGACCGTAGCGGCCCATTTTCACCACATCCAGCACACTGGTTGGGAAATCCCAGTCGACGCTGCCCCGCTGAGGCACGTAACCCACCAGGCGGCGCTGCGTGACGTAAGGCTTTCCATAAACCAGGACTTGCCCGGCTGCGGGCTCAACCAGCCCTAGAATGGCCTTGATCAGCGTCGTCTTGCCGGCCCCGTTAGGCCCCACTATTGCCAGCAGAATACCCTCCGGCGCCTCCAGATCAACGTCCCACAAGACGGGCTTGTCCTTGTATGCGACCGTCAGGTCGGTAACCTCAACGGCAAGCGATCTTTCTGACATGTAGTTCTCCCGGGTGAATTTCAGCGTCATTGGCCAAGTAGTGCGCCGACAATAGTGTCGATGTTATGCCGCACCATGCCCTGGTATGTGCCTTCGGCAGTGCCGGGATTGCCCATCGCATCCGAGAACAGCTCGCCGCCGATTTCCACCTGAAAGCCCTGCGCCTCAACAGCGGCCTGCACCGCCTCAATGTTGCGCCGGGGAACCGAGGATTCGACGAAAATAGCCGGGATTTGCCGCTCGGCGATGAAATCGGCCAACCCCTGCACGTCGGCAGTACCGGCTTCTGATTCGGTGCTGATTCCCTGCAATCCGCGCACCTCAAAGCCATACGCCCGACCGAAATAGTTGAACGCGTCGTGGGCCGTAACCAGCACCCGCTTCGCCGCCGGTACGAGACTCGCCTGTTCCTGCACGTAGGTGTGCAGTTCTTCCAGCTCCGCCAGGTACACATCGGCGTTCTGCCGGTAGAGCTCGGCGTTCTCAGGGTCAAGCTCTGCCAGGGTGTCCCGGACTACTTCGGTGGCGCTCATCCACAGCGTGACATCGAACCAAACATGGGGATCGTAGTTGCCGGCGAATTCCGGTGGGGCCAGCAAGATATCGCGCTCGATATTGTCAGTGACCGCCTTGGTGCGGATTCCCTGATCGTTCATCCGCTCGAAAATGCCGATCAATTGGGCCTCTAGGTGCAGGCCGTTGTACAGGATGAGGTCCGCCGCTTGCAACGTTGAAACATTGCCCTCCGTCGCCCGATAGAGATGTGGGTCCACGCCCGGCCCCATCAAGCCGGTGACATCTACGCGCTCTCCGCCCACGTTTTCGGCGATGTCGGTGATCATGCCGGTGGTTGTGACTACTCGAATTGGCTGGTCGGCCAGATCTTCAGTGCTGCCGGCATCAGCCGCGTTACATGCTGCTGTCATCGCGGCAAGCGCGATGAGCAGCAACAGGGTTGAAATCCTTGTCATGTTGACAGTGCTCCTTGCAGTGAACTATCCAGGATCAAGTATAACTCAGTCACTATTTAGACGCACCTAAATTATATGCGGATTCATGTGCCTGTCAACCTGCCGCAAGTTCTTGATCTAAGAAGCTTGCAACCGCCCGGCCCAAATCGATCTCACCCCTAAGGACGGCAGCCTCATAGCGTTGGATGAAGCGGCGAATGGATGGTCGAGCCAATTCCCATTCTTGCAGGATGATGCGCGTCAGGGGGCCGCCGCCCTCCAAATAGCCCGATGTGTGAAAGTGCTCGCGTGTCTGATCACGATCATAACCCAACCTGATGAGCTGGCTTTGCCAGCCGTTTCTATACCGGCTCAACTGCAGATAGCAGGCACGCTCGTCGCCGTCAAAGGGCGAGCCGACGGAACCGCTGTTGATGACGAGCGTATCGTCTACGATCCGCTCCAGCGGTCTATGTGTATGAGCGGTAAGGAAGATCGCCGGCGCCGGCGCGATCTGTTTGCGCAGTTCGTCGTCCCCGGTCTCGGGATAGATACCGTCTTCAAGGCCACGCATGGAAGCGTGCGTCAGCCTAATTTCCTTGCCGTCTGCGGCAGTGATCGGCAGCGCTGTCGGCAATTGGGCCAGCGCATCGATTTTCCCGGCCAATTGGCGGAAGGTCCAGAGGGAGCTTTCATAGAACTGGTAGATCACCTCCGTTGAGGTCTGCTCGCGATCTCGCCAGTTGAGCACGTACTGCTCATGATTGCCGGCCAATACCGTCCAGCCGCGGTCCTCGACAAACTGCCAGCACGCAAGGGGTAGGGGACCCCGATTCACCACGTCACCATTGACAATGACCCGGTCGGGCATCCATCCGGCGATGTGATCGGCAACCGCCTGCAGCGCCGGCAGATTGCCGTGTATGTCAGACAGGACGGCGAGCTTCATCGGATTGGCGCCGCCGGCAGGGATTCACTGTGGGTGCAACTGGTTGAGAAATTCATGCAACTATCGCTCCAGTGTTCCGTATTGGAGGTAGAATTATCGGATAGGTCCGTTTTCGACAGGCGAGCACTAACCCGTTCGATGAGTTCTCAAGAGGGACATGCTCTGTCGAAGTTGCGAACAGGCTCAAGTTTCGCCAATAGTTGGAGGTTTAGCAAAGATGAGTGGCAAGCGACTGGTCCGTGCGAAAAGTGACCGTATTTTTCTCGGTGTAGCCGCCGGCATAGCCCGGTACTTCAACATAGATCCGATCATCGTCCGCGTTGTGTTCATTGTGGCCGGGTTGGTCTCCGCCGGACACGCCATACTGGCCTACTTGCTGCTGGCAATCCTGATGCCCAGCGAGGAAAAAGACACAGTGGGTAAGGCGCAGGCCTTTGATCCCGACGAAGAGATTGTGATCAAGAACGCCTGAGTGATTGACGACCGCGACCGGCTCGCCAATCGAACAGGCCCATCAAATCGTATCCTTCTCGCCGCCGACCGGCGGTGAGTGGATCTCCTGACTCTTGCCCCGGACAGGGTGTTCCTGTCCGGGGCGTTTTTGTCTGACGACGCCTCAGCTGACTGGCACTTCAAATGTGACAACCGTCTCTGATCGCGAAAGGGAGAGATCCATTGTGAATGAGTCGCCGCCGCTGGAAAAAGTGACCGCCTTCATCACTCGCCAAGTTCCGAGAGGAGACCAATTGTTGCTCCTCCGCCACCCCTATGCCGGCAATCAATTTCCGGCCGGCACCGTAGAGCCGGGCGAGACCAGCGAGAAAGCGGTGCGGCGTGAAGTGAGCGAGGAGACCGGACTGGCTCAGGCCAGGCTACTGAGCTTGATCCACACGCAAGAGGACCGACTGCCGACCGACCTGTCAGCTTTGTACACTCCCGCGCCGGTGTTCGCCCGGCCGGACCCCGGCAGTTTCCAGTGGGCGTCATTTCCCCGCGGGTTGGTGGTAGAGCGGACCGGTAGACAGAGCGCCGGCTACGCGCAGGTGCGCTATCGTGAGTACGACCGCTTCCCCGATCCGCAATACGTGACGATGGAGATTGCCGGCTGGATCTCTGAAGTGCACTGTACCCAGAGGATTATTAGGCGCTTTTACCACCTGACCCATGACGCCCCGTCAGACTCCCACTGGCAGGTGTCCGTGGACAACCACCTCTTTACCCTCTTCTGGGCGCCTCTGAACGACTTGCCGCCGTTGTCCCCGCCGCACGACAGCTGGCTGACTGTTTTCACCGAATACCGGCGGGCGCAGCCATCGACTTGCTGAGGTTGAGCCGGCTCGACAGCTACAGAGCAAGCAATTCCTGGACCTGGTCCCAATGGGCCGCATCGTGTTGTACTGCCAGATTGAGCAGCTCGTGCATGGTGGTTGGCCCGAAGAAGGTATGCTGTCCCCTGCGTTGCCAATAGCGCTGCTCAAGGTCGGACAACAGGATGATCGATTCTTCGCGCGCGCTGAGGAACTCGGCCAGAGCCTTTGGGCCGCTCTGCGCGCGGTAATTGCGCTCCTCCACCCAAGAATCGGCGACTGCGCCGGATAAGAAAGCGTTATCGTTGGCGATCAGGGCCCGGAAGCGAGACTGGTGAACCTCGCGTTCTACGTCGCGCAGATGACAGGCAACTTCAGTCAGGCACCATTCGCCGGCTGCCGGTCGACACTGCCAGTCGATGGCCGGGTCCGCCAGCGCATGGGCCAGACGACGGGCAAACGCCGCGAATTGCTCAAGCAAGACTTCTACTGGCGGAGGATCCTGCATCAGTGCGTTCGATGGTTACTGTGCTGATGCCGCTATGGGGAACAGAAATTCCCGACAGGCGTTAAGCGGGCCCCAGCCCACCAGCATATCCGGGTCCGGCGGATCACTGCCGTCTTCTGTGACCCAAAATGCGTCCAGACCCGCCTGGCGCGCCGGCACGATGTCGTTCTGCCACTCGTCCCCAATCATTATCGCGGAATTCGGCGCGGCCCGCACCACGGTTAGGATTTCGTCATAGTAAGCAGCCTGTGGTTTCGCCGAATGCATGTATTCATATGACGTCACCAGCGAGTACGCGAATTCATCGGCCGGTACGCCGGCCCAGGCAAGGCGGTGCCGTATGGCCGGCAGCGGGAAGAGCGGGTTGGTAGCGATGACCACTCTTGCCCCCTGGGCCAGACAAGTGCGCACCAGTGGCGCTGCCGCCGGCTTACTGCTTGTCACAGCCCGCAGCCTGGGGAAGTGATCACGGTAGAAGATCGCGAAAAATGCCTCGGTCTCGGCAACGTCAAGCTGGGTTCGTTCTGTGAAACAGCGCCAGAAAACCTCGCGGTTCGTGACGGAGCGATCGTTGTTGACAATCATTTGCTGTGTACAGCGCATCAATTCGGCCCAGAAAGAATACTTGTCGGCA
Source organism: uncultured Ardenticatenaceae bacterium (assembly GCA_964539885.1). GTDB lineage: Bacteria > Chloroflexota > Anaerolineae > Promineifilales > Promineifilaceae > JACKCB01. The sequence goes on along the minus strand of CAZIKT010000001.1, from coordinate 149,071 downwards.
AAAAGCGGACTGGCGTACTCCGCCAGTTGATCGAGATACGCACGCATAAACCGATCAACAGGATTGTGTAACAGTGTATCATCAAGGTCAAACAGGATGGCGCTGTACGACTTGGCGGCATCGAAGCGAGCAGTCATCATCGTCCCCCAAATAACTCTTCGAGGCCCGGACGCTCGCGAGCGCACTCCCGACAGCCAACAATCGGATTGGGCACTTCGACGAGATGTCGGCTGCAGAAGGCGTTTACCTCAATCTTGCGCCCTATCCCAAGTACGCCTTTCTTCACCGTCGCCTCCAATACCAGGTTAGGGCTGTTGTTTGCCTGCAGAATCTCCGGCACCGGGCAGTTAGAGCAATCCTTTTCTCGCCAGGGGGGCGAGTTGACATTACCCTGGATGAGACGACATTCCTGAGTCTCATGGCCTCGATGATAATCCTCGTAATAAAAACGGCACTCAGTGCCGGCCGGAGTTCGCATAGACAACCTGTTTGAGTAGAGACCGCAAGCGCGCCCACCTAGTGTAACCGGAGCAGGGTCCTCTTTTCCGCGTCGGCCTCAATGATAGCGAAATTCTCCAGCGACTGCCATTGGAAAGCTGTTAGAGCAGCGGCTCTCTATCTGCGGTTGGCTGGAGCAGTCTTGGGGGAACACGCAGTTCGCCGAGTTTTCGAGACTGGTCCAGTATCCAGGCAATGAGGCCACATTATTATCCTTGTCTGCGCCCAGCGAGGGACTTATACTCCGGGACATGCGCACGAGTGACTTTGACTACGTCCTGCCCGAGGAACGCATTGCTCAAGAGCCCTTAGAGCGCCGAGACAATGCTCGTCTATTGCATTTGGATCGAAGGGACGGTTCAGTCTTTCATCGTGATTTCCGCGACCTGTTGGAATTGCTCCATCCCGGCGACATCCTGGTGGCGAACCGGAGCCGGGTAATTCCGGCCCGCCTATTTGGCCGCAAGGTGCCGGGTGGTGGACAGGTTGAGCTACTGCTGCTGGAAGCGTTGAACGAGCGCACGTGGAAGGTCATAGTAGGCGGAAAGCGAATCGCGCCGGGGAGTAAGTTACTGTTGCATGACAAATCGGGCCGACCGGCCGATGTGTCATGCGAGGTGACGGCCGACCTCGGCGGGTCGGCGCGAGAGGTGGTCTTTTCTCAACCAACCGCTTCATTTCTGGAGCGGCTGGGAAATGTGCCGCTACCGCCTTATATCCACTATGAGCTGAAGGATCCGGAGCGCTACCAGACGGTCTTCGCACAATCTGAAGGTTCGGCAGCCGCTCCGACAGCCGGGTTACATTTCACCGATGAGCTGCTGATGCAGCTTCGCATCAACGGAGTGATCTTGGAATGGTGTACGCTGCATGTGGGGCTGGACACCTTCAAGCCGGTGGAGACATGGGAGGTCGAAGAGCACACGATTCACAGTGAATGGGCGGAGCTTACACCAGAGGCGGCGCGCCGAATCAACGAGGCCAAGCTGAGTGGAGGCCGGCTGGTAGCAGTGGGCACGACCACAGCACGTGTGCTGGAGACCGCCGCTCTGCGCTCCGCCGGCATTACCGGCAGCCTGCGCGAGGTCAGCGCCAAAGACGCGGAGGGCCTGGAGAGCGACTATTGTCCCTGGCGGCCGGTGTCGGCCTTTAGCGGACGGACGGATCTGTATGTCTTTCCCGGCTATAGATATCGGGTGGTGGACGCCCTCATAACGAATTTCCACCTGCCGCGCTCATCGTTGCTGATGATGGTCTCCGCGTTCGCTGGCCGGAAATTGCTGATGCAAGCCTATGCAGAAGCCATTGCGGCAGAGTATCGCTTTTACTCGTTTGGCGATGCCATGCTGATTACTTAGGAGGGAAAACAATGATCTATGAGTCCACTCACCCGCTGGTGAAGCACAAATTGACTCTGTTGCGAGACATCACAACGGAACCGAAGAAGTTCCGCGAACTGATCCGTGAACTGGCCATGCTCCTGGCTTATGAGGCTACCGCAAACCTAAAAGTGCGCAGCCGACCCGTATTGACCCCAATGGGAGAGGCAGAAGGGTACGTGCTGAACGAAAAGATTGGCCTGGTGCCGATCCTGCGCGCCGGATTGGGAATGGTCGACGGAATCTGGGAGATGATGCCCAGCGCGGAAGTGTGGCACATTGGTTTGTACCGTGATGAGGAGACGCTCAAGCCGGTCTTTTACTACAACAAGTTGCCCACCAGCCCCACTGTAGACGTTTGCTTGATTCTAGACCCCATGTTGGCCACCGGCGGGTCAGCGGTAGCGGCTGCCGATCAGCTTAAGAAGTGGGGCGCCAATCACATCATCATGATTGCGATATTGGCAGCGCCGGAAGGCATCGAACGCCTGCAACAGGTGCATCCCGATATACCCGTATACGTCGCGAAGATCGACGAGCGGCTGAATGATATCGGCTATATTGTGCCCGGCCTGGGCGACGCCGGAGACCGCCAGTTTGGGACCGGCTAAGAACTGTCTAGTGCCTGCGTGCCCTACTGACAGACCGGGATATCCGTTCTCTCAGTAGACCACAGGGAGCCATACCAGCGCAAATACTCGGCGGCGTGCTCGACCCAGTATGCGTCGACATGCTCACCGTCGTTAAGATGCCAAATGTGCTCGATGTTTGCCGCTTCCAAAGCGTTGTGTAGCTCCTCCAAATCATAGCGTAGCCAGTCGTTTTGCCCGATATCCAGGTAGATTCGCAGGTCGCCCAGCTGATTGGAGACGCCTGTTGACCGTGGAGCCATGTCCGGGCCGGCCCCATAGTCGAGCAAAGACGCGCTATGCCCGCCCACGCCAGCAAATAACTCCGGGTTACGAAAGGCTATCTCCAACGCCCAGTATCCGCCCCGCGACAGGCCGCCTATGGCGCGTCCCTCAGGTGCACGCCACGAGCAATAGTTCTCTTCAATATGCGGAATCAACTCATCCAGAATGATGCCTTCGTAAGAATAGGGTCCACCTGAGGTATTGTTGGCCATATACCCGCCGTCCGGCATCACAATCAGCATCGGTGGAATCCGGCCGACCCTGATCGCCTGCTCAGCGGCTTCGTCCAGGCCGGCCATGTCCCAAAAGTTCTCGTCATGGATGTTTCCGGCGAAGATGTACAGCGTCGGATAGGCGTGTCCATCGAGACCATAACAGGGGGGCAGGTAGATGCGGTAGTCGAGTTGGTCGCCGGCGATGTCGCTTAGAAAACTGGAGGCGACTACACGACCTTCCAAGCGGCAAGGGGCTGGGCTGGGGGCGATGCCGGGCACGGGAACAAACGGTGGCAGCTTCAGTACAACGGACTCGTTGTTGGCATCGATTTCCGTCACACCCGTGCTCCTGTCCGCTGTAAGGCCGGCGTCCAGGGCTTCGGTTTGGGGAAGTATCGATACGGCAGGAGCGGGGGCCTCCACCTGCTGGCTGCAGCCCGCCATGATAAAGGCCACAAGAAGTAGTAAAGAGACAGATTGGCGCACGGCTAATAGGGTAACTCGAGCGGAGGTGTGGCCAGCAGTCGCTCGTGTGCGCCCTGCCAAATTGACGGCCTGACCATGCTGCGCTTGATCTCCACATCAGCAAAGCGGGGGAACAGCGCAGCTAGCAGCTCGGGAACCAGGTCCCAGGCCTGGTGCCGGATGACGTCATCGAGATTGGCGGCCAGCTCTTTAGTCCATTCCCAATCGCGCAAGAAGCGCTCGGCCTTCATCCAGTAACCGCGCTTCTCCCAGGCTTGCGCGGTCTGATCCACGCCGTCCCAGATCTCAAGCAAATTGACCACGATTGTCGCTACCATATCTTGCGCCTCACTATCTATCCGCACCTTTTGGCCGAGGTTGCGGAGTAGTTCGGCGATGACTCTTCGCTGTTGATTGCGAAGCTTACCAGGACTGTTTGTATTGATGACTCGACTCATGGGGCTGATCTTAACATGTATGTCCGGGCCCGGGTAGCCGGGAGCGATTTTTGATTGCCCGAGTAACGGCGTATAATACTGGACGAGGAAGGGAGAAGGCGGTTTCCGACTACCTACCAAAGGGGTTCTAATGAGCATGAAAAACGTACTGGCTATCATACTTGGGGGCGGCGCCGGCACGCGCTTACACCCACTAACGCGCGATCGGGCCAAGCCGGCTGTGCCGCTGGGCGGAAAGTACCGGCTGATCGACATTCCCATGAGCAATTGCTTTCATGCCGGCATTGAGAAAATCGCCATCCTCACCCAGTTCAACTCCGCTTCACTTCACCGACACCTTTACAAGACTTATACTCGAGATGTGTTTGCCCAGGGGTGGGTGCAAATACTGGCAGCTGAGCAAACGCCGGCCCATACGGACTGGTATCAGGGCACGGCTGACGCCGTGCGTAAGCAGATGATCGAGATTGACTCTGCCCAGGCCGAGTTCTGTCTGGTGCTGGCCGGCGATCATCTGTACCGCATGGATTACCGCCGCTTTCACCAGTTTCATCTGGACAGCGAGGCGGATGTCACCATTGCCGTGCAGCCGGCCAGCCGGGAGGACGCCTCCGATCTGGGTATTCTGAAACTTGGAGCTGACTATCGCATTTCACGTTTCGTGGAAAAACCGAAGACCGATGAGCAGCTTGCCGGTCTGGAGAGTATTCCAGATAGCGACCGGCCGTTCATGGCCTCGATGGGCATCTATATCTTTCGTACGGAAGTATTGAAGGAACTCTTGGAGGCAGAAGGCGACGACTTCGGTCGAGATCTGATTCCAGCGGCGATGAGCACTCATCGCGTCATGGGCTATGTCTTTGACGACTTCTGGGAGGATATCGGTACGATCCGCCGTTTTTACGAAGTCAGCCTGCAGCTGGCGTCCCCGGACCCTCCGTTTGACTTCTACAGTCCGGAGCGGCCAATCTACACGCATCCCCGCTTTCTGCCGGGCTCGATTGTGCAGGGTGGCCACATGCACAATGTCTTAATGGCGGACGGCTGCCGCGTGTATGATGCTACCATCCGTTACTCAGTGGTCGGGTTGCGATCGGTGGTCAATAGGGGAGTGACGCTGCACAGAAGCGTGCTGATGGGCGCAGACTATTACGAAACGGACAAAGATAAGGCGGAAAACCGCCGACTCGGGCGGCCCGATGTTGGGATTGGCCCCGGTTCCGTGATTGAGGGCGCCATCATCGACAAGAACGCGCGTATCGGCAGGCGAGTGATCATTCGTATGTTGCCCAATCGTCCGGATCAGGAGGAACACAACTGGGTTGCCAAGGACGGTATCGTCATTGTGCCCAAGAACGCGGTGCTGCCGGACAACACGGTGATCTGATCTGCATTCGCCGGCGGGGTGGCCGTCTGCCCCGACGATTCCCGGTGATTGTTGTCGGCAACTGAGCGGCGCGCACCGTTACCCTGCCTCTACCAACAGAGACATAACATAGTCCACATCTGCCAGATCAGGTAGCAGATGGTCGGGCTGGTGCTGCTCCAGGACAGTGGAGCTATAGAAGCCGCTGGCCACGGCAATGACTCCGGCCCCGGCGGAGCGGGCGCACTGGATATCGGCCGGCGTGTCTCCGACAACTACCGTGTTTCGCCCGTTGAACGTGTGACCGGAACCTTGTTCCGCCCGGCACATAGCGATAAGCAGTAGCCGATTGCGGTCCTCGTGATCGGAGCCGTACGCGCCAATGCGAAAGAAGTCAGGCCGAATTCCGGCGGACAAAAGCTTGAGGGGAGCCGTCGCCTCGCTGTTGCCGGTGAGCAGGCCGAGGATAGCGTCGTCACGTGTGTGCAGTGCACCCAATAGCTGCAATACCCCCGGCAGCGGCTGGTAAGCGCCGGTAAATATGCGCCTGCCCGCCAGCGCCATCTGCTCATAGATTGCCGGCATCCGCGATTCCACGTCGGCCAACTGTAACCCCGCCGCTCGCGTCAGTTCGATAATCGCCCCGCGGTCTGTCTTCCCTGCCAGGTTGTAGCCGTCGACCGGGAACGAAATACCGAAGACGTACTCGAGCGCCTGAGATAATACCTCTCTGCCGGCGTGTCCACTGGTGATTAGCGTGCCGTCAACATCAAACAGGATCAGGCGCATATCAGCGGCAGTTACTGCATGACGAGCAGGGCATCCGAGAAGAAGCCGGTCAGGTGACCGAAATACTCTTCCGGATGCTTGTGCCATCCCCCGCCATGGTGGGCATCGGCGATCTGCCATAAGGACTTCGGCTCTGTCGCCGCATCAAACAATCGCTGATTCAGGCGAAATTCGGAACCGCGTCCGGCGGCAATGAGCAACAGTGGCCGGGGAGCGATGCGGCTTATGATCGCCTTGTTTGGAGGCAATGGTGCGGCCGAGATCTTGCGCGTGGCCAGTCTGAGAAACAGCCTGTTGAGCGGCAGAAAGATCCGGTCGCCTATTGCGCCGGGCGGCAAGAGATCTTCATAGGCGGCGGCTCCGGCTCCGTCAGCGATCACGGCGCTGATTGCCGCGATACCCGCGGCGGCCTGCAGCGCCATTGTGCCACCTATTGACACGCCGAAAACACCGATGCGTTCTGAGTGGACATCCGGCCGCTGCTGTAGGTAGCTAACCGCTGCCAGTGCGTCGTTGACCAGGTTCCTGCTCCGCGCAAACGTACCGCTACCTCCGCTATGACCATGAGCGCGCAAATCAAAGAGTAGCACGCCAAAGCCGGCTTTGGCCAGCGCGACGGCATGAGACATGACTGCCAGGCGGTTGCCGCCGTATCCATGCAGCAAGATGACGGCTGCCTGGTTACGGGATGGGATATACCATCCGGCAAGCCTGACCCCGTCAGCGCTGACCAGCGTGACATCCTCATAAGTCAAATCATGATCAGTGGGCGTGGCGAAGCTGATGCGGATGCGGGCCGGGCTCCGGTAGCGGAGACCCCCAATCACAGCATTGATCACATAGAAGGTGATCAGGCCACCAAGAATGGCAATGACGTATAACATTTGCCTTCCTGTTCGGGCGAATCATACACCTGCGATCATCGGAACGGGGCTCCGACATTGAATGTAGTGGCCGGGTTGACGCTCTCTTGCCGGAGAAGCTTCTGGGCGATGGCGCGGTTTGCTAGCCAATCAGTGCCTTTATTTCCGGCCAGCGTGAGTGCTGATCAGCGGACCTAGGGGGCATCGGTCTGCCAACTGCGATGCCTCTATCCACGAGGATCTGCTTGATCGCGCCGATGCGCGCACCGGCAGGCAACAGGTCCAGCAGCCGGTTAATGACGCGCTGCTGCCTCTGCGCTTCAGCCATGTCTCCGGCTGCGAAACTTCTTGTCAGGGCTACGAAGGGCTCCGGAATGGCGGTGCTCACGCCGCTGATCAGCCCGTCTGCGCCGAGCGCAAGCGAACCCAGGGCGATGCTCTCATTACCGGCCAGGACGATCGCGTAATCCGGGGTCGCATCAATGAGTCTGCGAACATGCTGGGCGTCCGGATGGCTGGTCTTTACCCCGGCAAAAGCCGGGATTCTGTCGCCAAGCCGGACCAGCAGCGCCGGAGAGATGCCGTTAACCGCCATTTGCGGAATGTCATAGGCGAAGAACGGTGTTTCCGGCGCGGCGGCCGCTATCTCCACAAAGTGTGCTTCGAGAGCATCCTCGCTCACGCCATAGAAGTAGGGTGTGACCGCCACAATGGCATCCGCGCCGATCCGGGCGGCGTGTTCGGCCAGCGTGCAGGCCGTCGCCGTATCGTTGGCGCCAACGTGGATCAGGGTCGGCGCCCGCCCGGCGACGGCCATGACGACTGCTTCGTGCAAGAACAGCCGCTCTCCGGCCGGCAGCAAAATGCCTTCGCCGGTGGTGCCGCCGACAAACAGACCACTTACGCCGGCGCCGATCAGAAAATCGACCAGCGCCGGCACCACATCTCCGGCCACCGTGTAGCCGTCCCCGGCCAGCGGTGTGGCCATAGCCGGCGTAACGCCGCCGGTTAGTTTCTTGACGATTTCGGATCTAAGCATCTTGTAGGTGTCTGCTCTCGATTGTGCGACGAATCCATTTTTCGATCTCTATGGCAATGAATACGATTGTGCTGGCTGCCAGGCTGATTGCCAGTTGCGTCCCGGTGAGCGCTTCCGTATGAAAGAAGGTCTGTAAGAAGGGTACGTAGACAATGAGAAGCTGCAATATGAACGTAGCTACCACCGCGCCCAACATGGCCATGTTTGTGAATACCCCGAGCTGAAAGAGGGATTCGCGATGGGAGCGGAGGGCAAGCGCGTTGCCCATTTGCGCCAGGGTGAGCGTGGTGAAGACGATCGTTTGCCAAGGAGAGTTTGGATCGTCCAGCCAGAAAGCGTAGCCAACAAGAAGTGAAACAAGGCCCATCAATACGCCGACCCACAGGATTCGGCTGCCAATGCCTCGACTGAAGACTCCTTCCGTTGGCCGGAATGGGGGGCGCTTCATCGTACCCTTTTCGGTAGGTTCGACCGTCAGTGCCAGGCCGGGAACGCCGTCTGTAACCAGATTGATCCACAGAATTTGAATTGGAAGAAGCGGCAACGGCATGCCCAGGAATGGCGCGGCCAGCACTACGATGATCTCGCCGGTGTTGCTGGACAGTGTATAGGCTATGAACTTACGGATATTGTCATAGATGGTGCGCCCCTCTTCAACCGCCGCCACGATAGTGGCGTAGTTGTCATCGAGGAGCACCATGTCAGCCGCCTCTTTGGAGACATCGGTACCTGTAATTCCCATGGCGACGCCGATATTGGCTTTCTTTAGCGCAGGAGCGTCGTTTACGCCATCGCCGGTCATCGCGACGACCTGCCCCTTCTCCTGTAGCGCCGTCACAATGTTGAGCTTGTGTTCTGGCGACACTCGGGCAAACACCGGCACATCATCGATAACATCCTTCAGGGCGTCGAGTGACGTCTCGGCCAATTGGGCGCCGGTCATATAGCGGTCGTCGTCGTCTGCAATGCGCAGTTCACGCGCAATGTAGATGGCCGTTAACGGGTGGTCGCCGGTGATCATCATGGAGCGGATGCCGGCTTCCGTTGCCGTCGCGACGGCAACGCCAACTTCCGGGCGCGGGGGATCGAGCATGCCAATCAGGCCGATAAATATCAGCTCTGCCTCCAGGCGTTCCTCGTCTCCTTCGGCCGGAAGCTGCTCCACGGGACGAAAGGCAACACCAAGTACGCGTTGACCCTGTTGGGCCATCTGTTCATTAGCTCCGGTGATACGCTCGCTATATTCAGCTGTCAGCGGTACGGCGCGGTCGCCCAGCCAGACGGCAGCGCTCACATCCAGCAGTGCGTCCACCGCCCCTTTGCAGAAGGCGACGTAAGGCGATTGCCGCCAGGGAACAATTGAATCTTGTGGCTCATTTGCGGGCCGATGAATGGTGGTCATGCGCTTGCGCTCAGAGGTGAACGGCGCTTCCGCCACCCTGGGCCAGCGGGATTCCAGATCATCTTTGTCGATCCCCACCCCGGCCGCGGCAATGACCAGCGCTGCCTCGGTGGGATCGCCAATGGCCTGGATCTCCGGCGAACCATCTGCCTGAAGTATCGCGTCGGTGCATAGGGTCATCGCCTTCAGGAGCAGCACCATGCTTCGTTCCGGAGGCTCCACCGTCGGGTCTTCCTCAGCGCGATGGATTGTGGTGGGTACTTCGTGGAGCGTGTCAA
>CAZIKT010000001.1:19350-139305 GCA_964539885.1 uncultured Ardenticatenaceae bacterium | reverse complement strand
GTCGGGTCTTCCTCAGCGCGATGGATTGTGGTGGGTACTTCGTGGAGCGTGTCAACCGTCCGCTTCTTGCCGGCGACATCAAGTATCGTCACCGTCATCCGATTCTGGGTCAATGTGCCCGTCTTGTCGGAGCAGATAACGGTAACCGATCCCAACGTCTCGACGGCGGTGAGTTTCCTGACCAGCGTATTGCGCTTGAGCAGACGCTGCGATCCCAACGCCAGGGCCACGGTCACGACCGCGGCCAGGCCTTCAGGCACGACAGCGACGGCCATGCTGATGCCGGTTAACAGAAGTAGTTCGAACTCCTCGCCCCGGATCAGGCCTAGGCCGATGACGACCACGACAATGACCAGCGCGATGCCTGCCAACACCTTTCCAAGGCGGTCAAGGCGGCGCTCCAGGGGGGTGGGAACGCGCTTAACGGTCTGGATCATCTCCGCGATCTTCCCGAGCTCGGTGTTCATGCCGGTCTCGGTGACTACAAAGGCGCCTCGGCCATAGGTCGCCACCGTGCCCATGTAAACCATGTTGCGCCGGTCACCCAAAGTCACGTTATTACCTGGAATGGCGGGCGTTTCCTTTTGCACGGTGGTGGACTCACCGGTGAGGGCCGACTCCTGAAGCTGGAGATTGGCGGTGTGGACCAGGCGCCCGTCGGCTGCTACGACGTTGCCGGCCTCCAACAACACAATGTCACCCGGTACCAGTTCAGTAGCAACCGGTTCCAGGACATGGCCGTCGCGTCGTACTCGCACATGTGGCACTGCCAGCTTTTTCAGCGCAGCGATTGCTTCTTCAGCGCGGGCTTCCTGGGTATAGCCAAGCACCGCGTTGAGCACCACGATCGCCATAATGACGATCGTGTCAGTATACTCCTGGAGCAGGAATGAAATGAGCGCGGCGACAAGCAGCACAATGACCATAACGCCGGTGAACTGCTCCCATAGAATCCGCCAGCGGCTCTTCATGCCCCGCTCTACCAGTTCGTTCGGACCATACTGCTGGAGCCGCCGAGCCGCTTCCTCTGTGCTTAAGCCGGCAGCTTCATCAGTCTCCAGTGATTGCACTACATCGTGCGGATGTAGTTTGTACCATTCATTCATTCAGCTAGACCTTTTCAAGAGCATTAAATGCCGGCGCGCGGACGTATGCGCCGGCGGTGGGGCGGGAAACGAAAGGCAGCGTTTGCCGGATTCGCCCTGCCTGATTGAATGTCCGAACAAGTATAACACAGGCGAAGAGCAAGGAAAGATGATCGCCTCGGGCGCCGGCATGACGGATTGTCCGCTTTAGTCCTCTACCTGGCGCCTCTTACGGCTACCTGAGTGTGGGGCAAACGGTATAATTGAATTGAACCCGTGCCGGAGAAATGTCACCCGGCAACAAAGAATCTATACTGAGGAAACCGATGACCCATACCTACATCCCTGAGAGGGCGCTATTCATCTATGCCCATCCTGATGACATCGAATTCAGCACGGCCGGCACGGCCGCGCTCTGGGCCAAATATAGCTGCAAGAACATTTACGTAGTTATCACAGACGGCAACGTGGGCAGCCATGAGCCCGGGATGACCAGCGTCAAGATTGCAGAGATTCGGCGCTCGGAACAACGAGCGGCAGCCAGGATAGCCGGGGCGCAGGAGTGCATATTCCTCGGCTATCATGACGGCTTGCTGCAACCGACGCTGGAGCTGCGCAAGGACCTGGTGCGGCTCATACGCACCCATCACCCGAATGTGGTGGTGTGCGGCGATCCCACTGTCTACTTCCCCAGCAACATGCGGATCAATCATCCGGATCACCGGGCGGCTGCTGTGGCGGCAATTGATGCGGTCTTTCCCGCCTCAGAGATGCCGTTGCTATACCCAGACCTGGAAGCGGAAGGCCTGGCTCCGCACAAGGTCAATTACGTCTATGTCTCGAATCCCCATGAAGCGAACTATTTTGTGGACATCACTGAAACCATGGACACCAAGATTCACGCCCTCGCAGAACATCGCAGCCAATTGGGCGATTGGGACCCCAATGAGCGAATGCGAAGTTGGGCGGGACAGATCGGCGAAAAGGTCGGCTTCAAATATGCAGAGGGCTTCCGGCGCATTGTGTTGAAGCCTATTGAAGAGGAAGCGGATCAGGAGAAGGTGACGGAGACTAAGGAGGAATAGCCGGCCGCAATAACAGATGACGGATCTCAGCGGGTCAGTCTATGCAGCGGTGCTTCAATGCGGTAAAGGATGAGTAGTTCATGGTGGAAACGAACCAGTCGCTCTCCGCATTCAGCCACATCTTGATGTCGCCCAGGTAGCGACCACCGGAATCAAAGACATAGATGCTCGCCAGCCGGCCCTCGTGCAGCATCACGCGATAGGTGAGGTCGGCGGCAGAGAACTGCCCTTCGCAACGTTGCAGGCGTCGCCACACACGAAAGGAGGCTTCCGGCAGCGGCCGCGCTCTGGACAACAGCTCCTCTAACTGCGCGTCATCCGCGCTGATTGCTGCCTCGATTATCGTCTGCGCGGCCTCTCCCGGCAGTTGGGTGATGTCGGGTTGGGTCTGGGAAGCGGCCTGCTCTTCGGGTTGTGGCGGGGCCGGCATTGTTGGGGCCGGCGTCGCTATGGCGGACATGGTTGGTGGCGGAGCCGGCTCGGTAGCTGCCGGCGGCGCGATCAGGGTTGTTGGAGCCGAGGTGCCCAAAACGGCCAGTTGCTGCCGCCAGGGATTAAAGAGCAGCGCCAACGCCAGCAGAAACACCAGGAACATGGCTGCTGTCGCGAATTGATGCGTTAACTGGAATGTGCGCTGCACGAAAAGGGCGCGACGCATACGTCGGTATACATTCTCCTGAATGTCGGCAGAGGCATTGTGTGGCAGCGGAGCCAGAGTGTGGCGAATGTACTGCGCCTCGTGCCTCATTTCCGAGTCAAACGCCCGCGCATCCTGCGCTACCCGGAAACAGGCGTCACATTCCTGCAGGTGACGTTGAACAGCCTGCCGGCGATCTTCCGGCAATTCACGCCGCAGGTAGGCCGTCAACTCCGCCGCCACCCGCCGGCAATCGGCTACTTGCTGATCAGCGGACTCTCTTGCCATGAACGGGATTCTTCTTGCGTAACCATCTCTCGGATGCGGATCCGGGCGGTGTTCAACCGGGAATAAACGGTGCTGGTGCGGGTGTTCAATATCTGGGCCACATCCTCACAGGGCAGCTCGGCAAAGTAATGCAGGATGACCGGCAGCCGATACTTCTCGTCGAGCCGGTCAAGGTATGACCAGAGCGCCTGCCGGTGCATGCGGCTTTCCACATCATCGCTCACACTGTAGCCACTGGACCTGTCTCGTAACCACTCCAGAGATAAGGCCTGTCGAACCTTGCGCCTACGCAGCCGGTCGCGACAGATGTTGACCACCACCGAGGTCAGCCAGGTGCTGAACGAGGAGCGCCCTTCATATCGCTTAATGCGTTCAAATACGCGCAGGAAAGTGTCCTGGACGGCGTCTCGCGCATCCTGTTCATTGCGCAAGATCGTCCACGCGAGATGATAGATTTGCGTTTCATAGAGCTGGAAAAGCTCCGTAAAGGCGGCCAACTCGCCTCTCTGGCAGCGCGCTACCAGCTCTACTGTATCAGACGACATCCACTCTCCAGATCGCGCTTATACTGAATGAGACGCATCAGTGCGTTTCACTTTGCATCAAACATGCAAGATGCATTCCGCCGCGGCTACTTTACCGCCGGAGCGGCTCGTTTACATTGTAGCGCGCAAAGTGAGGCAAACACAAGCCGACGGCGGGCAGTTCCTGTGCGGCAAGAGCGCACAGGATAGGCGCACCCGCCGCGGTAGATCCCGAATAAATAACAGAGGCTTAATGTGGTTGTTTGCCAGACAGGTATCTGCTATCATTCTCGTGTGCGCGGGCCTCAACCGTTTGGTTGAGGTTTTTCTGTGTCGGGCGCTGGGAACATACCGCAACTAGAAGCCTTCGCGGGCTCCTGCACGCCTCCCGGATAATAGGCTCAATTAATGCTTGTCGAACGTACTGATTTACGAAATATCGCGATTATCGCGCATGTTGATCATGGCAAGACGACGCTAGTGGATGCCATGCTCAAACAAGCGCAAGTGTTCAGGCAAAATCAGAAAGTGGCGGAAAGAGTGCTCGATTCCAATGACCTGGAGCGCGAGCGCGGCATCACCATCCTGGCCAAGAACACGGCCATAGTAGTTGCCGGGGCGCAACAGGGCAAGCCGGTGAAAATCAACATTGTTGACACCCCCGGCCATGCGGACTTCGGCGGCGAGGTAGAGCGCGTTCTGAACATGGTGGACGGCGTTCTGTTGCTGGTTGATGCCTTTGAAGGCCCCATGCCCCAGACTCGCTTCGTCCTGCAGAAGGCGCTGGCAATGGGTCACCGGGCAATAGTCGTCATCAATAAGGTAGATCGCCAGAATGCCGACCCGGTGCGGGTGTTAAACGAGACCTTCGACCTGTTCATCGAACTGGGGGCCAGCGAGGAGCAGGCCGATTTCCCGGTGGTCTACGCGGTCGCAACCGCGGGCACAGCCGGACACACGCCTGACCTTGAGCCTGACCTACAGCCGCTGTTCGAGACGATCTTGCGCGAGGTGCCGGCCCCGCGAGTCGATCCGGAAGCCCCACTACAGATGCTGGTCACGACGCTGGATTACGATCCTTATCGCGGCGTGACGGCGATCGGGCGACTGTCGGCCGGCGAGATCCGGGCCGGCCAACCGCTGGTAAGAATCGCCCACGACGGTCAACAGCACATGGAAAGCGCCCGCTATCTGTACATTCATGAGGGCCTGGAGCGCGTCGAAGTCGACAAGGCTAAGGCGGGCGAGATTGTCGTCATTGCCGGCCTTGAGGAGGTAAACATCGGCGAGACCCTGGCTGACAGGGACAACCCGATTCCGTTACCGTCAATCACTGTCGAGGAGCCGACCGTGCGTATGAGCTTCGGCGTCAATACTTCGCCGTTCGCCGGCAAGGAAGGACGCTGGGGCACTTCACGCCGGCTGCGCGCCCGCCTGCTAGAGGAGTTGAAGCAGAATGTGGCCTTGCGCTTCAGCGAGACGGAAAGCGCGGACACGTTCCTGGTATCTGGTCGCGGCGAGTTGCACTTGGCAATCCTAATTGAGACCATGCGCCGGGAGGGCTACGAGTTCCAGGTTTCGCGCCCGGAAGTGATCCTGCATGAGGGTCCGGATGGCGAATCGCTGGAGCCTTATGAGGAGCTCTATGTGGAGACCAGCCCCGACACGGTTGGGGTGGTCGTGGAGTTGCTCGGCAAGCGTCGCGGCGAAATGCTGAACATGCGCGAAAGCAACTCCGGCTCGGTCCATCTCTCGTATCGAGTACCCACACGCGGGCTGTTAGGTTTTCGCTACCAGTTCTTGACCGCGACCAGGGGCAACGGGGTCATGCATAGCATTTTCAGCCACTATGGTCCTCTGGCCGGTCCAATTCCGACCAGAGGGCGAGGATCGCTGGTGGCCTGGGAAGACGGTGTAACCACCACCCATGGGTTGGAGAATGCCGAGATTCGCGGTCAGCTCTTTGTAGCGCCCGGCGTGGAGGTTTATGCCGGAATGGTCGTTGGCGAGCATCAACGACCGGGCGACCTGGATGTCAATGTCTGCAAGAAGAAGAAGCTGGATAATATGCGCACGTCGATCCGGCAGATCGACAGCCGGCTTACGCCGCACCGGGTAATGAGCCTCGACGAATGTATCGAGTACCTGGCGGAAGACGAGCTGCTGGAAGTGACGCCGGTTGACTTGCGCTTGCGCAAGCGCGTCCTGGACAAGCACATTCGGGAACGCACCGCCAAGAGAGCCCGGCAACAGCTGGAGGGAGTGTGAGTGAGCACTGACCGGCCGGAAGTAACCCTGCCGCCGGCCGGCCAGTTCATGAAGGGGGCGTGTCCTGTCTATTCTAAGACATGAATGCTGCGCGCCGCGCAGATATCCTTCAAAATCTGGGGCCACACCGTCACACTGACTTCTCCCAGGTGTGCCTTGCGCAACAACATCATCATCACCCGAGATTGGCCGATCCCGCCGCCGATGCTGAGGGGGATCTCATCGTTCACGATCGCCTGGTGATAAGGTAGCTCGAGGAAATGGAGCTGGTTGGTCAGCTCAAGCTGTTGCCGCAGGGTGTGCTTGTTGACCCGGATTCCCATAGATGAAAGCTCGTGCCGGCGGTGTGTCACGGGATTCCACACCAGGATATCGCCATTCAATCCGTGCATTGGTCGCCCGTCAGCGGAAACGGTGGGAGTTACCCAGTCATCATAGTCGGCCGCCCGCATCTCATGGGGATAGCCATCCGCCAGAGTCCAACCGATGCCGTAGATGAAAACGGCGGGGTACTCCTGCAATATCTGGGTCTCGCGCGCCTTGCGCGGCAGATCGGGGTACATCTCCAGGATCTCTTCAGCGTGCAGGAAAGTGAGTTCCTCCGGCAGATTTGGGTACCGTTCATCAATGAGCTCCGGAAACATAGCCTGAACGTGTTTCTCAGCCCCAACAATGACCTTCCAGATTCCCCTGACGACATCAGTAAGGAAATCCAGATTGCGGTCCGCCGGCGTAATGGCTCGCTCCCAGTCCCACTGGTCCACATAAGCGCTATGGTCATGATCCAGGAAGTAATCCTTGCGCACCGCGCGCATGTCTGTGAGCAGCCCCTCGCCGGGTTTCATGCCGAATTGCCGTAGCGCCATTCGCTTCCACTTGGTCGCCGCCTGCACCACTTCGGCATCGATTGGGTGCTTGCCATAGTCGTTGGAGATGTGGAACTGGACGGGTGTGCGCGAACCGTCGCGATCCAGGTAGTCATTGACTCCACTGCTCGAGTCAACAATGAGCGGTACCTGCACCCGGATCAGGTTAAGCTCTTTGCACAGATTGTGTTCAATGTAGTCCTTGGCGGCATAGAGCGCCAGTTGCGTTTCTTTTGGGTCCAGCGCCGATTCATAATCCGTCGGCAGAACCTTAGCCAGATCGTCGTAGTTGCCGATGCCGGGGCCGGCCAAATCGGCCCTCTTGTCCATGACATTCATCATAGTGGGAATCTCCTTACATAGTGAATTGGTCCGATTGGCTGCCCTGTCCGGCGCGACGGGCCACGACAAAGCGCGCGGCGGGAGCCATGACCGGATATGATGGGAATGGAAACAGGCTCTCGCGGTGCGGCGGCCGCAACTGTCGCGCCGGGCTGCACACTACCGCAACATCAATCATCATGTTAACGTTCGACTGCAGCCGGTGAAAGTGACATAGGGCATGTTCCGCAAAGATAAAACTCACTTGTAGAGCGACTGCTGCGTCATCCGGTCTCAAGGGCCACCTGCGCAGCTTGGCCAATGGGGCCGGAATTGGCTACTATTGTGCTATCGGCGCATTGTTCCGCATGCGCGGCCCATGCTTGCTGATGCTCGATTACTCATTTGGAGGCGCACAATGACTGACGCCCTGGATATCTGGGAACGTCCCGAAGCAGAAGAGATAATCATGCTGGTCGGCTGGCGACAGTGGGCGGATGCCGGCTCCATCTCGTCCGGCCTGCCGAAATACCTCATCCAGCAGACAGGGGCCCGGAAAATCGCCTCAATCAAGCCGGATGGGTTCTATCTCTTTCAGATCCCGGGCACCCATGATCTGGTGCGGCCGGTGGTCCGCTTCGAAGAGGGCTTTCCCGCCAAGCTCGAAACGCAGCGGAATGAGTTCTACTATGCCGGGGATAGCGCGCGTGGGATGGTCTACTTCATCGGCGATGAGCCGCACATGGATGCCGAGCGATATGTACAGACCCTGCTCAACGCGGCGCGCACGTTTAGCGTGAAGACAATCATCGGACTTGGTGGAGTCTATGGGGAGCTGCCTTACGACAAGGAACGGATGGTCTCCAGCATTTATAGCCTGCCGACATTGAAGGATGAACTCAGCTCATTGGCGGTAAACCTGTCAGATTATCATGGTGGGGCGAGCATCGGCTCATATGTCTGCCGGCGGGCAAGCGAACAGAACGTGCGCTACATCTCATTCTACGCCTTTGTGCCCACCTATGACTTCTCCCGGTTCGAAGCCCTCGGCAAGTCCATCCGGCTTGAAAACGACTACATGGCCTGGCTGGGGGTCATGCGCCGAATCAATTACCTTTTGGGACTGGAACTGGATCTTGCCGACCTGGAGCGCAAGAGCGAACGACTCGTCCGCATTGTAAGTGATAAGGTCGAGGAACTGGATCGGGAAGCTCCGCAGGCCGGGATTCGCGCTTATATGGACCAGCTCTCGAATGACTTCCAGGAAGTGTCATTCATGCCCTTGGATGATGTCTGGGAGCAGGAACTGGGCCGGCTATTCGGCGGACGCGAATAGGAGCGGCAATCACCTGAGCGTTATTCAGCCGGCGCGCCCTCAGCGTGCTGCGGGTTCCGGCGCACGAAGTCTTCCACCCAGAGCAAGTTGCCGCGGCTGTGATGAATCGTCTGCAGCAGGGTGGTCATCGTGTCGACTTCTTCCACCTGCTCAGTGACAAACCACTGCAGGAAGTTGTTCGTCACATGATCGCCTTCAGCCACCGAAATGCTGACCAGGTTGTTAATCTCATCGGTGACTTTGAGCTCTTGCTGTAAGGCGAAGTTCACCGCATCCGCCGCGTCTTCAAAGTCATTGCGCAGGGTGGGCACGCCGGGAATGGTGGGATGGGCGCCGGTCTCCAGCATGAAGTGAACGAACTTCATGGCATGTACACGCTCCTCCTCCGACTGCCGGTAAAAGAAGGTGGCTAACTCCGGCAACGCCTGTGCATCGAAATAGACGGCAATGGCGATATACTGCGCTGAGGCGGCGAACTCGCTACGGATCTGGTTGTTGAGGGGCTCAATCAATCCATTCTTGATAATCATCTTCGAATCTCCCGTTACCGGCTTCGACCTTGGTAAACTTACCGGCTGAGTGCTCTTGCGAAACGGCCGACGCCGACTCACAACCATAATACCATGATTCGCGCCAACGCGGCTCAGGAATGCGATGGCAGCGCGTCAACGGGCGCAATTTCCCCTTGATTTTCCGTTGTGACGGCATAGAGCTCAATAGGGCCAAACCGGGTCTCCTGGCGAGCGACCAGCTCCTGGCGCTTGATGAGTTCCAGGGTCGCCAGCAGGGTCACCGCTACCTCCTCACGACCTGGCTGATCATTCAGTAGATCACGAAACTGGACGCGACCCTGCTGCTTCAGCCGGCCGCGCAGCAACGACAATTGCCCTTCAATTGTCACAGATGGTGGCCGCACGACGGAAACGCTCTCTTCTTTCGCCCCGCTCCTGGCGAGAAGTCCCTCCAAAGCAACGGTGAAGTCATGCACCCCGATGCCGCTGAGGTCCAACCGCATGCTAACCTGTGGGCGCACCGGCGGCGCTACCCGCAGATGAGTTCGAAGACCGCGCTCCTGGCGATCAGCCAGCCAGTCGGCGGCATTCTTGAATTGCCGATAGCGCTGCAACTGCCGGACCAAGGTAGCCGCCGGGTCTTCCTCCTCCTCACCGGGTAGTGCGACCGGGGGGCGTGGTAGCAGCGCCCGGCTCTTGATTAGCACCAGCCGGGCCGCGATCACCAGGAAGTCGATCAGTTGCTCGACACGATTCTCCTTGAGTTGCCTCACCTGCAACAGATACTGTTCGGTTACGATGGATAGCGAAATGGCGGTGATGTCCAGCGCCTCGCGCTCAATAAGGTGCAGTAGCAGGTCAAACGGCCCGTTGTAAGCCGGTAGATCGATGAGTGGATTCAGGCTTTCAGACTGCAGCGCCATCCGAGATTACTTCGGCCTCATAATGCAATAGACAAAGCCGTTCATCTGCACGAGATGTTGCGTCTCATATCTCTGACCGATGACATCCAGCACCGGCGGAGGATAGAATTGCGCCCTCAGCACGATCGTGTCAAACGCCTGCGCGTCCAGCATAGCCAGCATCTCCGCCAGATCAACCTGGTTATTGTTGTACAGGTTTAGCAACTGCGTTGGATTGGTGACGACATCTCGCCCGGCGTAAAGATTGAAGCCAGCTTCTTCGCTGAAGGCGGCGGTATTTCCCTCGACAATGTAGTCGGCGATGGTCATCCCGGCGACGGTGTCGGCTGTATTCGGTGGCCGGCCTAAGAGCCCGACGCCAGCGGAATCGATGTACGGAATAGGCTCGGCCGGGCGCGGCGCGGAACAGGAGGTCTGTGGCGCGATGTAGACCTCGGTGGGCCGACCGAGCGTCGCCGCGACAGCCCTTAGGGCCGACGTGTGGGTGGGCAGGTGAAACAATGAATTGGCTTGCAGCAGAAACAGCAGCGGGACGGCCAACAGGGCAAGAGTCTGCCAAATTGGCGCCCGCTTTTCGGCCACATTCAGGAGCTGGCTAAACGCGAGGCCGGCCAGAATGCATGAGGCGGCGATGGCTGTCGTAAAGTAAGATTCCCCAGCTCCCCACTTGCCAGCGCTGACCCCGTTCACTGCCGCCAAAACAAACCAGACGGCATAGCCGGAAAGCCGGCCCCAATACAGCTGAAAAACAACGAAAACACCTGCCGCCACTGTGACCACGCTATGCAAGGAGAACCACTGACGATAGAGCGCTTCAGCCTGGCCCGGCACAAAAGGGTTGATGTTGGCGGTAACGGTATTGGTCAGCCAGTGGCCGTCAGTCTGCCAGTTGATGAAGAGGAAAACCAGGCCGACAGTTCCAGCAAAGGGTACGGCCCAGGTGATTGCCCGGCGCGGCTGGCGGAGAAAAAGAAAGAGGAACACCGCCGCCACAGTGGCATAGGCCAGTTGCTTGGTGTAGCCGGCTGCCAACAACAGCGCCATCACCAGCAACCAGCCGCGGTTACTCCGCTTATTCCGGGCCTCTTCGTGAGCGATTACGCGGACGACAGCCACTACTGCCATTGTCTCCAGCATGACCATGAACATGTGCTGCCGGAAAAGCGGCCCGACGTGGTAAACATAGTTCGATGCCAGAAACGCGAGGCCGCACAATGCCGCGAGCCACCAACGGTCTTTCCTGCGGGGTTCGGTGTCCAGCGCGGCATGCACGGCGTACCCGATGGCCAGTGCGGTGACCAATGTGCCGGCAAAGGACACAAGCCGGCCGGTCCAAAACTGCGGACCAAAGAGCCAGACAAGGGGAACAATTACCACATGGAAGAGGGGCGGATAGTTGGACGAGTAGAATGGATACGCGTCAATTGGCTTATATGGCCATTCACCCCGGCTGAGGAGTATGGTGTCGACCAGCTCGAATCCTTCTCCCTGGTCGTAATCGAAAGGGAAGCGAAAGAGCTGCACTGCGTAAATAAGATAGATAAGGAAGTAGCCAAGGAAGGCCAGCAGCGCCAAGAAGATCACTATCTTGATGGCGATCCGCGCCGGGCGCGGCAGTGGGCCGGCAGCTTGCTGGTGGCTACTCATCTACGCACCAACCTCAGGCCGGCCGGTCGCCGAAGGGTAAGAGGGACAGGCCAACCCCCAGCAATAATAAGGAAGCCAGCAAAACCAGGCGTTGGGTAGAGCCAATGCCCTGATATTGCCCTGCCTGTAGCAGGTCTATCAAGAAAGGACCGACGATCCCGACGATCCCTCCCAGAATGAATAGATAGCCAAGCAGACGCTTGGTGATTGGTCTCTCGAGCATTATTGACACAAAGACGGTTAGCGGCCAAGCCCCCAGTCGGCGACCACGAGGCGGTGCTCATCCCACCCCTGGGACTTTGCCTTCATGTTCTGTTCAAACAAGTGTGGACCCAGCATTCCTTCAGTAGCCTTTTGACTCGAGCTTTGCCTTACCTTCAACCCGGTCTTCTGCCGGCGAGGAAGTATTCAAGCGCGCACCCGGCAGACTTTATCATATGCATTTGCTTCCGCCAAAAGGCGCACTTAGGGTATACTCGAGAGCCAATTCGAAAGGTGGGCTTGTCTGCAGGTTCGTGACCAGGTCACGACTCCCTTGCATGCCCTGGAGGTAAGTGTGCGTATATCAACGAAGCTGCTTATGTTGTTCGGAATGCTGCTGATTGGATTGACGGTAGGCTGCTCCCGTGCCGGCACAAGAGATGAAGAAGTCGCAGCCATCGCATTTCTGGAAGCAGTGTTACACAACGATGGGGAAACGCTGGATGGGCTCATTTGTGGAGCTACTCCCGATGGGAGCGCCAGTCAGGATCTGCTGTCCCTTTGGTCGATCGGGCTGGCGGTAAAGGCCGCCGGGCCAACGTTTGACCTTGATACTCTTGACGTGGACGTGATCGCGCGGCGAAGCGGCGGCTCGGAGAATGAAGCAGAAGTGCGCATGCGTGGGAATGTGGAGATACCAGCCGAGCTGCAGCCCAGCGACCAGATGCCGCTGCCTGAGGACAACATCATACCGCTAGACGAGACGTGGCGGATGGTCACCGAGGACGACACCTGGAAATGGTGTGGCGGCATTTCGGACGAGGAATAAGAGACCGAATGCCGCCTCACCGCGCCTAGTTGATCAGGTCCTGCGGGCCGCGCTCAGCATCCTTGTGACACTGCACGCAGGCGGGGAACAGGACCGCCTCGCGGTCAAGAAAATACTCAGATTCGAAACCGAATACGTGGGCGCGATGGCAGTCCAGGCAGGTGATGATCGTGTCCTCGGCCTGCAATAGATCAGCCGTGCCGAACTCCGTCGCCCAGCCAGCGGGGTAGCTTAGCTCACTGCCGGCGGCGTAAGCATCCTGCGCGGCGGGAAGCTTGTTATGGAAGTGATTGTCGAATCCAACCAGGGTCAACGTGTCGCCATGACACTTGAGGCAGCCGGCATTCAGTATTTCCGCCTGACGCGAGTATCGCTCCGGCCCTAGCCAGCTCTCGATGTTTGGGTCGGGGTTCGGGAGGTTCGCCTTCTCGATGGTCTGATCGGGATGTCCGGCCGCCCAGGTGAACGTGTCGCCGGCGGCGAGTAATAAGACCTCCGCGCGGTGCGGCAAGGTGTCATCTCCGCGATGACAATCGATGCAGCGAAAGCCCGCGTCGTCCCAATAGTGAAAACTCGCCAGGTCAGCCAGTTCAAACGGGTCCACTATCGCCTGTGCGTCAAGCGAGCGCATATGGTAGGTCGTCTCCGGGCTCAAGTGACAGCTCGTGCAGAAGACGTCCTGCTCCTCCAACTCGGTCACACCGACAGTGGTGAGCAGGCCGGCCGCAAACAAGACTACAGCAACAATTGCCAGTTTTTGCATGTTGCTAATGGCTAGCCGGCCCGGATCACAATGCTGTGGATCTTGTCGGTCCCGTCGGGATAAGCGCCCTGCAGGATGCCGGAAGCTCGTTCGGTTTGCACAAAGCCTTGCTCATCAGTCGCCCGCACAAGTAGCGTGTAGCTTGTCGCGCTCGGCGGGGTCCAGGCGAGGTAGAACTGGGTCCATACCTGGTTGCTCGCTCCGGCAAGAAGCTCAGCCGGATACCAGGTAAGCTCGTTTCCTGACTCTACCCCTACCTCCACCGAGGTAATAGTGCGGTCGCCGGCGTAGGCGACGCCAAATACCTCGATCTCAGCCATCGGTACCGCGCCGATGTGCGTCGGCTGCATGATCTGCGAGTTCGTCTTCACTGTGGCCTCTTCAGACCAACCTTTCTGCTCCCAATATCCTCGGTGATCATTGTCAGCAATGAACTCTATCCGAGAAATCCATTTGGGCATTTTCTGTCCGTACAAACCCGGCATTAGGATCCGCAAGGGATAGCCGTGCTCGGGCATTAGTGGTGCGCCGTTCATCTCATACGCCATTAATACGCCCGGCCGGTCGATAAAGCTGCGGGCCGCGGACGTTTCATATCCGTCCTCAGCCTCAAAGCGCGCGCGAACCGCCTCCGGCCTGACGCCTACCTCTGCTAACAGCTCATCCAGCCAGAAGCCGGCCCAAACGGCATTGCCGATCTGGTTTCCGCCCACCGGATTGCCGATACATTCCAGGGTGCGCATTAACTCCGCCCGCGGACGACCCCTCAACGTGTCGAGCGTGAAAGTGCCCGGGCGATCTACCAGCCCGTCAACGGTCAGCGTCCATGTAGCCGCGTCCACATCTGCCACACTCTGAAATTGCTGCCGATAAAAAGCTCCCACCGGTGTGATCTCGATTTCCCGCGGTCGGCGCGCGGGAGTGGCTGAAGACGGGCTGGCAGCGGCCCCAGTGGAATCCGGCACAACCTGAGCGATGCCGTTTGTCTGCCCGGGCCGGCAGCCGACCAGGAGCAAGATGGTACCGCTGGCGGCGGCTTTCAGAAATTGACGCCGGGAGATCGCCGGTGTTTCATAACGTTTCATTTACCTGCTTCCTCGAGTATTGTGCGCAGCTGCAATGGTCATGGACACTTCATGAATAAGTGTACCGAAAAACGTCGGCAAATAGTGGTCGTTTCGCTTACAAGAATGTTAACGCTGAGGAATTCCTTAATCCCGGGGGTGACGCGAGAGCGCTGCGTTTGGGATCAATGACGGCCGCGCTTAAGACCGGTGTAAGGAAATGCACTACAATAGTTGTTGGAGGTCTTATGGTTACCGGCAAAGCAGAAGATATTCTGGTAGTAGATGACGAGCGATCGGTGGCTGAGGTAGTCAGCCTGTACCTGCGCAGAGAAGGGTTTCAGGTGCGGCAAGCATATGACGGTCAGGCCGCGCTGCAGGAGATAAACATTCAGCCGCCCTCCCTTGTTATTCTGGACCTGATGCTGCCGAAGATCGACGGCCTGGAATTAATGCGCCGGCTTCGGAATCATCCGGCAGGCAGCGTGCCGGTGATCATGCTTACCGCGCGCGGGCAGGAGACGGATCGCATCTACGGGCTGGAAATGGGGGCGGATGATTATGTGACCAAGCCGTTCTCACCGGCTGAACTCGTTGCCAGAGTGAAAGCGGTGCTGCGCCGCGCTCAAGCCGGAAGCATGGCCGGTGAGCAGGGTGAACAACCACTTTCCTTCGGCGAATTGTTGATTGACCCACTGACCCGACTGGTGAGAATCGGCGAGCAGGAACTGGAACTAACCGCGACGGAGTTCAACCTGCTATGGTTCATGGCTTGCCATCCCAGGCAGGTGTTCAGCCGCGACCAACTTCTGGAAAACGTGTGGGGCTTCTCAGATTACGTGGACCCGAGCACGGTCACGGTTCACATCAGGAGGTTGCGCGAGAAACTGGAGCGTAACCCCAGCCAGCCGGAGTGGCTGCTGACCGTCTGGGGTGTCGGCTATAAGTTCGAACCGAGGGTGCACCGTGGCGCATGAGACAGTGAGCAGACCGCTGGAACTCACTAAGCGAGAGTGGGCTTACTGGAGAATCCTGGCGGTCGGGGTGGTATTGGCCCTGATCGCCGCCGGCCTGATCATGGTTTGGCTGATGCAGCCTCCGCTATCGGAGTTGGCGACGCTGATCCGTACCCTGGCAGTGACATCGGTGATTTCGCTGGCCCTGGGATTTGTCGTCTATCGGGCCGGGCTGGCCCGCTCGCCGTCACTGCAGCTTTCTCTAGCGCTCTCTTATTTGCTGGCCGCGCTGCTGATCTTCGTCAATGTGCTGGTGATGGCCGGGCAAATGTTCTTTAGCCCGCACGACCTTGCCTTATCCATTGTGCTGCTGGTATTTGCCCTGATGATTGCCACCACCTTCGGCTTCTTCGTGGCTTCCACGGTAACCAATAGTTTGCGCATTCTGGCCTCCAAAGCGCAGGCAATCGCCGGCGGCGACCTGGGCGCGCGCACGCCGGTGACCGGTCGAGACGAGGTGGCGCAAGTGTCCCTGGCCTTTAACGAAATGGCTGACCAATTGCAGCGGGCTGAGAGACAAAGAGCGGAACTGGAAGTATTGCGCCGCGACCTAATCGCCTGGACGTCGCACGATTTGCGCACTCCATTGACCAGCATCCGGGCGCTGATTGAGGCCCTGAATGACGGGGTGGTCAGCGATACTGAGACGGTTCAGCGTTACTACCGCACGATCCGGGCGGATGTGGTCGCAATGAATGACTTGATTGATGACTTGTTTGAGCTTGCCCAGTTGAATGCAGGCGGGATGGCCCTCGAAATGTCCCCTCATTCACTGAGTGACCTCATCTCTGACTCGTTGGAATCATTTCAACTTGTCGCGGAGAGCCGGGGTATTACCTTGAGTGGAGAGGTCAGTGCGGACGTTGACCTGGTAACGATGAATTCCTCCAAGATCGGGCGCGTCCTGACCAATCTGATAAGCAACGCCATGCACCATGCCCCGCTGGAAGGCGGCCTGATTTCCGTCAAGGCATGGCGCAACAGCCAGGGGGTCACAGTGACCGTTCAGGACAACGGCCCAGGATTCTCTCAGGCGGACCTGCCCCGCGTGTTCGAGAAATTCTATCGGGGCGAACAGGCGCGCAGCCGGGAGACCGGCGGCGCGGGGCTGGGATTGG
This sequence comes from uncultured Ardenticatenaceae bacterium, assembly GCA_964539885.1. Taxonomy (GTDB): domain Bacteria; phylum Chloroflexota; class Anaerolineae; order Promineifilales; family Promineifilaceae; genus JACKCB01. Next base: position 122,822 of record CAZIKT010000001.1, on the reverse strand, counting down.
CAATTGCCCATGCGGTTGTAGAAGCGCATGATGGGCGCATGTGGGCTGAGAATGCGCCGGAAGGGGGTGCGCTGGTCGGCTTCTTCCTTCCCGGCGCTCGCAACGGCTCATGAGGTGTGATGAACAGGCGCGCCATGCCGGATGAAGAGCGGTTTTATCTGTCAGCAATCCAGATCCTTCGGGACCTGACGCCGGCAGAAATGCGCCGGCTGAGTGGGCAGTTGACGCGGGCGACCTGCAAGCCCGGGGTTACTTTCTTCTCGCCTGACGACGCCGGAGACGTCTTGTTCCTCATAGAAAAGGGACAAGCGCAGCTCTATCGGCTGTCGTCGACTGGAGAGAAATCAGCCATTATCACACTGGGACCGGGGGCGGCGTTCGGTGAAATGCCCTTGATTGAGCAGACAATGCACCAGGCGTTTGCTGAAGCAGTGGGAGAATGCACGCTCTGCGTGATGAGTCGCTCGCATCTGCAGCGGCTGTTGAAGGAAAAGCCGCTGGTCGCCAGGCGAGTAGTGGAAGCCTCAAGCGTCCGGCGCTAAAAAACGTAGCGCCGGACTGAAGACGCGGCCTCTAGAGCTTATCGTTCACATTTCTTCGCGATAATACAGTTTGTGTCTGCTGCGCGCATCGAGAACGGCCCGGCGCAGAATCTCATGCACTCGTTGAGGATCGCGAATATTGTTTAGAATGATTTGCGGGTCGCTGGGATCATGGCTGCGGATAATGATGTCGCCGACGTTCATGAACCGTTCGCGCAGCGACTGGCGCTGGTCCATATCCTGGATGCGAATCAGCTCCACATCTTCTCTGTCCTTGCCGAGCAAGCCACTCATTATCCGCACCCGCTCATTGGTAATGATGTAGTACTTGGAGATTGTCAGAAACGGCCGGCCCTGCCAGAGCACCTGCTCGTCGGTCGCACCATAGAGCTCATTGCCAAGATTTTCCTTGGCAATAACCTCGTCAATCTCATCGTCGAACTCGAGCAAGGCGGCGTTGGTAGCCAGATCGACCAACTTGCCCAACTTGTCATGAGGTATTTCAGTAAATTCACCCTGCGACTGGGCGATCTCTTGCCATACGCGGGCTTTCACACGGGCCTGAACCTCAGTAGGATTCATCTTTCCTCCCTGTGCTGGTGAATATCGAACGTCAATCTAACCTCATATTTACACGGCTTTTGTAACATAGTTATCGGCCCTGGACAAGGAAGCTGAGGCTGGTTTGTCGCTTATTGCGCCGTACGATTGCTTTCGGCGGTTGCAATGGCGACTCGCGCGAACGATTGACTTACGTGACTGCTTGCGAAAGTCGCGCTTAACCGCTAAAATTCGGGGCTGAGTTCTCGCTTTTTCGAGGAAAGTCTATGCCAATCTACACATATAGATGTGATTCATGCGAACGCTCATTCGACTTTCGGCAGCGCATGACCGATGACCCGATTGAACAGTGCATTCTGTGTAATGAGACCGGCGTCAGGCGAGTGATCAACAGCGTGGGCATTGTCTTCAAGGGCAACGGCTTCTATGTGACGGACAATCGCGGCAAAAACGGCGCCCTGGCATCCTCCAAAAGCGCCGGCGATAGCGGAGAGAAGAGCGGCGACAGCGCAGAGAAGTCGGAAGCAAAGGCGAGCGCTGATACAGCCACGCCGGCATCGAGTGAGAAGAAGGACAAGGTTCCGGCGGCAGACTAGCGGCATCGATTGGTGTTTGTCGGCCAATCCGGTCCGGCGACTGGGCTCAGCATGGAGAGGGCTAATACGAGGCCCTTTTTTTGTTTGTGCACGAAAAGTGAATGGCGGCGGACCAGGGCAAGCGGTCACTCGCCGGGCGGCTGCTCGTATCGCATCACTGGTCGGTAAACGCAGCCGCAACGCTCTTTCATTACACACTCCGGCAGCGGCAATATAGGGGCATCATCCGGCTGATAGACAGTGTCCGGGGACAGCGCCTCGGCAACGGGACAGCATTTCTTTGCCGGCTCGATCCGCACCCCGATGATGGCACCACCGGCCCGCATGCCGAGCCGGTAGGCAGCCAGCGTCCGCTGCGCGTAATCCGGAGACTTAGTCATCTCCTTATGAAAGTCGTCCAGCCACTGGAAACTCATCGTGCGGAGTATCGCGCACCAGCGGGGTGAATGCAAGCGCACGGATAGTCTGGACAGGCGTGCGCAAGCGACCGAGGACGCTCTCGCAAGGTAGGCAGCGTTGAAAGGACCAATCTGGATACCACCGGCATTTGCGGCCCGCATGATCGAGCTGTACGCGGCGCGAGGTGAGGATTGGCTGGCTACGTTGGCGGCCCGCATCGAGGCCTATGAACGGCGCTGGTCTCTGGTAGTGCTGCCGCCCTTCGATCCTCTTTCGTACAACTATGTGGCGCCGGCGCGCCGGGCGGACGGCAGCGATGTCGTTCTGAAACTGGGTGTACCGAACCCGGAGTTGTCGGGAGAGATATTGGCGCTGCAGGCCTACGCCGGTCGAGGCGTCGTCAGGCTGTTGGAACAGGATATTGAGCAGGGTGTCCTCCTTATGGAGAGCATCAAGCCCGGCAACCCTCTTTCCGACCTGGAGAACGACGACGAGGCAACTCGTGTCCTGGCCGTTGTGATGAAGCGGATGTGGCTGCCGCTGCCGGCAGATCACCCGTTTCAAGATACGGCGGAATGGGCCCGCGGATTGCAGCGACTGCGGTTCGCGTTTAACGGAGGAACGGGGCCGTTTCCCGAAGAATTGGTCGATGCGGCCGAGGGGCTTTTTGAGGAGCTGTTTGCTTCCACCGGCGAGCCGTACCTGCTGCACGGCGACCTGCACCATGAAAATGTCCTGCGGGCCGGGCCAGATTCTTGGCTGGCGATCGATCCGAAGGGTATGGCGGGCGAGCCGGCTTATGAGGTGGGCGCGCTGCTCCACAACCCGTGGGATAAGATGACGGTATGGCCTGATCTGCCTTCAATCCTGTCGCGGAGAGTCAGTATCTTGACAGAGATACTGGAGATCGACCGGCAACGCCTCATCGCCCACGGGTTGGCTCAGGCTGTCTTGTCCGGCTGGTGGATGTACGAGGACCATGGTCGCGGTTGGGAACCGATGATGCGATGTGCAGAGGCGTTGTCGCGGTTACTCCGTCAATAGCCGGGTATGGGCGAAGAACTGACAGACCCCACACAGTACATTGGCCGCCATGTCACGTTGACCATTGACAGGCCAATCGGCACGCCTCACCCGGAGCACGGCTTCCTGTACCCGGTCAACTATGGTTTTCTGCCGGACACGCTATCGCCGGACGGCGAGCCGTTAGACGCCTACTTACTTGGCGTCGGTCAGGCTTGCCGACACTTCCACGGTAAATGTATTGCCGTCATACACCGGCTGGATGATGCTGACGACAAGCTAGTGGTGGTACCTGCCGGAACGCGCCTCACTGATGATGAGATCCGACGCTTGACCCACTTTCAGGAACAATGGTTCAGGTCGACCATCATTCGTTGAGCCTTGCCCATCGAACAACACCTTAATTGCTGGCTCCGGCTTCTGTTCGTTTGCACTACGAACAGTCGCTGAAGCGGGCATCCACGAGTCTGTTCCGCCAGCCCTATCTCTGGCAATGTCTTGGTTGAGCTAGTACTGAAGCCGGGCACGCTGGCTTGCCGCGAGCAATCCGCCGCCTATAATCGCCTTCAAATGAAGCTCTCGCGCTTTCTGAAAGCAGTCTGGCTGGCTGTTCCATTGATCTTGTTGTTCTTTTTCCTGGCGTTGGACAGCATGATAGGGGACAGCCCGACCATGGACGAGCAGAATCACATTGCGCGAGGGCTGGCATTTCTGAGGACGGGAGACCCCCGGTTCAGTGTGGAACATCCCCCTCTAGTGAACACGCTCAGCGCCCTGCCTCTGCTGTTGCTGCCGGACCTGTCGCTGCCAACCGGCGATCCTAGTTGGGATCAGCTGGAGGGCTGGTATCGCTTTGCGGAGCTGCTGTTGTGGGAATCCAACGCGGACGTGACCAGAATGGTATTCCTGGCGCGCCTGCCGATTGTGTTCCTGACCATTCTGCTCGCGCTGGTGGGCTACCGCTTCGCCCTGGCTCTGTGGGGCGCGCCGGCAGGGCTGCTGGCAATGCTGATGCTGCTCTTTGACCCGAACATCCTGGCTCATGGGCGATACAGTACAACCGATGTGGGAGGCGCAGCCTTTCTGCTATTGGCAACATTCATGCTCTGGAAGCTGTGGTCTTTTGATGGATGGAGTAATGGGCGTTTGCTCGCGACCGGGGTCGGCCTGGGTCTGGCGTTTGCCGGAAAGCTTTCAACTTTGGCGTTTGTCCCTGCTTTCGCGCTGCTAAGTCTCCTGCCCCTTTATCCGGGTCGCTGGAGACCGGCCCAGGCGCTGCGCAGGTTGTTGCAGTTTGGCATGGCTGGCCTGATCGCGCTGGTGGTCGTCTGGGCTGCTTTTGGCTTTCAATGGGGACAGTATCACCTCAACACTGAGCCGTTTGCTGTGCTCAACGGCTCAGTAGGACCGATGCCCGCCTACTTGTCCGGCATCGCACAGATATTGGGCCTTACTGACCAGGGCCGGGGCGCCGCCTTTCTGTTGGGCAAGTTTTCCACGGAAGGCTTTCCGGCTTACTTTCCCGTTGCATTTCTGGTGAAGACGCCGCTGGCAACTCTGGTTCTACTGTCGGTGGCAACCTTTTTGCTCTTGTGGCAACGATGGTCCCGCGGGCGCGCTCTCTTCCTGATATTACCGGCAGTACTCTTTTTTCTGCTGAGTATGCAAAGCGCGTTGAATATTGGCTATCGACATCTGCTACCATCGTTGGTCCTACTTTACGTCTTGATTGCCGGCCTGGGCGCGTTCGTCGGCGAGCCGGCGGAGGTGGCTGCACGCTCAGCGCTGACCCCGGCTCGCACGCGGTTGGTGCGTATCCTGTTGGCCATTGCGCTGCCGGCGCTCTTGCTGGCCACCCTCAGCATCCACCCTCACTACTTGAGCTATTTCAATCGCGCGGCGGGCGGGCCGGCTAACGGCTATCGCCTGCTGATTGACAGCAATGTGGATTGGGGTCAGGACCTGGTGCGCCTGAAAGAGTGGATGGCGGCGAACGATGTCGAGCGCATCAAGCTATCCTGGTTCGGCAGCGCTGACCCGGCGTACTATGGCATCAACTACGAGCCGCTTCCCGGCCTTCCACGGCATTTCGACCTTTGGTGGGACGTGCCGTTCACCGCGGCCGATCCCGAGCCGGGGGTTTACGCGATCAGCGTCAGTAACTTGTGGGAGATTCCGTTGCAGGAGAAGAAGTATGTCTTTCCCTGGTTTCGTGAGCACGAGCCGGACGATCGGGTGGGCTACTCTATCTTGATCTATCGGGTGCCGGGTGAGTAGAATGACCATGCCGTCGACCGCCTCCAACCGCGCGCGCCACCAAGCCGGCTCAATCAGCCCGACCATGTTCCTCTGGCTGGGGACGGCTATATTATTGGTTGCCGCCCTGATGCGCCTGGTTGCCCTGCGGGATATCCCGCCCGGTCTCTCGCAAGATGAGATACTTGACGCCGATATTGTCCGCTTCATCTGGCAGGGACAACACGCCTTTTTCTTCCGAGAAGGTTATGGTCACGAACCGCTATTCCATTACCTGGCAGCTCCGTTTCAGCTGCTCCTGGGCGACAATCTGCTCGCCATCCGATTGCCGCCTGGGTTTGCCGGCCTGCTCCTGGTGGCGGCTATGATGCGTTGGGTAGGAAAGGATTACGGGCGGTTGACCGCCCTGCTCGCCGGTTCTTTCGTGGCTATAAGCTGGTGGGCCATTATATTCAGCCGGGTAGGCATACGCCCGATCTTGTTGCCGCTCCTGCTGGTAGGCGTCGGCTACTTCTGGCCCTATCCAGGACGCAGTGACCGGCGACGGGTTGTGCTCTCCGGCCTGTTTCTCGGTCTGAGCCTCTATAGCTACACCGCGGCGCAAGCCGTATTGTTATTGCCGGCGGCCTACTTTGCCTACCTGTTGCTGCTGCGTTGGTGGGCGCGGAGGCGCAACCACACTGCCCCAACCGCCATTGATTCCCGCGCATTGCTTGCGCCTGTGGCTGTCCTGGCGATTGCGCTGTTACTGGTGACGCCTATGCTGCTCACCTGGTGGGCCGATCCCACGCTACTTCAGCGCGTTGATCAGCTGTCCGGCCCACTGGACTCGCTACGGGCCGGCGACCCGGGTCCCTTGTTCGAGTCCACCTTGGCCACCCTCGGCGTATTCGCGTTCGCCGGCGACCCGCGCATCACCTATATGATGCCGGGGATACCACTTCTCGATCCGCTAACAGCGCTGCTTTTCGCGATTGGAGTAGGTATTGCCCTGGTGCGCGGCGTCGGAGATCCGGCATACGGGCTGCCGATTATCTGGCTACTGATCGGCCTACTCCCTAGCGCCCTCACCCCGCAAGCGCCAAGCACCATTCGCTTGATTGGCGCGCTGCCGGTTGTTTTTCTTATTCCCGCGCTGACAATTAACCGCGGATTAGAGTTTGCCGCTCAACGTATGGGCGACAGGCGTCGCGTTGTGACACTATTGGGTGGTCTGTTCGTGGCGCTCTTACTTGTCGGTAACCTGGCCCGCACGCTGCGTGACGGCTTCATGCGTTGGCCGAATGACTTGGAGACGCGCATGCGGTATCAGACTGTGCTGCGGGACATCGCGGTGGAGCTGGACCGGCCGGGCAGCGGCGAGCCGGTGATTGCGGAAGCCTTCTTTGAGCCGATTGACCACGACTCGCTGCGCAGGAATCTCGGATATGACCTGCAGGCGCGCTGGGTACAACAGCAGCATGCGCTGGTCCTGCCCGCCGGCGGAAGCGGGCGCCTGTACGTGCCGGAATATGCTTCGTTGGATGTGGCGCTCTTCGAGGCCGCCGGTATGACGTCGGAGCCACTCTTCCGCAGCCGCAACTCGCCCTCCTATGGCGTCTACAATCTTCCGGCGTCGGCAGCCATGCCCCAACTGGCTGAGTCGATCACCTTTGACGGCATGTTTACGTTGCTTGGCGTGCAGCTATTGCCATCGCGAGAGTCCGGCGAGCTGCCGGTGTTGACGCTGTGGCGAGTGGAATCAGCCCTGCCTGAAGATATGGCGATCTTTGTGCACTTGACCGAGGGCGACGGCCGATTGGTGGCGCAAGATGACGCTCTGGACGCGGCGCCGGCCACGTTACAGCCCGGCGATTTGGTTCTGCAACTCCATTTGATCCAGTTGCCGGAGCGGCTGCCCGAGGCAGGGCTGGGCCTTGAATTGGGACTGTACCGGAGGGGAGATGGGTCCAGGCTGATGCACCCAGGGACGCCACCGGATCGCATCTTGCTGGATTGGTCGCGCGTTGACGAAGGGTAGGATAATGATAAGATTTCAATTCTGCTGCCAATTTTGTTGGAAGCTATGAGCTGGTATGCAGTCTGACCGCCCGGGAGTCGCGGAGAATACACTGTCCAGGAAACGTGGAGGAAGTTCATGATGGAAGTTCGATTGCAGAGGAGAAGAAGTCGGCAGCGGCGGCAACGCCTGGGAACCCTGGGCGTGAGTGTTGTACTTGCTCTGACTCTTACCCTGTTCATGGTGCATGCGCTCGCGGCGCAAGATGACAGCGAACCTGCACCGGCACAATTGACTGGCGACCCGGTCGGCGCAAGGAACCAGGATGAGGTCGGCGCGCCGGCGGCCGCGGAATTGGATCTGGCGAAAACGGTTGATGAGGATACGGCAACTGCCGGCGAAACGTTGAACTACACGATCGAGATCAGTAACAGCGGAGACGCAGCTGCTTTCGATGTAGTAATGACCGATACTTTGCCAAGCGAGGTCACGATGGTAGCCGGCAGCCTGTCAGCGACCGGCGGCGTGTGGGATGAGGAGAGCGGCTACTTCACCTGGACCGGCGATATCATGAATCAAAACTCGGTTGAAATCACGTTTCAGGCCGAGATCGATGGCGATGTAGTTGCGCCGACCTCAATCACGAATGTGGCTGAGGCGTACTGGGACGGCAACAACTACGACGACACCGCCGTCACCATGGTAACGGAAGCGGGCTCGCCGTACATGTTCTTGCCCATCACCCATGCGGCGCCACCGCCGCCGCCCGGACAGCCGGCATTGTCTGCAACGCGCCCCTCATTTGAAAACGATTGGCTATTGGCCTGGACAAATCCGGGAGGCATCATCAGCAGCTACGAGTTGCAAGAAGCCCTATCGCCTGACTTCGCCAGCCCGACGACGTACGCGCCCGGGTTGAACACTTCGCTGGAGATTCAGCAACCGCTTACGTATTTCAATGAGTATTATTACCGTGTACGCGCCGTCGGCGAGGGCGGCGCCGGCCCCTGGTCCAACGTGGTGAATGTCACCGCCGCCTATCGCGACGACTTCGACACCTCCATCAATAATTGGGCCATCCGGCGCACGACGTTAATCGAGGAAGTGCAGGCTTTCCACGAAGTCCGAGAGGGCAACGGTTTGCTCATCGTGCGTGTGGAAGATTCCTGGGACTGGGGAATTGCCAGTCCATTGATCAAAGCGCCGGCTCCGCCTTATGTGATAGAGTATCGCACACAGGTGGCGAATCTGGGTAATCTGGTGTCGCACGGGCTGGCTTTCGGGGCCGATTTCCCCGGCCCAATCTGCCCGGATTGGAGCTCGCTGCCGGGCGTTTATGAGCACAGCTTGTGCTTCAACCACTTCTATCTTCCCAACGTCATCTGGTATGGGCCGCTGAAGATGCAGTTTGAGCGAGTCGACTTCTTGTTCTGGTGCCCGGGTTGTGGTGGAAGTCCCATGAAGCGCCTTTCCAACGACTACTCTTCCTGGTTCCTGGTCGATCCGCTAGGCAATGCCTCCCCGGAGGGCTGGAACACTTGGAAGGTAGAGGTGCGGAACACCGGTTTGAGGATGTTCCTCAATGGACAGCAGTACACAACCACGCCTGATACGACCTGGGTTAATGAGCCTTATTTCGGCGCGTTCGGCTCAACAGACGAGTACAGCAACTCGACTACGCGCTGGGATTACGTGGAGGTCAGGCCGCTCGACGAGTAACCAGTACGGGAAACTGCCCTCTCGAATCAGAATATGAAGACAATGTGCAGCCTCTTGCAGGTCGTAGGAGATCTCCGGCTAACCTGCAAGGGGCTGCTGTTGCGACGGTGAGATGAACGCTCCGCACCTACGTTGGCCGGCTGCCCTCCTGCTCTTGCTCATGTTCGGCCTGTCGTTGACCAGCCTGCGCCAGACGTCACCGACTTTTGATGAGCAAGGCTTCCTGGTGCGCGGCCTGGCCTACCTCCGGGGTGAGAATCGGCACATGCGCGTCGGCCATCCGCTTGGCCTGAACGCGCTTAATGCTGCCCTGCTGGTCGCGGACGACAGCGTAAGCCTACCGACCGATGATCCTTCCTGGGCGGAGACGAGTTTCCACCGGCCGGCGGAGCTGTTTCTGTGGGAAATAGGCAACAATGTTGAGCACATCATGTTCCTGGCCCGGCTGCCGACCATTTGGCTGGGCATACTGCTCGCGGCAATTGCCGGACGGTGGGCATGGAAGATCAGCGGGCACGGCGCGGCCGGCCTGCTCGCGCTGACGCTGCTGGCCCTGGACCCGAATATCCTGGCTCACACCCGGCTGACGACGACGGATCTCGGCCTGACATTCGGTGCTGCGCTAGCCGGCTTTACCCTGTGGCGCTTCCTTCGCCATCCCACGTGGCCCGCCGTCTTATTGGCGGGAGCTAGCTTCGGTCTTTTGCAGAACACAAAGTTCACTGCGTTGCTTTTCATTCCGCTCTTTGGCATGGTAATCATTGTCGCCATCATCGTAAGGTGGCGCGGCGGCAGGGAATTTCCGGGGCGGCTGTTGGTCATGCTGCTGGCCTATCCGGGTGCGGCAGCTCTGGCGCTGTGGGCCATGTACGGCTTCCAGGTGGGCGTGATGGCTGATGAGCTGCCTGTCCTATCTGCACTGAGCGGCCGCACGCTGCCTCTATCGCGTCATCTCGAACAGCTTCTCGATATCGGCGGACGGGTGCAGAATACAACGACCTCGTTCCTGTTGGGCGAGGTCAGCCAATCCGGCTGGTGGTATTATTTTCCGGTTGCCTTCCTGCTGAAGACGCCCTTGCCGACGCTGGCGCTGCTCATCTGGGCATCAGTCCGTGTACTGCGTGGTCGCTGGCCGAAGGCCGGAGAGCCAATTATTCGCCATATCGATTGGGCTGTACTACTCGTGCCGCCGGCAGGTTACTTCATCTTTTCTCTAACCACCGATATCAACATCGGATATCGCCATCTGTTGCCGATCCTGCCGTTTCTTTACGTATTCGCCGGGGTCGCGATTGCCGGCCGACCCTGGCGGACAGGCTCATCGCTATCGCCGCGCGCCCACGGCGGCCAAAGTGACGTGGTCTGGGGAAAAGCGTTGCTCGCACTGCTTGTTACGTGCCTCGGCGCAACGACCCTGTGGATTTACCCCCACTTTCTGGCGTATTTCAACCTGATTGCCGGCGGCCCGGACAACGGCTGGCGCTCGCTGGTGGACAGCAATCTTGACTGGGGCCAGGATTTGGCGGCCCTGGCAGATTGGCAGCGGGAAACCAGGACCGGCCCGGTTTATTTGAGCTATTTCGGTGAGGCGCGGCCCGACTACTATGGTCTCGACTATAAGGGCCTGGACAGCTTTCCGCCCCGCCTATTGAACCCGGAAGCCGATCCCTTCTACCCAACCCAGCCGGCGCCGGGCACGTACGCGATTAGCGCTACAAACCTGCAAGGCGTGCTCTTTGAGGATCACGACCAGTTCTCATGGTTTCGAGATAGGGAGCCGATCACCAGGATCGGGCATTCGATCTTCGTCTATGAGGTCGAAGAGACTGGGCCGCCGAACGCTTTGTCCCTAGGTGGATTGAAAATGCGTGAACTCGCGCCGGCGGTGTACCAGGCGCTAGAGACCAATGACGTACAGCCGCGCTGGTTTGACCCGCGGGCGAGTCTCTTGCTACCTGAGCAACTGCCCGCCTGGTTGGCGCTCGCCGAGGGGCAAACCGCGTTTCAATCTGTGCTGGATAGGATTGCCATGCCGGTCGTGAGCAAGTCCGGTTACGTGCTGTACCGGCTGGACAGCGACTGGAGAGTCCTGCTTGCGGGCGAGGCCTTTTCAGAGCCGGAGACGAATATTCGGCGTCTAAACCATGGCGACGGCGCGATAGAGTTGCTGGGAACGCAGCCGGCTGACATTGGGTCATCGCCTGGTGGCGAGACGATCCTGAGTTTGGTGACGAACTGGCGACAGCTCGGACCGGCTCAGCCGGTGAGGATTTTCGTGCATTTGCGAGACGGGGATGGCGGGATTGTCAGCCAATGGGACGGCCTGGGTGGACCATGGGAGGGTTGGCGAGAGGGCGACTGGTGGCTTCACCGGCATGAGTTGCTCCTACCGCCAGATGTGAGGAGCGGTCGGTATGATCTGGTCGCAGGGCTATACGATCCGGCGAGCGGCGTGCGTTGGCAGGATGACGCGGGTAACGATCTGCTATTGCTGCAAGAGGTAGTCGTACCATGAACCGCCGGCGCGCGCAGCAGAGGCGCGAGGCAGCGCGGCAAGCCCGCCTTACCGCCATCCTATTGGTCGCCGTCATACTGCTGGCAGCCGGGCTGCGAATCTGGCAACTGGGTAGTCTGCCGCCGGGCCTTTATCACGATGAGGCCTACTATGGCCTGGACGCGCTGGCCCTGAACGCCGGTGACAGCTTTCCCAACTACTACGAAGGGTGGGAGTTGTATGCGGCCGACGCCCATGCCGATCGGCCGGCCGTGCCGGCGAACTACCCGATCTTTTTCGAGGGTAACTATGGGCGCGAGCCGCTACACGTATACCTGGTGGCCTTGTCGATTCAGCTTCTGGGGGCGTCGCCGTTCGCAATCAGAATCGTGCCGGCTGTAGCCGGCATACTGAGTGTGTTAACCACTTTCCTGGCTTGCCGGGCGCTGCTCGGTTGGGAACGATGGGATTCGCGACGCGGGGCGAACGCGGTATCCGCTCCCATCCCCTGGCACAACGCGGTATCCCTGTTGGCTGCGTTCACGGTGGCAATACTGTATCCGGCCATCACCTTCAGCCGCTTCGGCATCCGGGCAATGCTCTTTGTGCCATTTGAAACCCTGGCAGTCGCCTCCTTCTGGTATGGCGTGAATGCTATCGAAAAACACTCGGCGCTGCCGCCCCACCAGAGATCAGGGTCACGCAGCGGATGGGGGTGGCTACTGCTAAGCGGTGTACTCCTCGGTGCAGGAATCTACACCTATGCCGCCGCTCGCTTGCTGCCCTTGTTGTTCATGCTCTTCGTGCCGGTTTGGCTCTGGTTGTGGCCGGCAGCCAGGAAGGCCTGGCCAGGCGTGGCTATCATGGCTGCCGCGGCCCTGCTGACAGCAGCCCCCTTACTCTATTACTTCTATCAATACCCGTATTTTCTCGTGTTTCGCACCGGCTATGTGGCCAACAGAGGATTGGGTACCTACGAGGGCCGTCCGTGGCTTACCTGGTTGACAAACGTTGGGCGCGTGTTGGTTGGTTTGATTTGGCGGGGCGAGACGCACTTGCGACACAACCTGCCGGGCCGGCCATACCTCGACCCAATTCAGGCGTTGCTGTTTGTGTTAGGACTTGCACAGTCAGTCGCGGTCATGAAGCGGCCGCAGCGGTTCCGAGGGCTCTTCCTGCTGCTCTGGTTGGCGGTGATGCTGTTGCCCACAATTCTCAGCGGCGACGCACCTCACTTCGGACGAATGACCGGGGCGGTGGCTCCCGCTGCTATTCTCGTCGCGTTAGGTGCATCACGGCTGTGGACGCTTATCGTTGCCTGGGTTGACAGGTCCGGACGTGATGGACGCAGACTGGCATCCGCCGTGCTGGCGCTTGGGTTCGCATTCAGTGGCGTTCTGGCGGCGGTGGACTACTTTGGGCGCTACGCCCATCATCCCGACCTGGAACGGGATTTCTACCTGGCGGACTGGCAGCTTGGTCAGCACGCGGCGAGCGCTCCTGCTGATACGGTGTTATTCCTGAGTCCGACGCAAGAGGAATTGGCTACCACATACTTTGCTTTGCAGGGCGACACGCGCAGGCTGGCCGACTACAATGGGATTGCCGGGGCGGTGCCGGCCGGCATACCCGGTCGCCCGGCGCAATATTACTTGCGGCCGGGCGAGGAAGGCACGTTGCGCCGCCTTCAAGAATACTTCCCAGCCGGGTCAATCGCTGATATGGTGGGCGGCACCACAGTCTTTCGGGTTCCGGCGGATGCGCCGCGCCTGCCGGATACAAATCCGACCGATGTCGCCTTTGGACAAGGCAACGACAACGCTATTTCGCTGTTGGACTGGACCGCAACAATCGATGAGGGCTCGCTATATCTGACACTTTACTGGCAAGCGACTGGGCCAATTGACCAACCATTTACCGCCTTTGTCCATCTGGTGAATTCGGAAGGTGAGTTGGCGACGCAGCTTGATCGCCCGCCGGCCGGCTATCCCACCCAGGATTGGCGCGTCGGAGAGATCATCGCGGACCAATTCGCCTTGCCCCTCCAGTCACTTCCGGCCGGAGATTACCTTCTTAAAACTGGCTTCTATCATTCCGACACCCAGGAGCCGCTCGGAGAGTCGGTCCAACTCGGGCGGGTAACATGGGGTGGCGAGCCATAGTCAATGCGCCAGCTCAATCAACACGAATTCGGTACACCTCTAATTCTGATACTACTGGTCGTTGTTGGGGCTGCGGCGCTGCTGTACTTCGCCATTCGTGAATTGTCGCTGACCGGCGGTGTACTCAGCGCACCGCTCGACGACGCATTCATTCACATGCAGTTCGCCCGCAACCTGAGCAACGGCGCCGGCTTCAGCTTCAACCCCGGCCAGTTGACGCCTGGCTCGACCAGCCCACTCTGGACGCTGTCACTGGCGTTTGTGGCCCTCGCCGTGGACGATCTGTTGCTGCCGGCTGTCCTGATGAGCGCCGCGCTGCTGGTGGTAACGGCATTACTTACCTTTGGCTTTACGCGGGCGCTGACCGGCTCAAACTGGACCGGGCTGTTGGCGGGTATCGGCGTCACTCTGACCGGAAGGCTGCTGTGGGCCGGGTTGGCCGGCATGGAGACGACCGCTTTTGCCGCCTTCAGCATAGCGGCTGTGTGGCTCTATCATCGGAGGCGGCTGGATATTGTGACCGCCCTGGTCTTCGCGCTGGCAAGCCAGCTAAGGCCGGAAGGGCACCTGCTCTTTGGACTGGCGCTTCTAGACACCGGTTATCGCTGGCGAAAGGGCGAGCTTGCCGGACGAGGCCGGAGCGTTACCGCCGGGATCGCTATTTATTTCCTGGTGACGCTACCCTATGTCCTGTTCAGCCTCGGCACGACAGGCCGGCCGCTGCCAAACACCTTCTACGCCAAGTCGGACGCCGACATCCTGTTCAGTTGGCGGACGTTGAGAGAGACAGCCCTGTTACACTGGCAGGATAACGTTGTGGCCATGCTCCTGCTCCCTTTTGGCCTGCTTCCTGCCTGGCGTCGTGAGCGGCTGGCAGTCGCCTGGCTATTGGGCATGTGGCTGGTCGCCCCGCTCATCGTCGACCAGGTATGGCATCATGGCCGGTACACTATCCCCCTGATCCCGTTCCAGATGATTGTGGCCGCGCAAGGGGCGGAATGGCTTTGCGGACAGGCGCAGCGCCGGTCTACCAAACAGTGGACGCTTGGCCTTGCCGGTTTGCTGACGCTGTTACTGGTGGTCGCGGCCGGCCGGCGCTTTGACTATTGGGCCGGTATGTTGGCCTACAACAGCCGCGAGGTGCGCGAAGTCGACCAAGCAATCGGCCTCTGGCTAAAGGAGAACACGCCGGCGGACGCCATCATCGCCGTTGATGATATCGGCGCGATCGGTTACCTGTCGGAGCGGACCATCCTGGATCTACAGGGCCTAGTCTCGCCCGAAATCTGGCCGGCCCTTAGGGAAGACGAAGGCCTTGCTCGCAACCAGGCGATGACCCGCGCACTTTCAGCGATTCAGCCGGACTTTCTGGCGATCTTTCCAAACTGGCACTTTGAGTTGGCTCTTAACGAGCAAGTTCTTACTCCCGTCAAGCGCTTCTGGGTGGACACCCACACGATTTTGTTCGATCAGGAAGCCGTGGTCTATCGTCCACAATGGCCGTACCTGGCTGACGCGGCTCCGGAACATGCGGTTGACCGGACTCTTGGAGGCGCCGTCAACCTGCTTGGCTATGACCTGCAGCCGGCGCGCGACAGTTTGAGGCTGGCTCTGTACTGGCAGAGTCTGCAGTCGTTTGATAGGGCATATGATGTCTTTGTGCATCTTGTTGACCAGGACGGGCAAATCGTTGCCCAAGTAGACGCACAGCCGCTGTCCGGCCTGGCCCCTACGGCTCGCTGGCAACCGGGCGACATCGTGCGAGACCCAACGCTGATTGAACTGCCGGCTGATCTGCGTC
The DNA here is from genome assembly GCA_964539885.1 of uncultured Ardenticatenaceae bacterium. Taxonomy (GTDB): domain Bacteria; phylum Chloroflexota; class Anaerolineae; order Promineifilales; family Promineifilaceae; genus JACKCB01. The sequence goes on along the minus strand of CAZIKT010000001.1, from coordinate 107,270 downwards.
CAGGACGATACACGTTGAACGTTGGCATGTACTGGCGTGAAGATGGCTCCCGGCTGCCGCTGGACGGAGGCGCCGGTGAAGACGCCATCATGCTGGTAGAACTATCGCTCCCGTACGCGCCATCCGATTAGGGTTCGCCGGTAGCCGCAGGCGTTGGAGTGAGGGTTGGGGTTGGTGTTGTCGGGCTAACCATCCAGACAAAACGTCCCCCTTCGCTGGTGTAACCCCCAAAGGTATATATGAACCCGCCGTCCTGTCGCCGGCCGGTCACCTTTACGATACTCACCCGCCATTCAATCTGTTGCTCTTCCTCAGAAGTCGGACGCCAGCTCTCTGGAACGCGGAAGGTATTGTCTCGGGTGAAGCCGTTGTGCACCGGGCTACCGATTACGTTCGGGTTACCCAGTTCGACCATATACCATTCGTCTTGCGCCAGGTCTTTAACGGCCAGCCACTGCAAAACGATGGTCTCGCCTGGATCGGAGAAAATGCTCCCATCCGGCGGATAAAGGACCTGCGGACCGGGGGGGAAGGCGGTTGGCTGCGGCGTGGGCGATGGTCCGGCCGTCGGCGGCAACACGCCGCCGAAAACTAGCTGGGGAATGCACATGGTGTCGCCGGGACGAAGCACGGACTGCTCGGTAAGCCGGTTGACCCGCATAAGCAGATTGAAGTCGATGTTATGTCTGGCGGCGATGGCGGCAATCGAATCGCCGGATTGAATCTCAACCCTATCGCAATCGGTCGGGTCCGCAATCACCTGCTCACCGTTCAGCTCGTACTCAATCGGTGTCAGCGGCGGAGTCGCTGTCGGCCACGGCACTTGCAGCACTCGGCCGGCCTGTAACGGCGTGTCAATCGTGAAACCGTTCTGCTGCGCAATACTCTCCATGCTGACGTCATAGAAGAGCGAAAGACCAAACAGGGTCTCACCGGCGGTGATTGGATGCTGGCGCGCCGGACGCGGCGTTTCAGTGGGTGTTGGCGGCTGAGTTGGCGACGGCGTCTGGCTGGGCGCTGGCGTCTCGGAGGGTATCGCTGTGGGAGCCGGGGTATAGGTTAGGGTCGGCGGAATGGGCGTCAATGTTGGAAAGAGTGTCAACGAGGTCACCGGCTCAGCATTCTGCAGTATCACATATCCGAAGATGACGGTGAAGAATAACATGATGGCCGTAATCCAGGGGACTATCGCCGACTGCCTATCGATGAGCACCGATTCGATGACTCCGGCGGCGGAAATCGGCATACCAATCGCGATTTGGCCGGCCGGCCCGGCGGCGACAACAATCTCGTCAGGCTCGGGCGGAGATTGTTGTGGGCCAACCTCTACCGGGGACTCAGCGCGGCGGTCGCCTACGTCAAGTGGCGCGTCATCAGTATCCCGGTCTGGTTCAACAGTGCCGGCTTGTCCTGAAACGGTCTCCGTGTTGATTGGTCGCGGGGATAGCGCATGACCGCACATCAGGCAGATTGATGCGCTTGCCGGGAGCAACGTGTCACATGCCGGGCAGCGAGCGCCCTCGCTTTCCGGTTCTACAGAAGATACCTTCTCAATTCCCATGGCCAAGCGGCAAGCATTATAACAGAGCGAAAGGGCGGCACAAGGCTGGGCGCACTTGTCTGAGTGCGAGGTAAGTCACGCTTGCGGGCCGGCGTCCAACGATTTTCTAACGCGATTTCGTCGCATTTCTGGAGTTCGCTTATTGTCATTGCATCCAAACCAAGTATAATGCATGCAACCTTGCCCTTGGGCAGAAGAAGAGATTTATGGAAGACATTACGGAAAACTACACTCAATCGGCCGGTGATTCCGGCCACCCCATGGACTTTCTACTAGCTGAATCGATTGAAGTTGGCATCCCGGAAGCAGGGGATGTTCGCTCAGGTATTGTGGTGGAGTGCCTGCCCAATGCTGTGCTGGTAGATATCGGCGCCAAGTCGGAAGGCATTATCAGCGCTGAGGAGCTTAACACGTTGAGTTCTTCGACCCTGGCCAGGTTACAGCCGGGAGTTGAGATCCAGGTCTTTGTGGTGGACCCGGAGGACTCAAACGGCAACCTGGTGCTTTCCTTCGCGCGGGCGCAGGAAATGAACGATTGGCAATTGGCCACACAGTTGCAGGAGAGCCGCGAGATCTATGAAGGGGAAATCGTCGGCTTCAACAAGGGCGGGCTGCTGGTGGAGTTGGGCACGTTGCGCGGCTTTGTGCCGATTTCGCAGCTAGGTCCAGATCGCCGAATTAGTCGCAAAGCGCCGGCGGCAGATCAGTTACGCTCTTTTGTCGGCCAGCCCATGATGGCCCGGGTAATTGAGGTTGATCGCAAACGCAATCGACTCATCCTCTCTGAGAGAGCGGCGTCGCGCGAGATACGCGAAGTGCAGCGGGCGGCGTTCCTCGAGGACTTGCAAGAGGGTGACATCCGCGAAGGAAAGGTTGTGAATCTGACCGATTTCGGCGCGTTTGTTGACATAGGCGGAATTGAGGGTCTGGTACACCTTTCAGAGCTTAGCTGGAAACGGGTGAGCAATCCTTCCGAAGTCGTTGCTCTTGGGGACACGGTGCAGGTCTACGTGCTGAACGTAGACGAGGAGCGGCAACGCGTGGCCCTGAGCATCAAGCGGTTGGAGACGGATCCCTGGAGCATTCTGGACGAGCTATACACGGTGGGCCAGTTGGCCGAGGCCAGCGTCACCAAGCTGACGAAGTTCGGCGCATTCGCCCGGCTACAGGATGACTACGAACTCGAGGGGCTGATCCATATATCGGAGCTATCTGAAGAGCACGTGCAGCACCCTCGTGATGTGGTGAGCTACGGCGATCTGGTCGCGGTGCGCATTATCCGCGTCGACGCGGAACAGCGACAATTGGGGCTAAGTCTCAAGCAGGTCGCGTCCGATCGCTTCATGGACGCCGACCTGGCGGCCATCGGCGATGTGGATTATAGCGCTGAAGAAGATGACGATGACGGTGAGGGGAGCGACTGGTAGCCAGGTACGGGGAAGGTCCTGATCGCTAGGGAGGGCAACCTGCGTAGTAGATATTCGAGGTGGTCCTGTGAACTCTAAAAACTGGGAAAGATTTACCAAGCGAGCCCGCCAGGTGCTGAGCCTGGCTCAAGAAGAAGCCGAGCGACTCAATCATAGTTATATCGGCAGCGAACATATCCTGGTTGGCCTCCTTATGGAGGAAGGCGGCGTTGCCGGCCGCGTCTTGCGCGACCTCGGTCTGGAGGCTCCGCGAGTGCAGGCAATGGTCGAGCGGCTCTCAGGGGTCGGTACCCGGACGCCATTTAGCAAGGTCGAGTTGTCTCCCGGCACCAAACGCATTCTGGAGTTGGCCGTGGACGAGGCCCGTCGTATGGGCCAGCACTACATCAGCACGGAGCACCTGTTGCTTGGCTTGGCCCGGCACAACGAAGGCCTGGCCATTGATGTGCTCAAGCGGTTTGGTGTTACTCCGGACCAGATCAGGCGGCAGACACGCCGGTTGCTGAAGGAAAATCCGGTGGCGACGCAGGAGCGGACACCAAGCAGCAGCCAGACCCGGAAGCCCAAAGAGAAAAGTAAGACGCCGATGGTAGATCAGTTGGCAACGGACCTGACAGCGCTGGCCGAAGAAGGGAAGCTGGACCCCGTAATCGGCCGCAACACGGAAATCGAGCGAGTCATCCAGATTCTGGCGCGCCGCACCAAGAATAATCCGGCGCTCATCGGCGAGCCGGGAGTTGGAAAGACAGCCATTGTGGAGGGGTTGGCGCAACGCATCTTTCACGGCGATGTGCCTGAGATCCTGCACGGGAAACGGGTCCTGCAATTAGATGTGGGCAGCCTGGTCGCCGGCACCATGTACCGCGGTCAGTTTGAAGAGCGTTTGAAGCGCGTTATAGACGAGCTGAAATCAAGCGACGCCATCCTGTTCATCGATGAAGTGCATATGCTGGTCGGCGCCGGCGCCGCGGGCAGCTCCGTCGATGCCGCCAACATTCTGAAGCCGGCGCTCGCCCGCGGAGAGCTGCAATGCATCGGCGCAACGACCCTGGAAGAGTATCGCAAGTATATCGAAAGCGATGCGGCGTTGGAGCGCCGCTTCCAATCCGTGCGCGTCGAGGAGCCTACGCCGGATGAGGCGATTCAGATACTACATGGAATCAAATCAGCGTATGAGCAGCATCACAAGCTAACCATTACTGACGAAGCGATTGATGCCGCCGTACATCTGTCAACGCGCTACGTGACCGAGCGCTACCTGCCGGACAAGGCGATTGACTTGATTGACGAGAGTTCGTCACGAGTGCGCATGTATCGCGTGCCGAAACCCGCGGACATTCGGGAATCCTACGACAGCCTGCGGGAACTGCGTGAGGAGCGCGACCTGGCTTACCAGGAAGGACGCTATGAGGATGCGGATGAGTATCGAGCGCGCGAAGATGAGTTGCAGAGGCAGCTCGACCAGATGCGCGCCAGCCACGAGGGTGAGACCTCGGCGCATGTGACGGCTGACGACATTGCTGAAGTGCTTGCCATGTGGACCGGCATCCCCGTCTACCAATTCAGCGAGGAAGAATCCGCGCGCCTGCTGCGCATGGAAGAAGAAATGGTGAAGCGCATTGTGGGCCAGGATGAGGCAATAGCCTCAATATCCAAGGCCGTGCGCCGCGCCCGTGCCGGCCTGAAAGATCCACGGCGACCGATTGGCTCGTTCATCTTCCTTGGCCCAACCGGCGTGGGCAAGACGGAGCTGACCAAAGCCCTGGCGGAATTCCTATTCGGAAGCGAAGACGCGCTCGTTCAACTGGATATGTCCGAGTTCATGGAGCGACACAATGTGGCCCGTCTGGTTGGTTCGCCGCCCGGCTACGTTGGTTATGACGATGCCGGACAACTCACCGAGGCTATCCGTCGTCGGCCTTATTCCATCGTTGTCTTTGACGAGATTGAGAAGGCCCACCCCGAAACCTTCAACATCTTGTTGCAGATAATGGAAGAAGGACACCTGTCCGATGCCAAGGGGCAGAAGGTGAACTTCCGCAATGCCATTATTATCATGACCTCCAACGTTGGGGCGGACACGATTAAGAAGGGGCCAAATCTGGGATTTGCCTTTGGACAGAGCGTGTCGTCAGAAGAAGACGCGGCCTATAAGGATATGCACAAGACCCTCACCGAGCAGTTGAAGCGCACATTCCGGCCCGAGTTTATTAACCGTGTGGATAGCATTATCGTCTTTCGCCAACTCAATGAAGAGAACATCGTCCGCATTGTCGATATCATTATGCGACAGGTAAACGAGCGGCTGGAAGAGCACGATCTGCGCCTGGAGACCACACCGGAAGCAAACGCCTGGCTTGGCAAGACCGGCTACGATGCGGAGTTCGGCGCAAGGCCATTGCGCCGACTCGTGCAGCGAGAAGTTGAGGATCGGCTTTCCGACGCTGTACTTTCCGGGAGATTCTCGGAGGGTGATACGATTATCGTTGACGTTGAGGATGGCGAAATCGTCTTGCGTCGGGCCGAAGAGGTCAGCCGGCTCAACCAGGAAGATATCGAGGCGCTGCCGGCGATCTAAACAGCTCCAAACTTTGATAGCAATACGAAGCGCCCGCTCTCAGAGTGGGCGCTTCTTGTTTTGAGGGGTGGGCTTTTCTACTCTGGCTGATTGGGCACAAGTTCAAGGCCGCTCCGGCTTCCCAGGCGGGTGGCAGCGGTAGCCAGCGCGATGAATAGCCAGAATACAGTAACCGCGTGATGAAAGTCGATGTTGAACAGATAGTGATCAAGGACACCCGCCACGAGGCCGCCAATCAGAGCGGCGTGCAAACCCAGCCAAATCGGATCGAGCCGGGGATTCTCCCGGAATCGGCGACGGTGGAGGAACGCATAGCCGAAAACGGCGCCCACCACTGCCACAAAGGCCAGCAGGCCCAGCAGACCCATTTGCTGGGCGATCGTCAGGTAGAGACTGGCGACACCCAGGTAAATATCGATATCCGGCGAGCCGGCGAAGCCCACTCCGAACAGTGGATAACGACCGATCAGAATCAGGGCGTCTTTGTACTCGCCAATACGCATTTGGGTGGCGAGATCTTGTCCCTGCAGACCTTCCAGGAGTCGGCTGACATATCCCTGCGTGGCCGGCACGAGCAGAAACAACAGGCCGACGACAAGCAAGTAGGGAATCAGCCGCCGATAGCGCGCCAGCGCGACAAAGCCCAATCCGGCGGCAAGACCAAGCATCGCCGCTCGCGAATAGGTCAGCACCAAACAGACAAAGACCAGCGCGACAATGGCCAGTGTCAATCGCCGGCTGAACAGGCGATGGCGAGCCACTACCTGCGGCCCGGCCAATGCGCCGATCATCAGCAACAATCCGCCAAATGAGTTCGGATCAACGCTGGTGGCAATGGCGCGCTCGGCCAGTTCCGGGTTGTCCTCAATATAGCGAATGACAAAACCACCGGGGTAACCGAGCCTTTGCAGCATGTTCAGCAAGGAGTTGGCCGTATCATCTGGCAGCAACCACAAGCCAATTCCCAGGGTGGCGGCGCCCGCTCCTGCCAGCAACAACACCTTGACCAGACGCTCCAGTTTGTCCCACGACTGGCAATAGTCAATGACGACCAGCACGAAGGCCAGGCTAAGCAGCAGTTCGGCAAAGTGGCGCAAGAGATTCGTCGTTAGCGGCCCATTGTTCAGGCCGAACACGAAGGCGAAAAGTGCAACGATCATAAAGGTGATCAAGGGGACGGTGACAGGCGCGGTAACAATCGTGCGCTTCTTGCCGGTGACGATCTCCAGTAGCCAAATGCCTACGGTGGCCGCCAGCGCCGCGTCCAGGAATGTCGGCGTCAGGCCGATGTCTACCGGAAGCGTGCCGAAAGGCAACAGGCAGACAACGCCAATCACGGCAAAGAAGCCGATCTCGATGTCGCGGAGGATGACTAACGCGCCGGCGCCGGCTGCGAGCAGTGCAATTGCCGCCAGCGGCCCGCCAAATGCCAGGACAAGGCCGCCGGCGACTGCAAATACCGCCACCAGCAGTCCGACCCGCACCGGCGAGTTGCTCTTCGGCTCAGTCGAGGAAGCCGGGCGCCTGAACGTGTTGGTCAATCGAGCCATCATGGAGCAAATTCTCCAACGATCCTTACCTTGGTCAACTCCACGAAGTCGGCCATCGTGATTCGACCATCCTCGACAACCTGCAGGCGTCTGAAGTCTCCCGCTTCGTCCTGCACATAGAGACCGACGATCAGGGGATATACATTTGCCGGCGTATCCGCGTCCAGGGTCAACGGCATCAGCAAGGTTTGCACATCGTTCTCCGGCGCGCTGCGGGTTCCGCCTGCCGGCGCAATATCCGCGCTGGCCCAGCGCGTGGTATCGTCGTCCAGTATTTGCGCGAAGAAGGTGTAGTTCTCATTCATGCCGGGAATGGGCCGCCAGTATAGCGTCAGCATCATAGAATCGCCCGGCATGGCGCGCCGGTCAGATAGCTCATAGCCCAGCAATTCGACAGCATCGCCAAAGTTGACTGACAACGGGTTGGGCAATTCTCCCGCTTGTGCTTCGACGGTGAGCGGGGTGAGCAGCAAGGAGTCGGAAGTCCCGGAAACCGGTAACCGCTCCCCGCTCTCAAAGTCATACAGGCCCACGATGATGTCCAGGGACGCCGGCGCAGCAGTCGTCTCCGGCACTGTCAACTGATAGTATGTCGTAATTCGCTCGCCCGCGGTGAGCAGGCTCGTCGGACGCAAGCCCTGCCCGTGGTACATATCGCGCTGAGCCACAGGCGCATTCAGTACCGGGTCGCTCAGGTGCACGAACACGCTCCAATCGTCGTTCATGGCCTGCAACACTTCCCAACTGAGCTTAACCTCAATAGCTTCTCCAGGGCGCACGACATCTGCGCCGGCGAGCGAAGTCTTCACGCTGTAACCAGTCAGCCGCAGGTATTCCCCAAAGTCAGCCTGAGTCGGCAGCAGATCGGGGGAATTGGAGGCGGTGTAGCGAGCGGGGTCATAGGCCGGCGCTATCCACAAGAATGGGGCGGCGGCAGACACCACCAACATGAATAGAGCGAGACCACCGGCTATGGTCTGCGCCCATCGTGGTGGCAACCAGCCGACCAGCCCAACGACCAGCAGGACGCTCAATGATGACAGTGCTGTGAATACCAGCCGGCCTTGAGACGACCAGGTAATGGTCGCCCAGTTTATGAGACCGTATATGACTGCCGCTGAGAATAGTAGGCAGACTAGCAAGGCGAAATATTGTACGACCAGGTCAAGCAATCGCCCGGCAAACGAGCCCAGGGGGCGCAAAGGACGCATTCGCCAGGTGAGCGCCTGTTGCCCGACATAGGCCATGAAGCCAACTATGGCGACCAACAGGAGCGCGTTAAGCAACTGGTAAATCCAGTTCCACATCGGTACATTGACGCCGCCAAACAGACCCCAATAAGACATGAGGAAGCCGGCTCGCTCATCCCACAACTGCGCCAGTGAAGCTGGTTGAGGTCGTTGCCCAAGCACGGCGATGAAGGCGTTCCACCCAAGCCAATCGCCGTAAAGGAGTACGTTTCGATAGTACCACCAGCCGGCGATCAGCAAGACGGGCAGCATCAAAATCAGGAACGAACCCAGTGAAGAATATAGCAGGCGCAGCAATAGCCGGGGTGAGAGTGCATGATCGGACGCAGAGCTGGCTTTCAACACCCATTTACGAATGAACAATACCCCCCAGGCCAGCGGGAGCAAAGCAAAGGTGCCTTCCTTCGTGAGCAGAGCCAATCCGATGACCGCACCGATCAGCAGTGTGCGGCCTAACTCCGCACGGGGCGTAGCCGGCGGACCCTGCACGAGCGCAACGAGCAGCACCAATGAGATTGCCGCCAGCATGATTGCCAGATTGTCGTTATTGACCGCTCCGCTGATGAAGAGAAACATAGGTGTGAAGGCGACAGCCGCCGCTGCTCCCAGGGAGATCTCCGGACGTCGGGGCGCTACTTGTTTACCCAGTTGGTAGGTCATATACACGGTCACCGCGCCCATGACCACAGAGGCCAAGCGGATGACGCGTACAGCCAATATGACGCCGTGTCTGTCAACGTCAGGGTCATGCACTACCAGGTTGATATTGCCGTCCGGCGTGATCACGCCATTGTCCACGTGTGGATTGAGCCGGCGAATCACTTCCATGTCGCTCGTATCAATCCAGAACGTCAGCGCCGCCGCCACCCAGTAATAGAGCGGCGGCTGGCTGGCTTCTTGCTTCCAGGGACCGGCTGTCTCGGGATCAAATGTTTGCACCGGCAACGGATTTCCATCCGCCAGGTGCCGCACCATGGGATAGTGCCACAGCTCGTCGGAGGCCTCAAAGACCGGCGTAACCAGCGCGTAGCACGTTCCCAGGATAAGGAAGAGCGCCAGGATCAGAATGAGCAGACGTTTCTCGACCATGCAGGTGTGATTTTACCGGCTCGCCGTGGTTCGGTCAGCGACGCTTAGGCTGCGCTTATGGCCCGGCAACCCTTCCGCGCGCACCTAGCAGATCGTCGAAATACGCCAGCGTCTCGCTCGCAATGCCGGCCCAGGAGAAGCGCTCGGACAGTAGAGCGGCCTGCTCGGCGAAATGCGCCCTGAGCACCGGCTCGGAGGCCAGCTCGCGAATAGCCCGTTCCAGAGCTGCGGGGTCATCCGGCGGGACGAGCCAGATCGCCTCCCCATGGCTCAATTCCGGCACAGGAAACGGGGGCAAGGTAGAGATAATGGGCCGGCCATGCGCCAATGCCGCCATCAAAGTCCCCCGGCGCAACGAAACGCCGTCCAGATAGGGAAGGGCAACGATGTCGGCGGCGTAGAAATGGGCTGAGACCTCCTCATCCGGCAGGAAGCCGGTCCAGTGCACGACTTCCTGCAGGCCCAGGCGTTGTATTAGCCCGCGAATATGCTGGTGATAAGCTTCGTTGGTGGGATCGCTGGCTCCCGTCTGACCGCCGATAAAGACTAGATGGAAACCCTTACGCAGGTCAGCCAGTGCCTGCAAGAGCGTCGCCGCACCTTTGCTTTCGTTGAGGAAGCCAAAGTACGCTAGCAGACAATCTCCCACATTCAGACCCAGTTCGGCGCGCAGGCGCGCAACGCGCTCTGGGGCAGTGGAATGGACGGTGATGTTGCTGCCGATCGGAATGGCGCGCGAGGCGATACCTGCTTCGCGCAGGCTCTCAAAATCCGCGCCGTTGGTGACGATCACACCCTGTGACATACGCGCCATGCGGTGCACCACCCAACGGCGGAGCCTCCCCGCTTTCGGGAACAGGTAGGGCGTCTTCAAGTCGTGATAGGTCACCACTACCGGCAAGATGCCGCGCAAGCGCCAGGGAGCGAAGTTGATCGCCGGCGAGCGCATGTTGTAGGCCGCCGGCTGGTATTGGATGTTGACCAGATCGAGATCAAAGCGCAAACAGACATCAGCGACCTGCCCGATATCGCGCCATTTCCAATTCCTGGCTCGCGGGTGCAGTCTCGCGTAGCCCAAATCGATGGGATCGCCAACCGCCGACAGACTCAGTCGGCGACTGGTGTCATCCTCGGGGCGCGACAGACGGCTGGTGATTACATGAATCTCGTGACCCTGCCGGTCCATTTCGCGCGCCAATTCGGCGCTGAACGCGCCCACGCCTCCCTGCATGGGAGGATATTCGCCGGTAACGAGTCCGATCTTCATGAGGGCAATTTTGGCGCCGCTGAATCAGACAACGCGCCAACTCTGACTCGGCTCAGTAGCCGGCCGGCCGCAAACCGGATCGCAGAACCTGCCAGTATGAGTCTGCTCTCTGCCAGCGCAGCGCACGCTTGCTGCCCAAGACGCCTTTCAGTACCTCCAGGATGAGCTGCCAGGAATAGCTTGCCAACAGGAATAACCTCAATGACCAGCAGGCGAGGGGGCCGTGGTATTTGCGGAAGTAGCGCAGCTTGGCGCGCTGGAAATTGATGTGCCGGAGTGTTATTGCCTGCTCGCTGCTCTTGCCTTCATGGTGAATGACCTGGGCATCGGGAAAGTAGACCACACGCCAGCCGGCTGTCCTGATGCGGCGGCACCAGTCGAGCTCCTCGGAGTACATGAAATAGCCTTCATCGAGTAAGCCGACCTGCTGCACAACCTCCCGTCGCGTCATCAGGCAGGCGCCCACCACCCAATCGACGTCGCCGGTCAGGTTGTCGTCGAGATCGCGCGCATAGTAATGGTCAAGCAGACGAGGCGGCGCCCAGCGCTGCAGCCAGGTGCTCTCAAAGAAGCCGGTTGCCAGTGTGGGAAATCGACGTCGTGAGCTCTGGATTGTGCCGTCCGGAAAGCGCAGCTGGCAGCCGACCACGCCCACATCCGGGTGCGATCTCAGGAACGCAGCCATCTTTTCCAGCGCGTTATCGAGCGGCTCAGTATCCGGATTCAGGAGCAGTACATATTCGCCCGTAGCGCGCTGAATGCCGATATTGTTCCCGCGTGGGAAACCGAGATTCTCGGCATGGGCCAGCAAGTTAACCCAAGGAAATTCGGTGCGCACCATCTGACCGCTGCCATCGATCGAGCCGCTGTCGACGACGATCACTTCCATACTCAAACCTTCGCGCTGCCGGTCGAGCGCGTTGAGACAGCGCCGGAGGAGAGAGACCACATTCCAACTGACGATGATGACGGAGAGCTCAGGAAGTGACATCAGATTGGACTGGGGCGAGTTGAAGGCCAAACAGTCGCGCCGCGTTGTCGGTCGTTATGCGGGCGATCTCTGACGGGGTCAGGTCACGCAGAGCAGCCAGCCCTTCCGCTACGAATGTTACATAGGCCGGCTCGTTTCGCCGTCCGCGCCGGGGCTGAGGGGCGAGAAAAGGGGCGTCCGTCTCGATTAGCAGGCGATCCAGCGGGACGCGCGCCGCCACTTCGCGTAGTGATTGAGCGTTTGGAAAGGTAAGCGGCCCCGTGAAACCTATATAGAAACCCAGATTCAGCGCCGATTGGGCTACGTCCCATTGCGAGGCAAACGAATGCAACACGCCGGGCGCTGACCGCTTGCTGATCGGCGAGTCAGCCAGTAGCTCGAGCATGTCCTGATCCGATTCCCGGTTATGCAGGATCACGGGCAGAATCAGATCCGCTGCCAGCTCCAATTGCAGTCGGAGGGCGCGGCGCTGAGTAGCCGGAGGGCAGTGATCGCGATAGTAGTCCAGACCAATCTCGCCGATCGCCACTACTTTTGGGTGGGCCGCCAGCCGGCGTAGCTTTTCCAACCAGGTGTCGTGCCAGTCGGCCGCGGAGTTTGGATGGACGCCGACCGCCGCGAAGACGCCGGCGTACTCCTCAGCCAGCTCCAGGACCCTTTCGACGTTGTCCAGGTCGAGTGCCGGAACAATGATGCGTCCAACGCCGGCTTCTTCCGCCCGCGCCACGACGGCGTCTCTATCATCATCAAAGCGCTCGAAATCCAGGTGACAATGGCTGTCGATCAACATCGGCGTCGGTCAGGCCGGCGGTTCAGGGAGTCCAGTTCTCCGGCATGCGTACACCGACCACCTCGCCGCGCACAGTCTCCTCTCCGTTGACATAGACAGAGCAGGCCAACCGCACTTTCCGGGGCCCTATCTCTACCGCGCGCGCCCGCAGTGTGAGCGGCGCTCCCAATGGGGTGGGGCGCAGATAAGTCACCGACAACGAGGCCGTGACATAGCGTAGCAGGGGCTGGCTGCCCATTGGCCGGCCTTCCGCCTGATAGGCCGCCGCCGCCGCTGTGGCCATGCTGTGGCAATCAATCAGCGAGGCCAACAATCCACCGTAGGTGTAGCCGACAATTGAGATGTGATAATCCGCCGGCTGGAATTGGCAGATGCCCTCGGAGCCGTCCCAATGGCTCTCTATGTGCAGGCCGTGCTCGTTCTTCGTACCGCAGCCGTAGCAATAGCTGGCCGCTTCATCATAATAGGATTGGATATGCTGGTCGCTCATAGCTCTCGTTGAAAGCCCGCCGGCCTAAGCTCGTAAGCCGGCCAGGCGCATACCGTCGTCCAAAATGGCCTTTGTGCGGTCGCCGTGCGTGGTTTCACAATAGACGCGGATGATCGGTTCGGTGCCGCTGAACCGGATTAGCAACCAGCCTCCGTCCTCCATGATGAACTGGAAACCGTCAATAGTCAGGAGGTCCATTACCGCCAGTCCGCCTATCGTAGCCGGGCGGGCCGTGCTGACCCGCTGCAAGATCTCCCCCCGGCGCGCCTGGTCGAAAGTGGAATCAATGCGGTCATAGTAGTGCGCTCCTACAACGCCGAACAAGGTGTCCAGCAATTCTGACGGCTTCTTGCCGGTGCGGACCATCATGTCCAGCAGGTATAGACCGGCCAGAATACCGTCTCGCTCCGGCACATGGTTCCGGAAGGCGTACCCGCCGCTCTCCTCGCCGCCGATCAAGGCGTCAACCTCCACCATCTTGGGGGCGATGTACTTGAAGCCCACGCCGGTCTCGTGCACAGGCACACCGTAAAGCTGGCCCAATTTGTTCAGCATTTTCGTGGTCGAGATGGTCTTGACGATTGGGCCCCGCTCTCCCCTGAGTTCCAGGAAGTAGTAGCCCAGCAGACCGAAAACGCGCAACTGGTCAATGAAATGGCCGTGCTCATCACCGACGCCGACGCGATCAGCGTCGCCGTCATTGATCAGCGTGACATCTGCGCCCATCTCGGCGGCGGTGGCCAACCCGTGATCGACATTCGGCGGGATTGGTTCCGGCCTGGACATATGCGGAAAGATCGGGTTGCGCTCGTTGTGCACCTCGCTGACCCGTGTGGCTCCACCGGCCAACAGATAGGGAAACCAGCCTGCGCCGTTACCCCACATGCAGTCGACCAGCACATTAAAGCCGGCCCGCTTAATTGGCTGCAGGTCAATCAGACGCTCGAGTTGGGCTGTATAGGCCGGTCGCGGATCGAACTGCTCTACTAACCCATCGCTCAAGGCATCGGCCAACTTCATGCTCCGCACGCCGGCCAAAGCGTCAGGAATGCGCTCCTCGATCTGCCGCAAGCCGGCCGGATCAATCGCGCCACCCCGCTGATCCCGAACCTTGAAGCCGCAATCCCAGGGTGGGTTGTGGCTGGCGGTGATATTGACAGCCCCGGCCGCCTGACGCGCAACCGCCGAATAAGAGATCGTCGGCGTCGGCGTTGCTCCTTCAGTCAGCCAGACCTTAATGCCGTTCGCCGCCATCACTTCGGCGGCGGCGGCGGCGAAGTGTTCCGCCGCGAATCGTTTGTCGTGCCCAATGACTACGCCTTTGCCGGCAATGTCGTGATAGTGCAGGTAGGCGGCAAACCCCTGGGCGCAACGTCGAACATTAGCGAATGTGTAATCGTCGGCGATACGGCCGCGCCAACCATCGGTACCAAATCGAATCTGATCCACAGAATACCTTTGTCCTTTTGGAGTTATCTTCTGCTCTCGCGGCCCGGGATCACGCTAAAGCGCCGTATGGCCGTCATGAAGCATCTTGAGATCGGCGTCCACCATCATCCGCACCAATTCCGGGAAGGTCACCGTGGGCTCCCAGCCCAGTTCCCGACCCGCCTTACTGGGATCGCCGACCAGTAGATCCACCTCGGCCGGCCTCATGTAGCGTTCGTCCTGCACAACATATTCGCGCCAGTCCAGGTCAACGCAGCCGAAAGCGGCGGTCAGAAAGTCGCTAACAGAGTGCGTTTCTCCGGTGGCGATGACGTAGTCGTCCGGGTGATCCCGCTGAAGCATGAGCCACATAGCCTTCACATAGTCGCCGGCAAACCCCCAGTCACGGCGTGAGTCCAGGTTCCCAAGACGCAATTCACTTGCCTGTCCAAGCTTTATTTGGGCAGCGGCATGCGTTATCTTGCGGGTGACGAACTCCAGCCCGCGGCGAGGCGATTCGTGATTGAAGAGTATGCCGGACGTGCAGTGCATGTCGTAGCTTTCTCGATAGTTGACCGTGATCCAGTGGCCGTATACCTTGGCGACGCCGTACGGGCTGCGCGGGTAGAATGGGGTGGTCTCACTTTGCGGCGTTTCGCGCACCTTGCCGAACATCTCACTGGAGCTGGCCTGGTAATAGCGAATGGCGGGATCGACAATGCGGATTGCGTCCAGCAGCCTGGTTACTCCCAGCGCGGTAACCTGGCCGGTAAAGACCGGCTGCGACCATGACGTCTGCACAAAAGACTGGGCCGCCAGATTGTAGACCTCGGTGGGCCGGTAGTCCTCGAGAATGTTGATCAGCGATACCTGATCCAGCATGTCGCCGGAGACCAGCTCTATGCGGTCCTGGATATGCGCGATTCGATGGAAGTTGACAGTACTGGTCCGGCGGGCCATGCCGATAACGGAGTAGCCCCGTTCCAGCAAGAATTCGGCCAAATATGAGCCGTCCTGTCCGGTAATACCTGTAATCAGTGCTTTGGGCACATTGCCTCCTCAAAAGGTAGCTGATTGTGTGACAGGGGTGGATTATAGCCCAGCCGGATGCCGGCGTAAACCGGGCGGCGGCGGGCGTCAACGAGACGTACGGAAGGCGTGTGCCAGCCGCCGGCAAACGCTATGAATGAGCTCGGCAGATCCCGTACACGATATGCGCATGCTCCCGCTGCCAGCGGGCTGGCAACGCTCCTTCCAGGCGCAAGTATTGCCCAAGCCCCCACATGGCAATCGCCTCCAACCAGCCCTGTTCAGCCCGCGCGCGCTCCGCCTCGCTGCGGCTGACGCCCGGTGGAAAGGGAGGCATATCGCAGTAGCCCGTGCCGATGCCAATTCTTCCAACCGCGGCCATGAGCTGTTCCATCTGGGCAAGCTGTAGGCCGGACAACCCACTGACGTTGGTGTGTGATGCGTTATCGCCATTGGGAGCGAAGAGCGTTATCGTTTCCGCCGATTCTGCCAGCCGGCGGACATATCGCAACATGCCATCAGCATCGAACCGCTGCAATACCTCGTTGCAGATGGCCCACGCAAACTTGCGCCCCTGTGAATTCGGTAGGGTCAGGTCCTCCATCAGCTGGAACTCGACCTGTACGTTGATGAGCAGGCCGGCAACCCTAGCCGACGCCAGTGCTTCCTGTGCGCGATCCAGGAACTCGGGACGATCATCTATCATCAGCACCGGTATTTGCAGCTCGTCCGCAATCAACAGGTAATCCAGGCTGGAGCCATAGATCTCCGGCAGTCCGGCGACCAACAGCCCGCCCTCCGGACGATTCACCATCCAGCGCCGCAGCACCTGTCGTTTGGCCACGTATTCATAGGCGGTGCCCACCCCTTCTCCTTCCGCAAGGGCGAGCGGGTAGAGCGACCTGATAGAACGATTGGGGAGCATATCTGTTTGGCTGAGACCAGTTGTTGAAGCGGCACAGGCCGCGATCTGTGCGTAATTGTCCCGGTTATTGAGAAGTACGGCAAACCACAAGGCACCGGCGTCGTGTGGCGTACGGGCGTGTAGAGCAGCTACCGGCCTGCCGAACCCTGTGGTATAAAGGCTCCATGGCCGAGTTTTTCAATGTACTTCCGCCGAATGAGGCCCGCGAGAGATTGCTGAGCCGGGTAAGCTGGAGAACGCCGGTTGAGACAGTGGCGACGATGACAGCGTTGGACCGGGTGCTCAGTCAGCCGGTCATCGCTCCCCATCCCTTACCTGCGTTTCGGCGCAGCACAATGGATGGCTATGCGCTGCGAGCGGTTGATACGCACGGCGCATCGCCGGCGCTTCCAGCGCTCCTGCAGGTGATTGGCGAAGCGCACATGGGCAGACCAGCCGCTACTCACGTCGGGCCGGGCGAGGCGATGATTGTGCACACCGGCAGTATGATTCCGTCGGGCGCGGATGCGGTCGTCCAGGTGGAGTTGACTCAATCGATCGGCGCGGTTCGTCAGGAGATTGAGGTGCTGAAAGCGACGGCGGTTGGGGAGAATGTGCTTCGGGTAGGTGACGATGTCCGTCAGGGAGCGGTGATATTGCCGGCCGGCCATTCGCTTCGGCCGCAGGACATCGGCGCGCTGCTTGCCCTGGGCCTGACCCAGATTGACGTCGCCGCCCGGCCTGTCGTCGCTATTCTTGCTACCGGAGATGAGGTCGTGCCGCCCGAAACGCAACCCGCCCCAGGGCAGATTCGGGACATCAATAGTTACACAGTGGCAGCGCAGACCGAAAACGCGGGAGCACTTCCACGGCTTTGCGGTATTGTGCCGGATGACTTTGACTTACTCATAGCGGCGGCCCGGGCGGCGCTTGGCGAGTGCGACATGCTGGTGATCAGCGCCGGCTCATCGGTCAGCGCACGCGACATGACTGCCCGAGTGATCGATGGTCTGGGCGAGCCGGGCGTGCTGTTTCACGGCGTGGCGACCCGTCCCGGCAAGCCGACGATAGTTGGTGTGGTGGATGGCAGGCCGGTCCTAGGACTGCCGGGCAACCCGGTGTCGGCAATGGTGCAGTTTGATATGTTTGGTGTGCCGGCAATTCACCATCTGCAAGGCGCTGTGGGAGTTCCGCGGTATGGCAGTGTATGGGCCAGACTGCATCAGAACCTGCCGAGCGAGAGCGGTCGCGAGGATTATGTGCCCGCAAAGCTGGTGCCGACGGAAACCGGCCTGGTCGCTCAACCGGTGTTCGGGAAGAGCAACCTCATATTCACACTGGTCAACGCTGACGGCTTGATAAAGGTCCCGCTCAACCAGGCCGGTCTGCTGGCCGGCGAGTGGGTTGAGGTACAGTTGTTCTGATGTCAACCACCGGCTCCCATGCCGGCATCATTCGATCCCGAAAAGCAGCGCAACTTGGGCCAGCGCGCGATTGCCGGAGTTCTGTCGCCTGGCTCCGCGTACCAACTCAGCTGTTCTGTTCCGGCTCTCAGCCCAACGCACCAATTCAAAGACCGTTAGTTGCAGATTGCTGTCGCTAGCAATGGCGTTCAGGTTTTCTCCCATCTCCAGCGCGATCATGCGGTCCAATTCACGGCGGGATGGAAAAGCGTCCAATAGCGCGCCGTGCAAAGATCTGCGCGCCTCCAACTGCCCCGCATCCGGCTCTCGGCGCGGCATCGAGGGCGGCGCAACGTGTGGTTCGCCCAAATGTTGCGCTAACTGGGCGCAGATACGGGTCAATTCCCCGGCACAACCAGGCTCGAGACTGCGATCGGTCAGGATTCGCACAAAACGCAACAACGGATTCGGCTTATCGAACGGCTTGTTGTAAAGGAAGGTGATCAAGGCTTCGGCGCGGGTCAGCGCGTTTCGACCTTCAGGGATCGTGTAGCGCCAGGGCCGCAACTGATGATCGTCAAATAGCGCCTCCAGGCGCTCTCGATCCTGGTCGCCGAATGGACCGCACTCGAGCAGCACAGCACGCAAGTCTTTGTACAGCACACCTGGAATCCCTCCCATTCTCATCTCCTCGTTGACATTGGGGGTCCTGCCCTGCACCGGCGGGCCAAATCAAACGCGCCCAGCGGGCGATTATACACCAGTCAGGAGCACATCTCTAGCGCCCGGCCGGATGATCGCCGGCGTTTAGATCGGGCTCCTTATCCGGCGACGACGGGAGTGCGCGCCAGCGCCCGGCGCGAACAGTCGTACGCAAATACCAGACCCCGCCGATGAGACCTGAAAGGCGTTGAACCAGGAATACCAGCAGAGAGAGCGTGTAGGCATCCGTTGCGGCAACGCCAGCCCCGGCAAAAACGGCCGGCGCAATTACCTCGCTGGGACCTAACCCGCCGATAGACGGAATCAGCAGCACGACCGAAAGTATGGGTATGACCAACAGCAGATAGGTGTAAGGGATCTCCAGACCCAGGCTGCGTGCTGCCGTCCACCACCAGCCGGCAAGCATGAAATTGAAGGCGACCGAAACCAGCATCGCCCATCCGATCGATCTCCAGCCGCAGGCGTTGACCGTGCGTAGTACCCGACCCACGATGCCGTCTCCCTCGGGTAAGAGCAAAGCGGGCCAGCGGCGACCGATTCGACGGAATATGCTCCCCTCAAGCAGCAAGAAGCTGCCGGTAAGCCCTACGACTGCCAAAAGCACGGTCACTATCAGGATGTTGCTGGGGAAGTCCGGCGGCCGAAAGGGAAGTGCGAGCAGCGCCATGATAAAAAGGGCCATCAGACCGGTTAGCCGGTCCACGATCACGGTGCCGGCAGAAACCGCCGGAGACACATCCGCGGTGGCTTCCCAGGCCCGCACCACGTCGCCACCGAAACTGGTGGGAAGAAAAGTGTTGAAGAAATTGCCGGCAAAATAAAGCGCAACCAGGCGAGAAAAGCGCACATTAGTGTTCAGCCCGCGCAATAACAAGTGCCATCGAAAGGCACGTACCACCAGGCTGGCGTTGAAAATGGCGAATGTCAACAGCAGCCAGCTTAAGTCAGCATTCAGCAGCCCCTGCACGATGGCCGCCGGCTCCACCTGGATCAGTATGATCGCCAGACCGGCCAGGGTGACTGTGATCTTAAGGATGGTCGCCGTACGAATACGCATATCTGCCGTCTAGCGCGAATGTCGGGCTGCACTCAAATGGTCGGACAGGTCGGCAACTATCATCAGCGTGATATTGTAACCTGGCTCGGCGATTTATCATGCTGACCGGTGCGGCAGGTTGACAAGCCGGGCACCTTTCAGTATCTTCCCGGGCCATGCCGGCACGGAGGCTCGCACTCATCCTGATTGTCCTGGGGGCGCTGCTCATTGTTCTGTTGGTCTTCTCGGATCTTGTCCCCTATCTACGTGGGCCGGCGCCGGAGACCAGTGAGTGGTACTGGCCGTATCTGCTGCGTCCGGCTTCGCGCTGGTTGCCAACCATCCTGGTAGGAGCAGGGATTCTGCTCCTTTTCTATCGTTGGCTCGGTCGTGCTCCCGACAATCGCCGGGCCAACCGGTTGGCAGTTCTCGGGCTGGTAGTGGGCAGCTTGCTCCTGCAGCTTACCCTGATCTATGCCGAGCGGCCACAGGTTGAGGCGGAGCTTATCGACCGCGTCCTATCGGTTCGAACCAGCGGCCACTTCTGGACAGCGGCGGGCATTCCGGACCTGGGCGGCGTGTTGCGTAACTTCCCTCAGGAGATGGCCGGATTCGAGTCGGAGCATTCGCGTACCCATCCGCCCGGTCTGCTGATGGCCAACTGGGCCACGATCGCGCTTCTAGCGAAGGTGCCTTCGCTGGCCGAACCCATCGCTGAGCAGGTATGGCCCCATCGCTGTACAGACCTTTGGTTGCTTAAACAGCCGGCTCACGTGGCGGCGGCGCTTGCGATATGGGCTGTGCTTCCTTTGCTTGCGGCGGCGCTGGCGGTACTCCCCGCTTACCTTCTCGCGCGGGAGTTGTTTGACCATGACGCGGCGCGCCTTTCGGCTCTGGGGGTCGCCACGATGCCGGCTGTCCTGCTGTTCGCGACCCAGTCCGATCAGCTGTTTGTCTTACTCTCCCTTCTCCTGGTCAATGTCTTTCATTTGGCATTGTCCCGTGATCGGCTGTTCCTTTTCTTACTGGCCGGGCTCCTGCTCTCACTGAGCAGTTTCATGACCATGGGCAATGCGGCCTTGTTGCTGCCGCTATTGCTTTACGCGGGATTCGAGATATGGCAGGGGAAGGTTACTAATCGACAGTTGAAACGCTGGCTGTATGGCGCACTAGCCTTTGCCGCCGGCGGCGCCGCTCTCTGGCTTGTCTTTTGGGCAGGGTGGGGAGTCGAACCCTGGGAGATAGCACTTGCCGGCATCGGCCAACACTATGAGCTGGTAGCGAGCCGGCGCAACTATGCCTGGTGGCTGCTGTTCAATCTGGTTGACCTGCTGACCTACGTAGGGGTCATCTGGCTGACTGGATTCTTCTGGTTGATCTGGCGGACGGTCCGTCATGGTCGGCGACAGGCTGCCGGCCTACTGGCGATTGCGATCGCGATCTTCATGTTGCTGCTGGATGTGTCCGGCTCGACGCGCGGCGAGGTGGGCCGGCTCTGGCTCTTCTTCACGCCGCTTATCGCCCTACTCGGGGCGGGTTTCCTGGCGCACGCTTACCCGGAAAAGGCAGTCAGGTTACTGCTGGTTGCTCTCCAACTTCTGCTGGCAGCGGCAATCGGATTCTCCTGGCGACCGATTGAAGCCGTGATCGTAGTCGCTCAGGAGCCGGAAATGCCGGAGTTGCCCGAAGCAATGCAGCCGGTAGGAGTCCGGTTTGGGGACGATGTTGTTTTGCAGGGGTTCGATGTCGCTGTTTCTGCCGCCGCAAGTGAGTTGGAGATCACGCTTATCTGGTCCACGTCGGAGCGCATAACCCGACCCTACACGGTCTTCAATCACCTGCTGAACAGTGAAGGGGAGATTGTCGCTCAACATGACGGCTGGCCGGTGGCGAACCAGTGGCCGCCCAATTGTTGGGCCTCGAATGAGGCGATAGTAGACCGGCACATCATTTCTCTGCCGGACAATCTGATGCCGGGAGTATATCGGCTCGTGAGCGGCCTGTACGACGCGACTACAGGCGACCGCTTAACGACCAGCTCAGGCGACGACTTCTATCTCCTGGATGAGATGCTGCTCGGTGACTGACGCCGTTGCTCGCGCGTAGCCAGGCCGATCAACCGTCGTCGGCCGACGTCCATCAGTTCTAACGGCCGGGGTGACCTTGATATCGCTGCTTGATATTGGGTATCAGGTACTCCTCAAAGGCGCGTCCAGAGTCAAATGCCGGTTGCCAGCCCCAATCTCGCCGCGCAGCCTGGTCGTTCAGGTCCGCCGGCCAGCTATCGACAATCGCCTGTCTCTTGAGATGCGGTTCAAAAGTGATCACCGCCCCCGGGAACGCAGCACACACCAGTTCGCGAAACTCAGCCGCTGAAAGGCTGAAGCCGGTGACATTGTATACCTGCCGGCTGAGCGACTCTCTCGGCGCATCAGCCAACTTGAGTAACGCGGTCACCGCATCCGGCATCGCCATGAACGGGATGCGCGTGTCCGGGCGTACGAAGCAGGCGTACGGTTCGGCCTGGGCCGCGGCATGGATCATCTCCGGCCCGTAGTCGCTCGTTCCACCGCTCGGAACCGTAAAGGCGCTAATCAGCCCGGGGAATCTGAGGGAGCGAAAGTCCAACATCGTTGGGCGGCCCGATGCCAACTGCTTGTAGTTCCGGCTGTAGTAACTCCCGAGTAGCTCACAGTAGAGCTTGTTGCAGCCATACATCGTTGTCGGGCTATTCCATTCCCATTCTTTCACACACGCATCGCGCTCCTTGACCGCCAGCGAGGGGAGGCCATAGGCCGCGATCGAACTGGGAAACACAAATCGAACCGGCTCGCCCTGCCACTGCGACTGTTCGGCCGCCAGCCGGAGCAGGTTTAGGGTGCCGTCGACATTCACTCGATGGGCCAATTCCGGCGTAAACTCGGCTCTCGTCGAAAGCAGCGCCGCCAGGTGAAAAATAGTGTCGATTGCATATTCAGTCGTCAGCCGGGAGAGCATGTTCTCATCGAGTATGTCGCCGACCTTATGGATGGAAAGGCCCTGCATCTCGTCCGGCAGCGGTCGGAGATCCATGGTTATCAGTTGATGTTCATCACGCGCCGCCAATTCGGTGATTATTGCCTGACCGATTTCGCCGGCGGCGCCGGTAAGCAACACTGCCTTCTTCCGCATTGCACCCTCCTTATTACAGCATAGTTAAGCGAGACAAAGACTCCAGCAATTCCCGCCGATGACCCCAGAACCGTTGGGAATGCTGGGCTCGTGATTTGGTAAGATTTGGTGATCAACCTGTCGGGAACAGCGCCCGGGTACTGCACGGGGCAGCCTCGTTCCATCATGAGAGTATACCCCAAATGGCGTCACGGATGATCCCTTATCAGGCAGACAGGCATCGCCGAAGACGGATTCGAACTGCAGCCGTGGCCGCTGGGCTTGATGTGGCCCGCGAGGCCCGCTAGAATTCGCCCAACGGCTAAGCCAGGGAGGCAGTAATGATTCAAGTCCTGATGATGACTCTCGGTCCGCTCAGCACGAACAGCTATATAGTGGGCTGTGAGGAGACGCGACTGGCGGCGGTGATTGACCCGGCATGGTCCGGCAGCGCAATTGCCGCCACGCTGGACGAACAGATGTGGGAGATCTCGCATATCCTGATCACGCACAGCCACTTTGACCATGTAGGCGGACTGGCGGAGTTGAAGCAGGCTACCGGCGCGCCTATTTACATGCATCGCGACGCTCTGGAAATGCTGCAAGGGGCGAGCATGTTGGGCTCTATGACCGCCGGCCTCAAAATCCCGCAACCTCCGTTGCCCGATCACTTTGTGCGCGAAGGCGACTTGATCAAAGTGGGCAACATTGTGCTGGAAGTGCTGGACACGCCGGGGCACGCGCCGGGGCACGTGAGTTTCCTGGCCCGTGACCATCGAGTCCTGTTCAGCGGCGACGTGCTCTTTGAGGGTAGCATTGGGCGCACCGACTTCCCCGGCAGCGATCACAAGACGTTGATGAGATCAATTCGGGAGAAATTGCTGACTCTGCCGGAGGATACTCGAGTATTTCCAGGTCACGGATATCCCACGACGATAGGAAGCGAGCGCCGGCACAACCCTTTCCTGACCGAATAGCCACTACCAGACACTCTGGCCCGCGCCCGGCCTATAACCGGATCATGATCAGCCGGTAATTGCCGCCGGCGTTGACGAAGCCGCGAACCCGCACTGTGTAGCTACCCCCATTCTCCGGCCCAAGTAACAACATTTCTGGTTCACTGGCGATCCCGATATCAGATGTCGCGACCAGCTGGTCCGATTCATCCAGAATTTCCAGGACAACATCAAAACCTTCTTCGGGAAAGAGCAGAACGGCCCACCGTTCGCTGTCGGCGGTTTCCAAATCATAGCGGTTTGCCGTGTCGTTGCCGATGCTGCCAGTTACGGCGGAGGATATGCTACCGGGACTCAGCAGCAAGATGACATAATCACCCTCAGTGGCAATGAAGTTTCGGACACGCAATTGATAGTCGCCGCTCTCCTCTGCAGCGAAGGTAAATATCTCGGCTTCTTGCACAAACCCATTATCGACGTTTAGCAGGACTGTACCGGCGGAGTTCGTGATATCCACAACGGGGTCGATCGCGCCGGTCGGCATCACAAATATGGTCATCTCCTCACCGCTCTGGGCGAAGAACGTGTAACTGTCGGTGTCGGCCGACTCCAACAACCCATCAATCGCAACGCCGGGCCGAAGCTCGGTCGGGCCGCCAAGGTCGTCGGCGCCGGCTGCATCAGCCGCCAGCCCGATGAAGCCGACAGACGCCATTAGGCGAAAGGACCCTGCCGACGAAGACACGCTGCTTACTCGAAGTCGATAATCACCATCCGGTAGCGGCGCCGATGCCAGAATCTCGGATGCGCCGGCAAAGCCGGTGTCGGCCTCAAGCACAGGCTGATCCGAAGCATCTACGAGAGCGAGGGCAATGTCCAGGCCCGATGCCGGCGTGGCCACAGCTACCACAACCTGATCGGAGTCCAGCGAGAGCGGAAAGTAGGCCACCTCATCCGCTGCAAGCTCGACGTCTTCGTGGTTGAGCGCTGTATCGTCGCTCATGATGCTGAGTGTATACGGGCCGCTGCCCGAACCGGAGAATTCCCGCAGCTGCAGAAGGTATTGACCACTTAGCTCCGGCAGGAAGGTCGCTACCTCTCCTTCCCCTTCAAAGCCGACATCCCGCGTTTGGATTTCCTCGCCGCCCAACGCCTGCACGGACAGGACCACGTCCAATTCCGGCCCTGGCGCGGCGACGATAGTCAGGCTTACTCCTTCGGTGGCCACAAAAGTGAATGTATCGCTGCCGCCGGCTTCCATTGAGCCGGTGATGATCGCGCCCGGCGAGATGTCACCGAATGCGGCGGTGGCCTCAACGAGCGTAAGCTCGTACTCACCGGCGGAGCCAAGGAAACCGCTGAGCACGACCCGATAGATGCCGTCAACAGATATGATCAGTCCACCGATTTCTTCTTCAGCCAGCGAATTGTCCACTTCGCCGACAGGGAGAATCGTCTGCCCATTGAGATCAACAACGTCCAGGGCCAGATCAAGACTCGAATTGACCGGCCCGGCTGTGATATTGACCACATCCCCACTGTCCGCCTGGAAGCTCCAGACTATCAGTTCCCCCGCCGGAATAGTGCCGGTCACGGTCTGACCGAATGTGAGCTCGCCGGCAGGCGCCGGCAGCTGTCGGTCGTTCTGTACTGTATCTTCTGCCGGCAGCAGGATCGAGGTAGCGACCGCGTCGAACTGTGACTGAAATGAAAGGCTGTTGTCCGCCAGCGTCGTGCCGGTAATCAGTGCGAGTGCGCCGCCATTGCGTACCAGGGTAACATACACCACAATCTGCTGCCCTTCGCTGTTTTGGTCAATTCCGGTGACAACCGCCCTGATAGCCTCATAGCCGTTCACCATGAACTCGGCGGGACCCTCCAGAATCTCTGCACTTTCGGGCGCGCTCAAACCCGCCAGTGCGCTCTGCAGCGCCGCGTCGAGTGAACCGGCCGATACGGCATCCACCGGCCGAATTGACACCAGAACGAGGGCATCGTCCGTTGAGAGCCCGGCATCGGTCTGCAGCAGATTCTCGTCGGTGGCGATGGCAACATAGTCTCCCAGCTCTCTCAGCACCCAGTCGGCGGGATAATCGAAAGCGATTCCCAGATCGGCGTCTTCATAGCGCGAATATGCTCTTCCCGACGTGTCCGGGCTTTCCTCAGGAGTGTCTTCGACGGCTGCGGCAGTGGGAGCCGCAGTCGGTTCCGCAGTCGGCGGCCGGCTTGTCGCCGATGGGAAGAGCGTACAGGCCGTGGTGGACAGCCCGAGGATCAGAATGAATACCACTAGAAAACCACTCGCCAGACTGTCGCGAAGCAGGCGGGAGCTCTCAGCTTGGTGCGGCAGAAGTCTGCCGAGACCTGCCGGATTACAGTCGAATTTGCTGAGTACGCCAAGAAGTGGGCGGCATGATTTCATTGAACTTCCTTCTTCACGAGATCGGACTGCACACAGATTAGCTGACGTCCGGCGAGGAGTCTCGCTGCATGGCCTGAGCAGCGACGAGCAGAACAACGATTCCTCCGCCTGCGGTGGTGACCAGCCCCGCCCAATTCCCCAGGGCTGCCAGCCAATTGCTGCCGGGTAACTGTAACACATAGTAATTGTACAGTACTAGGCCTCCAAGAAGCCCCCACAACGATAGTCGTAACAGCGCGCTCGGACCCGACAGCCGCAATCTGCGCCCAATCGCGATGCTGGCGACGCTGGTAAGGGTCAGGCCAACGAAAATGCCCAGCAGGTTGCTGAAGGTCGTCAATGAAATGCTCAGACCTGGTTCTGGAGGAGGCGGGGTTGGCGTGGCCGTGGCCGTGGCCGTGGGCGCGGGCGATGGGGTGAGGGTTGCCGTTGGCACGACAGTCGGCGTGTCGGTCGGAGTGGGAGCCGGGGTCAAGGTGACTACCACGATACGCACGTTCTCGCCGATAATAATGTCCACTTGTTGCGAGCTGGTGGCCGCACCCGCCACGGCGGTGATACGAAACAGGCCGGTGCGCGCTTCCAGTACATATTCCAACCTTGCCACACCACCTTCCGTTGGCTGCTGCGAAATGAAGCTGGTGTATCCTTCAAGGCGATCAGTCTGCAGGAACTGCACCGGCGTACCATCCGGCACCGGCTTCCCATTGTGATCGACGATTTCCCCGGTGACAAGGCGCAACGTGTCGCCTACCACGACCTCGAGTGGTTGTTCACGCGCGGGAACCTGCAAAGTCCCACCCTGTTCAATATACAGATCAATAATCTGATCGGGATCCGGCTGCGTGATACTCTCCAGATCATAGTTGATGCTAGGCAAGCTGACCGGCGGCGCACCGATGACAGGAGACTCCTGGAAGAGCGCCTGCACGGCCGCTTCGACGGAAGCTTCGATCTTGCTGTAGACTGCATACGCGGCGGAGAGCTTGCTCAGTTCAGTAGTGTCAAGATGATAGGGTGTGTTGAAGTTCAGCACTACGATGCCGCTATCGCTAACGATGTCGGGGCGCTGAGCCAGGAAGAGATTGAGCGCATCGGAGTCCGGCGCTTCCGGGCTGACATCCAGCGCGGCGAAAATGATCCAGTTGGCGGTCGCCAGCGCCTGGCCGACACTCTCCGCCACTGATGGTGTGGGAGATGGCTGGGGAGAGGGCGTTACTTGTGTTGCCGGCTCTTCAGAGGCGGCCTCTGGAGTGGCAGTTTCTACCGGCGTCGGCGTTGGGGAAGGAGTAGGCGAGGCGGGAGACGGCGTCGGTTCAGGAAGCGTGGTCAGGAACTCCTTTAGATCGCGATAGGTGAAACTGCGGATTTGATTCAGCTGAATCTGTTCGCTTCCTTCCGGTCCATAAAAGGCATAGATCTGCTCTTCCAACAAGGTGGGCGAGATAAACGGTTGGGGCGGACAGTTGCCGCATTGTCGCGCATCCCGCACATCGGTGAAAATTACCACCCGATGATCCGGGCCAAGTGAGCGAGGCAACTCTATCTGTGACGAGATGAGCAAGCTAATCGCATTCTTGGCAACCCGAAAAATGGAAGCCTGGTCTTCCGGCCTGCTCAAGGTTTCAGCGAGGTTGTCCACCTCTGTCAGCACTTGTTCGAGCCGGAAGTCACCATCGTACAGCGCAAGCTTTTGTTGCAGGATGCGCAGCGCCGCGTCGTCAACCCGTAACTGAAATGCGGGATCAGACTCGTATCGTTCCCGAAACCAGGTGACAGTGTCGCGGACGTTTGCCATCTGAGCGGCGAAGTCATCCGCTTGCAGAGCAAAGTCATCGATCAGCAACAGGTCTTGTCCAGCCAGGAGTGCATCCCTGGCCACGCGGCGGTGCGGGAACTCCACGCCGGTGTCATCGTAAAACAATCGTACCGCCTGGCTACCCAGCGAATCTGAGACAATGAGTCCGCCGGCGGCGCGCCAGGCGGAGAACTCCGGCAGGGCAAGGAGCTGCTGAAGCGCCTGCCCGTCAAACGTAATCGGGCCGGTCGCGGTTTGGCCTTCGCCAGAAAGGCCCTGAAAGCGAATGTGGGTAGTCATCAATCCATTCGTTGTCGCAGCCCGATCATTGGTTATATCGGTTACGGCTGCAAATGGGACCAACTCGAACGCCCTGAGTTCCTCTATGGAGCGCCCGATCGTGGCAACCTCTTGCCCAATTGGCCGGTCACTGCCACCAAAACCCGGAAAGTGCTTGCCAAATACCGCTATTCGCCCCCGCCCGCCGATGTGAACGCCCTCTACGTAGGCCCTCCCCATCTGGCCCACCCAATAGGGGCTTCCTCCGAAGCTGTTGACTCCCAGGCCGTTGCCTCCTACAGCCACCGCAGACTCCACTATGTCCAGCGACGGCCCAAGCAGCAGATTGACGCCCAGGGCAGTGAGCTCGCGCCCACTGATCTCACCCACTTGTCCGGCGACGGATGGTTGCCAGGTAGCGCCAATCGCCATCGGGCTCGGTAGACTGGAAAGACCATTCAATATCTGGTCAAATGGTGGGCCGTCCCCGTCTTGTTGCAGAGCTACAAAGAGCGGCAACGCAGTCGCAGCGGGCAAAGGAGTAGCTGTAGGCGGCACGGCGTCTGTGCCCCCTGTGTCGGTCAGGATTGAAGCAGCGCCAATCAGAGCCACTCTTTGCAGGTCGTTGATTAGGGCTGCCGATTCGCTCGCTGTGCTGCTGCCGGCGACAAAGTTGTCCGATTCCGCGCTTAACACGACCCCGCCGATATGGTAGTCGGTGATCAATGCGACTATGTCACTGTCGGCGACCAAGGCGTTGCCTGGAAATGTCACCAGGAACAACTGCCCGACGCGTTCGGCTACACTCATCGCCGAAAGCAGTTCAGCGGCCCTGGCTGCGTAGTCGTTTTGCGCCTGAACAGGGGTGACTTGGGGCTGCCACAGCAAGCAGAAAAGGATTATCGCCAGTACGATTCGCCGGAGTAATGCGCTAAGTGTTCGATTAGAGACGGACCGGCCAACCCCGGATAGCGGCAACATGAATGCTCTTCTTCTCCGAGGTGGAGTATACTGGCTTGCCAAGGGCCGGACAAACGATCTCATCGTAGGTACATTTTGTCGCTTTCAGGCGGGGTAACGCCAAGCCCCACTCGGTGACAACTGTCTGAATGACCTTAGTCGGTGGCCGTGAGAAACCATGTCGAAACTTCTACGCAATGTCATTGCGGTACTCTTCATAGTACTCTTGCTGCTAATCGCCTTTGCAGCCGGCTTTGCCTTCAGCGAGTATGGCGGTGTCGCAGCGGCGGGAGGAGACAATGCTTCCGGCACCGAGTCAGGTGATGGTTTTGCGCTGCTGGATGAGGCATGGACGCTGGTAGAGCGCAATTATCTCGGGGAATTACCCAGCCTGACCCAGGTAACCTATGGCGCGGTCCGGGGCGCCCTGGCGGCAGTCAATGATCCTTATACAGTCTTTATCGAGCCGCCTGCCCGCGACGAAGAGCGCGAACGCCTATCCGGCAACTTTGGCGGGATTGGTGCGTATCTGAGCCGGAATGAAGATAGCGAACTGCTCCTGGAACCTATTCCCGGCAATCCGGCTGAAGAAGCGGGTATCCTGCCGGGTGACGTGCTCCTGGCTGTTGACGATGTCTCTATCACAGCGGAAATGGCTGTGTCCGATGTGGCGGAGCTGATTAAGGGTGAAAAGGGCACGATTGTTACCCTGACCATTAGTCGAGAGGGCCGGGCTGAACCGTTCCAGGTGTCAATCGTGCGAGATGATATCTTGCTCCCTTCAGTAAGCTTCAAGATTCTTGAAGAGGACCCCGCGATAGGCTTCATCCAACTAACCCGCTTTAGCGGCGAAAGCGGTGACGAGATCGAGCAGGCAATCACAGAACTGCAAAGTCAGGGCGCGGAAATGCTCGTACTCGACCTACGCAACAACCCAGGCGGTTTGCTGACGGCCGCGGTTGATGTCGCTGACCACTTTCTCAGCGATGTGCCGGTTCTTTACCAGCAAAGCATGGGACAGGCTGAAGAAGTGTATCGCGCCAATCCGGAAGTCATTGCCGGCGATATGCCGTTGGTAGTCTTGGTGGATGGCGGCACGGCCAGTTCCGCAGAAATCCTGGCGGGCGCACTGCAGGATCACGAACGGGGCTATCTTATTGGGACGCCCACGTTCGGCAAGGGCTCGGTTCAACTGGTATTCGACTTGAGCGACGGCTCATCGGTCCATGTGACCGCCTCGCGCTGGCTAACGCCTGATCGGCATCAAATCGATCAGCAGGGCTTGCAACCCGATCAGGTGGTGGAGAACTCTCAGGAAGCGATTGACGCCGGTAGGGACGAGCCATTGTTGCAGGCAATCGAGTATTTGCAGCGTGAGAGACAATGATGTCGAAAGATAATACACGACCCGTCGTGGTCCTTTTTGCAGTGCTGGCGCTGATTGTCATCTGCGGCGTCATGCTGGCCGGGGGATATGCGCTGGGCATGCGCGCCGCGGCTGCCGGCGAACAGCCAACCGCCAGTGAGTTTCCGGCGACTAATGAGGCGACCGTTGGTGACAGCGGAGATGTGGCCAATGAGATCGCGGAAGCCCCGGCGATCGTCGATTCGCCGCCCTCCAGCAACACGCCGTCAACAGGCGACGCCGCGCCAACCGATGATGCCTCGTCAGCGCCGACGGAAGAGCCGGCAACTCCAACAGAGACGTCGCCCGCATCCACCGAAGAGAGCGAGAGTGCGGCGCAGCAACCCGAGCCCACAGAGACCCCCGATTCCGCAGACGGCCAGCCCGTAATTACAGAGCCGGCCGGGGAGTTCGAGCCCGACGATTTGGCCATCCTGTGGGAGGCCTGGGAGTTCATCAAGAACGAGTATGACGGCGAAATCCCTTCTGATTCCGACCTGGCCTATGCTGCCCTGCGCGGTATCCTTGAGGAGCTCGGTGACCCTTATACGCGCTTCTCAGATCCTGAAGTTGCGCAACAGATCCGGGAGTCGCTGCAGGGATCCTATGAGGGCATCGGCGCCCTCGTAGATGAGAATGACGAAGGGTTCACGGTGATTGTGCGACCGTTTGCCGGATGGCCGGCAGACCGCGCCGGCGTGAAAGCCGGGGACATTGTCTTGGCGGTGAACGGCGAATCGATGGTTGGGAAGACGCTGGATGAGGTGATCGCGGTAGTCAGAGGCCCCGGAGGAACCGATGTGACGATCACGTTTAGGAGACCGGGCATTGATGATCCGTTCGACATTACCATTACGCGTGAGCGGATCGAGATCCCACTGATCGAGTCATCTATGCTGGACGAAGGCATCGGTTACGTGCGCTTGACCAGCTTTGGGCGCAACGCCGAATCACAGTTGACGCTGGCGGTCAACGATTTGCTGGCGCAGAACCCACAGGGCTTAATCCTTGACCTGCGGGACAATCCGGGTGGATTCCTCGATCAATCTGTGGCGGTAGCGGATCTCTTCCTGCCCGGCGGCGTGATCCTGTTTGAGCGTAGCGATTTTTACGACATTGATCAGACTTATGAAGCGGATAGCGGTGATCCGGCTGAAGGCATTCCGCTGGTTGTGCTGGTGAATGCCGGCAGCGCCAGCGCTTCCGAGATCGTGGCTGGAGCGTTGCAGGACAATGGCCGGGCCATATTGATCGGGGAAGTGACTTTCGGAAAAGGATCCGTGCAATTACCGCACGACCTGTCGGACGGCTCTGAACTGCGCGTGACCATCGCCCGCTGGTATACGCCGGAGAATCAAAGTATTGATGGAGAAGGCATCACGCCCGATATTGAGGTGGAGACGCCCGGAACGCTTGGCGGTGAGGAAGATACCCAGCTGCAACGGGCTATCGAGTACCTGCTGACAGGGCAATAGCGACAGGCATCGAGCTGGAGCGCACAACTGCAACTGGTCCAAAGAACAATGAGCGCCAAAGAGGGTATCAAAGTAATCAGCGTAAACCGGCGGGCCAGCCACGATTACCTGTTGCTGGAGCGCTTTGAGGCCGGATTGTCGCTTACCGGGACGGAGATCAAGTCCATCCGCGCCCATCGGGTGAGTCTGCAGCGCGCCTACGTACAGCCGCGGGCGGGTGAGCTGTGGCTGATGGAAGCGCATATCGCCGAGTACGAACATGGCAACCGACAGAACCATGAGCCAACGCGACCGCGCAAGCTGCTTCTGCACCGCCGCGAGATAAACAAGATCCTGGAAGCGCTTGCTTCCAAGGGCGTGACCATGGTTCCGACGCGCCTCTATCTCAAAGACGGCCGCGCCAAGATTGAAGTAGCTCTCGCACGAGGCAAGAAGCTATATGATAAGCGGGCCACGATGCGTGAAGAGGAATCAAAGCGCCAGATTGAGCGGGCGCTGAAGGAAAAGTACGGCCAGTAGCAGCTCGAATTACAGCCGCCTGATCAATACAACCAGCAATAGCACCAATATGATGGCAGCAATCATCAGGGCGGCCGCCACCAGTGTTCTGCGGGGAATGCTGTCTTCCACCAGCACAGACCACGGCTCGGAGATTGGTGTAGCCTCCGGCGTCGCCTCAACGATCCCTTCGTCGTTCTCCCCAACAGTGGCACTTTCGGTCGCCTCCGCGCCGGGTGTTGACTCTTCCGCTATCTGCGGCTCGTAGTCCAGCGCCATGAGGTAGGCGACCACCATCGACACCTGCTCATCTGTCAGACGCGCCCCATAATCCCTCGGCATAACGTTGAGCAGGCATGGACCATTGGGACATAGCGGGGCCAGATAGGCATTCGGATCGGTGATGGATTGGCGGAGGTACATTTCGGCCGACATGCCGGCGACGCGGCCGCTCGCAATCAGATTGATGTAGCTCAGGTCAGGTCCCACCTTGCCTGTTTCACCAATGTCACCAATCTTGTGGCATGCCCCACAACCGGAGGCGGCGATGACCTCCTCGGCTGTTGAGCCCTCAATGGGTGGCGGTGTGCTGGTGGCGGTGGCTGTGCCGGCCGGCGTAGGCTGGGTCGTGGGTGTGGGCGCTGACTCCCGTGTCGCCTGTTCCTCGACCGTCGGCTGCTCCAATTCGCCGGCCCGCTCAATCCGCAGCACGGCATCGCATGGTGAGAAATCAGGGGCAGGATCCGGCATGCACCAGATAGGATCGTCATGTCTGGTCTTTAGGATAGGGATGTACCAGAGCACAACTTCCTGACCTTCCAGGGATTCCTCATTCAACCACTGGCGAGGAGGCTGATAGGTGTCGGCCGGGCCGGTGGCTATCGGGCCATCCCCTTCTCCCGTATGCGCCGCCAACACAAACAACTTGCCCTCGTCCAACCCCAGGGGATCAGTTGGCAGCGGAGACCAACGAAGACTTTCGGCGCCATTGGTTGTTGCCAGCGCCTGTCCATCCGGGCCGGGATGAACGAACATCTCCATTTCGGTCTCGTGTTCGACCTGCGCCCAATCGTCCTCGTTCCATGCCCACACCTGGTCGTCAGCATCGGAACCATGATCTAGCTCGATGCGCCAGAATGGGCGATAATTGGAAAGATCCTCGCAGCCGGGACCGTGCGAGACAAACACGAATTCGAGTGAGCCATCCTCATAAAACCTCAATATCTGCTCGTAGCGATAGCAGCAGATGCAGTTGGGCCAGCGCAAGAACTCGGTGAACAACTGCCGGACCTCGAATCCGTCCGGAATCTCGTTCACTTCGGTGCCGAAGTGCGGGGGGACGCTGGCCCGGAAGCCGATTTCGTCCCGATAACCGCCCGGCCAGGCCGGATACCAAACTTCCGTCTGGCCAACTTTGGCGCTTTTGAATACTCGCTCGCCCTCATAAGCGGCATCGTAGAAATTCAACCCGTCGGAGGCTGTCATCTCCCAACAGACACTCCAGCCCGCTTGTTCATGACAGCCATCCTCAAAAGGCAAATCCTGCTCCTGTCGCTTGAAGAGGCGGTCTGGTCGCGCTCGGCTGAAAAAAGTGCGCGCGATCTCTCCGGCCTCCATATCTACGACCACGTGGAAGATGCGACCGCTGCCCGCCGGATCAAGAAAAGTGAGATCCACACACCACGAGATGCGGCACGGACCATCGGAGAGCCAGATAGGCATTGGGACCATCGCCGGCGCAGTGGTACGGATATCGCCAAGGACATCAGCTATCTTCGCATCTGCGGCAGCAACCGCCAGGGCGCGCGGCAAGATATTCTCGCTTGGGTTTGGGAGGGCGACCGGATTGTACCAGCGGCTGAGCACCGTCCCTTCCTCCACATTCACGATGGCCTCAATTGTGCCGCCGACGCTATAGTTGTAGAAAGTTACATGCGCGCAATTACGATCATTGCACCCTTGCGAACTCCATGGACGCGCCTCCGCTTTACCAAGGCGAATCGCATCAACCAGATCGAAGCTCGTACCTTGTAAGAATGTCTCAATCTGCGGATCAGAGAGTGCGAGCAGTTCAATTACACCCACATCCAGGGCCAGGCCGGCGATTCTGCTCAGGTCCAGCGGCGCGCCGCCTTTTGCCGGAGCGGCTCGTAGAGAGGAACTGTCCCGCGCGCCCGGCCACACCAGGATGACGGCGACCAGGAAAAACAACGCCGCGACCAGCCACTTGCCTCTCCTGAAACTAACTTCACTCACCGCCACAGCTGTTCTCCTACAATGCCCGTCTTGTAATGGTTTGGCCTGTCATGTTAGCCCTGCTCCTGGAGCAC
Organism: uncultured Ardenticatenaceae bacterium; assembly: GCA_964539885.1. Classification (GTDB taxonomy): domain Bacteria; phylum Chloroflexota; class Anaerolineae; order Promineifilales; family Promineifilaceae; genus JACKCB01. The sequence continues at coordinate 72,481 of CAZIKT010000001.1, read as the reverse complement.
CGCAGCGATATGGTCGAAGTCATGTTCGGCCATGAAATGATGCGTGGGCAGAGTCAGCAGCCGCTCGGCTACCTCGCTCGCGCCAGGGGTGGGAAAGTGAGCTAGCTCAGGAAATATCTCTCCCAGCGTGCGCCCATACATCTTGCCGGCTCCAATCCCGGCTCGCCAGAACGCGGAATGAAGGCTATCACGCATCTGTTTGTTTCGGGCGAGCAGAGGCAAACGCAAGTAAGCCGGGTCAGAGCCAAAGGGCAGACTCGTGGGTTGAAGCGCTGCGCTCTTGTTGACCATCTCCAGGAGCGCGACAGCATTTTGCCTTCTGCGTTCGTTAATTACATCCAATTGCCCTAAGAGCGCCCGGCCTACCTTTGACTGGGCGGCGCTTAACTGTTGCTTGCGATATCCCCAGCTATCTTCCTGGTCGCCGAAGCTGTGCGCCCCCAGTTTCGTCGCCAGCCACCAGAGAGGCGGCCGGAAGGTGACGCTGAAGAGGGCCAGGCGGAATTGAGCAGCAGCGGACTGGCCTCTGGAAGCCGCCGGCAACTCCTGCCAACTCTCCGCTATCATGCCGGCGCTCTGCGGTTGATTGACGGTCAGCACACCGCCGCCGCCGGTCGACATCGTCTTGCCGGGACCCATGCTAAAGAGACCAAAGTCACCCCACGTGCCGGCGTAGCGCCCGCGATATCGTGCGCCCATCGCCTGAGCGGCATCCTCAATGACGACAGCGCCGACTGAGTGACAGTCCTCGGTGATCTCGGTCACCGGCATGGCGATGCCAAACGGGTGCACGTATATAACGGCTAACGTGCGTTCGGAGAGCGCGGCCCGCAGCCGGCCAACTTCAAAGTCGAGTGTGTTAGGAACGACGTCGATCGGGCAGGGTGTGAGCGAGAGATCCTGGATGACCTTTACCAGGGCCGGGCAAGTATACGCGGGCAGCAATACCTCATCTCGCTCTTTAATGTCCACTGCCGCCCGCAACGCGCGCAACAGGGTGAAGAGCGCTGTTCGTCCGGATGAGGCTAGGTAACACGTTGGGACGTCAAGATACCTAGCGAGGGAGTCGGCAAAACTGTAATCGTCTGTTGATTGTCGCCTCCAGCCCAGCCACCACTGTTGCCAGCTCAGTGGGGTTGCGGCTGGAGGAAGACGCCGCGGCAGTATGCCCACTCAGTCACTCCAAACGGCGTACCATCGGCATGAACAACCAGACAATTGCGCCATACCCAAGGGCAAGAGCGGCCCCGATTGACAGCGCGACGGGCAGCCCCACAACCGTCGCCAGGCTACCGACGATGACATTGCCGCCGGTGTCAGCCCCGGCGTGCACCATGCTGTAGATGGTCATCACCCGCCCTCGGACATTATCCGGGATTTGGACCTGTACCACTGTAATTGCCAGACTCTGCAGGACAAGTAGCACCAGACCCACCGCGATGAGAAATGGAATCGCCATCCACATTGTTTGTGAAAACGCGACTCCGACCACGAGAAATGGTAGCAGGAACCCACAGGCGGTCAAGGTCCGGCCGCGCCGATGCGCGCCGAGCCGCGCGGCCACCGCTGTGCCAAGGACGGATCCCAGGGCCCCGGCGGCGAGCAAGAAGCCTAACCCAACCGCACCTACCTCCATGATTTCCTCCGCATAGGCCGGCATCAGTCCGAAGATCGGCCACGCCAATCCCCCGACGACCGCCATCAGGCTGATAACGCCCAATAGCGCCGGTTGCTGCCATAATGTCCGCAGGCCGGCTGTCAATGCCTGCTTCATTGGCTGCGCCGCCGTTTCGTAACGCCTGTCCGCTATCCGGATCGCGGTCAGGGCCAAAATGGGAGCGGTATATGTGAGCGCATTCACCACCATCGCTCCGCCGGGGCCAACCGCGGCAATGATAAATCCGGCAAAGGCATACCCTACCAGGCTGGAAATGTTGTAGATCGTGGCGTTGAGCGCAACGGCATTGGCAAGCTCACTTTGCGGGACAAGCTCGACCAGGAAAGCGCGGCGGGCCGGATGATCGATCGCCAGGAGACTGCCGAAGACGAAGTAAAGCACTATGATGTGCCAGAGCTGGATCTGACCAGAGAGAATGAGCAGGCCAAAGACGGCGGCCTGCAGCATCAAGCCGGCCTGGGTAACGATGATGACTTTGCGGCGGGGGAACCTGTCAATCCACAAGCCGCCCACGAAAGCAAGTGGGATAACCGGCAAGAGACCAATGAAATTCACCATCCCCAGCCAAAAGGTGGACTCAGTCAGCTGGTAGACCAGGTAACCTTCGGCTGTCACCTGCAAGGAGGTGCCGACCGTGGAGACGATCTGCGCGATCCAGAACAGGCGAAAATTGCGCGAACGAAGGGCAGGGGCGAGCGCGGCCCATCCCGAAGTTGTTGACTGGGAGGCGTTCATTACTTGTGGTTGTAATAGTAGCTGGTAATTGCAGCGCCGCCGATAGCGCCGGCGATTGCAGATATGAGCGCCACTAACAGCCGTATTACCCCTTCGGGAAGGGCGTCGACAACAGCAGGCATGTCTGGGTTTTCTTTTGCGGCCGTCTTTGGCGCTTCGGGCTCAACCGCGGAAATATCGCTTGGACGACCCAGATCAAGCATGTTCAATTCAGCAACCAGAGACTCGGCAATGTCAACTGTGTCCAGGCTGGTCAGCACCGAGAGTCCATCCAGGTAGGGACGCAAATCCTCGGTCAGTTGGCCGAGGGCCTCGATATCGCCTTCAGTTCTGATTTGCATGCTGACCTGCAGCATGGGATTTGCCTGCTTCAAGGCCGGGGTCATTGAGGTAACAAAGTCCACTACTGTCTGCGTTTGGGTCTGCACCTTTTGCACTTGCAGGACGAAGAGGTCGACGTAGGGGGCAATAGCCACGCCATGACTGAGGGCAAAGCTCCTATCCGGCCCTACCGCCAGCTCCAGCCCGTATTCGTTGGCCAGCATGCGAAGTCGTTTTACCGCCGCGACCGGATTATCCTGTTCTTCCTGTGGATTTGCCGGGCCGTGCTCTAAGTTGTAGCCGATAATGTCCAGCCGATCGCTGATTTTAGGGATCATCTCCTCGGCCTCTGCGGCCGACTTGAACACAACCAGGCGCCTGCCAGTTTCAATTTCGTCCAGCATGCCCAGTTGGGAAATGTTCTCTACACGGGCAATGTCATAAGGGCGTGCGTTCTGATTGAACCAGTCCACAAGAGGGGCGCCAAGGCTGATGTCAAACCAGAAGGGCTCGTCGTCCGAGTCACTCTGTACAGCGTACGCCGGCAGACTCACCAGAAACAGACGAAGGAGGAGCACGCCGACCAGCAGAGATATGGTACCTCTGTGGCTGAGCGAGTGCCCGCTGAGGAGTCTCCAAGGATTAATCATTGCGCAACGTCATCCTGACCAGTCTGCAAGGCGGGTTCCACCGCACTGGCAGCTTCGGCCCAGCGTTGAGCGCTATCCAGGTCTCCCTGCCGGCTGGCGAGGTCTCCCAACCGCAGATAGCCGATCGGAAGATGAGGTACCAGACTGACGACACTGGAATAGTATTGCTCCGCTTCCACATACTCTTCCGCGTCTCGATGGAGATCGCCCAGCGCAATCAGCACGTCTATGGAGCCAGGCTGCAGTATTTTTGCTTGTTCAAGATCGCGCAGCGCATCATCGCGTCGACCCAGGTCATTAAGCAGGTTGGCGCGCGCAATCAGCATTGCGCTGGACGGGGTCATTTGCACAGCCTGATCGAGAACAGTCAAGGCGTCAGCCGTATCGCCCAGCTCAACGAGAAAGGCCGCAAACTCTGTGTATAAACGGGAAGAGGTAGGAGCCAAACGAAGGCCGCGCTCATAAGTCGCACGAGCGTCGACCGGCCGTTCACGGGCAACATAGTAGGCGCCGAGGTGCAAATAAGCGTTGTCAAAAGTAGGCAGCAGGGTAAGGGCCTGCCGGTACGCGGCTTCCGCGCTAAGTGGCTGGCTGTTCTCGACGTAAGCGTCTGCCAGTGAGACAAGGTAGCTCGGGTTAGTAGGTTCCCGCTCAATTGCCCTTTCATACATCTCAACAGCGGACTCGGTCTCGCCTCGACGCAGGTAAAGGTCGCCAAGCGCCATCAAGCCGGCTGTCTGGCCCTGAATTTCCTCCTGCGCAACAATCCGCTCGAATAGCTGCTGTGCCAGCGCAAAGTCACCGCTGGCCAGATAGTGTCGACCCAGGGCCAGAACAAGTGAGGTCGTTTCGCCTAGCTCATCGATTCCTTCCTGAAGCGTGCTCTCCGCCAGCCCGAGTTCACCCTGCTGGGCGTAGAAGGTGGAGAGCGACGTGTAGATGTCCGCTGGGTCGGCGGCTTGGTTCAGTCCCGATTTGAGGACGGTCAGCGCCTCATCGTAACGACCCTGCTGTTGCAGGAGTTGGCTCAAGTTGATGTAGAAAGCACCTTCCGCCGGCATCAAGTCCAGGGCCTGCTGGTACATAGCGATCGCAGATAGCGGAGAACCCGTAGCCATGTACAGTGATGCCAACTCGTTGTAGACACGTACGTTGGTTGGGAATAGCCGGCGAGCCTTAAGCATTGTGGTCTCAGCTTCCGCATAGTCGCCCATCTCGAGCTGCACCTGGCCCAGGCGAAATACGAGGTCCTCGTCCGTTGGCCGTACTTGAAGCAGCGCCTGCACGTATTCGCTCGCTGTTTTGTAGTCACCGTAGCGCATCAGCGAATCAATCAAAGGCGTGTTAATTGTGCGACTGTCGATCGCGATGTCAGCTGCTTCGTGTAACCAGACGAGGGCCTGGTCATAGTTTCCCCGGCGCTGCTCCAACTCCGCGAGACGCATATAGGGGTCCGAATTGTCGTCGTCGACGGTGATAGCTGTCCGCAGCAGCTCGTCAGCCTCGTCATATAGGCCATCGTCGATGTAGAGCTCCGCCAGACCGACAAACGCATCCAGATAACCGGGATCGCTTTGGATTGCCAGGAGGTATTCACCTTGCGCAGCAGCCAGGTCCTTGCTCCGGCGCAGCGCGTCTCCCAGAAGCACATGTGTCCACGGCGTTTCCGGCGCCGCCGCCACTGCGGCCCGATAGTAATTAAGGGCGGTGTCCGTGTCGAGGAGGTTCTCATATGCCCTGGCAAGTCGCGAATAAATGAAAGCCCGGCTTTCCGATGTCGACCGCACCGGACGCTGCGACACAAGCTGCGCATAGAGGTCCAGCCGGTCCAAAGCATCCTGATAGGCCTCAATTGCCATCGCGTCATCACCGGCGGTCTGCAATAGATCGCCCAATGAAAGGAAGAGAATGGCCTCGTCCGGATTGGCTTCAATCGTCTCGCGTAACAGGTCTATGATACCCTCCGGCTGTCCACCATGAAGCTGGAGCTGGTTGCTGAGGGCAACATAGGTGTCAATCTGGGTTGGGTCAAGCTGATAGGCACGCTCGAAGGCACGCAACGCCTGTTCGTGCTGCTCCTGCCGGCGATATAGGTCGCCCTGTAACCGGTGTGCGGCGGCATTATACGGTTGCAAGGCCAGTGCCGTATCCAGCTCTGTCCGAGCGTCATCCAGGCGATTTGCCGAAAGCAGCAGCTGCGCCAGCGCCAGATAGGTGTCGGCGCTTTCCTGTGCAAAAAGCCGCTGCATGAATATCGCCCGGCGATAGAGCGCCACGGCAGAGGGGATGTCATCCTGGGCCGCTTTCACGGCCGCCTGAGTGGCGACAACCTCAGCCGATAGCGGGAAACGGCGCTGCAGATCTGCCAGCAGAGCCTCGGATTCAGCGAACATGCCCACTTCACGATAAGCGCTTTCCAGGACAAACAGGTTGAATTCAGTCGGGAGCAAACTTACCGCCTGCTGATAGTAAGGGAGCGCCTGATCGGTACGCCCCTGCTGTCGCCAGAGGTTTCCGAGCGCGACCAGTCGAAAGCTGTCATTTGGCGCAGTCTGATTGGCCACCGCCGCGCTATATTGCTCATGCGCGCATTCAAGCTGACCGGCGGCCATGCAGGCATCCCCATAGGCGATATGATAGCGAGGGATCTGGGGAGCGGCGCTTTGGGCTTCGTCCAGCATTGCCAATCCGGCCTCGAGCTGGCCGCTCTCAACGAGGATCAGGCCCGCCTGGTATTGCAGGATTGGCAGGTCGACTTCGGCACGCGCCAGCTCCAGCGACTCCAACGCTTCATTGAACTGGCCGCGCACATGTGATATCTCGGCCATCCCGGCGAGCGCGAGCAGGTCAGCAGGGTTTGCGGCCAGCGCCTTGCGGAAATAGCTCTCGGCCTCGCCCCATTTTCGATCCCCCATGGCCGAGTTTCCCCGGAATGTATCCGTCACCGGCGGTTCGGCATTTACGGCATACAGGCTGTAAGATTGATCGTCAAGCAGCCAGGTGAACCAGTCCGGCGCTAATTGTAGCTGCATGTCCAGGCTGCTTCCGCTGGGCACTATGACGTATCGTGCATCATAGCGATTGAGAATATTGACCGAGTTTTCCGTAAGGTAAGGGGAGCCGAAGAACTCCGCCTGATCGATCAGTCGCTGTAGCGCCTCCGTCTGGCGGTCAGCCGGAAAGACCTCGCTGGTTGTCGGCGCCCGATGGGCAACAATGTTGGCTCCGGCTACATAGGCCGGTATGGTGACACTCAGGTCCGCATCAGCCAGGACCGTGACATTCTCGCCGGTAGCAGTAGCCCGATTTAGTTCGTCGAGGATCTTCTGTGGCGATGGATAGTAATAGGGCGACGCGGCGCGATCGTTAAGGTTGCGCAGATTCTGCGAGATGTTACCGGTGAGCAGCACGGAAGCCGCCACGATGGTAGTCGCCATAGCATAGCGAGCAACGCCCTCAGGCCCGCCGGTGAACAGACGTTGACCGCTCAGCCAGCGCAGAATCGCCGGCCCCCACTCGACGGCGATGCGCTTCACGGCAAGCGCAATGACCAGAGAATATGGCAACAGCCAGACAAAACGCCACAAGATCCAGGGCATCACCAGCGCCCCAATTATCGGCGTCAGGATGGGATTGTACATCACTAGCAATACCGCCAGTGAAACGCTGACCGCAAACTGAGCCGCCACATCTCTCCGGCGACGCCAGATGACGAGTGGAAGGAGCAGGAGAGCCATCAGATAGGGCGGCTCCAGAACGATGCTGGGATCGGAAATGTAGTGCTGAAGGTCAAAGAGAATAATCCGCCGGCGCTCCATGTTGACCGCGAATCGCCAGATCAGGAACGGATCGGTCGTTGATTCCGCATCCGTCGCTTCTAATTGGCTGATCTCAGGCTGTGGGCCATACAGGTCAATCGTCTCGATTTCCAGGAAGGGCAGAATGGGGATCTTCTTGGTGCCGAGGCTCCAGCCCTCAAAAGTGCTGGGATATGAGGAGGCCAGTGGAGCTTCGCCGCGAGATAGGATCAGCTGAACTGCCGGCAACAGCATGACCACAGCCACCAGCCCGGCCAACGCGCCGACCCGAAGCCAGGAAGTACGCACGCGAAGGTTCATAAGCAGGTGAAACGCCCCAAAGGCAGTAACTGCCAGCGCGAGCATGGCGGCGATCAGGGGGTGGATGGTCGAGACTGCAAAGGTGGCAACGGCCGCCGCAACCCAGGTTGCTCGTCTGCCGCTTCGCACATAGTGAATGGCAAACGCGAAGACCACCGGCAACATGGTGATGGGCACCATGAACTTGTCGGCATTGGTGCGTTCAAAATAGAAGAGGCTAACGTTATCTCCGCGCACAAAAGGGGCCGCCAGATAGATCAGCATCTGGATACTGGCAACAAATAGCCCGAAGCGCCGGCTCTGACCGGCGGCTTTGCCCAACGTGTAGGCCGCGAACAGGGCCCACAGAGCAAGCATCGAACGTGATGCGACCGCTGTCAGTGTTATGGGGTCAATACCTGACAAGTCTGACCAGAGGTATGACATGGCCAGGAACTGGTTAAAGACCATGCGCACGCCCGGACCCAGGTCAGTGCCGAATATTGGCTCTACCTGATTCAGGGGCATCCCGGCCAGGGCGTCGGCCGAAAAGGTCGCGACCGCGTAGGCGTCGCCGTCTATTTTGTCCAGCGAAAGTGTTGGCAGGACCAGAACAAAGGCGGCCGCTAACAGCACAAATAGCAGGATTTCATCGAATGCCCAAGGGGTCCGCGCGGGATAGCGCGATGTGTCGAAGCGATGGAATAGCGAGCGCACATAAACGCGCTGCACCATCCACGCAACCATTACGATGCCGCCGGCCGCCACCCACCATAGTCGCAGCTCATCCAACGTCCCATGCCGGGCGAATGTGATGATGCCCGGCACAGCAAGGATCGCTACGCCGACAGGCATGGCTACGGCCAGTCGCTCAATCCAGTCAAGCTTGAGGCGCCAGGTGATCAGCTCGCCCAGGAAATAGCCGGGTGAAATGAGCAGCCCGATAAATGCCAACCAACTGGCCGGCTGGGTCCCAAACTTCGGCGCAAAGCGCAAGACAACCACAAGCCAGGCCAGAAACAGGGCCAGTGTCAATAACCGATGCAGCCAGATGTTTACCGTTACTCTACGCATAGGATGCCTTTGCTCACTACTAGGCAAAAGGTAAGTGGCGCCGCAGGCGCGGACCAATGGATTGTGTCATCGACAGCGGCAATTTCGGCCATACGCGCATAAATAGCTGAAACGACGCGTTCTGCTCAACGCCGCCGGCGACGGCGTCCGAATCACGATGTCTGGTCAACCGCTGTACCTGTTGAAAGACCGGCGCTTTGACGCCGCCCCATTGCCCTTTGAACTGCGAGGCATTGGAGTTGGCCGGACTGCGGCCCATATCCAGACAACGGAATCCTCGGTCGATCAGGTCAGACATGAGTTCCCACATTGCCAGGTGGACAGGGCGCAGATTCAGATAATCACGCAATGCAGCGCCCCATACGCCGAAGACCGTGTCGCCCATTTCCAATTGGAAGTATCCGCCGATAGGGGTCTCTTCGTGCCATACCACGACAAAATTGAAGCTGCCCGCGAAGCCGACGATCACGTTCTGTAGAAATGTACGCCCGAACACCGGCGTACCGGCCTCGCGTGTAAAGCGACAGAATACATCGTAGAAAGGTTCCAGCAAGTTGCCGGTGCGATCGATTTCCACGCGCAGTCCATTCTTGCGCGCTTTACGCACTTGCCGGCGCAAATTGGGGTCCAGCTCATTCCATAGGGCATCAGCGCCCATGGAAAGGTCGCGCAGCCAATGCTCATGTAACACGCTGGACTGCAGGTCGCCGGGCCATTCCCGGCGCGCATCGTGCAATCGAAAGCGGGCCGCGCCCCACTGTCCGGCGATGTCAAGGGCATGACCGATCAACACTGTGGCGACGGCCGCATCGGCGGCACAAAGTGCGCCCGGCATCGAGGTGAGCGTGTCGCCCAGAAGCCGGCTACGTACCAGGAAAAGCGGCAACACTCCCACAATATCGCCGGCCTCTCTAGCTATCAGGTAAGCAGTGCGATAACCGTAAGTCTGCTGCATTACGTCTCGCCAAGCGGAAAGGTGCATGGGCAGACCATCAGGCATGCGCCTGACAAAGTCGTCCCATTCCTCTTTTCCCATTGCAGCCAGCTCGGTTACTTCTAGCAAGAGTAGGCCTGTGGTCAGTCGCTGATGGTTGCTCTTCCGGCGGATCGCTGCACGACCGGCGTTCCATCTTCAAGTTGAAATGAGCGTGGAACTCCTGTCAGCCCGCTCGCCATGAGGGTTTCTAATGGGGCGAAGTCGAACTCAGCGAATAGTTGTTCCAACTTTTCGCCAAGCGTGGCGCGCCCGTGGTAATGGGTGACACGCTCTCTGAGCGTCACTTGCGCGTAATCCTGTTCCAGGTCGAGTTCCCAAGGATGTACGTACATAATTGCCGGTTGGCCCTGCGCCTCCAATGCCTGAATAGCCCGGCGGATTACCCAGAAGGGCAGGGAGCGCACATAGAAGCCCCCGGCAATAGGCCAGTTCCTGCCCAGCCAGCGGGCGGTACTAGCCGGAAACTCCAGCAAGCCGTTGGGTAGCCGGAAGGGAAACCGGGGGGCAGCGGGAAATCCATACAACAGGTTTCGGACAGGGAAAATGCTGCTGTCATATTCCAATCCGTGATCCAGCAGCACGTCGGCGAACCACGGCGTATCCTGGTTGACGGAGAAGTACGGCGCCCGATGACCTCTCGGCCTGGTTAGTGTAATGCGACTGACAGCCGTGATGCTGCGCTCAATCTCCGCGGCGAATTCGGACGCCGTCATCCGATTGACGAAGCGATGGAAGTAGCCGTGAATGGCAATCTCGTGACCTTCGTTCTGGATCTCCGCAATCAGGTGCGGGTGATGATCCGCCACATAGCCCAAGACAAAGAAGGTCGCCAGCACCCTGCGTCGTCGCAATAGCTCGAGCAAACGCCTGGTCGCTGGTACGACCCGGCTCTCGAACTCAGGCCAGTGTTCGACCTGCGGGTTGGTGCTGGTCAAGCCCTGAAACCAGTCCTCCAGATCTACCGTAAACGCATGCGACGGCAGGGCGTGGAGTTGTTGTCCACCGGGCCGACCCGATGCTGCGCCGTTATTAGCCCACATACCCCAGATCTCGCAGGCGTTCGGTTAGGATCAGACGCTCTTCTTCGCTAAGCGGCTCATCGCCGAGGTCGCCGTGGTCTACCGGTCGGCCGTCATACTCGCTGAACTCCACCGGCCGATAGCCATCCGGCAAGATCTCAGTCAAGACGCGGCCGTCCATATGGTCGGGCACCGGCTCGCCCATCAGATGCAGGATGGTCGGGGCAAGGTCGATAATCTGTGCTCCATCTACCGGAACACCTGGCCGGATGTCGGGACCGTATGCCAGGAAAACGCCGTTCATGCGATGGGTGCCGGAGATGCCCCGTTGCATCGCTTCGACGATCTGATGGCTGCCAAACTCGTATTCGCCGAAGCCGAAGTACTCCAGCCGGGTGGGAATGAACACAATATCCGGCGCCTTGTCCAGCTCCGGCCCCGAGTAAATCTCTTCGCGGCGATAAATGGCTTCCACAACCTGTTCGCCGGTAACAGGGTCGCGAAGCTGCCACAGCCGGTCGATGACTCGCTCCCGCACTTGTTCATATTCCGCGCCGGGTTGAACACAACCAGCCGGTTCACGCCCGGCGACATTCACATAGATCTGACCGACGTTGCCGAGCGAGTAACATTGTGTGCGTTCCCAATCTACGTCGGTAAAGGAGAGGAACAATGTCTTCAACAAGCCCTGTCCCTGGCCCCGCACCACTTCACGTTTGAGCGAACCCAATCCGAAGCGCATCAGGATATTGTACACATTCATCGGCGAGAAGCCGGCCTGGAACAGCGTCTTCTTAATCCTGCTTGCCGGAGCCGGTCGCGTCGCCATGAAGCCTTCGCGGATCAGCCAGTTGTTGACATGGATAAACTTGTGAAATGGGCCGAAGCCGTGATCGGACATGATGATCAACGTGGTCTGATCATCCAGCTCATCCAGCAGTTGGCCAACATGGCCGTCGACAGCCTGATAGAAGTCGTGAATCGCTCGCCCATACTTATCATATCTGGTCGGGTCATGGAGAGGGTGGCTGCGATCCATGAACTTCCACATCGCGTGGCTGATAGTGTCGGTGCCGTTGAAAACCACCATCGTGAAATCCCACGGCTCCAGTTGCCGCAAGTATTCCAGGGTAGATACCCGTAATTCAGTACAGCGATAGAGGCGCTGCAAGAATTGATCTATGCCGGAGTCGGAATAAGCCTGGCCCGGATCGGGATAAAGGATGTAGTCGCCGACGTTGTCCAGGATTGCTTCCAGCAAGGAGTCCGGATAAGCAACCGAGGCCTTCAGACTTGGCGCGGGCATGCCGGAGACCATTACCCCATTGACGGGCGTGGCCGGATAGGTCATGGGGACGTTGAGCGAGCAGACACGCCGCCCGCGCTCGCTGAGGATCTGATAGATAGTCGGCGCCCTGGCATCCAGCGCGGTGGTTGGAGTGAAACGATAACTATCCGGTTCGCGGGCGATCCAGTCATACAGTCGGTGTTGTCCCGGGTTCACACCGGTAGCAAAGGAGGTCCAGGCCGGCGCCGTCATTGGTGGCGTCGTACTGCGCAGTTCACCGTAGGCGCCCTGCTCCATGATGCGAGCCAGTGCCGGCAAATCTCCCTGCGCCGCCCACGGCAATATCAGGTCAAATGTGGCTCCGTCCAGCCCAACGACGAGCACTTTGCCTGCGGCGGACAAATCCGGCTGATGCTGATGATTTTGGTTGCCGTGCATTAGGCCAAACCGTCCTGGGAGGGGGATGCCGGTAAAGCGTTCGCCAGACTCGCCGCTGCAGATGTCATTCTCTTGGGGGCCGGCTCGCTGCTCTCAACCTGACGCAAGCGCCACTCCATCAAGGCCATGTTTTGCGCCAGGTCCCGCATCTGATCAGCCTGCGCGGATATGATCACGCTTTGTGATAGCAGCAGGAGCAGCGCGAAAAGCAGACCTGCTACCAGCACAAGCGTCGGTGAGTAGGATACCGAGAATACTGCTGCCAGTCGGCTGACGATATTGCCGAACAGCGACAGGAAGAAGATTACCAGGCTGGCACCCAGCCACAGGAGGGCGTACTCCTCGCGCAGACGATTCTTACGGATCAGCTGGATGGTCACGACCACCAAAGTGAGGCTGAAGAGAACCGCGATAAGGCGCTGTTCTAATGGTATCTCCATGATACATTTCCTCCCGAGTGCGCGGAATCTCTTTTAACGCGCACACCAACGCGGCGACTGTCACCTTCAGCGCATAATAGACGGAGCGCCAGGTGTTGATCGAGCTGACGCCGCTCACTCTGCTTCGCATTCGTGTTGGAATCTCTATCGTCCGGAGCCTTGCTTTGTGTAGAATTACACGCCCCTCCACTTCCGGATAGTCCTGGGGCATGAAGCTCGCCAGCGTGATAATCGCTTTGCGATTGAGCCCGAAGTAACCCGATGTGGTATCTGTCGCCTTTTCCCTGGTCAGCAACGAGACCGTGCGGGCAAATACGATGATGCCGATCCGGCGGGCGATCGGTATTCGCATCGTATGCCCGGGATTCAGGAAACGCGAGCCGACAACAACATCAGCTACATCATCTTGCAGGACGCGCAAGAACATGGGGATTTGGTCCGGATCGTGCTGACCGTCTCCATCCAGGCGAATGACGTAGTCGTAATGGTGTTGACGTGCAAATTTCAGGCCGGTCTGAACGGTCCCACCGATGCCGAGGTTAAAAGGGTGACGCACGACCTGCGCTCCGGCAGCCTCGGCCCGCAGCCGGGTCTGATCGGCAGAACCGTCATCCACTACTAGGATGTCCGCCTCGGGCACGACTCGAACTATGCTGCCTACGACCTGCGCGATGGCTCCCTCTTCGTTATAAGCAGGGACAAGGATGAGCAGGCGAGGTGACAGTTGTTCTGGATTTGTCATCTTCAGTACTCTCCTCCGGCGGTAACCCTACCTGCCGGATGGCGGGCGGACAGTTCATCAGATTTCCACAGGCAAATGGCGCTGGCTTGGGAACTAATTTTACCTGTATTGGCCCAACAACTACCCTCTGGCGACTAAGTGAGGTGGAGCAAATCGCTTCTTAACATAAACGACGCTGTCAATATAGCACAGCTTTGGGTCAATTGGCAAGAAATCACAATGAGATAGGTGTGGTTCAGACTCGAAATAGGCGGTCGTCGCAAGACTTCCGGCAAGGTGTGCTCTAGAATAGAGTCAGTAATATCGGAAATCGTTATGGGCTGAAGCATTGATAAACCTTGAGCGCACCAACACCATTCTATACTGCCGACGGTGGACTGAGACCGTCCACTTCTACAAGGCGAAGTTAGCTCTGCCAGTCAGCTTCGAAAACGATTGGTTCGTGGAGTTTGTGTTGACGGATCGGGCATATCTGAGCATTGCCGACGCGGGCCGGGCCTCCATCCAGGACGTCCAGGGACAGGGGTTAACGCTGACCTGGAGGGTAACGGACCTGGAGCGAGCGAGGCAACTTCTGAATGCTCAGGGCATCTCGACGACTGCCGTGCGGACCAAATGGAACGCGCGCGTCTTTTACTTCCACGATCCGGAAGGACATCGCATCGAGATGTGGGAAGCCTTTGATGACGGGGTGGGGCGGGTTGGGTGAGTGACTTCACCTTGCCGGCCACGCTCCGGCAAATCCCCTACTTCGCGCAAATTGCGGATACGCATTTGGCCCTGCTCTCTCAACAAGCGTTCCGGCGAACCTTCACCCGCGGAGAGGTCATCTTTCTGGAGGGGTCGCCGGCGGCCGGGCTGTGGATCGTTGAAGACGGCCGGGTGAAAGCCTACAAACTGTCTCCAGACGGAAGAGAATACATCCTGCGCTTCTTTGGTCCCGGAGATACCTTCAATGATCTGGCCGCCCTTGATAACGCTTCCAATGCGGCCAGTGCGATGGCTGTTACAGAAGTCGCTGCCTGGGTCATCCCGACTGCCGTTATTGCGGAACTGCTGCGGACTGATCACGCCTTCTGCCTGGCGGTCGTGGAGGGCCTGGTGGGTCGTGTGCGCCATCTGATTGGGCAAATGGAAGACCTGGCGTTGCGGACGGTTACCGCCCGGCTGGCCCGCTTTCTGACGGATCAAGTCGACAACCCTGCGGCAGCCCATCCGGCTGTTACCCGCGTTCTAATTGCCAATCACTTGGCCACCACACCGGAATCGGTTAGTCGCTCGTTGCGCGCCTTGGAAGAAGCCGGCGCTATTCGCTTTGACCGTCACCAGATCATAATCGTCCGGCAAGACATCTTGCGGCAACAGGCTCAGCTGGGGTAGTCCAGCCGGCAAAACGGGGTCGAACGCAGCGCCCGGCGAACCGGTGTCCCAATCGGCGGCGACCACGCAGTTCGCGGGGCTGCCGGCCGATCTGCTGCATTCCTTCGGCCCGCGCACCCTTTCCAACGCGGCGGGTTTCCTCTTTTTCGGCGGCTGGGCTATACTTCCCGACAATGGAACGGACTTTTGTGATCGCCGGCTCGCTGTTCATGTTGCTCGGGGTCGCCGCCGGCGCGTTTGGCGCCCACGGCCTGGCGGGTTACTTTGAGCGCTATCCCGATCTAGAAGACACTTTTGAAATCGCCGTCCGTTACCTTGTCTATCATTCCCTGGGACTGCTCGCGGTAGCATGGGCAAGCAGTCGATGGCCCGGGGTATTAAGTAGTTGGGTCGGCTATCTGTTTATCGTCGGAATCGTGATCTTTTCCGGCAGTCTATTCCTGTTAGTGTTCACCCGCGCGCGCTGGTTGGGCGCCATTACTCCTTTGGGTGGCGTCGCATTTCTGGCCGGCTGGTTTTGTCTCCTGCTGGTTGCCTGGCGCAATTAGGAGAAGGGACGATGAGTAATCCATTCGGCGTACCGGAGATGAGCGTTCACGAGGTCGCCCGCAAGCGCGACGCCGGCGAGCAGTTTCTACTGGTCGATGTGCGCGAGCAGCATGAACTGCGACTTGCCAACCTCGGGGCAGGAGTCATCCACGTACCGCTCAGCCAATTGGCGCGGCAGCGGCAGGAAGCGCTACCTGAAGAGTTGATGCAGCAAGACGCAGAAATCGTGATCATGTGCCACCACGGAAACCGAAGCGCTCAGGTGGCCGCCTGGTTGATGGGACAGGGATGGACCAATGTCTGGAATATGACCGGCGGCATAGACGCCTACGCCCGGGAAATTGCTCCTTCAATAGGTTTCTATTAGCGCATTATTCGCCTGTCGGGTCAGGCTAATCGGTTGGGGCTGAGACGACCAGCCCGCTGAAGCCCAGGGGGACTACCTGAACGAAGCTGGTGCCGGGAGCCAGAGGCAAGATATTCCCGTCCAGGTCGTAGTAGGTGAGCATGTCTTCCGGCTTCTCACGCCGCCACATTCCCTCGTAGCGCTGTCCGTCCCTGAAGATAGAGACCGGCCCCTCACCCCAGATCTGGATTTGAATGGAATAGTGTCCGCCCTCATTGAGATCTTCGAGAATGTCTGTGTCTTCGTGGTGAGCGCCCAAGACAATGATGTTGCGAAAGCTCAATTGCACGCCGGTGTTGGCATCGACATGCGCGATTCCGTCGGTCCAACGGGAATAGCGCTGCGTGCCGGGAGCGTACTGCCAATAAGCCGTGGTAGTCCGGTACGTCACCTGAATAGTCGAAGCGGGCGTACCACCGGCGGGGGCATCCGAATGGAACGACAGGCCGAAGTCGTATTCAGGTCTTACATCTACGCCCCGCTCCCCGAGGATATAGCGCAAATCGTAGGTGCTGGTGAACATCGTGTGTTCGATCGCGCTGCCCGGATTCTCCACCCGGTAGTATCCCCCGTGAGCAAAGTCCGGCGACACGATGCGGTCGAAAAAGGAGCTTTCGCGGAACATCTGTCGCACCGGCCCGCTGGAGCCTGAATAGCCGAATGCGGCCTGGAACATGACTGGAATCTCCAGGTCGATCAGCCGTCCGCTGCGCACTGAGCCCACCGGCTCCGTATCCTTGCTGTAGAAGATAGCTGTGAAGCGCGTTACTCTCTCCGCGTAGTGTTCGAAGATTATGTCTGCGCTGCCCAGACCGGCCTGTGGCCTGACCTGCGGCGGATAATTGGAGATCTTGATGGCCAGCGGGCGACGGTCAAGCACCGTCGGATCGGCGACCTGCTCGCCTGTTAAGGGGTTTACGTCCGGCGGATAATCAACAGGGCCGATCAACCCTGGGATGGTTGCCGTAGGCGTCATGGTTGCCGGCGCGGCGGTAGCCGGGGTGGTTGTGGGTTGGGCGGTTGGCGAAGCCGGCGGCTGAATCGCCGCCGGAGAAGTGGTAGGGTCCGGAGGAGCCGATTCGGCCGTTGCTGGTTTGCCGGTTGCGGTCGGTCGCGGCAGCGCCGTGACCAACGCAGTAATGGCCGCTGTCGGCGCGCGAGGCTCAGAGGGGAGGGAGCTCCGTCCGGAACTGCTCCCACAGCTGACCAACAGCCAAATGATGGTGAGAAGCGCCGCCGGCCGGGCCAGAGCGCGCCATACAGGCTGATACGGTTTCTTCATATTTGCTCAAGGTCCATGGCGATTGGGGCCGCGTTAATCGAAACAAGCGCTGCCTCGCTCCCTAAGTATCTCATAGTTGTTACTGTCTTGCCGGTATTATGGGGGCAATCAAGCCGGCGGTCTCAGTGGGTACGCCGTCGCCAGTGCTCCTTTACTGCCAGCGCTCCTATCCCTTGCCAGTCAACCCGCGCGTATTCGAGTAGCAGCCTGTTGAATGGCTCGGGCGATTCCAGCATCGGGAAATGGCCGGCAGAGCTGAATTGAAGGGACAACCGCTTGGAGGCAATTCCTTCCAAATCGCCAAGCGATTCGCCCGGCGGCCGCACCACGATGTCTTGAGCGCCATGTGTCATCAGGAGTGGGCATGAGAGTTCATCCAGGGCGCTGCTCAGATCGATTGTCGACAGTTCATCGGAGAGTCGGTCCAGTGCGGTACGGTCCATCTTGTGCAGTTCAGCCTGAAGTTCAGGATGAGTACTAATCCTATCCAACAGTCTGCCGGTCTCGGAAGTGGAATACGCCCCAGCGAGCCGGGGGTCAAGATCACGGCCGCGTAAGGGCAATGCGACGGTAAATAGCCTGAGCACCTGGCCGGGATTCTGTTGAGCATAGCGAAGTGCCACGATCGCGCCAAGGCCATGGCCGACTAATATCAACGGCTGCGATATACCCAAACTCTCTCGAAACTGGCCGACGAGTTCTGTGTAGACCTGTAGATGATACAGCTCAGCGGACTTCATGGAGTCTCCGAACCCCCACAAATCTATCGCGAAAGCGCGGTTGTAGCTGGCCAGATACTGCATTGAGGTCCACCAATAACGCCAGGAGCCGATCCAGCCATGGATGAAGAGCACCGGCTCTCCGCGACCAAGCACTTCATAATGAAGTGGTCTGCTTCCGATTGAAGTGATGCTCATGTCTGCTCTGCCCTAACGAGCGATAAAGCGTGGGGCAATTACACGCCTCGGCCCAGGTGGCGATTTACAGTGGCCACGAGACTGTTCGGCGTAAAGGGTTTCACCAGATATTCATCCGCGCCGGCCGCCAGCCCTTCCGTTTTTTCTGCCTCCTGTCCCAGGGCTGAGAGCATAATCACCGGTATGTCGCGGGTGGATTCCATTTGCCGGAGTCGGCGGCATGCCTCGTAGCCGTCCACGCGAGGCATGCGCACGTCGAGTAATATCAGATCAAACTGCTCTGCCTCCGCGGCGGCAATCGCCTCCCGACCATCCCTGGCGCTGACCACCTCAAAGCCGTGATAGCGCAAAATGATCTCTATTAGCTCGCGGACGTCCTTCTCATCTTCCGCCACTAGCAGCTTCATCGTATGACGCCTTCCTTGTCTGCCGCGCTGCGTACGCGACTCGACAGCGTTAATTGCCAACAGTGGCCCATTAATAATCAGCCGGCAGCTATCGGCAAAGAGAACTTGAAAGAGCTGCCTTCACCTGGGCGACTCTCAACCCGAATCTCACCGCCATGCAGCTCAACCAGGCTCTTAACAATGGAGAGCCCCAATCCGGTGCCGGCAACGCCCAGGACTACTTCATGATCCGCTCTATAGAAACGGTCAAATATCCGGGGTAGCTGTTCATCAGAAATGCCGATACCGCTATCCCTTACGCTGGTCCAGACTGTGTCTCCGTCCCGCCCGCAGGAAATGCAAATCTCTCCGCCGGCGGGCGTGTAACTGATGGCGTTATCCAGCAGGTTAGCCAGAATCTGGACCACTTTCTCCGGATCGGCAAAGACGAGTGGAAGATCGCCGGGGATCTCCGCGTGCACATCAAGCTGCTTGTTCCTGCTGCGCAACTTCATGGGAATTTGCTCGATGAGCATGCCGGCAACCAAGTCAGCGAGTTTGACCCCTTGAAGCTGTAGCTCGGCTTTGCCGGTTTCGATGCGCGAGATGTCAAGAAGGTCGTCAACCAAGTAACCGAGCCGGTTCGCATTTGATTTGATCACCTGCAAGTACGATTCCTGCGTGGGATTCAGCTGGCCGGCGATACCCATGAGCAACAAGTCCGCATAACCCTTTACGGAGGTCATTGGGGTTCGTAACTCATGTGATACGGTTGAGACAAATTCGCTCTTCAGACGATCAACCTCGGCCTCTCTGGTCATGTCATGCAGAACGGAGACAGAGCCGACAAATCTCTGGCCGACTTCTACTGCCGAGAGCGTGACATTGAGCGCCCGGTTGCCAACCAATATGCGCTCAGTCTGCGTATGTTCCTGCCCGGACCGCTCCTTGGCGGAGTAAAGCCGCTGCAGCGCATCCAGCCACGCGTCTCCCGCCGGCCCGATCCGGCGGCGCAGGCTCGACAAAGGCACAAATAGGAGCTCGTCTCGCCTGACCCTTAACATTGCGCATGCAGCTTCATTGATCAGGATAATCATGCCGTCCGCCTGTGCCACTAGCACTCCATCGCCAATACTCTCCAGGATGGAGTGTGTCTTCGCGACTTCATCATGGGCGTCGCGCATCATTTTGCCCAGACTTTCCGCCTGCTCGCGAATCAGGTCATAGAGGTCCGCATTGTGCAGGGCCTGCGCCACCTGGATCGCAGCCGCGATTGCCAACTCCAAATGCCGCTGCACAAAGTACCTCGGCCTTTCATGGATTAGCGTAAGAACACCGGATACTTCTTCTCCAACGGATAGGGGTACCGCTAGAACGGAGCATAGGGCGTTACCGGTCTGCTCGGACTGCAAGTCATTTACGATGGCCGGCTTGCCGATGGCAACCACGCGGCGCAACATTTCATCAAATTGCTCAGAAGCCCAACCGTAACTGAAACTGAGCGTTGAGTGTGTGAGTGACGCCCGCATCTTCAGCCTCCCCGATTCCGGGTCTACGAGCAGAATATGCCCCTGAGTGGCGCCAATTGTCTCATTTATCAACGTCAGCGCGCGGCTAAGCACCCGGTCCTTGTCCAGGCTGGCGGTCAATTCCACGCTGATGCGTAGCAGTGTCTTGACGCGATCACTCTCCTCTGCCAACTGGCGGGTGCGCTCATCGACGCGGGCGTCGAGCTCGTGGTTCAAGCGCTGAAGCTCATTCACTAGCTTCATGTTCTCCAGGACGGCAGCAGTGAAGCGCGCAAACAACTCGATGTGTCGAAGCGCGCGCCGGGTCGGCCGCTTGCCATCCGCCGGCTTGTCGAGCTGAATCAGGGCGACCACGCGTCCATTACGATCCATTATCGGCAACCGGAGCAGGTCGCCGGATTGCCAGGCATCTGGTTCAGATAGCGGGGCCTTCTCGCCAGGCGGTCGGTCGGATGGAGATCCGGCGGGAACGAAGTAAGCTGGACTTGCGGGATCGGATTGGGGGCCGGAATATGCCCCGGTGGCGCCCCAGGAGTGAGTGTAGTGTTGGACACTCAGCAGGGAATCGTACTCTGCTTCCGTATAGCCGGCCGCAATCAGTTGGTTGTTTGTCGAACCGGGATCGAATTGGAATAGGAGCACCCGCTGCCAGCCGGCCGCCTGCAGCCCGTTTACCAGAAGTTGCAGCCGTTGAACCGGGTCGTGTTCACTCAATACCCCCTGGGAGACCTCTTGCAGGTGCGAAAGCTGCCGCGCGAAAGTACGCGTGTCATGGTAGAGCCGAATGTTCTCGATCGATGCGGCCACTTGATTGGCGAATATCTCCAGGATGCGCGCCGTGCCCAGATCAGGCCGCCGCTCGTCCAGAGGTGCCGCCAGGCTGATCATACCCAGCGGCTTTCCGGAGGAATCACGAAAGGGAATGACCAGTAGGTCGTCCGCCCGCCATTCTCCATCCATCTGTTCATTCCGCCCCAGGTAGAGCTGAGCACCCATCAAGCGGACAATATCATGCTGAATGGCGGTTGCTCCTGCCGGGATGAAGTAGGCGTTGCCGAGCTCGAAAGAAGGTGTAAACAGCAGCTCCAGCTTGCTCCAGGGAAAGGGGTTTGCCTGGAGCAGCCTTAGCTGGTTGAGCGGCAGGCCGGCCCCTGCCGCCACCTGGGCCAGCAGATTCCCGTCGGTCTCTTCGACGAGACTCAGGATGACAATGCGGTACTCGACGCTATCCTGAATAGCATATACGAGGTCCTCGTAGACGGCCGGCAGTTCGCTTCCTTCGTGAAGCACCCGGCCCGCCTCCGAAACCCGTTCGACCTGCTGCGCGTAACGATGCAACGCCTGGTTGCGGGCAGATAGTTCCTCATAGCGGCCTAAATTGCCCAGGGCCGTGGCGAGGAGATTTGCCAGCGTCCCTGCAAAGGTCACCATGCCTTCGGTGATCGAAGCCGGGTTAGAAAACAGCAGCGTCAGCAGGCCGGCGACCTCTGACTGGTAAAGTATGGGGACAATGAGACCGGCCAACGGCGCTCCCTCTTGTCCCGCGCCGCTGACCTCCACGTGGAGCCCCTGGATAATCACTGATTGGTGAGCAGAGAGCGCCTGATCCTCGTGCCGGCGTAAATCAAGTTGTACGCCCAGCCCTTGAGAAATCAAGCGCTCCCCCGATTCCCCGTTGTTTAGAACAACTCTCGCCCCTGCGACTTCGCCCTGGGCGATGCACGCCTCCAGCACCACTCGGCTTATCTGGTCCAGGCTAAGTGTGGTCTTCAGCGCTTCACTGACGCGCGCAACCGCTTTGAGCAACTGGAAATCCGAGTCCATCGGCGACACCGACTAAGCAGGTGCGCTGCGTCGTGATTCCGCGGCGGCTTCGGTTATCTCTCTGATATCTGCGAACTTGTAGAAGCGGTCGGACACCATACCCAGGGACAACTTCATCAGGGGGGCCTTGCTCCCATTGGCCAACTCAATACCGCCTTGCTCGGAATGCGAGAAGCTGTAATGCGCCCGGATTCCATCCTGAAACAGCTCGTGGATTCGCTTCACGATGCCGGACGGGTCGTCCACGTAGGTGATAATCACGAATGAATCATTGCCAGTGTGACCGAGGAAGTCGTCTGACGTGCCGGCTTCGTCCACCGCCCGGCTGAGCAGCAGAGCCACAAACCTGAGCACTTCCGCCCCGGCCACAAACCCATAGACATCTGTGAAAGGGGTATAGTGGTCAATCCCGACCAGAATGAGCCACCAGCCGGAGCTGTTGACCAGCTTACGGAGTTGCTCTTCAATCAGGCGAACGCCGGGCAGACCGGTGGTTGGGTCGGTGAGATTCTGACGCTGATGGATAGTTATGGCGTTGCGGACCCGCCACTTTAGCTCCTCAATGTCGAAAGGTTTGGTTACGTAGTCATCCGCGCCCAGCTCCAGGCCGGCGATCTTGTCGCGCCGCTCATCCTTCCGGGTCAGGAAGATGATCGGGATGTGGGCTGTGCGCGAGCGGGTACGCAACTCGCGGCATACCGCGTATCCGTCCATGTCCGGCAACATGATATCCAATACGACCAGATCGGGCAGTCGGCTCCGGCAGGCTGCCAACGCTTCATCGCCGCGGGCAACCGCTTCCACCTGGTATCCTTGCCCGGCGAAGAAGATGCGCAGCATGTTAGCGATGTCATAGTCATCTTCGACCAGTAATATGCGTCCGCTGTTCATCATGCAACCATACCTATTGAACCCAGTACCGCAATTCTACCGCCCACGTCGCACATCGCCACTGTCCCGAATTGCGGGGCAGCAATCCGCAACCTCGGCCCAACCGACTCCCACTACCAAGCCATGTTGCCTAAATGCGAATGCGCCCGGTTGACGGATCACTTTCCTCAAGACGCGGGTAGTGTCTTGTGTGCGCGTGTCCGGCCTGATACTGCAAATGATCGCTGTCCTCAAAGCGGACATCCTTAGTGAACACACGGCGACCTTCCGAGGCAACCAGCACGACGTCTGATTCAATAGTTCGCCCGGGAAAGATGACCAGTCCTGATCCGAGCCGGCAGTGATGGCCCACGCACGCGCCCAGGACCGTGAAGTTGGTGGCGTTCAGTCCGTCCTGCAGGATTGCCTTCAAGGGAGTTGGCAGAAGATTGAAGTCCGTGAAGGTTGTGCCCGCGCCGATGAATGTATCACGGCCGATCACACAGAGCTGTACACATGTGTTCTGGGCCACCATGCTGTTTTCCATCATGGTTGACATAAAAAGGGCGGCTCGAAAGGGCAGAAAGCAACCGTCTCCAACAACGCTGAGCATGAGTTGGCAGCCCTGCGAAATGGTTACATTGTCGCCGATAATGCAATTGTCGATCACCACGCCGGCGCCAATTGTGACGTTGTTTCCAATTGTCGAAGGCCCGTATATTCTGGCTGTCGGGTCGACATGACAGTTCCGACCACAACGGACCAGATAACTGCTGGATAACGCACTGCGCTGTTCAACCAGTGAACGCAGCAGTAGGCGAATCTTGTATTTCCAGTCAACGTTAATCCGGTCTTCAGTGACCGTTCCTCTGGAAAAGACCCCGAAGAGGATGTCGGCAACGAACAAGTGCGCCCAGCTCTCAATGGCCAGCACCGATTTCTGCGGCAACTGATACGTCAGATCTCCGAACTCGCCGGCCATGAACCTGGGAACGTGATAATAACCCCTCTCCCTCGCTCCAGAATCGACAATCAGCGGCTGGGCCGCCGCATGCTGGCCAAAGCCGTCGGGCAGATACCAGATGTCGAAGAGCAGGAGACTCTGTCGCCGGTCAACGGATTTCGTGATTGGGAGAATATGGGCGGCGACTGTGGGATCATCAAGACGCAAGGCGAGGCGCGCCGGCAGAACTTGCTCCCTGGCGCGCCCCAGAAACTCCTCTAACAACGCCTGGTTGAAGAACAGGTTGTCGCGGTGCATCAAGGCTTCGACCCGCACGCCGCTTTCGGAAAGCTCTGCTTCGTCCCAGGCAGCGTATTCGCGTTCTTCCGAGCAATAGGGCGCCAACAAGTCGCGCTGATGTAGCCAGAGCGGCTTGTTCTGCAGGCGAAGGTCACGCGCGGATTCATTGAACGGATAAATATGCCGCCTGTCCTGCAAGATTATGCGGCGCATCTTCCCGGCCCCTCCAAGGCGCGTCGGCTGCTGCGGAAGAACGCCTCCAGCTCGCGGACGAAACCTAGCGGCTCGTCAAGCAAAGGAAGACGGCGTGATTTCGCCATGTCACGACTTTCGCATAGGTCGTCTTTCGGCTGAGAAACGAACCAACCATGCAGCAAAATGACCGGCTCGCCCCTGCCAGCGGACTGATAGCGAAGAAACCCTGCCAGCGTGGTGATCACGCTCATTCGGGTTTCGCCATCAGCCGCGCGCCGGCACATTGCCGGATTCTTGACTGCTATTCCTGCCGGCTGCCTGTTCGCTTCGGGCGGCGGCAGAATCCTGTCGATCCAGCTCCTCCATGACTGAGTAAAGCAACTCCAGGAGCACGTTCTTGACGCTTTCCTTGTCGCGTGCCACACAGGGCAGCACCTTCACGCCGGGGCGTGTGCGCAGGATGATCGCCAGATCCTCCGGCGCCCAGGCATCTTCCAGATCCTGCTTGTTCGCAGCCACCACATAAGGGGTATTGGCATAGCCCTCGAAGGTCTCGAGGATGCGCTTTGCCTCTCGAAAGCTTTCCGGTTTCGTGCTGTCTACCAGGACCACGAAACCAAGCATCCCTTCCGAAAGAATTTCCCACATAAAGTCGAATCGCCGTTGGCCGGGGGTGCCGAATAGATACAGCACGAGATCCGGTCCAACCGTGATCCGGCCGAAGTCCATGGCAACAGTGGTCTCCTCTTTTACCCGCTCGGCTTCGGAAGAGATCTTGCGCTCAGTGGAAACCACGTCGATTTCGCTGACAGCGCCAATAAACTCCGTTTTTCCGGCGGCGAATGGGCCGGTGATCACCATCTTCACGGCTTGCATGTTTACTTTGTCAGGCTCAAGCTGTTCGTCTAGCTGAGATAACTCTAGCACCCGACGTGATCACTCTATTGAGTCTAGGGGGACGACGCTTACAGCCTCTTGATTCGCTCTATAAGGCGGGCCACGATTGAGCGCTTGACCGTGGGCGAAGCCCCTCTTATGTCCGGCTGACGGCCGGCATCTTCAACAAGCATGACTTGAGGAGACTCCGGCTGAGGCCTGGATCGCGCCACCTCATGCACGATGCCGGCCTGCAACAGCCCGAATACTATCCGTCGAATCTCAAAGTCGTTCAGATTGATGGCTCGCGCAATGCGCCGAATGGAGTTCTGAGGGCTCACGAAAGCCACCACCCGCCACTCTTCAACAGTCAGATGTATGTTTTGCAGGCGGGCATCCGGCTGATCCGCAAAGCGCAATGAAGTGTCCAGATCCGGTATTTCCTCCAGCAGCCGCTCCCACTCTTGCATGCGCCGGCTGCCTTCCATTATGACGTTTTCCAGGTCAATCGGGATCGTCAATCGTGATGCCGGCGGCTGGGCGTTGGCCTCAAAACGGAAAACGCCTTCTGTGCGGGCGAACATGCCATAGACAGTATCGAGGATATTCTGGCGGACACTCTGCAAGATGTCAGTCTGGTTGACAAAGCCGGCCTGGATCAGCAAGCGCCCCAGCTGCTTGTCATTCATTTCCGGCGCGCGCGGAGCAATGACCTCATAGTCGCCCTGCGACAACTTTCCTCGCCGATAGAGCAGGTGCGCCAGGTTGGCAACTTCCGACGCGCTATCGCAGGCGTCAATCAGTTTCCCCTCACGAAAAGAGAGCGTCACCTCTCCCTGGTCTGTGATGGTGAGGACGCCACTCTTCCTGGCCAGGTTGATGAGATTCAGCAGTTGCGTAAAGGAAAAATCGCGCAGATTGCCTTTAAGGGCCATTTTTCATTTCTAGCAATTGAGTGTGTAGAGTACCGCTGCTCCGGGCCGGAGCGCCACAGACATCTCGACGTCGCCGCACCAACCCCAAACCGACGGGAACCTCTCAGCCGGTCAGTTGTTCCTCGTCTTGCCGGGCATTATACCGACTGGAAAAAGCGACGTCAACGTTACATTATGTCACCTTAAACCCGAAACTGGTCCGGTGTCCCTGCCGAGCGGCCGTATTCGGAATTGTCGGGCAATTGGCGGACGGCGTTGGATTGGGCAAATAGCTGTGCTAGAATGTAACAACCGTCGAAGCGGCTCTACGGGGCGGTGGCGAAATGGCAGACGCAGCGGACTTAAAATCCGCCGGGGGTGACTCCATGTGGGTTCGAGTCCCACCCGCCCTATTCGATTTGTCCGCATGAACGCAAACGTCTCCCCGATCTCTTATCCAGGAAGGAAACTTCGCCAAGCCGTCCAGAGCTGCCTGACGTCCTGCGGGGCGCTGGACAGCGATTCTCGCCTCGTGCTGGGGTTGTCCGGCGGCCCGGACTCGCTTGCCTTGCTCCATGTGCTGCTGGACGGGCTGATGCCGGCGTCACGGATCGTGGCCGCGCATCTCAACCATCGCCTGCGCCATCAGGCGGAGGCGGATGCGGAGCAAGTGGCGCAGATCTGCCACTCATGGGGAGTCGAGTGCCGGATCGGCATCGCCGATGTCCCGATCTTGGCTGCGGATGGACATCTCTCACTAGAAGACGCCGCGCGGCAGGCAAGATATCGCTTTCTGGCGCGGACAGCAGAGGATTATGGTGCGCGTGTGGTCGTCGTGGGACACCATGCCGACGACCAGGCGGAGACGGTCCTGCTGCATCTGTTGCGCGGCGCCGGCCCCGGCGGCTTGCGGGGAATGTCGCCGATCGGCAGGCTTCCATACGCGCCACACATCGTTCTGCTACGGCCATTACTGCAGGTGGATCGAGCGGAGATAATCGCATATTGCATCGAGCACGATCTTCGGCCGCTGGTGGATGAGTCGAACTACGACACCAAGCTGCTTCGCAATCGGGTGCGGCACGACCTGCTACCTCTTCTGGAAAGCTACAACCCGGCAATTCGGAGGGTATTACAGAACCAGGCTGCTCTATTCAGCGCAGACTTCGATCTGCTCGATAGCATGTTGCAGGAGGCGTGGAAGCTTCTTGTCGTGGCGGAAAGCGTCGGCTGGCTACGATTGGATTTGGCGGCCTGGCGCGCGCTACCGCTTAGCCTTCGTCGCGCCGCGCTTCGTCAGGCCCTCGTGCGGGTACGGGGTCGGGCAGAGGACGCCGGGTTCCAGACAATTGAGAACGCCCGGCATATTCTGGAGGAGGGCGTTGTCGGCGCAAAGGCCTCGCTACCGGGGGCGCTCAAATTGACGCTCGGCTATGAAGATTGGGTAGTTGCCGCCCCCGGCGTATCCGCTCCCGCTCCTGCGCTTCCACAAGTGGAGATGGAGGGGCTGCTGCGGGTTCCAGATCACTATCCACTGACGGGTGACTGGTACCTGGAGTCGGAATACCTCGACTACGTCGCGCCGCATACACTCTACGACAATCCCGATCGATGGACGGCCTACGCTCGCGCGGACGAGCACTCGTCTCTCCGGGTTCGCACGCGCCTTGCCGGAGAAATGTTTCAGCCGCTGGGGATGGCCGGGCGCACAGTCTCGCTGAGAAAGTACATGATCAATGCCAAGATGCCGGCGTCGCTCCGCGCCCGCTGGCCGATCATCGCCAACGAGCAACATCTGGTTTGGCTGGTGGGGCATCGCCTTGACGAACGCGCGCGCTGCGCGGCCGGGGAAAGGGTCATTCGGCTCACCTGTCGGCGTAGGTGAAACCGACGCCGCACATCCTTGGTGCTAACCGGCTCGAGGCGGGCTAATACTGACGGAAGAACGCGATCATCCGCTCGATGAATAGCGTGTCTGCGTAACCGTTGAACGTGTGCGGCGTATTCTCGTAGGTAAAGCATTCCACCGGATGCCGGATCGCCTGCAGGAGCCCGCACAATTCCTCTGACCAGGCCGCCGGCACTGTATCGTCATCCAGACTGTGGTGAATGCTGACGGCCGCTCGCAGCCGGTCCAGGTGGTGAATCGGGGCAATTGCCAGGAGATCCGCCGGTGACGCGGCTAGTTCGAATTGCCCCTGAATTCCGCCGGACCATTCCTGGATGCGCGCGTAATTCTTCGTCTCATCGCCGCTCATTGAGCCATACAGCACAAGCGCCTTAACCGCCTCCGGCCAGACAGTGGCCACGCGCAGAACTACCCCGCCGCCCATACTGTGCCCCATCAGGTGAATGTTCTCTCCGTCTGCCCGCCGCAGATAGCCGTGCGGGTCCCGGCTTTGCTCCTGCACAATCGCGATTAAGTTGAGAAGATCGATTGCGTAACCCGTACGAAACGGATTGTCCCCTTCATCACTGGGCGGATAGTTACGGAAATTGGGGTGAATGACGAAAAAGCCGGCCTCCGTCAGCGCGTCCGCGTAGCGGGTTGTATAGGCTTCGGTCTGGTACTCCTGTGGGGGGATATATCCATGGGCGACGATCGCTACCGGAAACTTGCTTCCCTCGTTCGGGACGCTCAGGAAGCCATAAATCGTAAGTCCATCGCTCGGATAAGTAATCAAATAGCGCGTGTAAGTGTCCGTTTCTTCGAGCGTGTCAATGATATCCAATTCACCGGCGCCATATTCACGCGCCGCTAGATCAGCAATTCCCAGGCCGGCATATGGATTGGCTGTAGCTGACGGCAGCGGGGTCAGCGAGGGCACCGGCGTCGCCGTTGCCGGTGTCTGTGTTACTGTGGGCGGCAGGAGGTCGGATGACGAGACTGCCGTATGTGGCGTTTGTGTAACCGCCGACAATTCCGAAGCAAGGGTGGGGGAAACGAGGACTGCCGCCTGCGAAGCGGTTGCCATGCCCGTAGGGGATGCCGCCTCCTGCTGAGCCGGTGCCCGGCAGGCGCTCAGCAATAGTGTGATTCCAATGAGGGCCGCCGCCAGCGCGCCTTGAAGAGTTCCTGGCTGGTTCCGTGACTTCATGGCAGGCACAAGTATATGAAAAAGCCCGAGGCCGAGCGAACGCCATGTCCGGCCGGCGGAAGTAGTGATCAATGACACCCTTCGTCAATGCAGTTCGGCACTTTGCGCGCCGGTGACTCTGGCTGAGAATTCACTTGCAGAGTGTCTGGATCCCGCCGGGAATCAGGAAAGCAAACTGAATACGCGGTCACCATATGGCTGAATCTGACGAAATCGGACAACTACTTTCAGAATCGCTGGAGCAACAGAGTTGCGCCGACTTGCTGAATGCCGCCCTGGACAATGAGCCAGGCATTGTGGCGCTATCCATGGACGCTGACCAGGATCTGGTTTCCATCGGGTACGACCCGACCGTGCTGAACCATTCGGAAATGACGCAGGTTGCCGAGCGGCTCATGCCCAATCTGCGCCGGCGCTGGGAGACATGCACGGTGCGCCTGGACCGCCGAGGTGGCCGGGCGTGCGAAGCCTGCGCGCTGGCCCTGGAGCGACAGGTGCAGGAGCTGCCGGGCGTTCGCCGAGCAAGCGCCAGTTATCTGGGCGGAGTGCTGGCGGTTACTTATGATGCCGAGCGATTGTCCTCAATGGATGTGGTCCAGCACGTGCAGCGGCTCGGCGCGCCAGTTGAACGCGAAATTGAAGCGGCGCCGGTTGGGAGATGGGGGAGGTTAGCCGTCTTCCTGACCGCTGAACGCCTCCAGCTAATCCTGACGGTGGTCACTTTTGTAACCATGTTCGCCGGCCTGTTCTCCGAACTACTTGGCGCGCCCGAGTTATCGACGGCATTCTATGTCATCGCCTATGTAGCCGGCGGCGCTTTCGGTCTGAAGGCCGGTCTGGAGTCATTGCGCCAATTCACTATTGACGTCGATCTGCTGATGATCCTGGCCGCCATTGGGGCCGCGCTGGTTGGCGCTCCCTTCGAAGGGGCCATGCTGCTATTCCTCTTTTCGTTGTCCAACGTGCTGCAAAACTATGCCCTGGATCGCACGCGAAACGCCATCCGCGGGCTGATGGCGCTCCGGCCCGATGAAGCGCTGATCCAGCGCGGCGACCGCCTGCTGACACTGCCTCTGGAGAGCATACGTGTGGGCGACCGGATGCTTGTGCGCCCAGGAGAGCGCATTGCTCTGGATGGACTGGTGATTGGAGGCGGTAGCAGCGTAGATCAGTCAGCAATCACCGGCGAGAGCATCCCAGTCTACAAGAATGTCGGCGACAACGTGCTGGCCGGGTCGATTAACGGCAAGGGCAGCCTGGAGGTCGGCGTTACCCGGCTTGCCAAGGATTCCTCTCTTGCCAAATTGATCCAGATGGTGGAACAGGCGCAGAGCGAAAAAGCCACGACGCAACGGTTTATCGACAAGGCCGAGCAGTACTATGCGGCCGGGGTCATCCTTTTCACAGCCGCTGCCATCGTAGTCCCTGTCACTGTACTCGGCGAATCTTTTGACGAGGCATTCTACCGGGCGATGACGCTAATGGTCGCCGCCTCACCCTGCGCGATCGTGATCAGCACACCGGCAACTGTGCTATCAGCGATCGCCAATGGCGCGCGACGGGGCATTCTGTTCAAGGGCGGCGCCTTTGTCGAGAAAGCGGCCGAGATAAGGGTGGTGGCGCTAGACAAGACCGGGACGCTGACCGAGGGCGACCCACGGGTGACAGACGTTATCCCCTGCGGCCCAGCCGACATTGATGAATCGACTCTGTTGGCTCTTGCCGGCGCAGTCGAGTTGAAATCGGAACACCCATTAGCGCAAGCAATTGTCGCTGCTGCTCAGGCGCGGCAAGTCACGCTGCCGGCGGCGGTCGATTTCTTATCGGAGACCGGGCAGGGCGTGCGGGCAGATGTGGCCGGCTGGACGATAGCAGTGGGTAATCAACGCTATCTGTCGGGCTATGTGATTCAGCCAAATGAACACTGGCACACACACCTTGAGCGCCTACATGACCAAGGCAAGACTTGCGTCACGGTGGCCGAGATTCATGCCGGCAGACACGCAGAGATTCTGGGTCTAATCGGCATCGCCGACGTGCTCCGGCCCGACGCTGCCGCCGTGGTCGCGCGGCTGAAGCGGGAAGGCATGAAACGAGTGGTAATGCTCACTGGCGACAACACGGCAGTGGCCCGAGCAATCGCCAATGAGGCCGGCATTGACGACTTCTACGCGGAATTGCTGCCGGGAGACAAGTTGGCCATCTTGCGCGACCTGGCCGACCAATATGGGCCGGTGGCGATGGTGGGCGACGGGATCAACGATGCGCCGGCCTTGGCGGCCGCCGATATCGGCATTGCAATGGGCGCTGCCGGCACGGATGTGGCGATGGAAACGGCGGACATCGTGCTGATGGCCGATGACTTGAGCCGGATTCCATACATGGTTGCGCTCAGCCACAAGACGCGCCGGATTCTGGTTCAGAATCTTGTCTTCGCCATCGGGATGATTGTTATTCTGGTGTCTGCTGTCCTTGGCTCGAGCCTTGCTTTACCGCTTAGTGTCCTTGGACATGAAGGCAGTACCGTCATCGTATCGCTGAACGGGCTGCGCCTACTCCGTTTTCAAGATAAGCCGGGATAGGCAGCCGGCACTAGAGCACTTCGCTAACTGCCCTGGCGAGTAGCACCACCAGCTCCTCGAGCTGGCTCTCATTGATAATCAGCGGCGGTCCGACCATGATTACGTCGCCGTTCCGGCCGTCGGCGCATCCCTGCGAATAGTAGACGATCAGCCCCAGCTCGAAGGCCCGCTTCCAGATCCGCCAGGCGACGCCCTCCGAAGCGGCGAATGGCTCCTTGGTGGCCAAGTCTCGCACCAGTTCCAGACCCCAGAACAGTCCGCGGCCCCGAATATCGCCAACATGCGGATGATCGCCGAGAGCTGCGCGCAGCATCTCACCCAGCCTGGCGCCCATGCGGGCTGAATTCTCAATCAGGCGCTCGCGCTGCAATATGCGTAGCGTTGCCAGCCCGGCGGCTGCACCCACCGCATGATGGCTGAATGTGCCGCCGTGATTGAAGTCGCCCAGGGTACGGCGAATGTCCTCGACATCGCTCCCTTGAGCCGCGATAAACCCGAGCGGAAAGTAGCCACCTGCCGCGCCCTTAGACGATACCATGATGTCGGGCCGAACGTGCCAGTGATCGATACCCCACCACGCCCCGGTACGACCAAAGCCGGTGAGCACCTCGTCCAGGATCAGGAGCACACCGTAGTGGTCACAGATCTCGCGCACTCGCGGCCAGTAATCTTCCGGCGGCGACACCGCGCCCAGACTGGCGCCGCTAATCGGCTCCGCGATGAAACCGGCCACGTTCTCCGGCCCATAAGCAAGGATTGACTCCTCCAGCCGCGAGGCCAACTCCTCGCCGCTGGCTTTGAAGCGGTAAGGGTAGGGGTGGCGGATGTGGGGCATATTCTGTAACATGCCGAGATAAGGCGTTCGCAGGCCGGGCCGGCCGCTCACGCTCAGCGCACCCAACGTCATGCCGTGATAGCTGAGCGAGCGACAGATGATAATGTAGCGGCCTGTCTCGCCTCGGGCCATCTGGATTTGCCGGGCTAGCTTGATGGCCCCTTCAACCACCTCTGAGCCGCTGTTTAGCAGGAAAAAGCGCGGTGCATCCATGGGCGTTACCTGCGCCAACTCCGCCGCGTATTGCTCGAGCGGTTCACTGGTAAACATGATCGCGTGCACGTATGCCGCCTTCTGTAGCTGCTCGTACATGGCGGCAATGACCTCTTGCCGGCCATGCCCAATGTTGGTCACCAGGGGACCGCCGGAGCCGTCCAGATAGCGCTTGCCATCCTTGTCGAATATGTAGATGCCCTCGCCCCGGTCAATCAGTGGGCGAGCATGGCTCATTTTGCGATAGAAGACATTTCCATGAGGATGTGCGAAATTCATCAGGTTCCCTATCTAGAAGAGGGAGTTAGGCAGGCTGCCGCCCGGCGGGTGATCAGCGATAGAGTCCCGCCGGATCGAGTTGCTCACGCACAATCTGAAGCTCCTCCAGTGATGGCGGAGTCATTCTTTTCAGCTCTGATGATACCCGCAGCGGCCAGCCGACCTCCGCTTGAATTGACTCCACTGTCTCCCCTTCTGCCACTTCAATCAAAGACATTTCATTACCTTCATTGTCAAAGTCAAAGAGGGCGCGGTCGGTGATAACCAGTGATGGTCCCAGCCCCGGCATAGTCAGCTCCTGCCGGCGGACAGTCCCGTCCAGGTGGCCGGGGCTGGTGACAAAATCCAGCCGTTCGACGAAGGCTCGCTTCTTTAGTCGCATGATCACAAGCAACCGGCGCGCATTGATGGCGATCTCGCATGCGCCGCCCGATCCCGGCAAGCGGGTTCGGGGGTGTGCATATTCTCCGATCACGGTCGAGTTCAAATTGCCGAACCGGTCAATCTGCGCTCCTCCGAGTAGGGCGATATCAACCAGGCCGCCCTGCAAGTAGTACATGAACAGGTCAGCGATGCCCATAACGGCCGTGGCATCGCTCACCAGGGTCGGGTCGCCAATCGAAAGCGGCATGCGGGCCGGTCGGGCTCCGAACACGCCGCTCTCATAGACAAGTTCGATATTAGGGGAGTGGCTGCGCCTCGCCAGGTTGCAGGCAATGTTCGGCAGACCGACTCCCACGAATACCACGCGGCTACCGTGCAGGGCCCGAGCAGCGTTTACAATCATCAGTTCCGAAGGCGTATAGTCCATGTCTGACTTTCCCAGTTTGGCCGGCCCGTCGCCCGCTATCCGTCGATGGGCTCGCCGACTCCGCTTTGACAAGAGGCTCCCGGCTCCGGCGTCTGTGGGCCCGCCTGATAGCGTTCAATGAACAACGGTATTCGATCGTCCAGCGCGGAATCTAGTTCCAAGCGCACGCCCCATGCTCCCAGCACGACTGGGTTTCTCAAGCCTGGGTAGGGACTGAGCAGGACATAAGCTTCTCCTCGGGCGAGGTCGCGTAGATGCTCAAGCTCGGCCGATGACAGGGAGGGATCGTACGTGATCCAGACAGCGCCGTGCTCGAGGGAATGGACCGCCTGGCTGTCAACCACCGGCTCATCGTAAATGCCGCAATTCTGCCAGAAAGGATGGTGGATACCGCCGATGGGCGGTAGCTGATTGCTCGGATAGACTACATCGGCATCATGTGACCGTTCGAGGTCGGTTTGCGTTTCTACGCCCTCCACCAGGGCCAGGTCTGCCGTCTCGATCTCGACGCTCTCGTTGATCGCCGCAAACAGCGCGTCGAAAGAGTCCCGGTCCTCTGTCGGGACGACGCTGAGAGTCGTCACCAGCCGGTCACCGGTTACAAAGACGGTGAAGATGTTCTGCACCTCTCCGCCCGTACCGTCATCAAGCTGGACGATGCCCGAGGCAGCCGGCTGTCCGGCCAGCGTAGTCTCAGCTACCGGAACGACGATCGAGCCCTCCGGCAGGTCAAAGTCGGTGAAGCGCTGGGAGAGATAGTCCGTCAAGTCCGCTCCAGTAGGAGACTCCGGCAGACCGGCCATGCCTCTGCCGGTGACCGACAGGATGTACAGACCGTAAGGCTCGGTCGGGGTTTGGCCTTCCGCGAATGCTGCGTGCGATGCCAGGGTTACAGAGCTGCCGGTTTCCTCAAGCACCAACCAGTCAATGGGATAGCGCAGATTAATGCCGCTTCCCAAATTGGCGTATTCCGCGAGGTTGGACCCTCCGGCGGAATTGACCACATCCGCCGGGTCGCTTTCGTCCTGCTCTCCGCCGGCAGCCGACTCGCCGGCCTGGTCTTCATCGTTTGAGCCGTCACTGCCGCAGCCGGCCAAGAACACAAGTGCAAAAACGATGACGAGGAGGGGATGGATGCTTCGTCTGATCATTGTTTCTCCGGTAACTGTCCGTCCGCAAGTTGCGACGGCAGAATCTGCTCCTCCAGCAAGCGTGTGAACAGCGCTGCCTTGTCATCGCCGGCCGCCGAATTAGTCAAGTCATAGCCTACGGTGTAGGTAAAGATGTACGAACTAAACAATGGACTGGTAAAGAACTCAAAACTCTTCGCGGCCCGTTCGCCACTGCTCAAACCATATTCCTGAATGTATGCGATTGCGCCCGCCCGATTGAGAGCGCCGCTGTGATAGAGGTAAGCCGCATTGCCGGATACATAGCGCAGCGCACCCAGGGCAGCAGAAACGCGCTTCATCTGTTCGGTGGTTTCGGTGCTCCTCATGCCGATAGCAGGCAGCAATACCTCAGCGTTCCAGGCATGATGACTGTCGTCCGGAAAGATGATCTCGAGCGCGACGGTGGCAATGCCCTCTGAGATAACGGCGGCGGGGGAGTGCAACAGGTACGCGGCATGTTCGGCATAACGACGACCCTTCCATAGCCGCGCTTCCTTAATCTGACCTTCCGTGTGATGCCCTGGATATGCCTCGTGCGCCATCGTGCCGATAACGCCCAGCGCAAAGAAGGGAATATCGGTGTTGAACTCAACGCGCGAACGTCCATTGCCCAGGTACCAGTTGTATGCGCCCCAGGGCTGGTCCCGGACGAGCGTCAGTTCCACCCGCTCATCGTCAACCAGTTCGACGAATGGCGCACTTCGCCGGCGCACCTCGCTGAGCGCCAGCTCCATTGCCGGCATCATCTTGGTCACAGGCATCTCATAGCTCTTCCGCCGCACAGCGATCCGCTCAGAAAGAGAACCGTGTCCCGGCAACAGGGTATCTAGTTCCGCATGCGCCGCCAGGAAGACGCTCTCCTCTACCGGCTGTGGCTGAATGTCATAGAGCCCTGCCACCTCTTCCAGGTAGCCGGGCTTGTGGCCCTGCAAGAGCTGCAAAGTTCCCTTGACTGCGCGTAATGTGGCGTGGAGATACAGCTCGCGCGACTTGTCCGTGGCCGGTATCAGCGCTTCCAGTCGGGTGAGATCGTCGAGCAGGTCGCCGGGAGAGCGTAGAGCGCCGGTCGATACCGCCTCCTGAAGCGCCGGCGGGCCCAGGTAAGCGTCAATGTAGCCGGGAATGTGCTTCTCTATTTCCAGTACCAGGCGCAGATAGGCCTCCCCAAATGGGTCTAGCAATGGCAACTCCTCTCTTACTACAGAATCAGGCATAGCGGCCAAAGTTTACCGGCTCCGACCACAGGTCTCCAGGGGCAAGACTCTGCAGGCGCTCCTGGCCCAGTTTAGCCAGGTACTCCTCGCGATTGGCTGTGCCGAGCACCCAGTCCTGCAGCCAGGCCTCAGTGGCCTCCTGCTCGCGCGAAATCTCATCCCAGGCCAGGTACTCAGCGTTGTCCCGATCATAGTAGCCCTGAACGTAGCTGGGATGAGCGCCGTAAGGTTCAACGACAACGGCGTCCACAACGAGGCCGGGGATCAGGGTACGGTTCGGGTCGCGGCGGATCAGTTCCTGGTCCACCACCTGCTCAACGACGACCACTACCTTCTTCGATGCGAAAGCAACCTCTTTCTGCACGCCGATCAGGCCCCAGATCTGCGTGTTTCCTTCCTCGTCCGCCCGCTGCGCGTGCAGGAAGGCAACGTCCGGATTCAGCGGGGGCACGACGGCAATCGGCTTGTCGTCATACGGACTGTCCACAAAGCGAATGTTTTCGTTGACCTCCGGCATGTCGCTGCCGGAATAGCTGCGCAACGGAAAGAAGGGCAGGCGACTCGCCCCTGCAATGTAACGGGCAACCATACCGAAATGGGAGTACTCCTCGACCTCCAGCGGTCGCGGAATGCCCTTTTCCACCGCCCGGCGAATGCAGTAGAGATTGCCTACTCCGGGGTTGCCCAGGTAGCTGAAAACGAGCTTTCGGGCGACGCCGGCGGCAATCATCTGGTCGTATACCAGATCTGGCGTCATGCGGCAGAGCGTTAAATCGCGCTTGTGCTGCCGGATAATCTCGTGCGCGGCAGCGAAGCAGATAAAGGCCGTGAATCCTTCAATAGCGACGGTACTGCCGTCGGGCACAAACTCCCGCACGGCTTGTTCCATGGTCAGTATTTTGGTCATTGATCCGTACCCGGAAATCTCCGGGTGACTGTCACTAGCCAAAGCGACAGTCACCCAAGGCGCGCGGCATGGTGCCAATAATTCCTAGTCCACAATCGTGTGGCTTTGCTCGCGCAAATACTGTTGGAGATAGTAGAAGCTCCCGGCAGCCTTGCCCGTGCCGGTGCTGCCCTTCCAGCCGCCAAAGGATTGATAGCCGGGCCACGCGCCGGTGGTGGCGCCCATCTCGCGATTGACATAGAGCACCCCGGCTTCAATGTTATCGAGGAACCATTGAACCTCGTCTTCATCTTCGCTGAAAAAGCCGGCAGTCAGGCCATAGGGCACGTCATTGGCCCGCGCCATCGCCTCGTCCTTGTCATCGTAACCGCTGACCATCAGGATCGGTGCGAACATCTCTTCCTGCCACAACGGATGATTTTCCGGCACATCAACCGCAATCGTCGGCGCTACATAGAAACCGGTTTCGTCGAGCGTTCTGGCGCCTAACAGGATCGTCCCATCCCGGCGCAGCTGTTCGGCGTACCTCTTGTACGCTTCGTAGGCCTTCTTCCCAATGATTGGCCCCATGTAGTTCTCTTTCCTGGTGGGATCGCCTACGGTGACTTTCTCGCTGGTCAGACGGACCAGCTTTTGCAGAAACTCATCCTTAACGTGGTTGTCTACCAGGACGCGCGAGCAGGCAGAGCACTTCTGCCCGGTAAGCCCAAACGCCGACCGCATGACCCCAACAGCGGCTTTGTCAAGGTTGGCCTTCTCGGTAACGATGGTGGGGTTCTTGCCGCCCAACTCGGCAATCACGGGGCGGAAGAACTCACCGCCAAGCCCGAAGCTGCGCATGATGCCCATCCCTACCTCATAGCTGCCTGTAAATGTTAAGCCGGCCACGTCCGGATGGGCAACGAGCGCCTTGCCGACTAATTGATGGCCGGTCACGACGTTGAAAACGCCCGCCGGGATACCGGCATCGTGGAAGCATTGCGCCAGCAGGACACTGGTGTAAGGAGCCTCCTTGGCAGGCTTCAATACAACCGTATTGCCGGTCACAAGCGCAGCGCCGCTGGGACCGCCCGAAAGCGCGGCCGGGAAGTTGAAGGGGGAGATTACTCCCCATACGCCGTACGGCTTCAGTACACTGCGATTGTGCTGCCGCTCGTTTTCGGAGAGCAGCGCGCGTGTGAAACCGTTGTTGGCCTCCATGGAGTCGCAGGCATAGCGCAATAGGTCAGCCGTTTCCTCGACGTCACCAAGCGCCTCAAGTCGGTTCTTGCCCACCTCCAGGCTCATGACAGCGCCGATCTCAAAGAGCCGGTCGCTAATCAATTCAGCGACGCGTCGCAAGATGGCCACCCGCTCCTGCCAGGGCGTGCTGCGCCAACCAGGAAAAGCCGCCTTGGCCGCCTGTACTGCTGCATCGACATCTTCCGCATCGCCATACGCGAAGTGCCCCACTACCAGGTCATGATCAATAGGGCTGACTTTCTCAAAGGTCTCTTTGGCAGACACCCACTCGCCGCCGATGTACATGTCATGTGTCTGCCCGGCATTCATTCTGGCGGCAGCCACGGCTTCATCGAAGTATTGGTCGACCAATGGATTTGGACTGGCCAGGGTGGAGTACGTAATCTTAATCCTTTCTCTCTGGACGGACATTGTTCAATCTCCTGCTCAATTTCAATAGTGGGGTGTAAAGAGGAGCGCGCGCCCGGGGTTCTGGCCACGCTCTGGTGCTCACCGTTTCGCTGGGATATGAAGAAGGCGCTAAGCGATGGCGTGAACGGACCCGCCGACCGGAGCGCTCGTTGATTCTCCTTCCATTATACCCGGTTTGGAAAACAGTCGCGAACGGAACACACAGGAGTGGATGCAGAACTAAGACAGCTCCAGGCAGCGGCTGTGTTAACCGCCTGTAAGGGTTGCTTCCAGCCAATCCAGGCTCTGCTGCGCCTGGAAGAAGTTGGGGTTTACTTCCAGGGCGTTGCGGTATGCAGTGCCGGCCGCAACCAGGTCGCCCTGAGCTGCCAGCGCATGGCCCTGGTACCAGAAGATCTCTTCCACATACCGGCCGCCGGGCGTCGCCAACATCGCGTCCACCAGAGCCAGGACTTCGTCGATTTGACCCGTCTTCCAATAGGCCATGAACGGGCGATGTTCATAGTAAAGCGTGCGCGGCGGGATGCCGATGGCGCGCGCCTGATCGAATGCCGCCGCCCCTTCCTCGTAGTAAACGGTTTCGCCGGTCAACTGACCCAATCTCGTTAAGCCGACACCCAAATTGAAGATGGCGAAGACGTTGGCCGGATCGGCGGCAATCTCCTGCTGAGCCAACTCTACAGTGTACTGCCACATGCCCGCTTCATTCTGTAACTGTGTGGGAATGATGCGAAAGACAAGTGACTCCTGGGACGGTTCATAGACCACATAGAATGTGTAGTTGAACTGCTGCCACCAGTAATTGAATTCCTCATAGCTGTCTATGCGAGGGCTGCCGTCGAATGGGCCGTCATTGGTGTCCCGGCTGTAAATCTCCTGCTTTGTGTCGTCGTAACCGTACACGGTCAAATAGTGGCCGTACCAGCCTTCTTCCTCATTCGGCAGATAGCCCTTCTCCACCACAACGGGTATGTCGGCGGCAATGAACTGCTTTAACATGTTCATGTTGCCCCCGCTATGGGCGGTGGAGCGCAATGTCGTAAACTCGTTGACGTAGTTGTTGATTTGCCAGGGGCTTACGTTGCGGTCTTCGCGGTTCGGCTTCAGATAGGAGGCAGCGATCTCCTGTGTTGTCTCGTCGCCGAAGTAGTTCAGGACGATGGTCAGGTTGGCCGGGCCACAATTGTTGAAGCCCTGGATGACCGTGCCAACGTTCTCAATCGTGTGCGCCGCCGGCGGCGGCAACGTGGCAGCCGCAGGGGGTGTTACGGTTGGCGCAGGCGCTTGTGGAGTGACGACCGCAACCCCTGATTCTGTCTGTGCGACAGGCGTTGGCTCGACCAGCGGAGTCGTGGTGGGCCTTGCGGTCGCTGTCGCTTCGTCCAGGCCGGGTATCTCAAGCGGCGCGGCCCTTTCACCTGAGGCGGGGAAAGCCTCGCCATGTTCGATAGCCGCCGGCAACGATTCCGGGATGGGGGTGGTGATTAGCTCAACCACGCCGGAAGTCAGCGGATTACTCTGCAACCGCACGAAGACTATACCGGGCAGTGCTCTGACCGCCGGCGGTAGAGCCAGACACGCGGCTGCCAGCAATAATTGGGAAATCGCCAACACGAAAATGATGCGCTTGGTACGTGGCTTCATAGGGAGGGGCGATACCGTAGCTGCCGGATGCTGCTTTGGGGATCTTTGAGGCGAACAGGACAAAGCGCCTGCGCGGGCCGACCGTTAACCGCCATAATAAGTGCCGATGATCCAGTCCAGTGAAGTTTGCGCCGGAAAGAAGTTCGAGTTCACTTCCAACGCCTTTTCGTAAGCATCGCGCGCGCCTGCGATGTCACCCTGAGCGATTAGCGCATGTCCTCGATACCAGTATATCTCTTCCACATATTGTCCGCCTACTGTATCAAGCATTGCCTGTGACAGTTCGAGCACATCCTCCAGACGACCGATCTTCCAATACGCCATAAATGGCCGATGCTCATAGTAAAGGGCGCGCGTCGGCAAGCCGATGGTGCGCGCCTGGTCAAAGGCGTCCGCGCCGGCCGAATAATACTCAGCGTTGCCTTCCAGAGCAATTTCACCCAGCCGGGTGAGGCTTACACCCAGGTTGAACCAGGCAAAGACATTCTCCGGTTCGGCCTCGATCTCTTGCTCGGCTATCTCCGCTGTGTAATTCCACATCGTCTCTTCATCAAGCAATTGCGCCGGCAGTAACGATTGGACCAGCGCCTGTTGGGTCGGCTCGAAAACGACATAGAAGGTGTAGTTGAACTGCTGCCACCAGTAGAGGAACTCTTCATAATTATCTAGACGTGGCCGGCCGTCAAACGGACCCAGATTGGTGTCCATGCTGTGGATTTCCTCAGTCTCATCGTCATAGCCAAAGACCGTCAAATAATGTCCATACCAGCCGGTCGCATTACTGGGCTCATATCCCTTTTCAATCACGACCGGAATGCCGCTGGCTACGAAGCGCTTGATCATCTCCAGATTGCCGCCGCTGTAGGCCGCGGCCTGCAGATTAGATGAAGTACTGACGTTGTTCACATATTCGACAATCTGCCAGGGGCTGACATTGCGATCTTCCTCGTTTGGTTTGAGGAAGGAGGCGGCTTCCATTTGAGTAGTCGGGTCGCCATAGTAGTTGAGGACGATGGTCAAGTTGGCCGGCCCGCAATTGTTGAACTCCTGTACTTGATTTACCAGACCCTCTAACACATGGCTTATCGGCAACGGTTCCGGGGTGGGCGTCGGCGTTAGGGTAGGGGTGGCAGTCGGTGGGGCGGTAGGCTCCTCAGTCACTTCAATCGTTGGTTCTGCGGTAGGCGATTGCGTGGCTGTGGGCTCGATGGTCGGCGTCGCGGTTGGCTGGCTGGTGGGTAATCCCGGGATTTCCGGCAGTTGAGCCGGGTCGGCCTGGCTCACCGCGCTAGCCGGGGCGGGCAGCGATTCAGGAATGGGTGTGGTGATCCACTGTATCACGCCGGCGGTTAAGGGATGGCTTTCCAGGCGCACATAATACGCGCCGGGCAGGGCCTGCACGACGCGCGGCAAGGCAAAGACGGCGACCATCATCGTCACCTGGACCAGCACAATCGCCACAATCAACCACTTGATTTTCCTGGACATCAACACCTTCCCAAACGACAGCCAGTCACCGGCGCAGCAGCATCGACAGGGCCAACCGGCTAATCCAGGTCGGCGAGCGCAATTGCCGCCGCCGTGAATCCCGGATTAAACGCAATCGCCTGCTCGAGATTGTCGCGAGCTTCCGGCAGTTGCCCGCTGGCTGCCAGCGCCAACCCCTTGTAGTAAAAGGACTCTTCAAAATAGGGCCGATCCTGCAAGGTCACGTCAGCCAGCAGGATGACGTCATCGTAGCGACCCATCTGGTAGTAGGCCTCGAATGGGCCAAATTGGTACCAGAGCATTCGCCAAGGCAAGCCGATGGCACGCGCCTGATCATATGCGGCGGCTGCCTTATCATATTCACCCAGCGCATTGTGGATCGTGCCCAGATTGAACCAGAGAAAGGCATTCGCAGTGTTAGCCCGCAACTCTTGTTGAACGCGCTGAAACGCGGTCTGCCACATCACACCGTCCTGCATGTCCGGCCCGATCAATTCAGCCACTTGCGCCGCTTCTTCCGGCCGGAACAAGGTCACGTAGCTGCGGTTGAACTGGAGCCAGCGGTCGTCAAGCTCCTCGTAACTAAGTACCCGGCCTTCAACAGTCGCATTCTCGCCCGGCACTTCACTGGTGCCGAACCAGGAGTCGTATACCCAGAACTGCTCGGCTGCATCATCGTAAGCCACGACAAGCAGATAGTGCCCATACCAGCCCATCCAGGCGTAATCTCCCGGCGGGTCAATGCCAACCTCGACAACCACCGGATGACCAAAGGCCAATAACCGGCGGATAATGTCCAGGGTGCCGTTGGCGCGGGTAACGGCCCGAAATTCACTGTGCCCATTGACGTAGTTGGCCATTTCTAGTGGACTGACGTTGCGGTCTTCAGGGCTTGGCTTCATCACTCTGGCGGTATCTTGTTGGGTCACATCCAGGCCGAAATAGCTGAGCGCCATTGCCAGGGTTGCTGGACCGCAGTTGTTCCAATCCTGGAATTGAAACGCAACTCCACTGATACGGGCGGACGGGGGAATGGGGATGGGCGTTGCCGACGGACTGGACGTTGGCGAGGGCAATGGAGTAAGCAGCGCTTTGGAGTCATCGTTTTCGCCGGCGTCGGTCGTTGTCAACTGCGCCGGCGTAATCGTCATCGCGGGCGTGATGTCGGCCGGCGGGGGCAGCGTAGCGGTCGACACATCGCCAAGGAGGGCCGCGCTATCAACTGCTGCCACCTGCGCCGTAGGCAGAACTTCCACATGCTCGCGCTCGCCAAGCGCCTGAATCGGTTCGGGTAAGCGGGCAACGTACCGGCTTGGCAGCGCCTTCAGCATGGGCGAAACCAGCCAGAATGACGCGATACAAAGCAGCAGCAGTGGGAGTATCAAAAGTAGCATCCAGCGCTTCATACTCATCCGAACCTCATTGCCGCCGGTGTTACGGCAGCATCACTGCAACAACTCGGATGGAGTTGCCAGGCGGCATTATAGCGCAGCGTCTGCGTCGTCAATCGAGTAGTGATGCTGCTCTCAGTAAGCTTTCATTAGCTGTCCGGCAACTTCAGCTGGCAGCAAGATCCGGAAGTGTCCTGCGACACAAGGGGGATGGGATGTGAGCTGTTGCCGGGTGCTACGCGCTATCTGACGAGCATCACCGGGCACTTCAAGGCATCCAGCATCTCTTGTAGAGCCGCACCCTGGAGCAATGGGGTATCGCCTCCAAGCACCAGCAGGCTACAGTCTGTTTCGACGGCGATCTTGATCAGGGAAATCATGTGTTGTGATGAAATGCGGCGAAAAGATGGCTCTTTGTGATATCCCTGCTCGTGAAGGGCAGCCTCACACTGCTCAGCCAGATCGGTTATGGGTTCATTCTCATTTGTGGGGTCGTTCTGAA
Organism: uncultured Ardenticatenaceae bacterium; assembly: GCA_964539885.1. Taxonomy (GTDB): domain Bacteria; phylum Chloroflexota; class Anaerolineae; order Promineifilales; family Promineifilaceae; genus JACKCB01. The sequence goes on along the minus strand of CAZIKT010000001.1, from coordinate 28,842 downwards.
TGAGCACGACAACCAGCTCGGAGTCACCCATGGCGGCTAGCTTGGCGGCGGCGACTAACGCCTGTTTGCCGGCTCGAGAACCATCAAACGTCAGCAATATTGGTTGCTCGCTAGACCGGGAAGGCCCACCAAAAATGACCAGGCCTGGCCCGCCTTCTATAACGGCTCGAGCGGTTGATCCCAGCGGAGGCCGGCTGAGGTGTGACCGGCTGGCCCGTCCCAACGTTAACAGGTCGGCTTCCAACGCAGCCTTCAGGATCTCCTGCCGCACTTCGCCTCTGACCACCTGGAAACTCCAACGCAACTCAGCTCTCGTCGCGGCGCGGGCCAGGGCTCGCCTGGCCTGCGAGGCCTGTAGCTGCAGGTCCCGTTCCATGCTGTCTCGATCGATCTGTCGAGAAGCGCCGGTAGCTCGCTCGATCTCGTAGGTGAAGGGCAGCATGGCCAGGTGCAGTAGATTGATGTCCTCCACAAACAGCCCGACCAGCTCCGCCTGAAGGGCCGAGGCCAATCTGGCGGCCTCTTCCAGGGCAGAAAGACTATCGGTTGACGTGTCCAGCGCTACGAGAATCCGTTCAATAGTCAAAGCATGCGTTTTGTCTGTCATCTCATCGGCCCTCTACCGGCGGCCATCACGCTGCATCCTCCGGCGATTCCTGGTCCTTCTTTTGCTGGCTGTATTCACGTTGCTTTCGGGCGATCTCCTCCAGCCGGGCCACAACGCGAGCGTTAATGGAACCTTCCGGATAGCTACCGTCCTCGGTCGCTTCGCCGGCGCGGGTGCCGGTGAGCAACTCGATGCCCTGATCGACATGCTCAATCGGATAAATGTGAAACCGGCCGGCGCTTACCGCGTCAACGACGTCCAGGCGCAACATCAGGTGGCGCACGTTGGCTTGTGGAATCAACACCCCTTGTTCGCCGGTCAGTCCTCGCGCCGCGCAGAGATCATAGAAACCCTCGATCTTCTCGTTGACTCCACCGATAGCCTGGATACGGCCAAACTGATTGATTGAGCCGGTTACGGCCAGGTCTTGCCGGATTGGGGCCTCGGCAAGCGCGGATAGGAGTGCATACAGCTCAGTTGAACTGGCGCTGTCTCCTTCGACGCCGCCATATGACTGCTCAAAGACGATGCTGGCCGATAACGATAGAGGGCGCTCGGTGGCGTACCGGCTGGCGAGAAAGCTGGAGATGATCAGCACACCCTTGCTGTGTATCGGCCCACCCATTTCAACCTGGCGCTCAATATCCACCACATCGCCCTTGCCCATGCGCACGCTCGCCGTAATCCGGCTCGGCTTTCCGAAAGCGACGTTGCCCAACTGGTAAACTGAGAGGCCATTGATCTGCCCGACGCGTTCCCCGGCGGTGTCGATAAAGATTGTGTCCTTCAGGATGGACTCTTGCATTCTGTCGTTCAGCCGTCCTGCCCTGGTGCGCCGTTCGTCGAACGCGCGGTTGACATCGTCGGCCCCCACTATCTGGTTCCCGGCCTCCTGCGCCCAAAAGCTGGCCTCTCGGACCATGTCTGCGATTCGCTGCATATGCGCCGAGAGTTTGTCGCGGTCGCCCGCCAGGCGGGTGGCATGTTCGATCAGCCGCGCCATCGCGAAGCGGTCGAAGTGCAGCAATGACTCTGCGCGTACCTGCGTGGCCACAAGCTGCGCATAGTCAAAAGCATTATCCGGAGTACGCTCAACTTCATCCTCAAAGTCGGCCATCACTTTGAAAAGCTCATCAAACTCAGGATCGTGCTGCTGAAGCAGATAGTAGAGAAGCCGGTCACCCAGGAGCACGACCTTGACGGAAAGTGGTATGGCCTCCGGCTCCAACGAGATGGTGCTGATCAGGCTATACACCTGCCCAAGCGATTCGATCACAATCTCGCCTGCTCGAAGCGCGCGCTTCAGGCCGTCGTACGCCGCCGGCTGCTCAAGCAGCTTGCGCACGTCAATGAGCAGATAGCCGCCATTGGCCTTGTGTAACGCCCCGGGCTTGATCAACGTGAAGTTGGTGAATAACGCCCCCATCTGAGACATATGCTCGACCCGGCCAATCAGATTTTGATAGGTTGGCATATCACAATGGATCACCGGTGCGCCCTCGGTCTTTCCGTTGTCGACCAATACGTTTACCTCATACTCCGGCAGCGCGACGTCTGACGCCGGCTGTCGGGTCATACCCATCATCGCCGCCAGGGGATTCTCGTGCTCAGTCTTGTCCAGGAACTGGTCGACGTTCTTGATTGTGTGCCGATAAACGTTGTCAAAATACTCCGCTAGCGTCTCAATGTCCTGAAAGGCAGCTCGGATCTCATCGAAATGCGGTGCCACTGCCAGTTCGGCGACGCGCTCATCCAACTCTTTCAGTCGCGCTCGGTTTTCCTTGCGCCACCTGGGAACAAGCCGCATGATGCGTTGCAGCTCACTCTGCAATTGCTCAACTTCATCCTGAACTTGCTTCTGTTTCTCTTCGGGCAAACCGAGGAAGTCGCGGGGACTAATCACCTCGCCGCCGGCAATGGGCGCGAACGCCAGGCCCCCCGGCGTCTGAATCAGGGCGATGTTCTTCTCTTTGGCCTTTTGCTGTAGCTCCTCAAATGCTTGTTCCTGCTGCCGCTTGAACTCCTCTTCCAGGGTCTGACGCTGGCTGTGATAGTCATCGCTTTCAAAGGCAGCGGGAATGGCGGCCCGCAGCTCTTCCAGCAAGCGGCCCATCTCCACGGCCAGCTTGCCGCCCCGGCCGGCGGGCAAGCGCAACGCCCGGGGTTGGTGGGCATGTTCGAAGTTGTGGACGTAGCACCAATCATCCGGGGTCTCTTCCTGCCCGGCGATCTTCTCCAGCGAGCGCGTGACCGCCTTATGCTTGCCGATGCCTTTCGGCCCCAGCGCGAAAAGGTTGTAGCCGTGTTGGGGAATGTTGATCCCAAAACGAATGGAATCGAGCGCCCGATCCTGACCGACTACCTTCGACAGATCGGGTAGTGTCTCCGTTGTGTCAAAGCCGAACTGACCGGGGTCAAACTCGTGATAAAGCTGTTGGGGTGAAAGGGGTTCAATTCTTGCCATGGCGAGTTAGCTCCTGCAACAATGCGTGCGGTAGATAACTCTATTTTAGCGAAAGTCGGCCGGGATTTCTATATTGAGACCCTTGCCGCAAGTCGCCGGAGGTATTGGTCTCTTAACCGAGCCGCTGCAACCGGAGGGAAATCTCCTTGTGGCTGGCCTGTAGCTCGCCCAACTTGTCACGCTCCTTTTGGACGACCGCCGCCGGCGCGCGGTCAGCGAACGGCCCGGCAAGCATTTCCGATAGGCGGGCTATCTGCCGCTCAATATCGGCGACCTCTTTGCTCAAACGTTCCTGCTCTGCCTGGACATTCACGAGCGCGGCCAACGGCAAGTAACACACGATTTCACCCTGCACAAGGGTCACTGCATTTTCCGGCGCCGCCAGCCGGGCGTCGAGTGCGAGCAGGCTATTGTCCAGTCGGGCGAGCGCGACGAGCACCTCTCGCTGGGCGGTGAATGAGGCAATGTGGGCCCCGGCGGCAATCAGCGCCGGGATCCGCCGCGCCGGCGGCACGTCATATTCTGCCCGTACCGTCCGGATCGCCCGGATCATCTCCCGCAGGCGCTCGAAGTCTGTGGCGTCGCCGGGGTAGTGCTCACCTTCCTCCGGCCATGCCGCAACGATCAGCGCGTCTTCCCAGCCGGACGCCGGGGCAATTCCCAGGCCGGATGCCTCAAACGCCTGCTTAAGCTGCTGCCAGATCTCCTCCGTGACAAAGGGGATATACGGATGAAGCAGTCGCAAGCCGGTATCAAGGACATAGCGGAGAACCTTGAGCGTCCGGTAGGCGTTTTCATAGCCGGAAGCCAATTGGACTTTGGCGACTTCTACGTACCAGTCTGCAAAGTCGCCCCACAGAAAGTCGTAGATTTGTCGTCCGGCTTCACCGAAAAGGTAGCCGTCCATCAGCCGGTTGGTAGTGGATACGAGTTCATGCAGCCGCGTCAGAATCCAGCGATCAGCCTGGGAATACGGGCCGGCGGTCGCCTGGATTGCGACTGCCGTAGCTCGCTCTTCCGCCAACTGGGCCAAGCCGCGCGTAACAAATCGGGCCATGTTCCAGATCTTGTTGGCGAAGTTGCGGTTGCTTTCCACCTTGGCGACCGACAGATTGAGATCGTTGCCCGGCGTGCCGCCGGTGAGCAGCGTGAAGCGCAGGGCGTCAGCCCCGTACTCATCAACCACCTTGATGGGATCAACGACATTGCCGGAGGTCTTACTCATCTTGCGGCCATGTTCATCGCGGACCAACCCGTGCAGATAGACTGTGTGGAACGGGATGTCATTGGTGAACAGCAGGCCGGTCATGACCATCCGCGCCACCCAGAAGAATAGGATGTCGTATCCCGTTTCCATGACCGATGTCGGGTAATAACGCTCCATGTCCGGGGTGCTTTCCGGCCAACCGAGCGTGCTGAACGGCCATAGTGCGCTGGAGAACCAGGTGTCGAGCACATCCGGGTCCTGGCGCAACATGACGTCGGACCCAAAGCGCATCCGGGCAAAGGCATACGCCTGCTCTTCATCGTGGGCCACCACATAGCGGCTTTCGTCCTGGTCGACGTACCAGACCGGAATACGGTGTCCCCACCAGAGCTGCCGGCTGATGCACCACGGCCGGATGTTCTCCAGCCAGTTCTCCCACACCTTATTGAAACGCTCCGGCACAATGCGGATCCGACCGCTGCGCACTGCCTCCAGCGCCAGCATCGCCATGGACTCGGCGTTCACAAACCACTGTTTGCTGACCAGCGGCTCGATGATCTCTCCGCCGCGCTGGCTGCGGGGAACGCTGAGCGTGTACGCTTGCTCGCGGATCGTGAGGCCGGCGGCAGCCATATCCGCCCACAGTGCACTGCGGCAGGCGAAGCGATCCATGCCGGTATATGGACCGGCATTCTCATTCATGGTTGCATCACGGTTCATCACATTGACGATATCGAGGTTATGCCGGCGGCCAATCTCGAAGTCGTTGGGATCGTGACCCGGCGTGATCTTCAGCGCACCTGTGCCGAAGCTGACGTCCACGTAGTGATCGGCGATGACTGGGATCTCGCGATTCAAGATGGGCACTACGGCCGATTTGCCGATTAAGTGTTGATAGCGTTCATCGTCGGGGTGTACAGCGACGGCGGTGTCCCCGAGAATCGTCTCCGGTCGCGTGGTAGCCACCGGGATGTACTCCTCCGAGCCGACGACTGGATATTTGAAGTAATAGAGGAGGCCCGGCTCCTCGCTGTACTCCACTTCCAGATCAGACACGGCGGTCTGAAGTCCGGGAGACCAGTTCACCAGATACTCGCCGCGATAGATCAGACCCATGCGATACAGCCGCACGAACGCTTCGTTTACGGCGCGGTTAAGTCCGGCATCCAGCGTGAAACGCTCTCTGCTCCAATCGCAGGATGCCCCGAGCCGGCGCAGTTGCATGGTAATGTAGCTGCCGTAATCCTGCTTCCACTTCCAGGTACGCTCCAGGAATGCCGCGCGGCCCACGTTAACTCGCGAAGTACCTTCCCGTTCCAATAGTCTCTCTACTTGCAGCTGAGTGGCGATGCCGGCGTGATCGGTGCCGGGCAACCACAGGGCAGCCTTGCCCTGCATCCTTGCCCGGCGGATCATCAGATCTTCAAGGGCCACAAACATGGCATGGCCCATATGCAGCTCGCCGGTGACATTTGGCGGCGGGATAGAGATGACAAACGGCTCGGCATCAGCCGGCCTCGCCTCCGGCCTGAACCAGCCGTTTTCATCCCACCACTGGTAAATGCGGGTCTCTGTCTTGCTGAAATCATATGCCCTGGGCATGTCGATCATGAGGCTATTCCTGTGGCAGTGTTTCACTTGTGGGGTCTGATGGACAGGAGGAGCGGCGCGCTAGCCTTCCGCTTCCCAATATTCGGGGTTGTAAGCCGGCAGCATACAGCGCAGCGACCTGTCCTTGCGCTCACCAAGCGCATAAGCCGCCTGCATGAGTGTGTGTATCTGGGTGGTACCTTCATAGATGACGGCGCTTTTTGTGTTGCGTAAATGACGCTCGACGTTGTACTCGTCGGAGTAGCCGTATGCGCCGTGTATCTGCACGGCATCGTCGGCCGCGCGGCGAGCGGCTTCCGTGCAGTACCACTTGGCCATGCTGGTCTCGCGGGTGTTGCGCCGCCCCAGGTTCTTCAACCAGCCGGCTTTCCAAACGAGCAGTTCACCGATGTCTATGCTTTGCTGCATGTGGGCCAGCATCTGTTGCACGAGCTGATAAGAGACGATGGGCTTGCCGAACGTCTTCCGTTCGCGCCCGTATCGGATGGACTCATCCAGACAAGCCTTGATGATGCCCACCGCGCCGGCTGCCACCCCATAGCGGGCGTTGTCCAGGGCGCTCATGGCGATCTTAAAGCCTTCCCCTTCTTCGCCGAGGCGGTGGCTGGCCGGCACGCGGACGTCGGCCATGTTGATCCAGCCGGTGTTACTGGCATGGACGCCCATCTTGCCTTCAATCGTGCCGGTGGTCAGGCCGGTCCAGCCTCGCTCAAGAATGAAGGCGGTGATGCCGTTCGCGCCCTTTTCCGGCTGCGTCTTGGCGAAGACCAGAAAGCGGTCCGCTATGTCGGCCAGGGTGATCCACATCTTCTCGCCGTTGAGGATGTAATCGGAACCGTCCTGGCGAGCGTGGCTGGTCAGCCCGGCCACATCCGAGCCGGCCCCCGGCTCCGTCAGACCAAAGCAGGCGATGTTTCTCCCCGTGGCCAACGGGGGTAGGAAGCGCCACTTCTGCTCCTCCGTGCCCCACTGAAAAATGGGCAGGGCATGGAGGCCAAGATGCACCGCAATCGTCTCCCGTACTGAGGAGTCTGCGTACTCCAGCCCTTCGGAGACAATTGCCAGCGACAGGTAATCCATGCCCGCGCCCCCGTAACGCACCGGCAGACAGATGCCCAAAAGCCCCAGCTCGGCCATCCTGGTAAGCAGCTCAAACGGAAAGGTGTGTTTGCGGTCATGCTCCTTAATAACCGGCATGACTTCCCGCCGCGCGAAGTCATACACCATTTCCGACACCATCTTGTGCTCTGCTGAGAGCGTAAAATCCATCTGTCTACTCCGGGTCAGTAGGACGCATCGCGTCTACAAGTTAACTTGCGGCAGCCTGGTCATCGCGTCGCGGATCAGCTCCGCCGGATACTCGTAATCAACTAGTTGATTCTGCATGTACGCGTCATAAGCGGACAGATCGAAGAAACCGTGGCCGGACAGGTTGAACAGGATCACCTTGCTGACGCCCTCTTCCTTGCAGCGCAGGGCTTCACCGATGGCGGCGGCGACTGCGTGGGCTGATTCGGGGGCCGGGATGATGCCCTCCGCCAGCGAGAATTGCCGTGCAGCGCCAAAGGTTACTAACTGGTCAAGCGCAATGGCCTCGATATTGCCGTTGTCATACAGCGCCGAGACATGTGGCGCCATCCCATGATAGCGCAGGCCGCCGGCATGGATGCCCGGCGGCACAAAGTCGTGACCCAGGGTATGCATCTTGACAATCGGCGCCATCTTGGCCGTGTCGCCATAGTCAAAGGTGTACGCGCCACGGGTCAAAGTCGGGCATGCAGACGGCTCAACCGCCACGATGCGCGCATTCTTGCCGTTGGTCAGGTTCTGGTGCACGAATGGGAAGGTCAGGCCCGAGAAATTGCTGCCGCCGCCCACACAGCCAATGACCACATCCGGATATTCACCGGCCATCTCCATCTGCTTGAGCGCCTCCAGCCCAATGACCGTCTGGTGCGTCAACACGGGACCAAGCGCGGAGCCGATGGAATACTTGTACTTGCCGCCGGATGTTGCCGCGGCTTCGACCGCCTCGGAAATGGCGATACCCAATGAGCCAAGATTGTCAGGATTCTCCGCCAGCAATTGCCGACCGTATTGCGTCTTGTCGGAAGGGCTGGGCGTTACTGTGGCGCCGAAGTTCTCCATCAGGATCCGGCGATAGGGCTTCTGGTGGTACGAGACCTTGACCATGTAAACGTGACATTCAATGCCAAAGAAGTTGCAGGCCATGGAAAGCGCGGAACCCCATTGGCCGGCCCCGGTCTCGGTCGTGTAGCCCGCGACACCCTCTTCGGCGGCATAGAAAGCCTGCGCCACCGCTGTGTTCGGCTTGTGCGAACCGACTGGTGAAACGCCCTCATACTTGTAATAGATGTGCGCGGGCGTATCAAGGGCCTTCTCCAAGCGCCGGGCGCGGTGAAGCGGAGAGGGCCGCCAGAGCTTGTACACTTCGCGCACCGGCTCCGGGATTTCGATCCATCGCTCTAGGCTGACCGCATCCATCAGGAAGCGCATAGGAAACAGCACGGCAAGAAAATCCGGCGTCACAGGCTCCATTGTCGCCGGGTGGAGCAAGGCGTTCCAAGCGGTCTTTGCCGGATCGATCGGCATATCAGGATTTATGTTGTACCAGGCGCGCGGAAGATCCTTCTCGGACAAAACATACCTGTACTGCTCGCTCATTTGACCTCCTCTGGGCGAAAGCAAAGTTGCTCGATCTGCTACCGACGTGAACCGTTGCTGCAAACATTCCGGCGCCGACTAAGGCATGCCGCCGAAGTGCGGGCCGAGCCGGGAGTATAGCGGAAAATTGCAGGAAAGCCTCCTACTTTTGCTTTGACGACGGCGACAAGCCCCAGTAAAATCCAGACTGAATGGCCAACATCCTCATCCTTGATCGCGACGCGCGATCCCGTGAACAGCTTGAACAGGCATTGGCTGTGGAGCATACGGTGACATCCACGCCGATGATGCGAAGCGCCTGTCTGATAGTCGCCCAGCAGGCGCAGGATCTAGCGTTAGTCTCAATGGACGAAGGTAGTGAAGCCGTGACGGTGTTGCGACGGTTCCAGGCGGATCTGCCGGTTGTGGTGATAGCCTCCGCCGAGACGGCATTTGTCCCTGATGTGTTGCGTCGACAGGTCCAGGGTACGTATTCTCGGGCAGCCGGTGATGAGAAGGCCAGGGCTATTGTACGGCAATTGCTGAGCGCCACGGTCGAGCCTCAAACGCCCGGAGCGCCCGCCTCTGACACAGATCAATTGCCGCGCCCGGCCGCCATCGCCGCCCGCCTCGGAATGGAGTTGGAGACTTCCGGCGCGACGGGCTTGCTGCTCAGCCGGAACGGACAAGCCTTGGCATATGCCGGTGCGTTCACAGACGTGCAGGCCGCTGATCTCGCCTGCGAAGTGCACCAGGAATGGCAGGTCGCCGGCAACCGCGGCGCACTGCTGAAATTCCATTTGCTGCGCGAAAACGCCGTCGATGTGCTTCTGTACACGCGCTCGCTTGCCAATGGCCATCTACTGACAGTAATTGCTCCGGCTGAGAGCCGATTAGGTTTCCTGCGCGCGCAACTGGATCGGTTGGCATTGCACCTTG
>CAZIKT010000001.1:0-19250 GCA_964539885.1 uncultured Ardenticatenaceae bacterium | reverse complement strand
CTGTGGGAAGATGGACACCTGGCAAGGGAAACGAGCCAGCCATTTAGTAGAGGCGCGCTGGCCACGTACACTCAAGGATTATGACCAGGCGCAACAACCTGTCAGGACTGCGGGTCCTTTCAGTATTCTCGCCGGAAGTGCGGGCAAACACGAGGGTTTCAATCATTGCTGAATACCAGAGGTGGAGTCTATGGAGAACGGCGCCGGCATGTGAAGCCGACGCCGGGATTTCAATGAAGCCACCGGGAGGAAGAGAGTATGGGTGTAGATTTGCGTGGGGCCGGTCCCAGAGGACAGGCCATTATCGAGAGGGACATTCAGGCGTTAGCGCCGAGCTATAAACGCGAGTATGCGCTGGTTGTTGACCGCGCCTCCGGCTCGGAGCTATGGGATGTCGACGGCCGGCGCTATATTGATTTCATGGCCGGTGTGGCGGTTATGAATGTCGGTCACCGGCATCCAACGGTAGAAGCCGCCGTGCGCGAGCAATTGGAAGACTTCTGGCACATCTGCCTGATGGATTTCTACTATGAACAGGGAGTGACCCTGGCTGAGCGACTGCAGGAGATCGCCCCGATTTCCGGCGGTTCGCGTGTCTATTTCGGCAATTCCGGCGCAGAGGCGGTTGAAGCGGCTATCAAGCTGGCGATGTACAAGACAGAACGCTATCGGTTCATCAGCTTTATGGGCGCGTTTCATGGCCGGACGTTGGGCGCGCTCTCGTTCACGGCCAGCAAGTATGTGCAGCGTGAAGGCTACCATACCGCTGTACGGACTGAGCACATCCCCTATCCAAACCCCTATCGGCAATTGCTTGCCGCCAGGCCCTACGAGAACTACGGCGACACGGTTATCCGTTATCTGGAGGAGCAGGTGTTTCGCACCATGCTTTCACCGTATGATGTGGCCGCCGTTCTGATTGAGCCGATCCAGGGTGAGGGCGGCTACGTCGTTCCCGCGCCCGGCTTCTTTAAGCGCTTGCGAGAGATTTGTGACCGCTACGGCATCCTGCTGATCGTGGACGAAGTGCAGAGCGGCGTGGGGCGCACCGGCAAATGGTGGGCTGTCGAGCACGAAGAGGTGGAGCCGGACATTGTCTGTTTTGCAAAAGGGATCGCCAGCGGCATGCCCATCGGGGGTATTATCGCTCGGGATGAGGTAATAAATGTCTGGGCTCCGGGCGCGCACGGCAGTACATTCGGCGGCAACCCGATTGCGGCTGCTGCGGGCCTGGCGACTTTGCAGGTGATAACTGAGGGAAACCTCCTTGAAAAGGCGGTCACGACCGGCTCGTATTTCCAGGATGCGCTGGCCGAAATGCAGATGCGTCATCCCAGTATGGGCGATGTTCGCGGCCGCGGCCTGATGATTGGGGTCGAGTTTGTGAAGGATCGCGGCACAAAGGAGCGGGCTGTCGATCTGCGCAACGCGGTTATTCAACAGGCATTTGAGGCCGGCCTCTTGTTGATCCCCAGTGGGACCAACTCGATCCGGTTCACGCCTCCGCTGAATATCCCCTTGGAGCTTGTGGACGAAGGCCTGCACATTTTTGAACGCGCGTTAACTTCCGCCGAACAGGCTCACCTCGCCTGAACGCGCCCATCCCCAAAAAAGGCGCTGCTCCGGGACGAGCAGCGCCTTAATAATCTCTGATTGAGTTGCGAAACGAAATCGACTAGCGGGCGCTCGTTGCCTGCTTCTGGGCCGCAGCAAGTTGGGACATGATCCGGCTCTTGCGACGGGCGGCGTTGCGCGGGTGAATGATCCCCTTGCGGGCAGCTTTGTCGAGCGTCTTGATGGCCGCGTCTACGGTTTCGTTCGCCTCGTCAAGTTGTCCGGCTGCAATCTGGACGCGCGCCTTCTTGACGTGCGTGCGCGCCGCGGCGCGGTAATGCCGATTGTGCAAACGCCGCTTCTCGTTCTGCCGGATACGTTTCTTCGCTGACTTAATGTTTGCCAATGTCTTAAGTACCTCCGATGTTTGTGGCCTTATCTCGAAGTAAGGCGTTAGAGCGGGAGCAATCATATCATAACCCCCGTGAACCGGCAATCGCAATTCGCGGTCTCTCAGCTGGCGCTCCGGAACATCGTATCCGATAGACCTCGGTTGCACGGTCCTCGGAGGGTGCGGCATGTCTTACGGCAGGTAAACGCGCAGTGCTGTTGCCGGCCCTCCCACAGCGCTGAACTCGTATTCGCCGAGCTTGGCCGGCAGCAGGGCGAATCGGACCGCACGCATTTCCAGCGTATACCTGCCGGATGCTATTTGGGCTTCGCCCTCGATGGCACCCCATATCTCCAACGTCTCACCATCGCAATTGCCACCGACCCTATCGCCTACTTCCAAGCGCAGCCGCTCAACAGCGAAATATCTGGTTTCGCACAAGCGTTCGCGCACTATTCCGGCTGGTCCCGGTACCGTCTGGACCGTCTGGACCGCAGGCAGGGCGGGGGCTATCTGCTCAAAATTGATGACTTCGAGCGCTTTCTCGATGTGCAGCGGCCGAGGATGACCATTCTTCTGCAATCGATTCCAGTCGTATACCCGATAGGTGGTATCCGAGTTCTGCTGGATTTCCGCAATCAAGACACCACCCAGGATCGCGTGCAGTGACCCCGCCGGCACACAAACGTGATCTCCCGCTGCTACCGGAATGGTGTGTAACAGCGGCGCCAACCTGCCGCTGATAAGCGCGGCTCGAAAACTCTCCCGAGTAACCCCCGGCTCCATACCCAGCACCACTGCAGCGTCCGGCTGCGCGTGCAGGACCACCCACATTTCCGACTTTCCCAGTTCATTGCCCTCATGCGATAGGGCGTAGGCATCATCAGGATGCACCTGTACAGAAAGGCTTTGCGCTGCGTCCAGCAGCTTGATAAGCAAGGGAAAACGATCTCGTTCAAGCGCCCAACGTGCTCTTCGACCGACCAACGCCTCACCAAATTCGTCGAGCAACCGGGTTAACGACCTGCCGGCATATGGCCCATTGGCCACATTCGTCGTCCCGTTGGCGTGCGCTGCGATCTCCCAGCTCTCGGCGATCGGTCTGTCTGCCGGGACCGGCCGATTCAATAGACGGGCAAGACTGTACCCGCCCCAAATGTATTCTTTCAGGACCGGCTCAAACAAAAGCGGGTAAAGCACAGGCTCTGCGCTCAAGGGTCACCTGCGCTTAACCATTACCGCCTGGTACTCCCGTGTCGCCCTGCCACTTCAGGAATATCACTGCCAGCGGCGGCAAAGAGACAGTGACGATGTATTGCTTATCCGGCAAGCTGGTCCGAACTGCTTCCAGTTGCCGGTTGTTTGCGACCCCGCTGCCGCCATAATCTGACCGATCCGTGTTCAGCAACTCGGAGTACAACCCGGCGCTGAGCACCGGAACCGGATAATCGTGACGGACGACCGGGGTAAAGTTGCAGACCACCGCAATCTGTTCCGCTCTGTCCGGCGTGTGCCGGGCAAAGGCAATTACACTGCGCTCCCAGTCACGGAATTCCAACCAAGTGAAACCATCCCAACTGTAGTCCTGTTGGTAGAGAGCCGCCTCGGTGGTGTACAGGGCGTTCAGATCAGCCACGAGCTTCTGAAGCTGTTGATGACGCGCATCCTGTTCCAACAATGCCCAGTCGAGCGACCGGGCTTCGCTCCATTCCCTCCACTGGCCGAATTCACCGCCCATGAAGAGCAGCTTCTTGCCTGGATGCCCAAATTGGTATGCATACAGCGCGCGCAAATTCGCGAACCGCCGCCATACGTCCCCCGGCATCTTATCCAGCATACTGCGCTTCAAGTGCACGACCTCGTCGTGAGAGAATGGCAGCAAGAACTTTTCGCTAAAGGCGTAGAGCATTGAAAAGGTCAGCGAGCCGTGATGATAGGCTCGGTAAACAGGGTCGTTGGCCATATAACGCAGCGTATCGTGCATCCAGCCCATGTTCCACTTCAGATCAAACCCCAGGCCACCCTCATCGGGTTTTCCGGTGACTGCCGGCCAGGCGGTTGATTCCTCGGCGATGGTGAGTACGTCGGGATACTGCTCATGCACATTTCGGTTGAACTCGCGCAGAAAGGCAATTGCCTCTAGGTTCTCTCGACCGCCGTACTGGTTGGGAATCCATTGGCCGGGTTCGCGCGAGAAGTCCAGATATAGCATCGAGGCCACGGCATCTACCCGGAGACCGTCTATATGGTACTTGTCCAGCCAGAAGAGGGCGTTGCTGATTAGGAACTGCCGGACCTCGTTGCGGCCAAAGTTGAAGATAAGTGTGCCCCAGTCCGGGTGCTCACCTCGACGCGGGTCGGCGTGCTCATACAGGAAGGTTCCGTCAAAGAAGGCCAATCCGTGCTGGTCGCGCGGAAAGTGAGCCGGCACCCAGTCCAGAATAACGCCAATACCCGCCTGGTGACAAGCGTCTACCAGGGCCATAAAGTCCTCCGGCGTCCCATAGCGGCTCGTTGGCGCGAAGTAGCCGGTTACTTGATATCCCCATGACCCGTCGTAGGGATATTCCGAGACAGGCAGCAGTTCGATGTGTGTGTAGCCCATCTCTTTGACATAGGGTACCAGTTCCGCCGCCAACTCCCTGTAGGTTAACCACTCCCACCCGTTCTTCTGCCGCCACGAACCCAGATGCACCTCATAGATACTGATCGGCGCCGCCAGAGCTTGAGCCTGATCCCGGCGGCCCATCCACTGATTATCGTCCCAATGATATTGGGCGATATCCCAGACAATGGAGGCGGTGTTTGGGCGCATTTCGGTGAAGAAGCCTACCGGATCCGACTTAGCGACGGTGTAGTCCAGGTGTCGGGTCTTAATCTCATATTTGTACAGCTCTCCCTGGCCGATGCCGGGAAGGAAGATTTCCCATACGCCGCTGTTCACATGAAAGCGCATGGGATGCCGTCGCCCGTCCCACTGGTTGAAGTTGCCGATCACACTGACTCGTAAGGCGTTTGGTGCCCACACCGCAAACTGCGTGCCGGCTATCCCATCGGCGCTTGTCAGGTGAGCGCCCAGCCGGTCATATATGCGGGCATGGGTACCCTCCGCCATCAGATACTCATCATATCCGCTCAAGAGGGATGGGAAGCGATAAGGGTCGTCAGATTCGGTTTCCCCGCCCTCATAGCCGGTTGCCCGCAACCGATATGTCAGGGGAAGTGTTGCGCCTTCAACAAGACATTCGAATAAGCCCCCGGGATGTACTTGAGCCATCGCTCGCTCGATTGGATACTCCTTTTCCTGTGTTAGCAGCAGCGCCACCTGGCGAGCCTGAGGAAGAAAGACGCGGACCACGACTCCGGCGTGTTCCGTGTCTTGATAGTCATGAGGACCCAGGAAAGCGAAGGCGTTCCCATGGTAACCATGAACTATGGCATCCTGCTCTGCCGGGGTCGAGAATACTTGCTGATCCATGGTCCCTCCATGTAGGCGAGTCGTCCGAAATCGGGCCTGAGGTGGACATTATACCCTGAAACCACCGAAGGCGACTGCGAAAGAAATTGATGGGCCAAGGAATTGACTCAATTACACCCCGCAATAGTGTACATCGTCACTGTCCGGCGCCGGCCGGGACCGATAGAATATGATGGGATTGGCGATCTATGCCCGCCGGTTTGCTATCGGCGGTGTCGGCAGCTTGCCGGAATTGACGCCGGTCATGGAAAGGAGAGTTTGTGATGGAGTTTGGAGTACCTCGCGAAATTCGTGACCTGGAGATGCGGGTAGGGCTTACCCCCGGCGGCGTGCACTCCCTTGTCTCAGCCGGTCACACCGTATACGTCGAAAAGGGCGCCGGCGTTGGTTCCGGATTCTCTGATGAACGTTACCGCCGCTACGGCGCACAACTGGTCTACTCGGCTGATGAGGCATATGGGCGGGCAGACGTGGTAGTCAAAGTGGGTCGGCCGACCGCAAAAGAACACGCACGCTTTCGTGAAGGGCAATCGATATTGTCACTGCTGCACCTGTCCGTGGCCTCGCGTGATCTGTTACAGGCGCTCATCAAAAGCCGTATAACGGCCGTTGCTTTTGAAATGGTGCAGGAAGATGACGGCTCGTTCCCGGTGCTGCAGCCCTTATCCGAGGGGGCCGGCCGGCTGGCTCCAATCATCGCCGGTCGGCTATTGACAACGCTCAACGGCGGGCGCGGCACGTTGCTCTCCGGCGTGCCGGGCGTGCCGTCAGCGGAGGTGGTGGTGATCGGAGCCGGAACGCTGGGCAGCAACGCCGTGCGGGCGTTCCTGGGACTTGGGGCGCAAGTTGCCGCGCTTGATAACCGTGTTCCCCGGCTTCGCCAATTGGACGAGCAGTTTGGCGGCCGGGTGACGACCATGGTAGCAACCGAATACAACGTGGAGCGAGCAGCCTCGTTCGCCGACGTGATCGTAATCTGCGTGCACACGACGGCCCGGCGCGCGCCTATCCTGCTGACTCGGGAGATAGTGCGCAAGATGCGTCCCGGCTCGGTGATCATTGACTTTGCCATTGACCAGGGAGGCGCGTCCGAGACAAGCCGGCCCACGACCCTGCGCGATCAGACTTACATAGACGAGGGAGTCATCCACTTTTGTGTGCCGAACGTTACCGCGCTTGTGGGGCGCACCATGAGTCACGCGCTGACAAACGCTACTGTTCCGCTTTTGTTGGAGATTGCCCAATTTGGGCTGCCAGAGGTCTTTGCCAAGAACACATCATTGGCCCGAGGTTTGAACCTTTATGAGGGTCGGCTGGCGCACCCGGATGTGGCGGATTCCCTTGGCCTTGAGATTGACGAGGAACTGCCCAGCTTCTTGAGAATTGGGGGCGTGCAATGAACTGGAAGGAGATCTACCGGCGAAAAATTACCGACGTGGATACCGCCCTGACCTCCATTTTGTCCGGCAACCGTCTGTACATCGGTGGTGGGGCCGGCGTGCCGGTTGAATTGACGCAAGGACTAACTCGTCGGGCGCAGAGTCTGAGAGGAGTAGAAATCACGCACATCCTGACTTTTGCCCCCGCTCCTTACGTCGCGCCGGAATATCAGCAGAACTTTCGCGTAAATGCACTCTTCATCGGGCATAATGTCCGGCGGGCCGTGCAGGAAGGGCGTGCTGACTTCACACCAGTCTTTCTTTCGGAAATCCCCAGACTCTTTTCAGAAGGGCACTTGCCGTTGGATTTTGCCCTGATTTCTGTGACGCCGCCGGATGAGCACGGCTTCTGCAGCTATGGGGTTGAAGTTGGGACGACTAAGCCGGCAGCCGAAGCAGCCAACCGCATAATCGCCGAAGTAAATCCCAGAATGCCGCGCACGCTGGGCGACAGCTTCATTCATGTCAGTCGCCTGCACACCATCGTAGAAGTGGACTATCCGCTGCCGGAAGCGCCGCAGGGCGGCGGCAGCGAAGAGCACCTGACAGTTGGCTCCCATATCGCCGAACTGATTCCTGATGGGGCAACGCTCCAGATGGGAATTGGCAGCATCCCTGATGCGGTACTGAAGAATCTGACCAGCCATCGAGATCTGGGTATTCACACTGAGTTGTTTTCTGACGGCGTCATTGATATGGTCGAGGCCGGTATCATCACCTGTGCACGCAAGAATTTCCACCCCGGCAAGATCGTCGCCGGCTTCTTATTTGGTTCCCAACGGCTATATGAGTTCGTTCACAACAACCCTTTGATCGAGCTGCATCCCACCGATTATGTCAATGATCCCTTCAACATTGCCCAGAACGATAAAATGGTCGCTATTAACTCGGCCCTGCAAGTGGACCTGACAGGCCAGGTATGCGCTGACTCGATTGGGCCAAAGTTCTACAGTGGAGTGGGTGGGCAACTGGATTTCATTCGCGGAGCGGCGAGGTCCCGTGGCGGCCTACCCATTGTGGCGTTCCTCTCGACTGCCAAGGATGGGACGGTCAGTCGCATCGTGCCAATGCTCACCGAAGGTGCGGGAGTTGTGACCACGCGCAATGACGTACACTATGTGGTCACCGAGTACGGCGTCGCTTCCCTTTACGGCAAATCCGTGCGCCAGAGAACCCAGGAGCTGATCCGCATCGCCCATCCAAAGTTCCGCGAAGAACTGGCCGTTGCCGCGCGTGAACTTGGATTCGTCTAGTCCGGCCACTCGTGTATCATGGCCGCCTTGCCGGGGCGGCGGCTTAAGAGATAATCTGCAGATGGCCGAACTATCCTTCGTTAGCTTTGGAGAGGGCGACGAGCGGCTGAAGGTCGTCATGCCTCTGACCCGTAACGCCCCTTATACAATGGTCTATGCCGTCTTGCTTATTGTCTGGATCGGAGCCACGATCGCGCTATTAGTCAGGCTTCTGCAGCAACCAATCGCTTCTATGGAATTTGTCTACATTCTGGTCTACCTGCTGATCCTTGCAGTTTGGGCCTATATTTGGTACCGGCTTGGCAAGCACGTCATGCGATATCTTGGCTATTACGGAGCGACGCGTGAGATCTTGTTTGTTAACGAACAGACTCTAATCGTTCGCCGTCCCCTGTCGCTATTAGGCGTCACTGATGCCTATGACATGGCCCATGTAGGCCTGTTCCAATTCAACGAAAGCCGGCACGCAATTGCTTTTGACTACGGTTCACGAGGGGGATTGTTTGGTTCGGGCCTTGATAGGATCGAGGCAGAGCGTCTTGCCGACTATCTCAACAAGCGCTACTTCCCGGGGAGAGAGAGCGCCGATCAGGATGACATCTTCTCCTGAGCTAAGCAGAAAAAGCCGGTCGCTTTGGCCGGTTTGATCAACAGCAAGCCTGGTCAACCTTGCAAATCTGCTCTATCCGGCAACGGTTAAGCTCGACCTCAACACCAGCACGTCTTAAGAAGCCCGTAATCTTCATAGAAGCTGAGCGTAATCTCTGCCCGGTAATAATCCTACCCGCAACGGCGTCCAGAGTGGGACGCTGTGTCACGTGGGTCGGGAAAGGCTGGGCATTTGGACTCAGTCAGCCGGCCGTTGACGCGTGCGGAGACTGGAGAATTAGGAGTATTGCGAAATGAGCTTGCGAATCACTGTTATGCTGACAATCGGATTACTGATACTGGTTGCCTGTGGCGGGTCTGAGCCGGCAACGCAGGTGCAAACCGCCAATCAATCGGCACAGGCAACGGCAGAAGAGCCGGCTGTCGAGGTCGATGCGGAGCCTGAAATCATGGCTGATGAATCTGCCGAGGCAATGGATGATCCGGCCGAAGCGATGGATGATCCGGCGACCGCTGTGGATGCCGGCGTAACTGTGGCCAGCGATGAGCCGGCGGCCGGCAGCAATCTTCCGGCCTGGCAGCAGGCAACCCTGACCAACGTCCGCACAGGCGCGAGCTTCACCCTGGCGGAGTTTGCCGGCAAGACGGTCTTTGTGGAGCCCATGGCCACCTGGTGCACCAACTGCCGCCGGCAACTGGGTAATGTGCAGCAAGCACGCGCCCAGTTGAATGATGACAATGTGGTCTTTGTAGCACTCAGCGTCGAAACCAACCTGACGAATGAGCAACTGGTTGAGTACACCCAGGCGACCGGCTTTGATTGGGTCTTCGCAGTCATGACCCCTGAAATGCTTCAGTCCATGGCCGACCAATTCGGGCGCACGATTGCCAATCCCCCGTCCACGCCGCACTTCATCATCCGGCCCGACGGCAGCGCCACTGAATTGGTAACCGGCATCAAGTCCGTTGAAGACATCATTTCCCAGATTCAGGCGGCGCAAGGATAGGGCAAATGTCCGAGTACCTGCAGGCCTTTGTCCTGGGTAACGCGGCCATCCTGACCAACGTTTGCATCCTGCCTCTCTATCCAGGTCTGATCGCCTTCCTCGCCGGCAATGCTGAGAACGAGCGTGCCCAGAAGGCGGCCAAATGGCTGGGCCTGCTGGTATTGCTTGGCGTATTGACCCTGATGTTGCTGGTCGGTCTGGTCCTGTTTGTGTTGCAGCGTTCGTTTGACGCGCTGTTGCCGATCCTGCTGCCGGTCATTTATGGAATCGTTATTCTGATGGGCATTCTGATGCTCAGCGGGCGAAACCCATTCAATCGCCTCAGCATGTCCAATACTCCGGTACTGCGCAATCCCTTTGCGGCTGCCTACTTGTACGGCGTCCTGCTCGGACCGATCACACTGCCCTGTGCCGGCCCACTGGTGGTAAGCGCATTCTTGCTTGCCGCCGGCAGCGCCAGCGGCCTGTTGGACGGTATCCTATACTTCTTCTTCTTTGGCCTGGGATTCGGCTGGCCCCTGGTACTGCTGCCGTTCGTCGCGCTCTCGTTGCAGAGGCGTTTCACCGGCTGGATGACCAGTAACTATGCGCTCCTGACGCGCGTCTCCGGCCTACTTCTTATTGGCATTGGCGTTTTGGGCTTTGTGGTGGACCTGACACCCAATATCTGAGCGGCCTGACACCTTGCGGGTAACGACAACAGCCGGCCCCGGCTTTCCCTACTCAGTGAGGAAGAGGTCCTTGGTGGCGAAGAACTCAGCTGCCAGCATGTAAAGGGCTGTGGCGTACAGCAATAGGACAGCGGGCGCAAGGGCTTGAAGCGGCGTGAAGTGTCCGATGATCACCGCCTCACTGAGCGCCCGAAAGGGCCAGAAGATAACGGCCGACACCTGAGACAATACGCCGGTTCCACCGCTAGTCAACCAGTTCGCCATACTGTTGAAGGCATTTCCGAGCAGTTCAAGGCTGGTGGAATAGAAGAAGGTGCTCACATTGCTGACGGCGTTGGTTAGCCAGCTAAATCCGGTGTTTGACAGTGTATTCAGCAGCAGCAAAAGCGCGATCGTGCCGTAGACATACACTCTCGACCAACCTCTAGCAACCAGATCGGTAGCATGCAACGCCAAAACGGCAGCCAGGATATTGACTGAGAGCCAGAGTGGGGGTATCTCAATGATCTGCCCGAAAGCAAGCCCCGGCCCCCGCCATGTAGCCAGGAGTGCCAGCAGCAGCTGCAGGAAAGTAGCATATGTCACGGCGCTGAGGAATACCGCCGTCAGATGTTCGACTCGGCTGGGTAACCTGGCCAACATCGGGTAGCTCACCGCCTGATTCGCGCGCGCGGCAAACGCAATGGTAGCCACGAATGTCATGCCGGCTCCAAACAGAGTGGTCAACAACACATAGTAACTGGCTTCCGGCGTGCGCTGTGTGGGATCAAAAAACAGACGCCAGAAGGCGAGCATCCCCAACAACATGATGATGCCGGAAATGGAGATTGCCTGGCTGCGAAGCAGGTAACCGGAAAGGGTGCGGATACGCCGGATCACTTTACCGCCTCGGCGTAGATCTCTTCCAAAGTCACGCGCTTCTGGGACAGCGACTGGACGTCGTAGCCGGTAGCCAGCAGGATGCTCAACACTTGCCGGCGCAATGCGATAGCGTCCTCGCGAAGCACAACGGTCGCGCCGCTCACCTCGATTTGCGGGGAAAGCTCAGTCAGCAAGGGAGCAAGGTCATCCAGCAGACCCGTCGTCTCAATGGTGACATGGGGCCGCAGGGTAAGCGCTTCCGCCATGCTGCTGGCATAATGGACGCGGCCCTGGTTCAGAATCACCAGCGCTGTGCAGACTTCGGTAACCTCTTTCAACTGGTGCGAGCTCAGCAGAATGGTCTTGCCGCCGGCATGAAGTTCCTTTATCAGCCGGCAGATTGCTACCTGTCCCTCCGGGTCCAGACCGTTTGTGGGCTCATCAAGTAGGAGCAGTGGTGGATCTCCGATAAGCGCTTGAGCAATAGCCAGCCGCTGACGCATCCCCTTTGAGCAATCGCTGATACGTTTGTTGGCGTCAAACTGCAGGTTTACTTGCTCGAGGGCCTGGTTGACGGCGTCCGTTGCCTTTCCCGGGACGCCCGCTAGGCCCGCCACCAATCGCAGATATTCCCGCACCCGCAAGCGATTCGGAAAGAGCAGTCTTTCCGGCTTCAACGCCATCCTAGGCCACGTGTCCGCTACAGGGGCAATTGTCCCCTTATCGGGGCGGAGGAAGCCGGAAATCAGCCGGAATATGGTGGTCTTGCCGGCTCCGTTAGGGCCCAGAAGCCCAACTACTTCGCCCTGTGGTATCTCGAACGAAACGTCGTCGACGGCGACAAGCGAATAGAACGCTTTGGTGAGATTTAGTATCCGAAGCACGGAAGTTCCTACGGCAGTTTGCCGCGTGTTCAGCAGAGTGCGGCGCATAGTGTACCACAGGCAAAACATAGGGCAACGACCGCCGGACCAGCAGTTAGCGGTCGGCATAACGCACTGCTATAATAGGAGTAACTTCTCTTGGAGGAAATATGGAACTAACCTGGTATGGGCTGAGCTGCTTTCGGCTGGCCGAGCGGGGATATGCGCAAGTAATCACCGATCCCTTTGACGAGAAAGTGGGTTTGAAAGCTCCCAACTTGAAAGCGGATGTTGTTACAGTCAGTCACGACGCGCGAGGACATAACCACGTCGCCGGCGTCAGCGGCTACTCGTACGCCCTGACGGGACCGGGCGAATACGAGATCGGTGGGGTCTTCATTACGGGCATCGCCACGGCTCAACAGAGTGAGCAGCGAAGAAATGTGCTGTTCATGTTTGATTATGAAGGGTTGACCGTCGCTCACCTGGGAGACATGGCGCAGGTTCCAACCCAAACTCAGATTGAGGCGCTGGAGCAAGTGAATGTCTTGCTGGTGCCGGTTGGCGGGGGAGGTAGTCTCAATGCGTCTCAGGCAGCCGAACTGGTCTCGATGTTGGAACCCAATGTAGTGGTGCCCATGCACTACGCGATCCCCAAATTGACGATTGAGCTGGATGGAGTGGAGCGATTTCTCAGCGAGATGGGAGTCGCGGCGGCGGAAGAAATGCCGGTGCTCAGATTATCGCGGGCCAAGCTGCCGGAAGAGACCGAAATTGTCATATTAAATCCCAGGGCGTAAACTGCCGCTCCTTTGCGGTTCGGAGTTCGCAAGTGACAATCTGGATGAGACTGGCAAGGCGAGTAGAAGCATGGCATTCAAACTTATCATGAGATGGGACATCAGGGCCGAGCAAGAGTCGGAGTACTCGGACTTTGTAGCCAACGAGTTTATTCCGGGCATCAGCAAGTTGGGTCTCGGGGACATTCAAGTTTGGTACACGGTCTACGGGGATTGCGAACAGATCCTGGTCAGTGGCAATGCGCCGACCCTCAAGCAAATGCGCTACGTCCTGGCAACCGATGATTGGGAGCAACTTCAGGGCCGGCTCACTGACATGGTGGAAGACTTCAATATGAAGGTCGTGCCGGCAACCGCTAATATCCAGCGGTAGGAAGCGCGCCCCCAGTCGGCATTGAACAGTTGTCGCCCGCGCCGGGATTGCATAGACAATGAGAGAAAAGGTGCTGCTGGTTGATGATGATGACTTGCTTCGCCGCAGTCTGGCTTTCAACCTGGAGCAGGCCGGATATGAGGTGTTCACCGCCGCCACCGCCGAAGCAGCCCTGGCCGTGTTCGAGCGCTCGCCGCCGGACCTGATCGTGCTGGACGTGGGGTTGCCGGGAATTGACGGCCTGCAGACGCTGCGGCAACTGCGCAAAGAAAGCGACGTGCCGGTCGTCTTCTTAACTGCCCGGCGGCGCGAACTGGATGAGATAGTCGGTCTCGAGATGGGAGCCGATGATTACGTCACCAAACCGTTTGATACTGATGTACTGCTGGCGCGAATTCGCGCTGTCCTGAGACGGAGCCGAGAATCCCTCCCCCGGGCAACTACCGGCGGGACGCTGGTTGTGGGTGATATCGTCATCGACCCGGCCGGCCATACGGTGCTGGTTGCTGGCCGCCCACTTAGCCTGGCGGCCCGCGAGTTCGCCGTCCTGCACGCGCTGGCGCTGGAGGCCGGGCGCGTTCTCTCCGTTGACGACCTGCTTCACCGGGTGTGGGGGCCGGAATTCAGCGGCGAACCGCAAGTAGTGTATGTTCATATCCGCTGGTTGCGCGAGAAGATAGAAGACGACCCCGGCAGTCCGCGCCGGATCGTGACCGTACGAGGCGTGGGTTACAAGCTCACCCCACTGCCCGCATCCACGGACGCAACATAGCTGAGCCATGCGCACACTGCGAAGCCGGCTCATACTCAGCCATCTGATCCCCATTCTGGTGGTGGTGCCGGTATTTGGCTTCCTTTTGCTGTATTTTCTTGAGACTCAGGTTCTACTGGAGAGCACTGCTGCGAGACTGACTGAGCAGGCTACCGTGATTGCTGAGGTGGCGAATTCGCAGCCGGGACTCTGGCTCGAAGAAGAGGTGGCCCAGGAGTACGTTGGCGTAATAAGCCGTCGGCTGGACATCCAGATTATGCTGCTCGATACCAACGGGGTGCTCTTAGCGGCATCCGACCCGGCCTATGTGGTTTTCTACGGCCAAGAAGTCGAGGTGCCCGGGTCTGATACCGCGGTCGCAGGAGAAAGCAGTGAATTTCAGCGCAGCGGCAATCAGGGGAGCGTCACCGTGCCGGCTCTCAACAGCCAGGAGCAGGTTGTCGGCCTGGTACATGTCTCAGAGGAGTTGTCCAGCGCGGCGCAGCTCGTTGGTCGGCTACGAAATATCATTCTCGCCATTGTCATCGGTGAACTCCTGCTCGGGGTGTTCGTGGGCTTGAGCGCCGCCCTGTTAGTGGGAAGGCCGGTGGGGCGCGTCACTACCGCCATCAATCGCGTTGCGGAAGGTGAGGCGCTGCCGATCCCCGAAGAGGGACCGCTGGAAATCCAACAACTCGCCTCCGCCTTTAACTCTCTACTGAATCGGCTGCAAATGCTGGAGGAGGCGCGCCAACGGCTGCTGGCTAACTTGGTGCATGAGTTGGGAAGACCGTTGGGCGCCTTGCGTTCTGCGGTCTATTCCCTGCGCGTCGGCGCGGATGCCGACCTTGCTTTGCGACAAGAGTTGCTGGACGGCATGGATAGTGAGCTGCGGCGGATGCAACCGATGCTCGATGACATGGCGCAGTTGCATGACCGCGCCCTGGGCGCGATGGAGCTTCGCCTGGAAGCAACCGATCTCAAAAGCTGGCTGCCGACCATTCTCGGCCCGTGGCGGGAAGCCGCCTATGGGAAGGATATCGTCTGGAGAATGGACCTGCTCGATGCGCCGGAAGTTCAGATCGATCGTAACCGGCTGGCCCAGGCCATCGGTAACCTGGTCAGCAACGCCTTGAGATACACTCCTGCCGGCGGTCATCTGTCCATCGGCGGCGGGGCGCAGGATGATTGGGCCTGGATCAGTATCAAGGACAGTGGGCCCGGGATACCCGAGGATGAGCGGCAGCGCATCTTTGAACCGTTCTTTCGCGGTGTACAGGCTCAGCGTCTCCCGCAGGGTCTTGGCCTGGGACTTACAATTGCGAGGGAAATGATAGAAGCGCATGGGGGCGTACTGGAACTGGACCCCGCTATCGACCAGGGAAGTCGCTTTGTGATTCGCCTTCCGCTTCAGCCAACCTCCTGACAGATTTGCCTAACGGAGGGAGGAAAGATGACCTGGACAATAACGCATAAGCCGGCCTATGACACAGATTTCATTGAGCTCAATAAGAGTCTGCAACATGCCGCAGTGAAGGCGTTGCAGGAATTGGAGCAGGACCCGATAACGCTGCGCGGCGACACCATCAAGCCGTTGAAAGGGTGGGAGAATGTCTGGCGTTACCGGTTAGGTGACTACCGGCTGATCTATGCGGTGAATCCTCCCAGTCAAATGGTTCAATTGCTCGCTATCGGCCCACGAGCCAGCATTTATGAACGCTTCAACTACCAGGGGTGGGATCTGCCGGAAGCTTCCGCTGAGTTCGGCCCGCTATTGGCCGGACAGCCGGAATGGATGGGCCACCCGGAATGGTTCTCGCCAAAGAAAGAGCGGCCACCCGAACTGGCGCCGGAGCCCCTTCCGCGCCGCCTGACGCCGACCCTGCTGAGCAAGTGGAGAATTGATGCTGCTTACCATGATGTGCTCGTCCGCTGTCGCACAGAGGATGAGCTATACAACCTCTCCCAGGAACAGGTGCCGGCCGATGTGCTGAGCCGTGTCATCGATGGCCTCTACCCGCCTGAGGCGGAGCGAATCGCGTCCCAACCGGATCAAGTTCTCTTTAGGCCGGAGGATCTGCTGCGTTATGCTGAAGGAACGCTCACCGGCTTTCTACTGCGGCTGGATGAAACGCAAAAGCCGTTGACTGATTGGGCGTTAGCGGGGCCGACACTCGTCAAAGGAGGACCAGGCTCCGGTAAGTCAACAGTCGCTCTGTATCGCGTCCGCGCGATTATCGAGCACTGCCGTTCGGAAGGAGGCACCCCGCCAACTATCCTTTTTACGACCTATACCAACGCCCTCGCCCACGCCAGCGAATCGCTGTTGCGATATTTGTTGGCTGGAGATGCGACCGCTGAGCAAACCGTACCATTGCCCGCCGGCATTCAAGTGTCGACTCTGCACCGCCTGGCCCTGTCCATTGCGCGCAAGGGTGGACACAATCAGAAAGTGGCCGATGACCGTGATTGCCATGATGCGCTATCGGCGGCCCGGCTGGCGCTGGCTTCCCAGGGCTCGGGCCAGCTCGCTGCGTTGCGCTTCAGCCGGCTGTTGCAGGACTACCGAGATGAATATCTGCTGCAGGAGTTTGATTGGGTAATCGAGGGTCAGAACTGCCGAAATGAAGCCGACTATCTGGCCGCACATCGGTCCGGACGCGGCCTGCCATTCAATCAGGAAGTGCGCCAGGCGGTCTGGCAACTGTATTTACGCTTTCGGCAACTGCTCCATCAGAGAAGACTGGTTACATGGGTGCAGTTGCTGCAACTCGCGCTGACCGTCGTTCGATCAGGCAAATATGGCCGTGCATGGGATTATGTCTTGGTTGATGAGGCTCAGGACCTCCCGCCCACCGGTCTGGCCCTTTGCGTGGAGTTATGCCGAGAACCGTCTGGTCTCTTCCTGACTGCCGATGCCAATCAGTCCCTTTACAACCGCGGCTTCAGTTGGCGGCGCGTGCACGAAGCGCTAAATGTTACCGGACGTACCCGCATCCTGCGCCGCAATTATCGCAATACGCGGGAAATTGCTGCGGCGGCTGACGAGATCATTCGGAATGATGACACTGTGGATCGCGAAGCTGCCCAACAGGAGTATGTGCACGCCGGTGCTTATCCAGTGCTCTACGCGGCCGCCGACTTCCGTGACCAGGCTCACTGGATTGGGCGCGCCATTTATGACGCCACCAGGGAATTGCGCCTGCCGGTCAATGCCGCCGCTGTGCTCGTTCCGAGCAGCAGTGTCGGCAACCCGCTCGCTCTGGTCCTACAGGAGATGGGGTTGCCGGCGCGCTTCATGAACAGTAGGGAATTTCGATTGGAGGAGCCGGCAACTAAAGTGACTACCCTCCACGCCGCCAAGGGACTCGAGTTTCCTATTGTGGCTGTCGCCCATGTTGAAGCCGGCCGCTTGCCACGCGAAACCGACGCAACCGATCCGGAGGAGCTGGCTACGTTTCTTCAGGAGCAGCGCCGGCTCTTCTACGTTGGCTGTACACGCGCCATGCGCTACTTATTTGTCACTTATGACGCCAGTCTACCCTCGCCGTTCTTAGTGCCGCTTAGTGATGACCGCTGGATGGTTCTATCGGCGGAAAGCTAGGTGAACGATTGCGGCTTTTGCAGGCCCGCTCTGTCATCATAGCGGCATTTAGGGCATCCGCCTGCTCACTACTTAAGCTGACCTTAAGGGCAACGATATCTCGCCATAAAGACAGCGAAGTCTCCCATAGGCTACCCTGAAGGCAATGGAAGCCCCGTTTCCAATTTGCCGCCTGGGTAAGCGGTCAGATGTGCATCCGACCGCCATGCCGTTCAGCTTGACAATCAGGGAGAATTCGGAATGCTACCTCGGCTCAAATTCACTTTTCTGTTGTCCATCTCTGTGTTGGCGTTGTTCGCCCTGACTGGCTGCGCGCCTATCCTGGAGCTGGTCGCATCGAAAACCGGTCTCACTAGAAATGTCGAGCCGGCCATTGATTCCTCAGAACTCGATCTGGACTCGCCACCGGCCCAATTAGGCCCCACGCCCACCCCACAGCCGCTGGAGGCCGTCGCGGCCTTGGAGAGGACGCTGGCCTCCATCTATGAGCGGGTGAACCCTTCGGTGGTTCATATCCAGCAACTCTCCGGCGAAGGTTCCGGCTTTGTCTGGGATACGCTGGGGCACATCGTCACCAACAATCATGTAGTCGCCGGCGCGTCGCAGCTCACGGTCACATTTGCGGACGGGGCGGTTGCCGACGCCGTCGTTGTGGGTACAGATCCGGATAGTGACCTGGCTGTAATCCGCGCGGATGTGCCCCCGGCTCAACTGAAACCGGTGACCGTCGCGGAGTCCACTAATCTGCGGGTTGGCGAGCTGGCAATTGCCATCGGCAACCCCTTTGGGCAGGAAGGTACCATGACGGTGGGCTTCATCAGCGCATTGGGGCGGCAGCTCGATGTGGACAATACCGCTTATCGGATTCCGGACGTTATTCAGACGGATGCTGCCATCAATCCCGGCAACTCCGGCGGCGTTTTGCTCAACCCGGAAGGGGCGGTCATCGGCGTTACCTCGGCGATAATCTCCCCCGTCGGCGCGTCATCCGGCGTTGGTTTTGCCATCCCATCGGTGATTGTGCAGCGAGTGGTGCCGGCTTTGATTGCCACCGGCAGCTATGCTCACCCTTATCTGGGTATCAGCGGGACGGATTTGACCGGTGATTTGGCAGCTGCGCGCGGACTACCCGCCGACCAGCGGGGCGCTCTGCTGGTCACAATTGTACCCGGCGGCCCGGCAGATAGCGCCGGCTTGATCGCCGGCGAGCAGAACGGAGACGTCGTCGTGGCGGTAAACGGGCAGCCGGTGCGATCGATTGATGATCTGATTGTCTTCCTGACCCGCTACGGCACAGCCGGTGACAATGTCCGGCTGTCACTTTTACGGGACGGCGCTGCCCTGGAAGTCGACGTGACATTGGGCGCAAGACCGGAATAGCCCCGGCTTGCAGCCGGGAGCGCCACAGCAAGTCCATCTGGTTGCTGTAACTGTCGGAGCCCGGCTATCAGGCGGTAAGTGGCTTGACATTCAGCTGTGACAGTTATATAGTATGGCCAATTGGAACCGGTTCCAATTGGCCATGTTTGTTTATGTGACCGTTGGTTCCACTGCTGGAGCGAGGATGGCGGCGGTAACGATTCGGGACGTTGCGAA